>NZ_JBIAXM010000001.1:0-828306 GCF_042896695.1 Streptomyces sp. NPDC001270 | reverse complement strand
TGCCCCCCCCCCACCCCCGTGGGGGGCACCCCCGGGGCCCGGCCGCCCCGCGGCGGTACTAATTCACGCTCACCCGGGGGGGGGCCGTGGGAGGTTGGCCCCCCCCCCCACCAAAAGGGGTGAACGGTCGTAACTTTCGTGTGCGGGTGGCGTTCCGTCGCGCTAAGGGATCGAGCGGATACGAACCGTCATAGCGCGACCGGTTCCCGCCGGGCGGCGCGGCGGAGGGCCGCGGCCTCGGGATCGAGGGCGGGTACCGCGGCCAGGAGCTGCTTGGTGTACGGGTCCTGCGGGGAGTCGTACACCGCGTCGGCGGACCCGGACTCGACGACGCGGCCCCCGCGCATCACCGCGACCCGATGGCTGACCCGGCGGACGACGGCGAGGTCGTGCGCGACGAAGACCAGCGCGATCCCGAGTTCCCGCTGCAACTCGCCGAGCAGGGCTACCACCTGGGCCTGGGTGGTGACGTCCAGCGCGGAGACCGGCTCGTCGCAGACGATGACACGGGGGTCGGCGGCGAGGGCTCGCGCGATGCCCACGCGCTGGCGCTGGCCGCCGCTGAACTCGTGCGGGTAGCGGTCGTAGTGCGCCGCTTCGAGTCCCACCCGCTCCAGCAGGTCGCGCACCCGCCCCCGGATGCGCGCCTCGTCCCTCCCTGCCGCTCGGCCTCGCGCGCGCAGCGGGTCGGCTATGGACTCGCCCACGCTGCGGCGGGGGTTGAGGGAGGAGACGGGGTCCTGGAAGACCATCTGCACGGCCGGGTTCACCCCGGTGTGCGGTCGGCCCGCGTAGTGGATCTCGCCCGCCGTCGGCTCCAGCAGGCCGACCAGCATGCGGCCCAGGGTGGTCTTGCCGCTGCCGCTCTCCCCCACGATGCCGAGGGTCTCGCCCCGGCGGACCGTGAGGGAGACGCCGTCCACGGCGCTGACGGCCCGCTTGCCCCGCCCGAAGACCTGCCGGAGTCCGACCGCCTCCAGGACCACCTCGCCGGACGCCCGGGACGCGTCCTTCTCGCCGACGGCCGCCACACCTGTGGCCGACGTATCCGGATCAGTACCAGTACCAGTACCCGTATCCGTACGAGTACCCGTCCCCGTGCCAGTACCCCGGGCCGTCGCCCGTGTCGCCGGCGTGCCCGGGGCCTGGCCGCGCGCCGCGTCCACGCGCGGGACCGCGGCGAGCAGTTCGCGGGTGTACTCCTGTGCGGGCGCCCCGAGGACCGTGCCGACCGGGCCGTGTTCGACGGCCTCGCCGTGCCGCATGACCAGGACCTCGTCAACGCTCTCGGCGGCGACGCCCACGTCGTGGGTGACGAGCAGCAGGCCCATCCCGGTCTCTTCGCGCAGCGTGTGCAGCAGGTCGAGGATCTGCGCCTGCACGGTCACGTCCAGCGCGGTGGTCGGCTCGTCCGCGATCAGCAGCTCCGGTGCGCAGGCCAGCGCCATGGCGATGAGCGCGCGTTGACGCATGCCGCCGCTGAACTCGTGCGGGCGGGAGCGGGCCCTGCGCCGGGCGTCGGGGATCCCCACCCGGTCGAGCACTTCGACGGCACGCGCGCGTGCGGCCCGCCGCGACACCCGCGCGTGCAGGCGGTGCACTTCGGCGATCTGGTCACCGATCGCGTAGTACGGGTCGAGCGAGGAGAGCGGGTCCTGGAAGACCATGGCGGCCGTCCCGCCGCGCAGCCGCCGCAGTTCCTCGTCGGAGGCCCGCTGCACATCGGTCCCGGCGACCAGGACGGAGCCGCCGACCCGGGCCCCGGTGTCCCGGTGCAGGCCCAGTAGGGCGCCCGCGACCGTGGACTTGCCGGAGCCGGACTCGCCGACCAGGGCGAGCGCGCCCCCGTGCGCCAGCCGGAAGGACAGCCCGGCGACGGCCCGCACGGACCCGAACTCGACCGTGAGGTCGGTGACTTCCACCAGGCTCATGCGAGCACCACCCGTCGGTCGGCCACCGCGTACAGCAGGTCCGCCACGGCGTTGGCGATGACTACGAAGAAGCCGATGACCAGGACCATGCCGACGATCACCGGAAGGTCGACGACGTCGACCGCGTGCACCAGTTCCTGGCCGATGCCGGGCAGGCCGAAGAGGGTCTCGGTGAGCACGGCACCGCCGATCGCACTGCCGACGTTGTTGGCGTTCAGCGCGATGACGGGGGCGAGGGCGCCGCGCAGCGCGTGCCGCCCGACGACGGACCGTTCGCCGACGCCGTAGGCACGGAAGGTGCGGATGTGGTCCTCCGCCAGCGTCTCCAGCATCGCCGCCCGGGTGAGCCGGGCGAACGCCGCCGCCTCGATCAGGGCCAGCGACAGCCACGGCAGCAGCAGGTTCCACGCCCACTGTTCGGGGTCGTCGGTGAAATTGACGTACTGCGGGAAGGGCAGCAGGTGCAGTTCGCCGCAGACGACGATCATCAGCACGAGACCGATGACGAAGACCGGGGTCGCCGTGCCCGCGAGCGTGACGGCGGTCAGCAGGCGCTCGGAGATCCGGCCGCGCCGCCAGGCGGACAGCACGCCGGTGCCGACGCCGAGCAGGAGCCACAGCACCATCGCGCCGAGCACCAGCGACAGGCTGACGGGCAGCTTGTTCAGGATGATGGCCAGGACCTGCTGGTCGGTCTGGTACGACAGTCCAAGGCAGGGGGCCGAGCAGTGCTCGACGGACACCCCGGTCGAGTAGTCCTGGCCGGCGAAGAGGCCCTGAAGGAAGTGGCCGTAGCGGAGGTACAGCGGGTCGTCGAGCCGCAGTTGCTGGGCGACCTGGTGCACCTGTTCCGGTGAGCAGCGCGGGCCGCAGGTGATCTGGGCGACGTTGCCCGGGGTGGCGTAGAAGACGACGTAGACGATCACCGAGATGGCGAGCAGGGTGACGGCCGTGCCGACGGCACGGCGCAGGACGAAACCACCGAAGCCGCTCATGCGGTCTCCTCCGTCTTCGCCTTCACGTCCGTCTTCGCCTTCGCCATCGCGTCCGTCGTCGCCTTCACGTCCGTCTTCGCCTTCGCCATCGCGTCCGTCGTCGCCTTCACGCGGGACCCACCCGCGTCCCCGTGGGACCCACTCGGCTCCCCGGCGAACCCACTCACGTCCTCGCGGAGCCCGCTCGCCTTCTTGCGGGAGCCGCGTCCGCGGCCCGTGCCGACCCGCAGGCGGGAGGCGGCGCGCGGGTCGAGGGCGGTGCGCACGCCGTCGCCGAGGACCGTCAGCGCGAGGACGGTCACGAACAGGGCGCCGGCCGGGAGCAGCAGGTACTGGGGCGCGGCCTCGTACCAGATGTCGGCCGAGGTGAGCATCTGTCCCCAGGACGGCGTCGGCGGCTTCACGCCGACACCGAGGAAGGACAGGGCCGCCTCGACGGTGATGTTGGTGGGCACGAGCAGTGCGGCGTACGTGATGACGGGTGCGGCGAGTCCGGGCAGCAGTTCGCGGCGGGCGACGTGCCAGGCGCCCCAGCCGCTGAGCCGCGCGGCGGCCACGTGGTCGAGCCCTTTGAGCGTGAGCGTCTGGGCGCGCACGATCTTGGCGATGTTGCCCCAGGCGATCAGGCCGATGACCAGGGTGACCAGGACGGGCCGCGGGAAGGTCGACGGCACGATCGCGAGCAGCGCCAGTGCCATGATCATCAGCGGCATGGCCACGATGATGTCGGTGGCCCGGCTCAACAGTTGATCAACCCATCGGTTGCCGAGCGCGGACGCGACGCCCACGGCGACTCCGAGCAGGATCTGCAGCAGGGTCGCGGTCATTGCGACGCCCAGGGAGACGCGCGCCCCGTAGACCAGCCGCGCGAACAGGTCGCGTCCGGTCTGCGGCTCGACGCCCAGCCAGTGGTCGCCGCTGATCCCGCCGAACGCGCCGACGGGCACGCCGCCGCGCGCGGAGTCGACCAGGGACGGATGGTAGGTGGTGGGGTCCTGGCCCTCGATGGCGGTGAGCAGCGGCGCGCCGAGCGCGACCAGGACGAGCAGCGCGACGACGACCGCCGCGACGAGGGCGGCGCGCTGCGTCCGCAGCCGCCGCCAGAACGGGCGAGCCCCGGAGACCGCCGGGACGGTGGTGTCCGTCCCGGCGGTCCCGGCGGCCGGTGCGGCCTCGCTCATGACTGTGCTTCGTTCATGGCTGTGACGACCCGCTCGCCCTACTTGACCGCGACCTGGGAGATGTCGAGGACACCGGTCCAGTCGCTGATCACGATGTTCTTGACGTCCTTGCCGTACAGACGCTTGTAGACGGGGTGGAACAGCGGTACGACCAGGGCCTGTTCGGCGATCTTCTGGTCCAGTGCACCCCACCGCTCGGCCGCCGCGTCAAGGTCGGTCAACTTGTTGATCGCGTCAATCTCGTCATTGACTGACGTGTCGTCGAGCAGGCCGCTGTTGAAGTTCGTGCCGTCCTTGACGATCTGGCGGCCGTCGAAGATCGGGGCGAGGAAGGGGCCGCCGGAGGGCCAGTCGGCACCCCAGTGGGCGAGGAAGAAGCCCGGCTCCGTCTTGACGCCGTGGATCTTGTCCGAGTAGTCGTTGTCCTCCAGTCCCTGGAGCTTGACGGTGATGCCGGCCTTCTTGAGGGCGTCCTGGACGGCGGTCGCGATCTCCGGGCTGGTCTCGAAGTCCTTGCTGTTGGAATGGGTCAGGGTGATGGTGAGCCCGTTCGGGTGACCCGCCTCCTTCAGCAGTTCCTCGGCCTTGGCCGGGTCGCCGGTCGCGCCCGCCGGGAAGAGGTCGTAGGGCGTGTAGCCGAAGGACTTCTGGTTCGGCAGGAAGGTGGTCGCGGGCTCGGCGAGGGCCGATCCGCCCGCCGCGTTGATCACCGACGAGCGGTCGATGGCGTACGAGATCGCCTGCCGGACCTTGGGGTCGTCGAACGGCTTGACCGTCGGATTGAAGGCGAGGTAGTTCGTGTAACCGAAGTGACCGGTGCCGACCCGCGAGGCCAGGTCCTTGTCACCGGTGACCTTGGCGAGTTCGGCGGGTCCGAGGTTGGTGTCCGTGGTGACCGCGGCCGCGTCCGTGCCCTGGGACGCCGACAGCCGCTGGTTGATCACCGAGGAGTCGAGCCCGGACTGTACGTCGATGGTGTCCGGGTACGCCTTGCGCTCGGCGTCGGTGGCACCCGACCAGTGGGGGTTGCGCTCCAGGATCAGGTGCTCGCCGTCGTTCTCGTTCTTGACGACCTTGTAGGGGCCGGACGAGACCGGGTGCTCCTCGTACTTGGCACCCGTGTCCTTGCTCTTGGGGACGGGCGCGAACTGCGTCTGCGTGGCCAGGTAGGGGAACTCGCCCTCGGGCTTGTTCAGATGGAAGACGATCGTCCGGTCGTCCGGCGTCTCGATCGACGACAGCCCCTTCTTGTCCTTGTACGGCCCTTGGTAGTCGGCCGCTCCCACCAGCCAGTCCCGCAGGTACGGGGCGCCGCCGGAGAGTTCGGGGGCGAAGGACCGCTCGATGCCGTACTTGATGTCGGCCGAGGTGATCGGGGTGCCGTCCTCGTACGTGAGCCCCTGCTTCAGGGTGTACGTCCACACGGTCGCGTCCTGGTTCGGGCGCCCGGTGTCGGTGGCGAGGTCGGGGACGACCTGGGAACCGTCGGCGCCGTTCGCACGGTTGCGGGTGGTGAGCGTACGGAAGACCAGGGACGGGACGTTGCCGCCGCCGGAGGTGTAGAGCCGGGCGGGATCGAAGTTCTGCTGGGGGGTGGAGTTCAGGACCGTGAGCGTGCCGCCCTTGTGGGGCGCGGAGTCCGCGTTCGGCCCTTTGGCATCGCTGTCCTCCGGCCCGCAGGCGGCGGCGCCCGCTGCCACGACCAGGCTGACGGCTGCCGCTGCCACACGGCGCGCGGTGAGGGACGGATGACGCATCGGAATGACGACCTCTCGGTTGTTGTCGAGGTTCTCTCGACGGACGGGACAGCCCGCGCCACGAGGACGGGACTGCCACGACTGCCCGAATAGCGAGACATGTGGACAAGGGGTGAGACGCACCTGCACAGACGTCCACCCCGGCGCCGGGTCGTCGAAAGGCTCCGTGCACTCGGCACGGGCCGCATGAGCGGTGAATCAGATCGCGACGCGAACGCCAGGAGCGGGCGTCAGCGACAGTGGATATCGGCTACGCAGAGCGCGGTCACGCCGATCAGCGCCAGCTCGATGGCGGCGCGGGTGACGGCGGCGTGACGGGACCACATGCGCAGAAATATGAACGAACTTCTTGCACATGTCAATGTGACGACAGGGGCTCCCGTCAACTCCCGGGGTAGGGCCAGGGGTTGGCCAGGCAGTGGATCCCGTCGTGGTCGAGGAACTTGGTCTGCTGCTGCATGACCGGGGCCAGCTCCCCGTTCTTGTCGCAGGAGACGTGGTTGTAGCCGAGCCGGTGGCCCACTTCGTGGTTGATCAGCATCTGCCGGTAGGCGTAGATCTCGTCCCCGTAGGTCCTGCTGCCCTGCGCCCATCGGTAGGCGTTGATCATCACGCGCTGGGTGGCGGCCGAGTCGCAGGAAACGTTGTCCACGGTGGTGTCCAGGCCGGACTTGGCGCACCATTCGGCGGTGGTGCCGGGGCTGGCCAGGGTGATGACGAAGTCGGGCTCGCCGGAGGAGACACGCTCGAAGGTGCGCCCGCCGCCGTGCGCCCAGCTGCGGCGGTCGTTGAGCGTCTGCTGCACCGCCTGGGCGAAGAGTTCGCCGTCCAGGCCGAGCCCCTGCTCGACGTCCACGCGGTAGGTGTACTTCCGGCCCGTGCCCGGCGCCTTGGCGAAGCCGGGGACCGCGTCGAACTTGCCCGACGCCTTGAGCGTGGCGCTGAGCGGGTACTTCGTGCCCATCTTCTGCGTGTACGTCAGCGTGGCCGCGCGGGGTGACGCGGACGGGGCCGTCCGGCCGTCGGCGCGCGAGGCCGGCTCGCGGGCGTCCCGCGCCTGGTCGGTGGCGGACTGCGGCTGGACCTGGGCGTCGTCCTGGTGGTCGGCGACCTGTCCGGCCACGATCACCGCGAGCACGGTGGTGACGGCGGCGGCAGCGATCCCGGTGAACGCGCGGCCCATGGCGCCCTTGGCGGGTGCGGGCGGACCGGTCGGGGGCTCGTCGTCCGCGCCGTCCGTGTGGCCCGTGCCGATCCCGTCCGCCGCGAGGACGGCGACGCCGTACGGTTCGGCCTGCCGCACACCGGGCTTGGTACGGGGGGCGAACACCTCGTCGTCGGTGTCGTGGGTGACATCGGCGTCGTGGGCGGCGTCGAAGGCGTCGAGGTACTCCTGCCGGGGCCCGCCCGGCCTGCCGGACCGCTGCCGCGGCAGGGTGGCGCCGGGGCCCGCGGCGGCCGGCCCCGGGGCGCCCCCGGGCCCCGCACCGGTCCGCCCTGCGAACTCGCCCCAGCCGCCGCCCGGTTCACGCTGCTCGGGATGCCCGCCACGAACGGGCGGGACACCGTGGGGGGGAGTGCCGTCCGGCAGCGGCGGGACACCTTGGGCCGGCGTCCCGTCGGGCATCCGCGGGACACCCCGGGCCGGAGTGCCGTCCGGCACTCGCGGAAAACCGTGCGCCGGCGTTCCGTCGGGCATGCGGGGAAAGCCGTGCGCGGGTGTCCCGTCAGGCATCCGTGGGGTGCCGTGCGCGGGCGTGCCATCGGGCATCCGCGGAACCCCCCGGACCGGAGTGCCGTCCGGCAGCCGGGGAAAACCGTGTGCGGGCGTGCCGTCGGGCGGGCGCGGAACCCCCGGCCCGGGACTTCCGCCGTTCGGCCGGGGAAATCCACGCCCGGACGGGCCGTCCGCCGACGGCCGCCGTTGGCCGGGAAGCGGTCCCTGTGCGGGGCCGGGGAAGGATCCCTGTGCGGGGCCTCGCCGGGGCGCCTGCGCCGGTACGCGGTCCGTGTCCGGGCCCACACCCGGGGCTCCTGCCGATGCCTCCGGGCCCGGTGCCGTGTCTCCTGCGGTTATGTCGGCGTCGCCCCTGGAGACGGACCCGCGGCGGCTGTGACGTCCCACCTTCGCCCCTCAGCTCCCCGCGTCCGTGTCGTCTTCGCCGTCCGTGCCGGCCCCTCGGTCGTCCCTGCCGTCCCCGTCGTCCTCGACGGCGCGGGCGGCCCGCCCGGCCGCGCCGGCGGAGACCGCGGCGTCGGCGGGGGGCTGCCCACCGGCACCGCCGGGTCGCCGCGCCGAGGCCGGATTCCCGCCGGCCCCGTCGCCGTACCCGTCCTCACCGGCCAACTCCCGCGCCTCCCGCAGGAGTTCCCGGAACGCCTCGGCCACCGCCTCAGGGTATTCCATCATCGCCACGTGCCCGGCCTCCGGCAGCGAGAGCAGCCGGGAGCCGTGGAAGGAGCGGGCGGCCTTCTGGGACATGCGGTAGCCGACGAGCCGGTCGCGTCCGCCGTAGACCAGCAGCGTCGGGGCGAGCACGCGCTCGGCCTGGCGCCACAGCCCGTGCTGGCCGCCCAGCGTGTACGCGTTCACCAGCCCGCGCGCGGAGCGCGCCATCGCGTCCCAGAAGTACGGCAGCCGTTGCCGCCGCTCCAGTTCCTCCACGGCGTACCGGAACGCCTCCGGGGTGACCCGCCCCGGATCGCCGTAGCAGAGCCCCATGACGCCGCGGACCCGCTGTTCGGCCGACCACTCGCGGGTGATCCGGGTGAACAGCGGGGTCCCCCCGGGCACGCCCAGCAGGGCCGTCGGCACGGCGGTGCGCTGCACCCGCAGCTCCGGAAGGGCGGGAGAGACCAGCGTGAGGGTGCGGACGAGATCCGGACGGACCGCGGCGACCCGGGTGACGACCGCGCCGCCCAGGGAGTTCCCGAAGAGGTGGACCGGGCCGCGCCCGGCCGCGTCGAGATAGCGGATCACCGCGCGCGCGTGCCCCGTGACGGAGTAGTCGCCGTCGTCCGGCGGCGGGGAGTCACCGAAGCCCGGCAGGTCGACCGCCTCGCTGTCGACGGCGCCGTCCAGTTCGGCCATCAGCGCCGACCAGTTCTGCGAGGAGCCGCCGAGGCCGTGCACGTACAGCGCGGGCGGCGCGTCCCCGCGCGCGGGCGGCCGCGACCGGATCGCGAGGGTCACCCCCGGCAGCTCGCACGAGGTGAGCCGCTCACCGTCCTCGACCCTGGCGAGTGTCACCCTCGGAAGCACACTGGTGGCCGGCACGGACGGCAGCTCGGTCGAAGGCATGCGGCAATGTTACGAGACGATCACGTTGTGGCTCATGTGTTCGCCGTCACAGGCGCGGGTAGGGCTCGGACGTGTCGCCGGGCGCGAACCCTGCCCCTCCCGGCGATCCATGGCATAGCGTCCGTATCGGGTGTCTCCTACGCTCGTACCGAGGGCACCCGAATGTGGCCCCCGCCTCTTCCGGGGACGTTCGTTGGAAGGGAGCCCACCATGGCCTACGACCCCACCGATCCCGACGTGGTCGAGGATCTGGAGGCGGCCCGCGGCGTTCCGGAGATCGACGTCGAGGCCCCCGAGGGCGACGCGGCGGAGCAGTTCGCGGACGTCACTCCGGAGCACGACACTCCGCTGACCGACGTGGACCCGGACCGCGCGAACGAGGCCGACCTCATCGAACAGGCGCGTGTCGTCTCCTTGGACGAGGATGACTACCGCTGAGACCCGCACACGGACTCTGGGACAGACCCAGGCACGGATCCCAGGCACGGATCCCAGGCACGGATCCCAGGCACGGAGACAGAGGCAGAGACAGACGCAGAGACGATGGGGACGGACGCGGGGCTGGACACAGGGAGTGACCTGCCCCTTTTGCGGCGCCTTGATCGGCTTCCACCGCCGTCCCGTCCGTGAAATTCTGCGCTCGCACCGCGCACACCACGGTTACCGAAAAGTACGATGGCCGCGCGGCGCACACCGCACGCACGTGGACGAACTTGGGAGGCGGCGTGACAGCCATCGAGCAGACAGAGGCGGCACGCCCGCGGGGCACGCGCCTGCCGCGCCGTGCCCGACGCAATCAGCTCCTGGGCGCCGCTCAGGAGGTGTTCGTGGCGCAGGGCTACCACGCGGCGGCGATGGACGACATCGCCGAGCGGGCCGGTGTCAGCAAACCGGTGCTCTACCAGCACTTCCCCGGCAAGCTCGACCTCTACCTCGCCCTGCTGGACCAGCACTGCGAGTCCCTGATCCAGGCGGTGCGCAGCGCGCTCGGCTCGACGACCGACAACAAGCAGCGGGTCCGGGCGACCATGGACGCCTATTTCGCGTACGTCGAGGACGACGGCGGGGCCTTCCGGCTGGTCTTCGAGTCCGATCTGACGAACGAGCCCGCGGTGCGCGAGCGCGTCGACAAGGTCACCAACGACTGCGCCGAGGCGATCTGCGAGGTCATCGCCGAGGACACGGGCCTCTCGCGCGCGGAGTCGATGCTGCTGGCCTCCGGTCTCGGTGGGCTCGCCCAGGTGGTCGCGCGCTCGTGGCTGCACAGCGACCGGAGCGTGCCGCGCGACCAGGCGGTGCAGCTGCTGGCCTCGCTGGCCTGGCGGGGCATCGCCGGTTTCCCGCTGCACGGCACCGAACAGCACCTCTGATCCGCACGGTTCCAGGCGTCCGCACGGCCCCGCTTGATCCGCACGGTTCCACACGTCCGCACGGCCCCGCTTGATCCGCACGGTTCCACGCGATCCGCACGCTCGCGCGTGATCCGCCCGGTCCCGCGCTTGTTCCCGTCCGCTGTTCGCTCCTGGCGTTCTCGCGTGCTGCGTGTACGTCCCCTCACCGGGCTAATGTGTGCTGGGTACGGCGCGCTGGGTCGCGCACTTCACTGACCGTCGGAGGGACATAGCCGTGGAGGTCAAGATCGGCGTGCAGCACGCGCCCCGCGAGATCGCTCTGGAGAGCGGTCTGAGCGCGGAGGAGATCGAGCGCGTGGTGGCCGAGGCGCTGTCCGGCAAGTCGCAGCTGCTGAGCCTTGAGGACGAGCGCGGCCGGAAGATTCTGGTCCCCGCGGACCGGCTGGCCTATGTCGAGCTGGGCGAGCCGGCCACCCGCAAGGTGGGCTTCAGCGCGCTGTAGTCCGTACGCGGGACGCCGCCCGGCCCCGGGCGCGCCCGCCGCAGGCCCGGACGAGGGGCCCGGTGGCAGCTTGCCGCCGGGCCCCTCGCGTGTGTGCGGCGCGCAAAGGCGCCGCACACCGAAGGCACAACTCCCGCACAGAGGAGGGTTGCGTTCCGCAGGTCACGGGTAAGACGGGCTACGACCTCGAAGCGCCGGCCGGCCCTGTGGAAGGACCCGTCATGATCCTGGAAGCTCTCGGCTCCGCCCTGGTCGGTCTGGGCCTGGCCACCGCCGCGGTGCACCGGCTGTCCCACCGGCTGCCCGCCCGCCTCCTGGTCTTCTGCACGGGTGTCGCCGGGGCCCTGTTCGGCGACTTCGTCACGCACACGGCGCTGGGCCCCGGCCCGGTCCTGGTCAGCCTGCTCGGCGCGGCGGTCGTCTCCGCGGCCTCACTGTCGCTGCTGCTCCGCCCGGCCGGAGGGCTGAGCCGCCACTCCGCCCCGGCCTGACCGCCCGGCCGCCGCCGCGACCGCACGGCACGCAGCGGCGTCACCGCCGACGGCGAACGCGCGGACCGGTCAGGCGGCCAGCCCCAGGGCGGCCATGCGCTTGGTGTGCGCCTCCGTGATCCGGGAGAACATCCGGCCGACCTCCGCGAGGTCGAACCCGTCCGCGACGCCGCCGACGAGCATCGTGGACAGCGCGTCCCGGTCGGCCACGACCCGCTGGGACTGCGACAGCGCCTCGCCCATCAGCCGCCGCGCCCACAGCGCGAGCCGGCCGCCGACCCGCGGCTCCGCGTCGATCGCCGCGCGCACCTTCTCGACGGCGAAGCTGGCGTGCCCGGTGTCGTCGAGGACGCCCAGGACGAGCCCGCGGGTGTCGGCGTCCAGCCGGGCCGCGACCTCCCGGTAGAAGTCGCTGGCGATCGAGTCGCCGACGTACGCCTTGACCAGGCCCTCCAGCCAGTCCGACGGCGCCGTCTGGCGGTGGAAGCCGTCGAGCGCCGCGACGAACGGCTCCATCGCCCCGGTCGGCTCCTCGCCGATCTCCCGGAGCCGGTCCCGCAACTGCTCGAAGTGGTGGAACTCGGCCGACGCCATCTTCGCCAGCTCCGCCTTGTCGGCCAGCGTGGGCGCCAGCTTGGCGTCCTCCGCGAGGCGCTCGAACGCCGCCAGCTCGCCGTACGCGAGCGCGCCGAGCAGGTCCACGACCGCGGCGCGGTACTGCGGTTCGGCGGAGGCCGTGGCCCAGTCCTGGGCGGCGACCCCGGTCGCGGCCTCGGCCGGGGCGTCCTCGGAGGCGTGGTCAGCCTTGTCAGAGCTCGTCATGAAGCGCACAATAGCCCGCTCACCGGATCGCGGAAGTACCTGCTCAATCACTGTGATGACGACTACGTGACCAAATCGGCCATCGCATATGCGCGATTCCGGGGTATGGTGATAGTGCGCCTGCTGGGTACTCCGTCGTAGCGCGACGCCGTTTCCGGTCAGGCCGCACGCATGAGGATGCCCGGTCGGTGGCCCGATCGGCTCCGACCCGACAGCTCTCCACGGCCGTACGGCACATCGCGTACGACGATCGGAGGGACCCTCAGCGGCGAGAGCGCTAGAGCGTCGGCAGAGGTCCCGTGTCACACGGCTTGCCCCCGCGGTCCGCCCGGGAGGCGGCCGATGTCCCTGGCACGGTCCGACACGACCCCCGCGCTCGCCTCGCGCCGCGCACACAGAAGAGGCAGCACCCTGACTACGACGTTTCGAGAACTCGGGATCCTTCCCGAGACCGCCGAGGCCCTGGAAGCCGTCGGCATCATCACGCCCTTCCCGATCCAGGAGATGACGCTTCCCGTCGCCCTCTCCGGGACGGACGTCATCGGCCAGGCCAAGACCGGCACCGGCAAGACGCTGGGCTTCGGCCTCCCGCTCCTGGAGCGCGTGACCGTACCCGCCGACGTCGAGGCGGGCCGGGCAGCGCCCGAGGCACTCACCGAGGCGCCGCAGGCGCTCGTAATCGTGCCCACCCGCGAGCTGTGCACGCAGGTCACCAACGACCTGCTGACCGCGGGCAAGGTACGCAACGTGCGAGTGACCGCGATCTACGGCGGCCGGGCCTACGAACCCCAGGTAGAAGCCCTCAAGCTGGGCGTCGACGTGGTCGTCGGCACGCCGGGCCGCCTGCTCGACCTCGCCGGGCAGAAGAAGCTGAACCTGAAGCACGTCAAGTGCCTGGTCCTGGACGAGGCCGACGAGATGCTCGACCTGGGCTTCCTGCCCGACGTCGAGAAGATCATCGACATGCTCCCGGCCAAGCGGCAGACCATGCTGTTCTCGGCGACCATGCCGGGCGCGGTGATCGGCCTCGCGCGCCGGTACATGTCCCGGCCCACGCACATCCGGGCCACCGCGCCGGACGACGAGGGCGCGACGGTCGCCAACATCAAGCAGTTCGTCTACCGCGGTCACTCCATGGACAAGCCGGAGATGATCGCGCGCATCCTCCAGGCCGACGGCCGCGGACTGGCGATGATCTTCTGCCGTACGAAGCGGACGGCGGCGGACATCGCCGAGCAGCTCCAGCGGCGCGGTTTCGCCTCCGGCGCGGTCCACGGCGACCTGGGCCAGGGCGCCCGCGAGCAGGCGCTGCGCGCCTTCCGCAACGGCAAGGTCGACGTCCTCGTCTGTACCGACGTCGCCGCCCGCGGCATCGACGTCGAGGGCGTGACCCACGTCATCAACTACCAGTCCCCCGAGGACGAGAAGACCTATCTGCACCGCGTCGGCCGGACCGGCCGGGCGGGCGCCAAGGGTACGGCGATCACGTTCGTCGACTGGGACGACATCCCGCGCTGGCAGCTGATCAACAAGGCGCTGGAGCTGGACTTCAACGACCCGGTGGAGACGTACTCGACCTCCCCGCACCTCTTCGCCGACCTCGGCATCCCCGAGGGCACCAAGGGTGTCCTGCCGCGCTCCGAGCGCACGCGCGCGGGTCTGGAGGCGGAGGAGCTGGAGGACCTGGGTGAGACCGGCGGCCGTGGTGCGCGCGGTCACGGCGGGCGGAGCGGCGGCCGGAGCGAGTCCCGGCCCGCCGAGCGCGAGCGGCCGGCCCGCACCCCGCGCCGTCGCCGCCGTACGCGCGGCGGCACACCGCTCGACTCCGCACCGGCCGGGTCCGGTACGGCACCGGGCGACTCCGTGGCACCGGACAGCGCCGAGGCCGGCCTGGCGGAGGAGGCGACGGCGACCCGTACGCCGCGCCGCCGTCGCCGCATGCGCGGCGGGGCACCCGCGGAGCCGGCGGCGGTCAGCGCCGTGGAGCAGCCGCAGGCCGCCGCGGTGGCCGAGGCGGCACCGGCCGCCGAGGCCGCGCTGACGGAAGCGGAGGGTCCGGCGGCGGTCGGGACTCCCGAGCGCCAGCCGCGCCGTCGCCGCACGCGCAGGACGGCGGAACGGCCCGCGGCACCGGCCGGGGAGAGCGCCACCGACACCGTCGCCACCCCCGCGGCTGTCGTCGAGGTCGTCGCGCCCAGCGCGATCGTCCAGCCCGAAACGGCCGTCGAGCCCGTGCCCGCGGCAGCCGTGGTGGCGCCGGACGCGGAGGCCGTCGCGGAGGCGGAGGCGAAGCCTCGTCGCCGCACGCGCAAGACGGCGGCGACCGCGGCCGAGACGGCGGTGGACACCGCCGAGGCCGCGGAGGCGAAGCCCAAGGCCCGGCGTACCCGCAAGACCGCCGCCGCGCCGGTCGCCGCCGCGGACGGGAACGGGGACGGTACGGCCGACGTCGTGGAGGCTGCGGCCGCCACCGACGCCGCCAAGCCGCGCCGCCGTACCCGCAAGACGGCCGTGGCCGCCGAGTCCGCGGTGGACACCGCCGAAGCCACGGAGGCGAAGCCGAAGCGGACCCGCAAGGCGACCGCCGCCGCTGCCCCCGCCGAGGCGCCGGCGGAGACCGTCGAAGCCGAGCCGAAGCCGAAGCGGACCCGCAAGACGGCCGCCGCTGCCGAGGCCGCGGTGGACACCGCCGAGGGCGTGGCGGCCAAGCCGAAGCGCACCCGCAAGACCGCGACCGCCGAGGCCGCCGCTGTCACCGCGGACGCGTCGGAGGCGACCGCCGAGGCCAAGCCGCGCCGCACCCGCAAGACGGCGGCCACGGCCGCGGCGGAGGCGGCGGTGGACACCGCCGAGGGCACGGAGGCGAAGCCGAAGCGCACCCGGAAGACGGCCGCGGCCCCCGCGGACGCCGCCGCTGCCGCCGATGCCGCGGAGGCCAAGCCGAAGCGCACGCGCAAGACGGCCGCCGCTGCCGTGGACGGTGAGGAGACGGCGCCGAAGGTCCGCCGGACCCGAAAGGCCGCCGCCGAACCGGTGAGCGCCGGCATCCCGGCGCAGGCCACCGCGGAGCCGGAGGTCAAGCCGAGGCGCCGCACGCGCAAGGCCACGGCCGAGGCGGAGCCGGTCGCCTCCACGACCACCGCGGACACCGTCGACATCGCCGAGGCGAAGCCCAGGGTCCGCAGGACCCGGAAGGCCACCGCGGCGGCGGAGACCCCGGAGTCCTGACCACCTGACCCGGCACCACGGCCGAGTCGAACCCCCGACGGCCCGGTCCGCTCCCCGCGGACCGGGCCGTCGGCGTGGCGCCCCGCTCCCCCGCGGGACCGGGCCGTGGCGGTGGCGGGCCGTTGACGTGGCGGGATTCACCTCCGCACTGCTCCTGCCCGCCCTCCTCCCGGCCGTCCGTGCCCGCTAGCCTCTGGGGCATGAGCAGGCCGCCTTCCTTCGTCCCGCCGCCCGGCGCCCGCGCCTACCCGCTGCGCACCGCGCGCGGCGAGTTCGCCGTGGTCGACTCCCCCGTGGCCGAGGGTGTGGAGCCGCGGGGGGTGGCGCTGCTGCTGCCCGGGTTCACCGGGAGCAAGGAGGACTTCAACCCGCTGCTCGTGCAGTTCGCACGGCGCGGCTACCGGGCGGTCGCCGTCGACGGGCGCGGGCAGTACGAGTCGGACGGCCCGCAGGACGACGAATCCGCCTATGCGCAGGAGGAGCTGGCACGGGACGTGCTGGCGCAGGCGGCGGCGCTGGGCACCCCGGTGCATCTGCTGGGCCACTCCCTGGGCGGGCAGATCGCGCGCGCGGCGGTGCTCCTCGACGCCGTTCGGTTCCGCTCGCTCACCCTCATGGCCTCCGGTCCGGCGCAGATCTCCGTCTCCCAGCAGCAGCGCGTGAAGCTGCTGCGGGACGCCCTCGCCGTGCTGTCGATGGCCCAGGTGTGGGAGGCCATGCAGGCCATGGAGCCGCCCGAGGAGACCGAGGTCGACGGCGGCCCGGCCGACCGGGCGGAGCTGCGGCGGCGCTGGCTCGGCAACAAACCGGCCCAACTGCTCGCCACCGGCCGACAGTTGTGCACCGAACCGGACCGCGTCGGCGAACTCGCCGCCGTGGCACTGCCGTTCCACGTACTGTCCGGCGCGTCCGACGACACCTGGCCGGTGCCGCTCCTCGACGACATGGCCGTACGCCTCGGGGCCCGCAGGACCGTCATCGCGGGCGCGGAGCACTCCCCCAACACCGACCAGCCGCTGACCACGGCCCGCGCCCTCGCGGACTTCTGGGACGGGGCGGACACGGCGGACTGAGCGCTCCGCTCGTTCCCGGCGTTCTCGGCTTCACTCGGACAGGGTGACCCGCAGTTCGCCGCCGCCCGTACGCCGTCCGTCCGTCGCCCGTACGCCGTCACCGGGTCAGTACTGCGTCCGCAGGTGCTCCCAGAAGCCGTCCCGCAGCGCGCGCCGCAGGTCCGCCTGGCCGCGCAGCGAGTACTGGAGCAGCGCCTCGGCGTCGACCAGCAGATCCTGGTCGACCGAGCCGGGCAGATAGGGGTGGCCGGGCAGCAGTTCCAGCAGGCTCTCCCGGCCCCGGGCGGACAGCCACTTCGCCGCGATCTGGGCGCCGACGAAGCGTACGTCCTCGCGCGCGGGCCGGTTCCCGGTGCCCTCGTAGGCGGGGGCGGTGCGCCGGGAGACGTACGGCTTGAAGAAGTCCAGGTCGAAGGTGCGTTGGCTGTCGACCTCCCAGAGCAGGGGCTCGGCCTGGTTGCGGCCCTCGGGTGCCTCGATGCCCCAGAGGTGGACCCGGGCGCCGTAGCCCTGGGCCGCCTCCACCGCCGAGACCAGGTCCTCGTCGCCGCCGATGAGCGCCGCGTCGCTGATGGCGCGGTGCCGGGCCAGGGACTCCAGGTCGGTGCGGATGAGTGAGTCGACGCCCTTCTGCTGGTTGTTGGCGTTCAGATTGCCGAGGCGGACCTTGACGTCGGGGAGTTCCGCGATGGACTGCTGCTCGGCGGTGTGGATGCGGCGCCGGGCGCCGTCGTACCAGTAGACCCGGAGCAGCCTGCTGTCCGCGAAGATCGTGCGGGCGCGGTCGATGAGCGCCTCGATCATCCCTTCCGCGTCGAGGTCGAAGGCGCGGCGGTCCTCCGTCCCGGCCACCAGGCGTCCCGCGGCCGCGTAGAGGTATCCGGCGTCGACGAAGATCGCGTGGGTGGAGGGCGTCTTCGCCACTTCGGCGAGCATGCGCTGGAGCAGCTCGTTCGTGCGGTCGATGCGGGCTTGGATGCCGGTGAGGTCGTCATTCATCGCCTCCATTGTCCCGGCGGTCACGCAGCGAACACAACCGGTCCCGGTCAGTCTCGCAATCACCTCTTACCTATCAGTAATTAGCTGTTCGAAAATTTTCTTTAGCGTAGGGAATGTTTGTAACACGCATCCCGTTGACTCAGGAGGAACAACGAGACGAAGGGAGAGGCCATGCGCTTCGAGATCATGCGACTCGACGAGGTCGACGGAACGCCCGTGGACAGCACCGTCGTGGATGCCGCCTCCGTCAACCGGATCGTGCAGCAGGCCGCCGCCATCGGACAGCGGCTGTGGATCCGGCCCGCCGAGAGCCAGACCTCGTAACGGTCGACGACGACGGTCACCGTAACCGTAGAGCTTCGGAGCCCCCTGACGGCAGTACTGCCGGACGGGGGCTCCGCGCGTTCGGGGCGGGCGGGTGTCAGGCTCCGCCGGTCCCGGTCACGGGAGCGGCCCCGGTCGCCCGCCGGACGATCTCGCCGTACACCTCGGGGTCGGTGGTGTACTCGCCGAGCGCCACGGTCTTCCGGCTGCCGTGGTAGTCCGAGGAGCCCGTGACCAGCAGCCCCAGGTCCTTCGCCAGGCCGCGCAGCCGGTCGCGGGCGTCGGCGTCGTGGTCCATGTGATCGACCTCGATGCCGTCGAGCCCGGCCGCGGCCATCCGGGCGATGGCGGACTCCGGCACCGTACGCCCGCGCTGGGCGGCGGCCGGATGGGCGAAGACGGTGACGCCCCCGGCGGCCTTGACCAGCCGGATGGCCTCGAACGGGTCGGTCTCGTGCTTCTCCACGAAGGCCCGGCCGCCGTCGGCCAGCCACTCCTCGGTGAACGCGTCGCTCACGGTCGGCACGACACCCAGCTCGACGAGTGCGGACGCGACGTGCGGCCGCCCGACGGAACCGTCACCGGCGATCCGCTTCACCTGCTCCCAGGTGATCGGGACGCCCAGCCCGGTCAGCTTGGCGATCATGCCCTGGGCCCGCGGCACCCGGTCGTCCCGGACCAGTTCGCGCTCGGCGAGCAGGGCGGGCTGTCCGGGGTCGAAGAGGTAGGCCAGCATGTGCATGGAGATGCCGTCGACACGGCAGGACAGCTCGGCGCCCGTGACGAGGGTGAGCCCCGCCGGGAGGGCGGCGACGGCCTCGGCGTGACCTCGGGTGCTGTCGTGATCGGTCAGGGCGACGACGTCCAGACCGGCCTCGGCTGCGTTGCGCACCAGTTCGGCCGGGGTGTCCGTGCCGTCGGAGGCCGTGGAGTGGCAGTGCAGGTCGATACGCACGAAGCAGGCTCCAGGCGGGGACGGGACCAGGGGATCAGCTCAAGCATAACGGCGGCGCTCAGGGCTCCAGCAGCCTCGGGGACAGCGCACCGCACGGCACCAGGTCCAGCTCGGCGCCCGCGTCCCGCAGGTCGGTCAGCACCAGTTCGTCGTACATGATCAGCCCCGTCTGCTCGGGCCACACCACCGCCCACAGCCACAGCCCGCATGCCTCGCCCGCGAAGACGGCACGGTCGTCGGGGGTGCCGGTGACCTGCCACAGGGGGGTCGGCCGACCGACCGCGAGCACCTTGGCCTGGGGCGGTTTCTCGACGCTCAGATACGGTCCCGGATCCGGTCCGGCGATGCCGGCGTACCGCGCGCCCAGGCCGACGCCCAGTTCCTCGGCGATCAGGATCAGCTCGCCCATGCCCCCCAGCGGGCCGGGTCCCGAGCAGGCCACCGCGGTTGCCCGGCCGCCGCTGCGGTCGTCGCCCGCACAGGCCACGCCGGTGAACAGCCAGCCGACCGGCAGCGGCCAGGGCATCCACACCGGCACCTGCGTGCGCTGGACCACGACGCTGAGCGCCTCGACGCTGGGCGGGATCACGGGCTGAAGCGGATAGACCGTCCCGTGCACATCGCACTGCCAGGAGTCGGCGAAGAGTCCGGGAGCCCTGACCCGGCCCCCGCACTTCGGGCAACTGGGTTCGCCCCTCATAGGGCCCCACGGTCCTACCCGCACTCCCCCACGTCAAGGACGATCACCCGTCCGGGCGGATTTCCGGACCCATCATATTAGATGTACTCTACATTAATTAGCAGAGCTAACTTACTATATGCATAGAGCAACGATCGACCGACGGCCTCTCCCGGGGTCCGGTCCGGATGGGAGCACACATGGACGACGCCTTCGACGAGGCGGCGGGAGGCATCCTGCGGCAGCCCAAGGCGGTCTGGGCGACGGCCGGCGCCTCGGTCGTCGCCTTCATGGGCATCGGGTTGGTCGACCCGATCCTGCCGTCCATCGCCGAGGGCCTGCACGCCACCGCCGACCAGGTCTCCCTGCTGTTCACCTCGTACTTCCTGATCACCGCCGTGGCGATGCTGCTCACCGGCTTCGTCTCCAGCCGGATCGGCGGGCGCAGGACCCTGCTGCTCGGGCTCGCGTTCGTGGTGGCCTTCGCCGCGCTCGCCGGCACGTCCGGCTCGGTCGGCCAGCTCGTCGGCTTCCGGGCCGGCTGGGGTCTCGGCAACGCGCTGTTCGTCTCGACGGCCCTCGCGGTCATCGTCGGGGCGGCGGCCGGAGGAAGCGCCGCCGCGATCCTGCTCTACGAGTCCGCACTCGGCCTCGGCATGGCGTGCGGCCCACTGCTGGGCGCGGTGCTCGGCAACGCCAGCTGGCGCTACCCGTTCTTCGGCACGGCCACCCTGATGGCGATCGGCTTCCTGTGCATCGCGGCGTTCCTGAAGGAGCAGCCCGGAGCCGCCCGCAGGACCGCGCTGCTCGACCCGCTCAGGGCGCTCGGCCACGGCGGGCTCGCCTCGGCGGCGGCCTCGGCGTTCTTCTACAACTACACGTTCTTCACCGTGCTGGCCTTCACCCCGTTCGTGCTGAACATGTCCCCGTACCGCTCGGGAGCCGTGTTCTTCGCCTGGGGTCTGCTGCTCGCCGTCTTCTCGGTGATCGTCGCCCCGCGGACGCAGAAGCGGTTCGGTTCGCCGAAGGTGCTCGGCGCCTCGCTGGTGCTGCTCGCCGCGGACGTGCTCGTGCTCGGCTACGGCGACCACACCACGGCCGTCGTCTGCACCGTCCTGTCCGGCGCCTTCATCGGCGTGAACAACAGCGTCTACACCGAGTTGGCCCTGGGCGTGTCGGACGCCCCGCGCCCGGTGGCCAGCGCCGGATACAACTTCGTGCGCTGGTTCGCCGCCGCTGCGGCGCCCTACTTCGCGCCGCGGATCGAGAAGTGGACCGACAGCCACGTCCCGTTCGTGGTGGCGGCGGTCACCGCGCTGCTCGGCGCGGTCGTGGTCGTCGTACGGCGCAAGGCGCTGTCCGCCGAAACCACGGAGCCGGCGAGCCGGCACGCCGCCGAGGACGGAGTCGGCGCCTTCGCCAACTGACCCGTTCCAGCCAGGATTCGGTGAGATCCGTCACTCGCGGGCCGGACTTCCGGCCGGGTCCGGTCAGCCGAGCGGGACGGTTCCGCGGGCGGGGTCCCGCAGATCCGTCCCGCTCGCCAGCCAGCGCTCCTGGAGGGCCTGCGCGCCGTGCACCCGCTTCCAGGCGGCCTCGTTCGCGGTCATCGGCAGCAGCGGCAGGAACCGTACGGGATCCCTCGGCGCGTCCAGCGCCAGATCCTCGACCAGGCCGCCCGGCTCGGCGACCAGGACGGAGCTGAAGGGCGCGCCCGGCCACAGCGGCCCGCCCACGTCCAGGGAGCCGCCGGGGGCCACGATCACACCTTCGACCTGCGGTGAAGCGGCCAGTACGGCGAGCGGGCGGAGCACCTTGTCGGTGTCGGCGCGCCCGGCGCGGACGGACAGCACCAATTCGGCGCGCGGGCCTTCGACGGGGTCGGCGAGCAGCGCCGCGGGATCCGTCATGGGGTGGGCGGACATGCCGAGCGTGACGTAGCGGACGATGTCGCCTTCGGGGCCGCGGTCGTGGAAGCGGAGCACCTCGACGCGGTCCGTGCCGACGAAGGTGACGGCCGCGCGCGCGGCCGGTTCGCCCAGCGCGGTCGTCAACCGGGCCTCGACCAGAGGAAGAACATCAACCATGCGGTGAATATAGAACTCGTCAGCCCCGGGCAAAGCGGCACCTTGACACTGCGGTCGGCTGATACTCTTGGCCGGTGGTTCGGGCAGCACGCAGAAGCGTCGCATCGAGTCCCGACACCTGTGAGACTCCCCGACGGGGAATGGACCGTCCCTTACGAGGGACTGGCTGGAGGAGGTGGGGCTGTCATGGATCGAAGTCGACCGTGCAGTACCACTCGCTCTTCCGACCGTTGATGTAGCCGTTCCTGATCCGGTCCGCTACCACCTCTCGCGTTCGCGCCGTCGTCCGTGCCCTCGGAAGAGCACGTCGTTCTGTTCTGCCTGATCTGTCTGATCTGAGTCAGCAGCGAAGCTCGCCACCGCGACGGTGCGGTGCTCCCCGCTTTGTGGACGTGCCAAACATGCGCACCGAGGACGTCCATATTCCGGGCAGTTCCAGCCGTCACAACGGCACTCTCGCGCTTCGCCGCTCACCGCGAAGGAGAGCCCGCCATGTCGATGATCCGCGACCTGCGTGCCGTGGTCCGTCCTTCCCGTCCCTCGCTGCGCAAGGCCGCGCCGCGCCGGGACGGCCTGGCCTACGACACCACCCGCGATCCCGCGACCCCCTCCGCCATCGTCGACTGCGCCGTCTACCGTGACGGCGCCCGCGTCGAGAGCGCGAAGCCGCTGAGCCCGCACGAGGCGATGCGCCAGGTGCGGCGCGACGGCGGTTTCGTGTGGATCGGCCTGCACGAGCCGACGGAGGCCGAATTCGCCGGTATCGCGGGCGAGTTCGGGCTGCACCCGCTGGCCGTGGAGGACGCGGTGCAGGCGCACCAGCGGCCCAAGCTGGAGCGGTACGACGACTCGCTGTTCACCGTCTTCAAGACCGTGCACTACGTCGAGCACGACCAGCTCACCGCCACCAGCGAGGTCGTGGAGACCGGCGAGGTCATGTGCTTCACCGGCCGGAACTTCTTCATCACCGTCCGGCACGGCGGGCAGGGGTCGCTGCGAGCGCTGCGGCACCGGTTGCAGGACGACCCGCAGTTGCTCGCCAAGGGACCCTCGGCGGTGCTGCACGCGATCGCCGACCACGTCGTCGACGGGTACCTCGCCGTCGCGGACGCGGTGCAGATCGACATCGACGAGGTGGAGACCGAGGTCTTCTCGCCCGGCCGCAAGGGCGGGGTGTCGCGCGGTGTGGACTCGGCGCGGATCTACCAGCTCAAGCGGGAGGTTCTGGAGTTCAAGCGCGCCGTCTCGCCCCTGCTGCGGCCCATGCAGCTGCTGAGCGAGCGGCCGATGCGGCTGGTCGACCCCGAGATCCAGAAGTACTTCCGGGACGTCGCCGACCATGTCGCCCGGGTGCAGGAGCAGGTCGTGGGCTTCGACGAACTGCTCAACTCCATCCTCCAGGCCAACCTGGCGCAGGCGTCGGTCGCGCAGAACGAGGACATGCGGAAGATCACGGCCTGGGCCGCGATCATCGCCGTACCGACGATGGTGTGCGGGGTGTACGGCATGAACTTCGACCACATGCCCGAGCTGAAGTGGAAGTACGGCTACCCGCTGGTCATGGGCATCACGGTCGCCCTGTGTCTGACCATCCACCGCACACTCAAGCGCAACGGCTGGCTGTGACGGCGACGGCGGGCCCGCCCGCGGGGGCGGCCGGCCGACGGCGACGGCGGCCGTGACCCCGTCCGCGGGGCGGCTGGCTAGGCTGGGCGCATGACAACCGAGCTGCTCGACCGGGCCCTCGTCGAGGAGGCCACGAAGAAGTCCGGCCTCGTCTGGGTCCGCGGCGCCGGGGCGCCCGCGGCGCGCGCGCTGTGGCACGTGTGGCACGACGGCGCGGTGTGCCTGGTCGGCGACGGGCCCGGGGAACAGCCGCTGCCCGGCCTCGTGGACGGCGGCACCGCCGAGGTGACCGTACGCAGCAAGGACAAGGGCGGCCGGCTGGTCACCTGGACGGCGGCGGTGGCCGAACTCCCCGCGGCATCCGAGGGGTGGGAGACGGCTGTGGCCGAACTGAAGGGCAAGCGGCTCAACGCGCCCGACGGCGAGGCCATGACGGACCGCTGGGCCCGCGAGTGCCGGGTGCTCCGCCTGACGCCGACCGGCGCGACGGCCCCGCTGCCGGAGGGGCCGCTGGCCGAGCCCCCGCTGCCGACCCCGGCGACGACCCGCCGACCGGCCCCCGCGGGCCTGCCACGGCTGCTGGCCAGGCGCGGCAGGCGCACGTAAGGCACCCGTTGGGCGCAGGTAGCGGCCCGCCGGAGAAGCAGCCGGACCCGGCCGCCGGGGAACGGGCAGTCCGCGGACGGCGGCGATCCGGCCGGGCCACGGGTCGGGCCCGGCCGGAGAACCGGGGCCGCGCGGCCGGCTAGGACGCCGGGAGCTGTTTGCCGTAGTCCACGGTGTCGCCCTTCGACGGCTCCTTGAGGGTGAAGCCCTTGTCCCAGTCGGAGAAGCTGAGCGTCCCGGCGTCCCCGGCCCGGGTCAGGTTGAGCGGGTACGGCTCGCCCTCCAGGGAGACGTCGAGGGTGCCGCCGGCGCCCTTGTCGCCGGTGATGCGGATGGTGCGGACCCCGGCCTGCTCGTGGTGGCCGTCGGTCGTCAGGTCACCGTGCAGCGTCAGCAGCCCGTCGAGGAGCAGGTCCTTGTCCGTGAAACCGCTGAACTTCTTGTACGCGGGATCGCCCTGCGGCACCTTCACGTACTTGCCGTCCAGCTTGTCCGCGCTCGCCACCTCCCCGCCCTTCGCGTCGGCGCCGTCCGCGTGACGCCAGAAGTCCGCGTCGGCCTTCAGGTACAACTGCTCACCGATCCGCAGCAACTGGAAGGTCGCCCCCTTGGAGGTGACCGAACCGGTGCCCCCGCCGGCCTTCAGCCGCATGTCGAGCCGGTACGTGTTCCCGCTGGTCACCACGGTCCCCGACAGGCGTACCGCCCCGGCCGAGTCGGCCGCCGACCGGGTCCGGGACTCGATCTGGCCGGCGGACAGTCTGCCCACCCCGTTGGTGCCCGCGTCCGGATCCTCACTGCACCCCGTGACCCCTGTCGCCCCGGTCACGGCCAGTGCGCACATCGCGGTCACCAACACGGCCCGGCGAACACGGCCCGGCGGAATCACGGTCACAGGCAGGGCTGCCTCTCTGCTGGATCCTGAACGGCGTACGGCAGCGTACCCGGGGCCGTCGACATGTGCCGGAGCCAGTCCGTCCGGACCGCTCACCAGGGCGTATCCGAGGGGTACGGGCTAGCCTGAACCCCACCGAGCGGGCAATTCGGAAAGGGGATGAGGAAAGGAGCGAACAGCAGCATCCCGCACGCGGCCGACAGGCCCCGCGCGCAACGGCACCACGCCGTCGCACGCCGTACCCGTCACGTCGTCGCACGCCGTACCCGTCACGTCGTCGCACGCCGTACCCGTCACGTCGCAGCGCGCCGTCACGTCGTCGCACGCCAAGGAAGCCAAGGAAGCCGAGGAAGCAGAGTCATGGCAGCCGGCGCCCCCCGGATCTTCGTCTCGCACCTCGCCGGGGTCCCCGTCTTCGACCCGAACGGCGAC
Source organism: Streptomyces sp. NPDC001270 (assembly GCF_042896695.1). NCBI lineage: Bacteria > Bacillati > Actinomycetota > Actinomycetes > Kitasatosporales > Streptomycetaceae > Streptomyces > Streptomyces sp. NPDC001270. The sequence continues at coordinate 803,070 of NZ_JBIAXM010000001.1, read as the reverse complement.
CAGGTGGGCCGTGTGCGGGACCTCGTCGTCATGCTGCGCGTCGGACGCCGTCCCCCGCGTCTGCTCGGCCTGGTCGTCGAACTGTCCACCCGGCGCCGCATCTTCCTGCCCATGACCCGGGTGACCAGTATCGAGTCCGGCCAGGTCATCACCACCGGGGTGCTCAACGTCCGGCGCTTCGAGCAGCGGCCCACCGAACGGCTCGTCTTCGGGGAACTGCTCGACCGCCGTGTCACGCTCGCCGAGAGCGGCGAGGAGGTCACCGTCCTGGACCTGTCGGTGCAGCACCTGCCGGCCCGCCGGGACTGGGAGGTCGACCGCGTCTTCGTGCGCAAGGGCCGCAAGGGCCGCGCCTTCCGCAGGCGCGGCGGCGAGACGCTGACCGTGGAGTGGTCGGCCGTCGACGGGTTCTCCCTGGAGGAGAACGGGCAGGGCGCCGAGAACCTGCTCGCCACCTTCGAGCAGCTGCGTCCCGCCGACCTGGCCAATGTGCTGCACCACCTGTCCGCCAAACGGCGCGCCGAGGTCGCCGCCGCCCTGGACGACGACCGCCTCGCCGACGTCCTGGAGGAACTGCCGGAGGACGACCAGATCGAGATCCTCGGCAAGCTCCAGGAGGAACGGGCCGCCGACATCCTGGAGGCCATGGACCCGGACGACGCGGCCGACCTGCTCGGCGAGCTGCCCGAGGACGACAAGGAGCGGCTGCTGAGCCTGATGGAGCCCGCCGACGCGGCCGACATGCGGCGTCTGATGTCCTACGAGGAGCACACGGCCGGCGGGCTCATGACCACCGAGCCGATCGTGCTGCGGCCGGACGCCACCGTCGCCGACGCCCTCGCCCGCGTCCGCAACCCCGATCTGTCCCCGGCCCTGGCCGCCCAGGTCTACGTGTGCCGGCCGCCGGACGAGACCCCGACCGGCAAGTACCTGGGCACCGTCCACTTCCAGCGACTGCTGCGCGACCCGCCGTACACCCTGTGCAGCTCACTCGTCGACGACGATCTACAGGTCCTCGCGCCGGATGCGTCGCTGCCGGTGATCGCCGGGTTCTTCGCGACGTACGACATGGTCGCGGCGCCGGTGGTCGACGAGGCCGGTTCGCTGCTCGGCGCGGTGACCGTGGACGACGTCCTGGACCACATGCTGCCCGACGACTGGCGGGAGACGGAGTTCCACCTGGACGAGGGGACGGCCGCGCATGGCACCTGAGCGCGACGGCGCCCGCGAACGCACCCCCGCGGGCGCCACGGCCGCCGGCCGGTCCCGTACGCCCCGCCTCTACCGCCTCGACCAGCCGCGCCCACGCCGGCGCCGGATCACCCCCGAGTGGGACCCGGAGACGTTCGGACGGCTGTCGGAGAAGATCGCGCGTTTCCTCGGCACCTGGCGCTTCATCCTCTGGATGACGGTCGTCATCGTGGTGTGGCTGGTGTGGAACATCACCGCGCCGTTCTTCCTGCGCTTCGACCCGTACCCGTTCATCTTCCTGACGCTGGTGCTGTCCCTCCAGGCGTCCTACGCGGCCCCGCTGATCCTGCTGGCGCAGAACCGGCAGGACGACCGCGACCGGGTCAACCTGGAGCAGGACCGCCGCCAGAACGAACGGTCCATCGCGGACACCGAGTACCTGACCCGGGAGATCGCGTCGCTGCGGATGGGGCTGGGCGAGGTGGCGACCCGGGACTGGATCCGCTCCGAACTGCAGGACCTCGCGAGGGACCTGGAATCGCCGCGCCGCCACGACGGGCAGGTCGTCTCCCCCGCGGAAGGGCCGCAGTCGCCGCCGGGTCGCGACGCGGAGGACCGCTGACGGACGTTCCGGGGCCCCGCCGGGCGCCGTAACATCGTCCTTATGGCTACGGAAGACGCGGTACGCCAGGCACTGGCGACGGTGAACGACCCCGAGATCAACCGGCCCATCACCGAACTGGGGATGGTCAAATCGGTACAGATCGGCGCGGACGGAGCGGTCGCGGTCACCGTGTACCTGACGGTCTCCGGCTGCCCGATGCGCGAGACGATCACCCAGCGCGTGACGGAGGCGGTCTCCCGGGTCGAGGGTGTCACCGGCGTCGCCGTCACCCTCGACGTGATGAGCGACGAGCAGCGCAGGGAGCTGACGACGGCCCTGCGCGGCGGCCAGGCCGAGCGCGAGGTCCCCTTCGCCAAGCCGGGCAACCTCACCCGGGTGTACGCGGTGGCGTCCGGCAAGGGCGGCGTCGGCAAGTCCTCGGTCACGGTGAACCTGGCGGCGGCGATGGCGGCCGACGGCCTGAAGGTCGGTGTCGTCGACGCCGACATCTACGGCCACAGCGTGCCGCGCATGCTGGGCGCCGACGGGCAGCCCACCCAGGTCGAGAACATGATCATGCCGCCGTCCGCGAACGGCGTGAAGGTCATCTCCATCGGCATGTTCACCCCGGGCAACGCCCCGGTCGTCTGGCGCGGCCCGATGCTGCACCGTGCGCTCCAGCAGTTCCTGGCGGACGTGTACTGGGGCGACCTGGACGTCCTCCTGCTCGACCTGCCGCCGGGCACGGGCGACATCGCCATCTCCGTCGCCCAGCTGATCCCGAACGCGGAGATCCTGGTCGTGACGACGCCGCAGCAGGCCGCGGCCGAGGTCGCCGAGCGCGCGGGTTCCATCGCCGTCCAGACCCACCAGAAGATCGTCGGCGTGGTCGAGAACATGTCGGGCCTGCCCTGCCCGCACTGCGGCGAGATGGTCGACGTCTTCGGCACGGGCGGCGGCCAGCTGGTCGCCGACGGCCTGTCCCGTACGACCGGCACGACGGTCCCGGTCCTCGGCAGCATCCCCATCGACGTCCGCCTCCGCGAGGGCGGCGACGACGGCAGGCCGGTGGTCCTGACCGACCCGGACTCCCCGGCCGGCGCGTCCCTGCAGGCGATCGCCGGCAAGCTGGGCGGCAGGCAGCGCGGCCTGGCGGGCCTGTCCCTGGGCATCACCCCACGCAACAAGTTCTGACCCCACGGAGCCAGAGCCCCGGGCCCCGACAGGGGCACGGGGAACTGCGCGCCCAGCCACACCCGACCCGCACCACCCCACCAGCCGACCCCACCCACCCCAGGGGCGCGGGGAACTGCGCAAAAAACCACACCCCCCGCCGCACCGCCCCACCAACCGCCACCACCACCGCCCGGCCGAACCCCGCTGGCGATGGAGCGCCGAACCCCACCCGAATACGGCGCCCCCAACCCCGCCAAGCCCAGCCGCTCAGGCGTACCCGCGGATGTCCTTGATCATCGCGAACCCCAGCCCGTACGCGCTCATCCCCCGCCCGTACGCCCCCAGATGCACACCCTCCCGGGTGGAACCCGCCAGCACCCAGCCGAACTCGGACTCCCGGTAGTGGAAGGACACCGGTGCACCGTCCACGGGCAGCGACAGCGTCGACCACACCGGAGCGGACAGGTCGTCGGCGAGCGCCCAGGCGGTCTCCGTCTGCTGCTCCAGCCACTCGTCCCGCAGGGTGTGGTCCATCTGGCCCGGCCAGGTGAACGACAGCAGTCCCACCCCGGCCAGCCACGCCGCGGAGGAGACCGACGTGGCCTCCAGCAGCCCGGTGCCGTCGGCACTGCGCCGGGACGGGTTCGCGGCGACGGTCACCACGACCGCGAACTTCTCCCGGGGCTCGCCCGCGGAGCCGACCGCGTACTCGTTCTTCACGGAGGGTTCGTCGCCGTGCCCGATCGACCCGTGCTCGACCGCGCCGTCCGCCGCCGTACCGACCTGCATCAGCCAGCGCGGCCCCGTGAACGCCTCGTCGAGGCCGTACCAGGGGAAGGGCGCCAGCAGGTAGCCGTCGACCGCGCGCCGTGTGGCGGAGAGCTGTCGTCGGCCCTCCGCGGCCGACGCCTGCGCGACTGCCCCACTTGTCGTCTCCATGTGCCGGACGCCTCCTCGCTCTCGTCGGGCCGGGGCGGCCCGCCCCCCTTCGGGCGTACTCGTCCGGTCCGCACAACAACTCGGCAGCATATCCACACCGATCCGGGCAGCCGGGAAATCGCCCGGTGCGTGGGTCGCGCGGACGGCGGGTTCAGGTCACGCGCACAGCGGGCACCGTATGAAACACGTCACGTCCCGATGCACAGTCGCATCGGGACGTGGGGCGTGCGGGTGTGCCGCCGGTACGGCCGTACGGTCGGTCAGGTGGCGTCCGCGTCGAAGGGCGGGCGGTCGTCCTTGCCCGGTCCCTCGGGCTTCTTGGTCATGTCGACCCGGCCCCCGGAGTTCCCCGAAGACCCTGAAGAACCCGCCGACCCCGAAGACGCGGAGCTGTCGCCGTCGCGGCCGTTGACCGCGTCGGTGACCTCGGCCATCTCCTTCTTCAGGTCGAAACCGTTGCGAATCTCTTTCAGTCCCAGATCGTCGTTGTCCAGCTGCTTGCGGATGAACGTCTTGGGGTTGAGATCCTCGAACTCGAAGTCCTTGAACTCGGGACCCAGTTCGTTACGGATGTCTTCCTTGGCGCTCTCGGAGAACTCCCGGATCTTGCGGATCGTCCGCATGACGTCCTGGATGACCTTGGGGAGCTTGTCCGGACCGAAGACGAGCACGGCGAGCACGACGATCGTCACCAGCTCTAGCGGTCCTATGTCATTGAACACCTGAAGCTCCTTGCGATGTCCTCGGTCCTCGGCCCTCGGGTGTCCGTGCGGGTGTTTCCGTGGTCCGGGCCGGGTCCACGGTACCCGGCGTTCCCGTCCGACCGGTACTGTCCCAAGGTGAGGTTTCTGTCAGGTGTGCTCTGAGGAGCCGAGCACCAGCGACGTCCGTTTCTCCTCTCCGCCGCGTTCCAGGGTCAGGCCGAGGTGGTCGCCGGGACGGTGGGCGCGGATCTTGACGATGAGTTCCTGACCCGAGTGGACGCGTTGCCCGTCGACCTCGGTGATGACGTCACCCGCCCTGAGTCCGGCCAGGTCCCCGGGGCCGCCCGTGGTGACGGCGGGGCCGTCGCTGCCCTGGGTGCCGATCCGGGCGCCGTCTCCGGTGTAGGCCATGTCGAGCGTGACCCCGATCACGGGGTGGGTCGCCCGGCCGTCGTTGATCAGTTCCTCGGCGACCCGTTTGGCCTGGTTGACCGGTATGGCGAAGCCCAGCCCGATGGAACCGGCCTGGCCTCCCAGGGTGTCGGAACCGCTGTCGGCGGAGCGGATGGCGGAGTTGATGCCGATGACCCTGGCCTGTGCGTCGAGGAGCGGGCCGCCGGAATTGCCCGGGTTGATGGGCGCGTCGGTCTGCAACGCGTCGACGTACGACACCTCACCGCCGTCGCCGCTCTCCCCGCCCGCCGTGATGGGCCGCCCCTTGGCGCTGATGATGCCCGAGGTGACGGTGTCGGCGAGGTCGAAGGGAGCGCCGATGGCGACCACGGGGTCGCCGACCTGGACGTTGTCGGAGTTGCCGAGCGGCAGGGGTGCGAGCCCGTGTACGCCCTTGACCTGGACGACGGCCAGGTCGTAGCCGCTGTCCCGGCCGACCACCCGGGCCTTGGCGCTCTCGCCGCCGCTGAACGCCACCGTTATGTCGCCGCTCGACCCGGCGGGCTCGACGACATGGTTGTTGGTCAGGATGTGGCCGCTCGTGTCGAGGACGAAGCCGGTGCCGGTGCCCTGTTCGCCGGCACCGGTCACATGGAGCGTGACGACGCTCGGCAGGGCCCTCGCGGCGATCCCGGCCACGCTGCCGGCGGGCCGGTCGGTGGGCTCCGCGCCCGCCTGCGGCAGATGGATCTCCGACACCCCGCCGTTGCGCTCCAGATACGCCCCCACGAGGCCGCCCGCGGCGCCGCAGACCAGGGCCAGGGCCAGGGCACCGCCGACCAGCGCCCGCCGCACCTGGCGACGACGCTGCCCCTCGGTGAGCACGACGGCACCGCTCTGCTGGAGCGGGGCAGGAGCCGGGGCCGCCCAGGGGTCGTAGCGGTGCCAGGGACCGGACTGCGGGGCCGGGTGCTGGTTCTGGTTCTGGTTCTGGTTGTGGTTGTGGTTCTGGTTGTGGTTCTGGTTGTGGTCCGGCAGGGGGTACGGACTCAGCTGTGGAACCGGATCCGACAAGGTGTACGGACGCGCCTGCGGCGCCGGTTGCGGAACCGGGCCCGGCGGCGGGTAGGGGTTCTGCTGCGGCACGGCCGACGCAGCCGGTTCGCCGTGCGCCCCACCGGAGGATTCGCCGTGTGCCGCACCGGAGGAAACCGGCACGCCATGCGCCCCACCGGACGGCGCCTGCCCCTCGTACGACCCACCGGAGGAAGCCGACGTCTCATGCGGCCCACCGGACGGCGCCTGTACGCCGTGCGTCCCACCGGACGGCGCCGGGATCGGCGTGCCGTGAGCGGGCGTGGCCTCGGGGGCCGGGGCCGGGGCGGGCACGGCCGAGCCAGGGGTCGGCGCCTCCTCCGAAGCCGGCGCCGAAGCCGGAATCACCGCGTCACAACCCGAGCCCGAGCCGGAGTCAGTCCCCGGACCCGGGGCCGAGTCGGACGTGGCGTGTGCCGGGGTCGTCGCGGGGTGCGGGACCGGCGGGGCGGGCGCCCAGGGGCCGGGTTCGCCGTAGGGCGGGGTGCTGTACGGATCGGGGTCGTGCAGGGGCTTGTCCCGGCCGACGGGCGCCTCCGCCTCCACCGCGCGGGCAGGGTCGGCACCGACGCGCTCGGCGCCCATGCTCTCGGCACCGACGCTCGGGGCACCAACGGTCCCGGGGCCGGTCCCGGCGGTCGGCCGGGCCAGTTCGAAGTCGCCGTCCGGTCCGGCGGCCGGTCTCGGTGTGTGCTCCGCCGCCGCGTCCCCGGGCGGGGCCGGCTTCCGCTCGTCCATGCTCTCCCCACAGCTGCCGCGGCCGGGCGGTCCGGCAGCCCGCCGCGCATAGTCGACCTCCGTACCCGGGACGGTGCCGCGGGCACGGCCTCACAGGATTCAACCAGGTTCGCGGGCAGCCGCGCAGTCGCCGGTCAGCGAGCCGGGCGCGCGGAGGGAGCGGCGGACGAAGGGGCGGCGGAGGGGGAGGACGTGGAAGAAGACGGGGAGGGGACGGACGTCGTGTCGGGGACGGGTGCGGCGAGCAGGCCGGGCGGGGTCAGCCCGGGGGCGGTGGACCACGAGACCAGGGAGATCGGCGTGGTCCCGAACGGACGTATCAGCGGCGACATGGGGGCCGCGTCGGCTTCCACCACCGGGGGCGGCTCCGGGGCGGGCACGCCGGGCAGCAGCGGCGCGGACATCGAGGTCGGCACGAGCGCCGTCTCCCCCACCCGAGCGCCCTGCATGAACAACGGAACGGCCGAGCGACGGCGCTGGGTCTCGGAGGCCGCGGACGCCCCCGTACCCGCCGTGCGCGCCGGTGTCACGCTGCCGGCGCCCCCGCGGGCGTCCGCCGCCGTGTCACCGGGGAGACCGGCCGTGACACCGCCGAGGGCGACCGCGGCCAGCGATACCGCCCCGGCGGCGGCGAACGCGAACCGCTTGCCGCGCGAGGCGGACCGGTCCACGCTGCCGGGGCGGCCGACGGGGTGGATGCGGAAGCCGCGGTCCTCGTCCGTGCGCGGGGAGAGCGGGCTCACCGGGACGTAGCTGAACTCGAACCGGTCCTCCCGGCCGACGTCGAAGACTCCCGGCGCGGAGCCGCCGGGGAACGCGCCGTCCAGCGGTGAGCCGCCGTCCATGCCTCCGCCGCTGGCGGGAAGCCCCTGAAGGCGCGCCAGGAAGCTCTCCGAGGGCGGCGGCGGTGCCGTCTCCGCGAAGACGTGCTTCAGCCGACGCTGGGCGTCCGCCTCGGCCTTGCACCGGGCGCAGGTGGCCAGGTGGGCGAGGACGCGCTCGCGTGAATCATGACTTAGCTCCCCGTCCACCAGGGCGGAGAGCCGGTCTCCCAGATGCTCCTCTGCGAGGTGTCCCTGCGCAGGTTTCGGTCGTGATCCACTCACGCGGTCGCGCCCCCTCCTCCCAGCGCCGGCACACGGGGCACGAAGGAGCGGCGCTCGGCGGCCCGGGCCTGCGGGGAGCGGTGGGCGAGGGCCTTGCGCAGCTGCGACCGGCCGCGGTGGATACGGGAGCGGACCGTGCCGAGCTTCACGCCGAGGGTCGCGGCGATCTCCTCGTACGACAGTCCCTCGATGTCGCACAGCACCACCGCGGCGCGGAACTCGGGCGCGAGGGTGTCGAGTGCCTGCTGGACGTCCGCGTCGAAGTGCGCGTCGCTGAAGACCTGGTGGGGCGTGGGCTCGCGGCTGGGCAGGCGCTCGGCCGCGTCGTCGCCGAGGGCGTCGAAGCGGATGCGCTGCTTGCGCCGGACCATGTCGAGGAAGAGGTTCGTGGTGATGCGGTGCAGCCAGCCCTCGAAGGTGCCCGGCGTGTACGTCGACAGGGAACGGAAGACCCGGACGAAGACCTCCTGGGTGAGGTCCTCGGCGTCGTGCTGGTTGCCCGTGAGCCGGTACGCGAGGCGGTAGACCCGGCCGCTGTGCATGCTGACGATCTCCTCCCACGTGGGCGGAGTCCATGCCTGCCCGTCCGCGTCGGTGGCGAAGGTCGCGGTCTGGGTGCCGCCCGCAGCGGATGGGGCGGCGTGGCTGTGGTCAGCAGCGGTGTCGTTCACGGATTTCGGCTTGCCCGCCGACCCGAGGAAGCGCCGCAGCACTCCTCCCCGATCCTCAGGCGCAGCCGCACCTCCCCTGTCGGCTCTGGTGGTGTCCAGTGGAGCCCCTACCATAGCCACCTCGCCCGTTAGCTCCGGATAAGCGGTTTTACGAGAATTTGATCTGGGCTGACACGGCTCATGCGGCTGCGTCAGCGCTCCCTCGTCGTCCCTGTCCACTCCTACCCCCCGGTGTACCCCGCCGCTCTCGCTCTCCCCCTTTAAACGCGCGGTCCCATCAGCGGGTTCCCGGGCCAACGGATACAGTCACGCCCAGGCAATCACGGGGACAGGAGAGGGCCATTACCGGCAACCGGCAGACGAGCTGGGCGTTCGCCGACGCCTTTGTCGCCGAGGACGACGCGCTGCGCTGGGCCCGGGACCGGGCCCGCGAGGCAGGGCTGCGCTCGGTGACGCCCAGCACGGGCGCCGCGCTGCGGATGCTCGCCGCCACCGTGGACGCCAAGGCGGTGGCGGAGATCGGCACCGGCTGCGGGGTGTCCGGCATGCATCTGCTGCACGGTATGCGGCCGGACGGCGTGCTGACCACCGTGGACCCGGAGCCGGAGCACCAGCAGTTCGCCCGGCAGGCGTTCCGCGCCTGCGGCTTCGCGAGCAACCGGGCCCGTTTCATCCCGGGCCGCGCCCTGGACGTGCTGCCCCGGCTGGCCGACGCGGGCTACGACCTCGTCTTCTGCGACGGCGACCGCCTGGAGTACCCCGACTATCTAGATGAATCGTTGCGGCTGTTGCGGCCGGGCGGCCTGGTGGCCTTCGAGGGCGTCTTCGCCAACGGCCGGACCGTGGATTCGGGGCCGCAGCCCACCGAGGTGCTGCGACTGCGGGAGCTGCTGCGCACGGTGCGCGAGATGCCGGAGCTGGTGCCGTCGCTGCTGCCGGTGGGCGACGGGCTGCTCTGCGCCGTCAAGCGGTGAGCGGGAACAGCGGGAACGCGGCTGCCCCGGCACCACGTGTGTGCCGGGGCAGCCGAAAGGGTATGGTCGCTTCCGCGTCAGACGACGACCTTCTTGAGGGCGTCGCCCAGTGCCTCGGCCTCGTCAGGGGTCAGCTCGACGACGAGCCGACCGCCGCCTTCGAGCGGAACGCGCATGACGATGCCCCGCCCCTCCTTGGTCACCTCGAGCGGGCCATCGCCCGTCCGCGGCTTCATGGCCGCCATGCTCGTACCCCTTCCTGAAACCAGCTCATCGTCTGCCGACGGCCCCGGAAGGGGCACGCGTGCTCAGCAAGAGACCCGCGGCACCGGCATCGAACACATTGCTTCCAAGCCATTATCCCGCATCCCAGGACCCGATGACCAACATCAGTCGGCATCGCTTGGACAACGCGCGCGAGCAAAACCACTCAATTCGGCGATGTGACTGCGATACTGCGCCACCGCACCGACACCCTGGCGCGATCCTGCCGGAAATTGCTTGACGCAGGTCACACGTCGGGTCCGCCCCCGGCGCGGAGTTCTCCGCCATGCTGTCCCCAGACAGGACGTACTGAGCGGTACGTCAGGGCGGCGACACCGGAGGGGATGTCCCATGGCCGACACCGTGCTCTACGAGGTGAGCGACGGGCTCGCGACGATCACGTTGAACCGCCCCGAGGCGATGAACGCGCTGAACGTCGCGACCAAGGTCGCCCTCCGGGACGCGGCGCGGGCCGCGGCCGACGACGCCGCGGTACGGGCCGTGCTGCTGACCGCGGCCGGGGACCGGGCGTTCTGCGTGGGCCAGGACCTCAAGGAGCACATCGGGCTGCTGACCACCGACCGGGAGACCGGGTCGGGGCAGACGATGAGCACCGTGCGGGAGCACTACAACCCGATCGTGCGGGCGCTGGCCGACGCGCCCAAGCCGGTCGTCGCGGCGGTGAACGGGGTCGCGGCCGGGGCCGGGTTCGGCTTCGCCCTCGCGGCGGACTACCGGGTGGTGGCCGAGTCCGCCTCGTTCAACACGTCGTTCGCGGGTGTCGCGCTGACCGCCGACTCCGGCATCTCCTGGACGCTGCCCCGGGTGGTCGGCCCCGGCCGCGCCGCCGACCTGCTGCTCTTTCCGCGCAGCATCACGGCGCAGGAGGCGTACGAGTGGGGCATCGCGAGCCGGGTGGTGCCCGCGGACCAGGTGCGGCCCGAGGCCGAGAAGGTCGCCCGCGCCCTCGCCGAGGGGCCGACGGTGGCGTACGCGGCGATCAAGGAAGCCGTGGCGTACGGGCTCACGCACTCCTTCGACGAGACGCTGGACAAGGAGGACGCGCTGCAGACCAGGGCGGGCCGCTCCGAGGACCACGCGATCGCGGTGCAGGCGTTCGTGAACAAGGAGCGGCCCAAGTACCTGGGCCGCTGAGCCTCCGCGGACGGACGGGCGGGCGGAACGGGGGCGTGCCGAGCATCCGTCGAGCGACTGCCGACCGGCTGTCCGCGGCGGCCTCGGGCCCGATCGCCGGGCTGCTCGGTTGCCCGGCTGCCCGGTTGCCCGATCGCCCGGCTGCCGACGCCCCTCGGGGCGCGGCCGTCGGCTCCCGTCATGGGCACGGGGTGTGCGGGGCTGCCCGTCGGGCCAGGGGCCGGGTCGGGTGCGGGACCTATGCCGTGCCGCGCCGGGTCCGGGCACCGGAACCGGCGGGCCGGTGGCGGCCGGCCAGGGCGGTGCGGCTGACGCACGCCTCCAGGTGGTCGTCGACCAGGCCGCATGCCTGCATCAGCGCGTACGCCGTGGTCGGGCCGACGAAGCGCAGGCCCCGTTTCTTCAGGTCCTTCGACAGGGCGGTCGACTCCGGGGTGACCGCGGGAACGTCGGAGACGGTCTTCGGGGCCGGGCGGGTCGCCGGGTCCGGCGCGTACGACCAGATCAGGGTGTCCAGTTCGCCCGGGGACCAGTCGGCGAGCACGCGCGCGTTGCCGACGGTCGCGTCGATCTTGGCGCGGTTGCGGATGATGCCGGGGTCGGCGAGGAGCCGTTCGCGGTCCTCTTCGGTGAAGGCCGCGACCTTCTGGATCCGGAACTCGGCGAACGCGGCCCGGAAACCCGGCCGGCGACGCAGGATGGTGATCCAGGACAGGCCCGACTGGAACGCCTCCAGGCTGAGCCGCTCGAACAGGGCGTCGTCGCCGTGGACAGGGCGGCCCCACTCCTCGTCGTGGTAGGCCACGTAGTCCTCGGTGGACAGCGCCCAGGGGCAGCGCAGCGCGCCGTCCGGCCCGGCCAGGGCGGTGCCGTCGGTCACGACTGCTCCCCCGGGTGCGCGGGTTTGTCCAGCCTGATGTGCCCGGAGGTCTGGGCACCGGCCAGGGCGGACTCCAGGTCGGCGATGCGGGCGTCCCGCTCCGCGAGTTCGGCGGCGACGCGGCCCAGGGCGTCGTCCACGTCCGCCATGCGGTAGCCGCGGACGGCGACCGGGAAGCGCAGCGACTCCACGTCCGCGTGGCCCACGGGGCGGTCCGCGGGCAGCGGGTCGTGCAGCCGCTGCGGTGCCGCCTCCGGCAGCGGGCTGCCCTCGCCGCCGCCCACCACGGCCAGCGTCACCGCGGCGACCACCACGGCGAGCGCGATGACCAGGAACAAAAACATAACCATCGCCGGCTCCCCAGGCTCGGTGTGCTCGGTGCACCCGATGTGCTCGGTGTCGAAAGTGTCAGGGTCCGATCGTGCCATGCGAGTCTGACAGTTAGGGTCACAGGCGGCTCCGCAGCGGGACGTACCGGGATGTGTGCGGGGTGGTACCGGGATGTACGAGGAGAGGTCACAGGGGATGCTCAGGTTGGGCAGGCGGGAATTCGGGCCGCACGAGCAGGTGATCATGGCGATCGTGAACCGGACCCCGGACTCCTTCTACGACCAGGGGGCCACCTTCCGCGACGAGCCGGCACTGGCGCGCGTGGAGCAGGCGGTGGCGGAGGGCGCGGCGATCATCGACGTCGGCGGGGTCAAGGCCGGGCCCGGGGAGGAGGTCACCCCCGCGGAGGAGGTGCGGCGGACCGTCGGGTTCGTGGCGGAGGTGCGGCGCCGGTTCCCGGACGTGGTCATCAGCGTGGACACCTGGCGGGCCGAGGTCGGCGAGGCCGTGTGCGCGGCGGGCGCGGACCTGCTGAACGACGCGTGGGGCGGGGTGGACCCCGGTCTCGCGGAGGTCGCCGCACGGCACGGCGTGGGCCTGGTGTGCACGCATGCCGGCGGCGCGCAGCCACGGACCCGGCCGCACCGGGTGGCGTACGACGATGTGGTGGCCGACATCCTCCAGGTGACCGTGGGGCTGGCCGAGCGTGCGGTGGCGCTCGGGGTGCCGCGGGAGTCGGTGCTGATCGATCCCGGGCACGACTTCGGGAAGAACACCCGGCACAGTCTGGAGGCGACCCGGCGGCTGGACGAGATGGTGGCCACCGGATGGCCGGTGCTGGTGTCCCTGTCCAACAAGGACTTCGTCGGGGAGACGCTGGACCGGCCGGTGAAGGAGCGGGTCGTGGGCACGTTGGCGACGACGGCGGTCTCGGCGTGGCTGGGGGCGCGGGTGTACCGGGTCCACGAGGTGGCCGAGACCCGGCAGGTGCTCGACATGGTGGCGACGATCGCGGGCTGGCGTCCGCCGGCGGTGGCCCGGAGGGGGCTGGCGTAGCCGGCCACCCCTCCGGCAGCGCGCCGCTCACTCAAGGGCGCGCCCGATGTGCTCGATGTGCAGAATCCGAGCCTCCGGGTCCATGCGGTACACCACCCGCCAGGGGCCGTGCCGGAGCCGACGGCGATCGACGCCCCAGGCTCGGGATCCTTCGGGCCTGGGGTTCTCCGCCAGTTGGTCGGTCGCCTTGAGCAGGGCGTCCACTGCGTGGGGATCGTCCTTGAGGAAGCCCGTGGCCTCGTCGAGTGCCACCGGCTCCCACTGGACCTCCCCCATCACTCCGTGCTCCTCCCGGCTGCTTCGAGGAGTATCCGCCGCGCCTCGGCGTGGGGCACGGCCGCCTGCGCGCGCCCGAGAGCACGGTCACGCTCGAGGCGGGCCAGTGCCAGAGCGTCCTCAAGGTCTTCGAGTTCCGCCGGCGAAATGAGGACAGCGGTCGGGGTACCACGGTCCGTCAGAGTGATGTGCTCGTGCTGAGCGGCCCGGCGGGCGAGTTCACCGAGCCTGCCCCTCGCCTCGGCAATGGGATACGTAGCAGACATGCATCGTGTACACCCAGATGACACTTCACCCTCCGAGCCGGTCCTAGCGCGCCGCCTCCTTCGACACCAGCTCGACCGCCTCCGCCACGTCATCCGTGACGTGGAACAGGAGCAGGTCCTTCTCCGCGGCCTTGCCCTGGGCCACCAGGGTGTTCTCCAGCCAGGAGACCAGGCCGCCCCAGTACTCGCTGCCGAACAGCACGATGGGGAAGCGGGTGACCTTCTGGGTCTGGACGAGGGTGAGGGCCTCGAAGAGTTCGTCGAGGGTGCCGAGGCCGCCGGGCAGGACCACGAAGCCCTGGGCGTACTTGACGAACATCATCTTGCGGACGAAGAAGTAGCGGAAGTTGAGGCCGATGTCGACGTAGGGGTTCAGCCCCTGCTCGAAGGGCAGCTCGATGCCGAGGCCCACCGAGATGCCGCCCGCCTCGCAGGCACCCTTGTTGGCCGCCTCCATGGCACCGGGACCGCCGCCCGTGATCACCGCCCAGCCCGCTTCCACGAGGCCGCGGCCGAGCCGCACGCCCGCGTCGTACTCGGGTGAGTCCACCGCCGTCCGCGCCGAGCCGAACACGCTGATCGCGGGCGGGAGTTCGGCCAGGGTGCCGAAACCCTCGATGAACTCCGACTGGATGCGCAGCACCCGCCAGGGATCCGTGTGCACCCAGTCCGAGGGGCCACCCGCGTCCAGCAGCCGCTGGTCCGTGGTGCTCTCCGTTACCTGGCCGCGACGCCGGAGAACCGGCCCCAGGCGCTGCTCCTCCGGCGGCCTCGTCCTGCCCTCCGGGCTCCCAGTGGCCATATGCGCTCCCTCCGATTGCCGTCTTTTCACCTCAGCGTAGATCGGCGCGGGTTACGCGCGGGGGACCTCGGCATGTCCGCCATGAAGCGCCGTGCCGCCCGCGCGTCTCCTGCCGTCCGCCTCGGTCATTCCGTCAGCCACGCCCGCAGGCGGGCCTCACCCGCCAGGACCTTTCCGGTTTCTACTCGTTCGTCCCGTTTGTGCGCCAAGTGCGGGTTTCCCGGGCCGTAGTTGACCGCCGGGATGCCCAGGGCCGAGAACCGGGACACGTCCGTCCAGCCGTACTTCGGCCGCACCTCGCCGCCGACCGCCTTGACGAAGGCCGCCGCCGCGGGGTGGGACAGTCCCGGCCGCGCGGCCCCGCCGTGGTCGTCCACCACGAACTCCGCCACCCCGCAGTCCGCGAAGACCTCCCGGACGTGGGCGATCGCCTCTTCCTCGGTCCGGTCGGGCGCGTAGCGGAAATTGACGGTGACGGTGCACTCGTCCGGGATGACGTTGCCGGCCACGCCGCCACTGATGCCCACCGCGTTCAGGCCCTCGCGGTACTCCAGGCCGTCGATCACCGGGTGCCGCGGCTCGTACGCCGCCAGCCGGGCCAGGATCGGGGCCGCCGCGTGGACGGCGTTGGCGCCCATCCAGGCGCGCGCCGAATGGGCCCGCTCGCCCGCCGTGCGCAGCAGGACGCGCAGGGTGCCCTGGCAGCCGCCCTCGACCTCGCCGTCCGAGGGTTCGAGCAGCACCGCGAAGTCGCCCCGCAGCCACTCCGGATGCGCCTCGGCCAGATGCTTCAGCCCGTTCAGATCGGCCTGGACCTCTTCGTTGTCGTAGAAGATGAAGGTCAGGTCGCGGTTGGGGGACGGGACCGTGGCCGCGATGCGCAGTTGCACGGCGACGCCCGACTTCATGTCACAGGTGCCGCACCCCCACAGGACGCCGTCGGCGTCGAGCCGGGAGGGGACGTTGTCGGCGATCGGGACCGTGTCGATGTGGCCGGCCAGGATCACCCGCTCGGGACGGCCCAGGTCCGTCCTGGCGATCACGTTGTTGCCGTACCGGTCCACCGTCAGGTGCGGCAGGGCGCGCAGGACGGCCTCGATCGCGTCGGCGAGCGGTTTCTCCGTGCCGCTCGCCGAGGGGAAGTCGACGAGTTGCGCGGTGAGCGCCGCGGCGTCCAGCGTGAGATCGAGCGAGGTGTCGGCCATGGCACCGACCCTAACGCGCCGCCACGCGGTGGACGGCCCACGCCGGTCGCCCCATGGAGTCACCTGGTCACAGGGTGCTCCAGTACCTTGTACGCGTGTCAGAGCCGACCCCTCGCCCTGCCAGGCGACGCCGCCGCCTCGTCCGCTTCGCCGCGGCCGTCGCGGTCCTGTGCGCGCTCGCGGGCTATCTCGTCGTGCAGTACGTCACCGGCGGTACCGCACGGGCCTGCAAGGTGGTCGCGGCCGGCAGCGCTCCCACGGCGTACCGGTTCACGCCCGAGCAGGCGGTGAACGCGGCGACCATCGCCGCCGTGGGCACCGGGCGGGGGATGCCCGAGCGGGCCGTGGCAGTCGCGCTGGCGACCGCGCTCCAGGAGTCCGGGCTGCGCAATCTGGCGCACGGCGACCGGGACTCGGTCGGCCTGTTCCAGCAGCGGCCCTCGCAGGGCTGGGGCACCGAGAAGCAGATCATGGACCCGGCGTACGCGGCGGGTGTCTTCTTCGAGCACCTGGCCAAGGTGCCCGACTACGCCCGGCTTCCGGTCACGGTGGCCGCGCAGCGCGTGCAGCGCAGCGGTTTCCCGGAGGCGTACGCCAAGCACGAGCAGGACGCCGCGCTGCTGGCCGCGGCCCTGACCGGGCAGACGGCGGCGTCGCTCACCTGCCAGGGGCTGCCCGCGGCCGACGCGCGGACCACGGCCATGGGTACGGGCACGGGCATCGACACGGGCACGGCCGTCGACGCGCTGCGGGCCGCGCTGGTCCGGGACTTCGGCCCGTCGGAGAACCTCCAGGAGGCCGGTGCCCAGGTGGGCGGGGCGGGCCGGCCGTCGCCGAAGCCGTCGCCCACGGTGACCGCGCGGGCGCAGGGCCGGATGATCACCCTGCCGGTGCCGGGCGGCACGAAGACCGACGCGGCCGGACGCAGCGAGCTGGAGCGGGGCTGGCAGCTGGCGCAGTGGGCGGTGGCCAACGCCTCGGCGCTGCACATCCGGCAGGTGTCGTACGCGGGGCGGCAGTGGTCGGCCGGGAGCACCGACAGCCAGTGGCGGCCGATCACCGCGGCGGGCGCGCCAGGTACGGAGCGGACCACGGGGTCGGTCCGGATCGCGACCGGACAGTAGTACGGAGCCTCACCCTCCGGGGTCATGGCGTGCGCGCCGGGACGGTCGGGCGGGCAGGTGTGCGCGCGACCATCCCCGCGAACCGGAAAGCCCATGGAAATGCGGTGCTGTAAGGATCCTGCACACACTCCGACGGGATGCCCTTTGCCCGTTTTTATCCACAACCGATAATGCGATGCGTTATCAATTCTTTACCTGACGCCTCCGCAACCTTCACGGGTTTCGAGCGGTAATCACTGCGTCCGAGCCCGGACGACGGCCGACACCGGTCGATCAACTCCCGGGCGCGGTCGGATACTTCACCATCCTTCCGTCGAATGGAGCATCATGTCCCTCCCCCTGACCCGTCGGATCGCCCGTGCCGCGCTGCTCGTCGCAGCGGGAGCGGCAGCCGGGGTCGGTGCGGCCGGCTCCGCCAGCGCGGCGCCGAGCCACCCGGCCACCCCGAACCTCGGCGGGCTGACCGCCCTGGACGGGGCGAGCGTCGGCACCACCGTCGACGGCGCGACCCAGCACATCACCGGGGTCGTCGGCGACACGGGCGGCAAGGCGGTCCAGAAGACGGTTCCGGCCGCGGGCAAGGCCGGCGGCCAGGCCGTGAAGAAGACGGCACCGGTGGCGCAGAAGGCGGCGGGCGACGTGGCCGGCTCCGCCGGGGCCATCCTCGGCGAGACGGCCCAGTCGGCCACCAAGGGCGGACTGCCGACGGGCTCCCTCACCAAGGGCGGGCTGCCGACCGCCCAGCTGCCGGTGCAGGGCCTGCCGCTGGGCGGCTGATGCCACACCGCCCGGCCGAACGGTGAACGGGGTCCAGGACACTCCTGGACCCCGTAGCCGTAGCCACAGCGCCCCTCAGGGCCACGGGAAACCGCGCGACCAACCACAGCGCCCCTCAGGGGCGCGGGGAACTGCGCGACCAGCCACGACGGCGCCGCAGCATCCCCTAGGGGCGCGGGGAACTGCGCGCTCAACCACAACGCCGCCGCACCCGGACAACGACAGACGCCCCCGGCCCGATCCCCGCATCCCCCCAGCCCGCGCAGCGAATCAGGTGGACAACCGCCCCACTGCCGCCGCCACCCGCTCATCCGTGGCGGTCAGCGCCACCCGTACGAACGTCCCGCCCGCCGTGCCGTAGAAATCGCCCGGCGCGACCAGGATGCCCCGGTCCGCGAGGTGCGCGACCGTGTCCCAGCAGGACTCGCCGCGGGTGGCCCAGAGGTAGAGACCCGCCTCGCTGTGCTCGATCCGGAAGCCGTGGCCGAGCAGCGCCTCGCGCAGCGCCGTGCGGCGGGCGGCGTAGCGCTCGCGCTGCTCGTGCACGTGCGCGTCGTCGCCCAGGGCCGCGACCACCGCCGCCTGGGTCGGCGCCGGGGTCATCATGCCGCCGTGCTTGCGGATCTCCAGCAGCGGGGCCAGCACGGCCGGGTCACCGGCCAGGAAGGCGGCCCGGTAGCCGGCCAGGTTCGACCGCTTGGAGAGGGAGTGGACGGCGACGACACCGTCGTACGAACCGCCGTTGACGTCCGGGTGGAGCACCGAGACCGGATCGGCCTCCCAGCCCAGTTCGAGGTAGCACTCGTCGGCGACGACCAGGACGCCGTGCTCACGGGCCCAGGCGACGATCCGGGTCAGCTCCTCCTTGGCCAGTACCCGGCCCGTCGGGTTCGACGGGGAGTTCAGCCACAGCAGCCGCAGGCCCGTGGGGTCCAGCTCCGTCGGGTCGTCGTAGGTCTCGTGCCGGGCGCCGGCCAGGCGGGCGCCGACCTCGTACGTCGGGTAGGCCAGCCGGGGGTGGGCCACCTTGTCGCCGGGGCCGAGGCCCAGCTGGGTGGGGAGCCAGGCGACGAGTTCCTTGGAACCGACCACGGGCAGCACGTGGCGGTGGGTGACGTCCCGGGCGCCGAGACGGCGCCCCAGCCAGCCGGTGATCGCGTCACGCAGGTCGGCGGTGCCCCAGACGGTCGGATAGCCCGGCGAGTCGGCGGCGGCGGTCAGCGCCTTCTGGATCAGCTCGGGGACCGGGTCGACCGGGGTGCCGATGGACAGGTCGACGATGCCGTCGGGGTGCGCGGCGGCCGTCTTCTTGTAGGGCTCAAGGCTGTCCCAGGGGAATGCGGGAAGCCGGTCGCGGAGCGTTCCCTCTCCGAAGGAGCGGGCACGGGCGACGGGCGCGGGGTCGGACGGTGCGGACACGGTTACGGGCTCACTTTCGTCGGTACGGCAAACGCCTCGGTCCCGTACGGCGGCGATCAGGCCGTACGGGACCGAGGCGGCGGTGAGGATCCCCCGGTTCGTGCGGAGCCGGGGGCCGCGGGCCGTCGTGGTGCTGGTCTACTCGGCCTGCGGCGGCAGCGCGGCGATGAAGGGGTGGTCGCGCTCGATCAGCCCCAGCTTGCTGGCGCCGCCGGGGGAGCCCAGCTCGTCGAAGAACTCGACGTTCGCCTTGTAGTAGTCCTTCCACTCCTCCGGAGTGTCGTCTTCATAGAAGATCGCCTCGACCGGGCAGACCGGCTCACAGGCACCACAGTCGACGCATTCGTCCGGGTGGATGTACAAGGACCGCTGGCCCTCGTAGATGCAGTCGACCGGGCACTCCTCGATGCACGCCTTGTCCTTGACGTCGACACAAGGCTGCGCGATGACGTAGGTCACGCTGTCGTTCCTCCTCGATTGGGCGCCGGCGGGCCTCCTCAGGCTCCGCCGCCTGGCGCGCGGGAGCGCGGCGTCGTCGATGCCCAGCCCCTAGTATCTCCGTTCTTGGGCATGATCCGAACAGGAGGGGTGAACTGACCAGTGGAAATCTCTGCCGCCGGACGCCTCAAGGTCAATATCACCCCTGCTGACGTGGGTAAACGGGTCTCCGTACGACGCTTGATCGAACCCGGGAGCTCCACCCGTAAGTTCACCGACACGGTGGGTTTTCTCACATCCTGGAACGACGGTGTGCTGCTGATCACACGGAAGGACGGGCAGGTCGTCCAGGTCCCGGAATCCATGCTGGTCGCGGGCAAGACCGTACCGGCCGTACCGGCGCGGCGCCGGGGCCCGGCCGCCACGTACCAGGAACTCGCGCTCGTGTCCGCGCGGGCCTGGCAGCCGGTGGAGAGCGAACGGCTCGGCGAGTGGCAGCTGCGGGCGGCGGTCCAGGAGGTGCCGAGCCCGGCGCACGGTACGGCGTCTCCCGCCCGCCGGGCGGGCTTCACCCGGCGGGCCAACAGTGTCCTGCCGCTCGGCGACCCGGGTCTTCCGCTCGACGCGGCACTGGGGGCCGTACGACGCTGGTACGGCGAGCGCGGACTGCCCGCGTACGTGCAGACCGCGACCGGCGCCGCGGGCACGCAGGAACCGCTGTGCGCGGAGCTGGAGCGGCGAGGCTGGGTGCGCGAGGTGACCGCCGGACTGTGGACCGGGGCGCTCGGGCCGGTCGCGGACCGGGCCGAGGGCACCGCAGTGGTCCTGTCCCGGACGGTGGACGGGACCTGGCTGAGCAGGTACCAGCGCAAGGGGGTGAGCGACGTGGCCCTGCGAGTACTGGGCAGTGGGCCCTCGGTGTGGTTCGCGACCGTGTCCGGCGCGGACGAGGACGGCCCGGCCGCGATCGGCCGGTGCGTCGTGGACGGGCGGTGGGCCGGGTTCGCCGCCATCGAGGTGGATCCGGGGCAGCGCAGACGGGGGCTGGCCACCACGGTGATGGCGGCGCTGGCCCGACGGGCTCTCGACGAGGGCGCCTCGGCGGGCTGGCTCCAGGTCGAGGCGGACAACGCGGGGGCGCGGGCGCTGTACGAGGGTCTCGGCTTCGCCGCGCACCACTCCTACCACCACTACCGGGGGCCGGACGGCTCGGGCACCGGGTCGCGGAACGGACCGTCGTGAGCGGGCGCCGGCCCGCCATGCCTCCCCCGCACCCGCCGTCCCCGGAGCGCTCGGCCGAGGTACGGCGGCGGTTCGCGGCCGAGGCGCGGTCCGAACGGCCCGATCTGTCGATGCTGTGCCTGCTGCTCGGCGCGGAGGCGGACGGCGCGCTGGACGAGGCCGGTCTGGACGCGGCGCAGCTGGAACTGGACCGGCTCGCGGGGCAGCTGCCGTACCGGCCGGGCGGCCCCTCGGCCTGGGCCGAGGCGCTGCGCCGGCTGCTCGGGGAGCGCCACGGGTTCCACGGCGTCGCCGCGGACTACCGGCGGCTGGAGTCGTCGCTGCTGCATGCGGTGCTCAGGCGGCGGCGCGGGCTGCCGATCCTGCTGTCGGTGGTCTGGCTGGAGGTGGCCCGGCGGGCGGGGGCCCATGTGTACGGGGTGGCGTTGCCCGGGCACTTCGTCGTGGGGTTCGGCTCGGCCGGGGAACAGGTGCTGGCCGATCCCTTCGACGGCGGTCGGGTGCTCACCGGTACGGACACGGAGCTGCTGGTCGCCGGGGCGACGGGGGCGCCGCTCGAACCGTCCATGCTGGGGCCCACGGCGCCGCTCGACGTCGTCGTGCGGATCCTGAACAACGTCCGGGCGTGGGCGGCGGCCCGGCCGGAGCGGTCGGATGTGGCGCTGTGGGCGGTGGAGCTGGGGCTGTTGTTGCCGTCGCATCCGGCGCGGCTGCGGTACGAGCGGGCGCAGTTGCTTGTTCAGCGGGGGGAGTTCTGTGCCGGGGCGGCGGAGCTGGATGCGTATGCGGAGGTGTTGGAGGCGGCGGATGAGGTGGGGGCGGGGCGGGTGCGGTGGCAGGCGGATGCGGCGCGGGCGTTGTTGAACTAGCGGGGGTTGTTTCACTGGCGGGGGTGTCGGGTGCGGGTACGTTGTGGTGTTTGCGCAGTTCCCCGCGCCCCTAAGCAGCGGGTCGTTCTCGTCGGTCGAGTGCGCGTGCGTCGTGGTGTTTGCGCAGTTCCCCGCGCCCCTAAACAGCAGGCGAGTCTCGCCGGTCGGGTGCGGGTACGTCGTGGGATTTGCGCAGTTCCCCGCGCCCCTAAGCAGCAGGCGAGTCTCATCGGTCGGGTGCGGGTGCGTCGTGGGGTTCGCGCAGTTCCCCGCGCCCCTGAGCAGCGGGTCGTTCTCGTCGGTCGAGTGCGCGTACGTCGTGGGGTTCGCGCAGTTCCCCGCGCCCCTGAGCGCGTCGAGGTTGCCCCGTCTGCGGGCCGTGGGGGGCTACAGCCAGCCCTTTTCTCGGGCTATTCGTACCGCTTCTGCTCTGTTGCGGGCTGTCAGTTTCTGGATGGCTGTGGAGAGGTAGTTGCGGACCGTGCCCGGGGAGAGGTGGAGGGTCGCGGCCAGTTCCGCGTTGGTGGAGCCGTCGGCGGCGGTGCGCAGGATCTCGCGTTCGCGGTCGGTGAGCGGGTTGGCGCCGTCGGCGAGGGCCGCGGCGGCCAGCGTCGGGTCGATGACGCGTTCGCCGGCCAGCACCTTGCGCACGGCCTCGGCGAGCTGGGCGGCGGGGGCGTCCTTGACCAGGAACGCGTCCGCGCCCGCCTCCATCGCGCTGCGCAGATAGCCGGGGCGGCCGAACGTGGTGAGGACGACGAGCTTCACCCCGGGCAGCTCGCGGTGCACCTGGGCCGCGGCCTCGATACCGGTGCAGCCGGGCATCTCGATGTCGAGCAGGGCGACGTCCACGGTCTGCTCGCGCACCGCGGCCAGCACCTGGTCCCCGCGGGCCACCTGGGCGACGACCTCGATGTCGTCCTCCATGCCGAGCAGGGCGGCCAGCGCCTCGCGGACCATCGACTGGTCCTCGGCGAGGAGGACCCTGATCGTGCTGCTCATGCCGGGGATCCTAGGGCCGGACCGGTGGTCAGGGGCACCCGGGCCACCAGGCGGAAGCCGTGCCGGGCCCGCCCCGCCTCCAGGGTGCCGCCGGCCTTGGCCAGGCGTTCGGTCAGTCCGGTCAGGCCGTTGCCCGGGCCGGCGCCGGAACCGCCCGAGCCGTCGTCCTCGACGGAGAGTTCGAGGACCGGGCCGTCCAGGGTCTGGCGGCGCAGCACCTCCACCGCGCACCGCTGGGCGCCGCTGTGCCGTACGACGTTGGTGACCGCCTCGCGCAGCGCCCAGGCGAGCGCGGACTCGGCGGGCTCCGGCACCCCGGCGAGGTCCGGTTCGGCGGGCATCTGCGCGGTGACCCCGGCGGCGGTCAGGGCGGCCTGGGCGCCGGCGAGTTCGGCGGTGAGGCGGGGGCGCCGGTAGCCGGTGACCGCCTCGCGCACGTCGACCAGGGCCTGTCTGCCGACCCGTTCGATGTCGGCGACCTGCCGGGCCGCCTGGTCGGGGTGGTCGGGGAGCATCCGGCCCGCGAGTTCGCTCTTCAGCGTGATCAGTGAGAGGGAGTGGCCGAGCAGGTCGTGCAGGTCACGGGCGAGCCGCAGCCGCTCCTCGTTGGCGGCGACGAGCCGCGCGCGGGGGGCCCGGCGTGCGCTGGGCGCCCCTACGCGGCCGGGTCAGGACCGACCGTCGGGGTCCTGGCCGGCGGGGCGCTCACTTCGGGTCGGTGTCGATGACGGAGATCCGGCTGGTCTTGCTGGTCAGCGCGGTGCGCAGGGCGCCGTAGACGTCCTGCGGGGTGACGGGGGTCTTCTCGCCGTTGGCCCGGGTGATGAGCACGCCGTCGAAGGTCTGGCCGTAGAGGTTCTGCAGGGCGGTCAGGTCGGGCTTGTCGACCAGCTTGCCGTTGACGGCCGTGACCCTGAGGAACTTCCACAGGGAGTTCTGCGGGCTCAGCGAGACCGAGTGCGCCGGGTCCGTCTGCACGGTGACGGTCTGCGACATCGCGGGCTCGGCGAACTCCTTCATCTCGCGGTCGACCTCGGCGTTCGAGACCGTCGGCTGCTGGGTGGTGGTGGGCACGGTCACCGGGGCTGCCGTACCGGTCGCCACCAGCGTGCGGTACGCCTGCTCGACCGACTGGGCGGACTGGCCCGCGTCGATGCCCTTGCCGGCCTTGCCGTAGACGGCGACGGCCTTGCCGGACTCGAACTTGATCGTGCCGTCGGTGACCGAGCCGGACTCGCCGCCGAGATCCTTCAGGGCGGCCTGGAGCTTTTCCTCGTCGACCGGCATGACCGGCTGGATCTCGCGCTTCTGGCCGAACAGGGTGCCGATCACGGACACCGGGTTGTAGTCGCTGTGCGCCGCCGCGCTCACCGTGGCCTGGTAGTCGAACTGGAGGCCCGCGTTGTCCGGGTCCAGCGAGACGGTCCTGCCGCCCACCGACAGCTTCAGCGGTTTGCCGACCAGGCCGCCGAAGGTGTCGTCGAGCTTGTTGACGGCGTTGTCCCGGGTGCCGCCGCCGATGTCGACGCCGAGCACGGTGGTGCCCTTGGGCACGTCGGAGTGGTTCATCAGCAGCCCGGCGCCGTAGACACCGGCGCCGGCGACGACCACGACACCGCCGAGCAGCACCAGCTTGCTGCGGCCCTTCTTCTTGGGCTTGGCCTGCGGCACGTTCTGCGCGACCGGCTCGGGCAGCTTGGGGGCGGTGTGCGGCACCGGTCCCTCGGCGGCGCCGCCCGGCGCGAACGGGGCGCCCGGACCCGGCGGGACGACCGGGATGCCACTGGTGACGGTGTGTCCGGAGACGTTGTCGACGTGAGTGCCGTAGCCGGGCACGGGCGGTTCCGGGACCTGTTTCTGCGGGGTGAGGATGGCGGTGTCGTCGCTCAGTCCGCCGCCGGGGCCGAGGCCGCGGTGCGCGCCGACACCGGCGCCGGGACGCACCCCGGGTCCGCCCGGTCCGGCGGGGGCAGCGGGCCGGCCGGTGTCCGGGCCGCCGAAGGGCTCGCCCGGCGCCAGGCCGTGGTCGCCCTGGTCGTTCGGGCCGCCGACGGCGGGCGGCACCAGCGGTCCGTCCCCGGTGACCGGTCCGCTGGTCGGGCCGGCCGGTCCGCGGGGCCCGGTGAAACCTCCGGGGCCGCCGGGCCCGCCCTGCCCGTGGGGGCCGTCGAACCCGTTGCGCTCGGCGCCGCCGGGCCCGTTCTCCGCGAAGTACGGCAGGTCGTCGCGGCGCGGCTCGCCGGGGCCGTCCTGGCCGGGCCGCGCGCCGCCGCCCAGCGGGCCCGCGGCCAGTGCCTCGGTCACGTCGAAGGACCCGGTGCCGCCGCCGTGTCCGGGGGCGACGGGTCCGCCGGTGGCACCGGGCAGCCCCGCGCCCTTGCCCGCGCCGCCGCTCGGCCGGGTGGCGCCGGGCGCGCCCATCGCGCCGACGACTCCGCCGGGCCGGCCGCCGCCCGGCCGGGCCGCACCGGGCGCCCCGGGCGCCGGGCCCGTGGCGGGCGCGCCGCCCGCCGCCGAACCGCCGGGCGCCTGGGCCGCGTTGCCGCTGCCGCCGCCCGGACCGCCCTTGGCCGGGCCGGACTTGCGGGGGGCGAACCAGTCGCTGGTCTTCTCCTGGGCCGCGGCGGCGGGCTCGGCCGGAACCTCGGCGGGGCTCGGGGGCGGCGGGGCGGAGGCCGGCTGCGGGTCGGCGTCGGTGCCGGGGCCGTCGGTCTCCGCGACGGGCGTGCGCACGACGACCGGCGGGATGGGCCGCGATCCCGGGATGTTGATCCGGATCCGGGTCGTCAGCGTGGTCTCGGTCTTGCGTTCCTCCGGCTGCGTGGCCGAACGGCCCGCTTCC
The DNA here is from genome assembly GCF_042896695.1 of Streptomyces sp. NPDC001270. Lineage (NCBI taxonomy): Bacteria > Bacillati > Actinomycetota > Actinomycetes > Kitasatosporales > Streptomycetaceae > Streptomyces > Streptomyces sp. NPDC001270. The sequence continues at coordinate 777,532 of NZ_JBIAXM010000001.1, read as the reverse complement.
GTGCCGCCGTCGGCTGCCATGGGGGTCCCGTACGGGGGCGTGCCCGAGGGGTATGCGGCTCCGCCGTGCCCGTTGGGCCCGGAGGACGGAGTGTCAGTTTCACGGCTCAAGGCAGGTTCTCCCGGTTGGCTCCGCCGCCCATGACGACCTCGGTGTGGGGGTCCCCCCGGCTTGCGCGCGGTCGAGCGCTCGGGGGAGGCACGGCGGCGCGCACCACCATACTGGCCACGTCGGGCCCGTATCCCCGGACCGCTGGGGAAACCCACACCGGACTGGCACGTGCGCCGACCGGCGAAGTGGTACGTCACTTGGCAAGTCGGACTCAGCCGCCGCCGCGTGGCCGCCCCGGGCCGAGGGTGGCACAGATCACAGCGACGGCCATCCCGCCGAGCAGGAAGAGGTACGAGCCGCCGCCGGCGCCGAACAGGAAGTCACCTTCGGGCCGGCTGGCGGTGAGCAGCATGACGGCGACGATCCAGCCCGCCACGGACGCGACCGCCCCGGCACGCGAGGCGAGGGCGCGGGCCGCGCCGAGGAACAGCCCGGCGGCACCGGCCAGCGCGAGCAGCAGGCCGCCCGGGAACCAGCCGCTCTGCACCAGCGCCCCGGCGAGTGCCACCAGGGCGCCGCACACGAACAGCCCGGCGTAGGCCGCGACCCGCCCGGCGGAGGGGCGTTGCAGCGGCTGGGCCATCATCGGTCCGCGCTGTTGGGGCTGCTGGGGTCGGTGGGGTCCGGCTCCGCTCATGACGTCTCCTCGGGGCCGACCCCGGCGAACAGGTCGGTCTCCGGTGCGGTGGGCCGCGGCCCGCGCACCAACTCGTAGTACTCGGTGGTGAACAGCGGTTGCGCCCGTTCGTTGGAGAGTGCGAACCAGGGCTCGGCGACGGCGATCTGGGTGGCGTGGGCGCGCATCGCGGCGGCCTTGGCGGCGGCGTGCCCGGTGCCGTCGACCGCGGTGGTGATCCGGTCGTCGTCCACCACGCCGGGCAGGTCGTCGACATCGGCGCTCTCGGCGAAGGGCAGTGCGGGCAGGGCGTCCCGCAGCCGGACGAAGGCGGACTCGGCGACGGAGCGCGGGACGCGGTTCCAGTAGACCTTGGGGACGTTCCAGCCGGTGCCGGCGGCCAGTTCGACGGCGCGCATGGCGACGCGGTGGGCCTGGATGTGGTCCGGGTGCCCGTATCCGCCGTTGTCGTCGTAGGTGACCAGGACCTGGGGGCGCACCTCGCGGACGACCTCGGCGAGCAGCCCGGCGGCGGTGTCGGGGTCGGCCTGCCAGAAGCAGCCGGGGTCGTCGTTGTCGGGCAGTCCCATCATTCCGGAGTCGCCGTAGCGGCCGGCCCCGCCGAGCAGCCGGACGTCCTCGACGCCCACCTCGCGCAGGGCGGCCCGCAGCTCGGTCAGCCGGTGCGCGCCGAGGGCGGGCCCGGTCAGGTGCCGCAGCTGAGGCGGAATGACCTCGCCCCGCTCGCCCAGGGTGCAGGTGACCAGCGTCACCTGGACGCCCTGGGCCGCGTACCGGGCCATGGTGGCGCCGTTGTTGATCGACTCGTCGTCGGGGTGGGCGTGCACCAGCAGCAGACGCCGGGCCGGGGGTTCTCCCGGCCGGAGACCGGAAGAGGACTGTTCCGTCATACGTCCCACCCTACGAGGGCGGGACCCAGGTACGGCGAAGAGGGACGACGACGGTGCGCGCGGTGAGCGGCCGGAGCCCGTCCGGTGGTGTCCCGGCTGCCGGGAGCGGCCGTACGGGCAAGGGCGGCGCGGCTCGTCCGGCGTCGGGACGGCCACGACCCCGGCACCGGCCACGCCCGCAACCCCAGGCACGCCGAAGCCGGCCCCCGCCTCCGGTTCCCACCGGGGGTCTGGGCCGGCTTCCTCGCCTACGCGTCCGAGGGCTCAACCAGCCGTCGGCACACGGGTCGGGTGCGGCTGGGCTCCGGGCGCGCCGCGCCGGTGGAGCCCAGCCACGCGGCGGATCAGAACTTGATGCCGCCGATCATGCTGGCGACGTTCGTCGTCAGTTCGCTGATCGTGGGCGCGATGGTGGAGGAGGCGAGATAGAAGCCGAGCAGCATGCAGACGGCCGCGTGGCCGCCCTTCAGCCCTGACTTCTTGATCAGCAGGAAGACGATGATCGCCAGCAGCACCACCGCCGAAATCGAGAGTGCCACGGCGGCTCACCTCCAAAGATCCCAGGGACACGGGGGGGTCGGACTATGCGGTATGTGGATCAGTTGTCGAGCGGAACAGCAAATCCATACAGGAGCCAGCAGGTTCATACCCACTCAGCGGTAGTGATCATAACTATCCGTACTCGCGCATCGGTCGGCGCACGGCCGCACAAGGGGGCGCATGGCCAATATGGTCAAGGCATGACGACCGACCCTGAATCCTTCCCCCGCCGACACGCACGGACCCAGCGGTTCACCCTCGGCGCGCCGCGCGCGTTCACCGTGGCACCCGACGGATCCCGCGTCGCGTTCCTGCGCTCGAATTCCGGTACGGAACGGGCGAACTCGCTGTGGGTGCTCGACCCGGCGGACGGCCGGGAGCGCCTCGCGGCCGACCCGTACGCCCTGCTCGGCGGCGCTGCCGAGCGTCTGTCACCCGAGGAGCGGGCGCGCCGCGAGCGCAGCCGCGAGGGCGGGGCCGGCATCGTCGGCTACGCCGCCGACGCGGCCCTGGAGTTGGCCGCTTTTGCGTTGTCGGGGCGGCTTTTCACGGCGGAGCTGCGGGCCGGCACGGCGCGTGAACTCCCGGTTCCCGGGCCGGTGATCGACCCTCGCCCCGCCCCCGACGGACGGCATGTCGCCTATGTCGCGCAAGGTGCCCTGCGGGTGGTGGACGCGGCGGGCGAGCACGACCGGGCGCTGGCGGAGCCGGAGTCGGACGGGGTGACCTACGGTCTCGCCGAGTTCGTCGCGGCCGAGGAGATGGGCCGGGCGCGGGGCTTCTGGTGGGCGCCGGAGTCGGACCGGCTGCTCGTGGCGCGCGCGGACGACACGCCGGTGCAGCGCTGGTGGATCGCCGACCCCGCCCGTCCGGAGCGTGAGCCACACCACGTCGCCTACCCGGCGGCGGGCACCGCGAACGCGGACGTGCAGTTGTTCGTGATCGGTCTGGACGGGTCGCGCACGGAGGTCGTCTGGGATCGCGCGCGCTATCCGTATCTGGCACGTGTGCACTGGTCAGAGGCGGGTGCGCCGCTGCTCCTGGTGCAGGCGCGCAACCAGCGCAGCCAGCTGTACCTGGCCGTCGACCCGGACTCGGGGGCGACCCGGATGGTGCACGCCGATGAAGATCCAACTTGGCTTGATCTTTTCCCCGGGGTGCCGTGCTGGAGCCCGTCGGGACAGCTCGTGCGGATCGCGGACGAGGGCGGTGCACGGGTCCTCGCGGTGGGTGAACGCCCGTTGACCGGGGCGCAGTTGCACATTCGCGCGGTGCTCGACGTGGGCGCCGAGGACGTGCTGGTGGCGGCCTCCGCGGGGGCGGAGGCGGATCCCGCGCGCCAGTCCGCCGAGATCGGCGAGGTGCATGTGTACCGGGTGAACGAGCTGGGCGTGGAGCGCCTGTCGCGGGAGCCCGGGGTGCACACCGCGGTGCGCGCCGGGGGCGTGCTGGTGCTGGTCTCGACGACGCTCGACCGGCCGGGCGCGCGGTACCAGGTGCTGCGTGACGGAAAACCGACGGCGACTGTCCTGTCATATGCCGAAGACCCTGGTTTGTCCCCGCGCGTGACGTTGACAGAGGGGGGCGCACGCCGAATTCCGTGCGCCGTGCTTATGCCACGGGACTACCACTCCGACACTCCCCTGCCCGTGCTCCTCGACCCTTATGGCGGACCGCACGGTTCCCGGGTGGTCGCCGCGCACAACGCCCATCTGACCTCGCAGTGGTTCGCCGACCAGGGTTTCGCGGTGGTCGTCGCCGACGGCCGCGGCACCCCCGGCCGCTCGCCGGCCTGGGAGAAGGCGGTCCACCACGACTTCACCATCACCCTCGACGACCAGATCGAGGCGCTCCAGGACCTCGCCAGGACCCACCCGCTGGACCTGGACCGGGTGGCGATCCGCGGCTGGTCCTACGGCGGCTACCTGGCAGCCCTCGCCGTGCTGCGCCGCCCGGACGTCTTCCACGCGGGCGTCGCGGGCGCCCCGGTCACCGACCTCCGGCTGTACGACACCCACTACACCGAGCGCTACCTCGGCGACCCGGCCGAGGAGCCCGAGGCGTACGCCCACAGCTCCCTCGTCACCGACGACGGCCTGTCGGCCCCGGCCGAGCCGCACCGCCCGCTGATGATCGTGCACGGGCTGGCCGACGACAACGTGGTGGTCGCGCACTCCCTCCGGCTGTCCTCCGCACTGCTGGCCGCGGGCCGCCCGCACGAGGTGCTGCCGCTGTCCGGCGTCACGCACATGACGCCGCAGGAACAGGTCGCCGAGAATCTGCTGCTGCTCCAGGTGGACTTCCTCAAGCGCTCCCTGGGCCTGGCATAACGGGTCAAACACCGGCAGAACGCTTTAACACTGAGGCAACTTCACGGAAGCGGTACCGATATACGGACCCGGGAAGCTGAACAGCGTACGGCCGTGCGGGTGCCGTGAAACGGGCCGGGGTGCGCCATGTCACCCCGGCCCGTTGCCGTGCGCCGACCATCCCCTTGCCGTGTGCCGTCCGGGCCGTCGTCGTGCGTCGTCCGGACCCCGGCCGTGCGTCACCCCGGCCCGTTGCCGTGCCCCTCCTCCACCGGCACCACCTGCTTCTCCTCGGCGAACAGGCAGGCCGAGGCGTGGGCCGCCGGTGCGGACGTGCGGCGGAACGCCTCCGGGACCGCGAGCGCCGGCACCTCCAGGGCGCACCGCTCCTGTGCCTTCCAGCAGCGGGTGCGGAACCGGCAGCCCGAGGGGATGTCCGTCGGGGACGGCACGTCGCCCGTCAGGATGATCCGCTCGCGGTGCTCCCGGGCCGCCGGGTCGGGCACCGGCACCGCGGAGAGCAGCGCCTGGGTGTAGGGGTGCGTCGGATGGTCGTAGATCTCGGTGTCGCTGCCCGTCTCCACGATCCGCCCGAGGTACATCACCCCGACCCGGTCCGAGATGTGCCGCACGATCGACAGGTCGTGCGCGATGAAGACGTAGGAGAGGCCGAACTCCGCCTGGAGCCGCGCCAGCAGATTGATCACCTGTGCCTGGACCGACACGTCCAGCGCGGACACCGGCTCGTCGGCGACGATGACCTCGGGGCGCAGCGCCAGCGCCCGCGCGATGCCGATGCGCTGCCGCTGTCCCCCGGAGAACTGGTGCGGATAGCGGCCCGCGTACTCCGGGTCGAGGCCGACCACGTCCAGCAGTTCCCGCACCCGGCCGCGCCGCTCGCCCTTGGGGGCGGCCGCCGGGTGGATCTCGAACGGTTCCCCGACGATGTCGCCCACCGTCATCCGCGGGTTGAGGGAGGTGTACGGATCCTGGAAGACCATCTGGATGTTGCGCCGTACGGCCTTCAGGGCCCGGCCGGTCAGCCGGGTGATGTCCTCGCCCTTGAACCGGATCGAACCGGCCGTCGGCCGTTCCAGGCTGCACAGCAGCCGGGCGAGCGTCGACTTGCCGCAGCCCGACTCGCCCACCAGGCCCAGGGTTTCGCCCCTGGCCAGCGCGAAGTCGACGCCGTCGACCGCCTTCACCGCGCCGATCTGCCTCTTGAAGAGGATGCCCCGGGTGAGCGGGTAGTGCTTGACGAGGCCGTCGGCCTCCAGGATCGGCTCAGCCATGCAGGCACTCCCGCCAGAAGTGGCAGGCGCTCGTGCGGTCCTCGCCCGCGGTGTACGGCGGGGGCTCGTCCGTCCGGCACACGTCCCGCGCCATCGGACAGCGGGGGTGGAAGGCACAGCCGGACGGGACGTGCAGGAGGTTCGGCGGCTGGCCCTTGATCGCGTACAGCTCCCGGCCCTTCTGGCCGAGGCGCGGGACGGAGTCCAGCAGCCCCCGGGTGTAGGGGTGCGCGGGCGCCTTGTAGATGTCGTGCACCGGGGCCGATTCGACGATCCGGCCCGCGTACATCACGGCGATGGTGTCGGCGACGTCCGCGACCACGCCCAGGTCGTGGGTGATCAGGACGAGCCCCATGGTGGACTCCCGCTGCAACTCGGCGAGCAGGTCCATCACCTGGGCCTGGACGGTCACGTCGAGGGCGGTGGTGGGTTCGTCGGCGATCACCAGGGCCGGTTCCAGCGCCAGCGCCATGGCGATCATGATGCGCTGGCGCATGCCGCCGGAGAACTGGTGCGGATAGTCGCGTACGCGCTGCGCGGCGCCCGGGATGCGCACCCGGTCCATCAGCTCGACCGCCCGCACCCGGGCGTCCTTCTTCGACAGGCCGCGGTGCACCACGAACATCTCGCCGAGCTGGTCGCCCACGCTGAGCACCGGGTTCAGGGCGGACAGCGCGTCCTGGAAGATCATGGCCAGTTCGGCGCCGCGGATCTTCCGCCGCTCCTCCTCCTTCAGTTTCAGCAGGTCCCGGCCCCGGAAGAGGATCTCGCCGCCGGTGATCCGCGCGGGCGGCACGTCCAGGATGCCCAGGACGGCCTGCGCGGTCACCGACTTGCCGGAGCCGGACTCGCCGAGCACGGCGAGGGTCCGGCCCGCGTCCACCCGGCACGAGACGCCGTCCACGGCCCGGACGACGCCGTCCCGCATCCGGAACTCCACGCGCAGGTCACGCACGTCGAGCAGCACGCCGGCTCACCTCAGCTTCGGGTCGAGGGCGTCGCGCACCGCGTCGCCGAGCATGATGAACGCGAGCACGGTCAGCGCCAGCGCCCCGGCGGGCCACAGCAGCACGTGCGGGGCGTTGCGGATGAACGGGGAGGCGGCGGAGATGTCGATCCCCCAGGAGACGCTGGGCGGTCTGAGACCGACGCCGAGGTACGACAGGGTCGCCTCCAGCGCGATGTAGGTGCCGAGCGCGATGGTCGCCACCACGATCACCGGCGCGACGGCGTTCGGCGCGATGTGCCGCAGCAGGATGCGGGCGGGCGAGGCGCCGAGCACGCGGGCGGCCTGCACATAGTCGTGCTGCCGGGCGGTGATGACCGCGCCGCGCGCGATGCGGGCGATCTGCGGCCAGCCCAGCAGCACCATGAACCCGACGACCGGCCAGACCGTGGTGCCGGGCACCACGGAGAGCAGCACCAGGCCGCCGAGCACGACCGGGATCGCGAAGAACACGTCGGTGACCCGGGACAGGACGGAGTCCCACACGCCGCCGAAGAACCCGGCGAGTCCGCCGAGGACCGAGCCGAGGACGGCCACCCCGAGGGTGGCGCAGACGCCGACCGTGACGGAGGCGCGGGCGCCGTACACGGTCCGCGTGTAGACGTCGCAGCCCTGGCCGTCGAAGCCGAAGGGGTGGCCGGGCCGTGAGCCCTCCTGGGCCATGACGAGGTCGCACTTGAGGGGGTTGCCGGAGGTGATCAGCGACGGCCACAGGGCGATCACCACGAGGAAGACGATGACCAGGCCGGAGGCGAGGAAGACCGGGTTGCGGCGCAGGTCGCGCCAGGCGTCGGACCACAGGCTGCGCGGTCTGCCCCGGGGGCCGGTGCCCGCGGGCCCGCCGGGCGTCCGCTCCAGCGTGGCCGCCTCGCCCGCCGCGAGGTCCATCGCGGCGCCCATGCCCGCCGGGGAGACGGCGCCCTCGGAGTCGTACTGCTCAGGCATAGCGGATCCTCGGATCGAGTACGGCGTACAGCAGGTCGACGAGCAGGTTGGCGATCAGGAAGATCAGCACGAGGACGGTGACGAAGCCGACGACGGTCTGCGTGTTCTGCCGCAGGATGCCCTGGTAGAGCTGGTAGCCGACGCCGTGGATGTTGAAGATCCGCTCGGTGACGATCGCGCCGCCCATCAGGGCGCCGATGTCGGCGCCGATGAAGGTGACGACGGGGATGAGGGAGTTGCGCAGCAGGTGCCGGGTGATGATCCGGCGCCGGGGCAGGCCCTTGGCGATCGCCGTGCGGACGTAGTCGGCGCGCCGGTTCTCCGCGAGGGAGGTGCGGGTCAGCCGGGTGACGTAGGCGAGCGAGACGGAGGCCAGGACGAGGCCCGGCACGATCAGTTCGCCGACGGCGGCCTCCGGCGAGACGGACGGTCTGATCCAGCCCCACTCGACGCCGAGCAGCAGTTGCAGCAGCAGACCGGTGACGAAGGTCGGTACGGAGATGACGACCAGGGTGGCCAGCAGCACGCCGGTGTCGACGGGCCGCCCGCGGCGCAGCCCCGTCACCACGCCCAGCGCGATGCCGATGACGATCTCGAAGAGGACGGCCACGATCGTCAGCCGGACGGTGACGGGGAACGCCGTGGCCATCAACTCGGTGACCGGCCGGCCGTTGAACGCCGTGCCGAAGTCGCCGGTGAAGACGTTCCCCATGTACGTCAGGTACTGCCGCCACACCGGTCGGTCGAGTCCGAACTCCCTTCTGAGCTGGGCGGCGGTCGCCGGATCGCACTGCCGCTCGCCGCACAGACCCGCGATCGGGTCGCCCATCACGTTCACCATCAGGAAGATCAGCAGTGTGGCCCCGACGAACACCGGGACCATCTGGAGCAGCCGCCGGACGACGTAGCGTCCCATGGCGGCTCAGCCGACCCTGATCTGGTCGTAGACCGGGACGCTGAACGGATTGAGCGTCACGTCGGACAGCCGGCGTGAGTAGCCCGCGCTGCCGTTCTGGTACCAGAGCGGGATGGCCGCCATGTGGTCCCGGACGACCCTCTCGGCCTGCTGGAAGCCGGCGATGGCCGCGCCCCGGTCGGTCTCGGCGTTGGCCCGGTCGACGAGCCGGTCGAAGTCCGCGTCGGACCACTTGCCGTCGTTGGAGGAGGCGTCGGTGTAGTAGAGCGGCTGGAGGAAGTTCTGGATGAGCGGGTAGTCCATCTGCCAGCCGGCCCGGAACGGGCCGGTCATCCGGCGCCGGGCGATCTGGTTGCGGAAGTCGGCGAAGGTGCCCACCGGGTTGCCGACGCAGGCCCGGTCGTCGCCGAGCGCGTTGTTGATGGAGTTGCACACGGCGTCCACCCAGTCCCGGTGCGAACCGGTGTCCGCGTTGTAGGTGATCCTGACCTGTCCGCCGGGGATCCCGCCGCCCTCCTCGACCAGTCTCCTGGCCTCGGCGGGGTCGTGGTCGCAGGCCCTGCCGCACAGCCCGGCCTGGAAGCCGCCGGCGGTGCCGAGGACCGGTGAGGTCCAGTCGGTGGCCGGGGTACGGGTGCCGCGGAAGATCGTGTCGGTGATCTGCCTGCGGTCGATCGCCATGGACAGTCCGGTGCGGACCTTCTCGGCGCCTGGCTTGTTCCAGTCCTTGTCGTAGTAGGGGAAGGCGAGGGTCTGGATGATGCCGGCCGGGCTGTTGATGTAGCGGTCGCCGAGGTCGCTGCGGACGTTCCTGAGCTGGGCGGCCGGGATGTCGTCGACCAGGTCGAGGTTGCCGGCCAGCAGATCCGTGTAGGCGGTGTTGCTGTCGGTGTAGACCTTGAGGTCCACGCCGGCGTTGCGGGCCTTGTCCGCGCCGGGGTAGCGGTCCCACTTCCGCAGGGACATCTGGAAGCCGCGGGTGTAAGAGTCGATGGTGTACGGGCCGTTGCCGACGGGCTTTTTCAGCCAGGCCGCGTGGTCGGTGAAGAACGCTCGTGGCAGTGGGGCGTAGGCCGCGTAGCCGAGGGTGTCCGGGAAGCTGGAGAACGTCTGGTTCAGCCGGACCGTGAAGGTGCGGTCGTCGACGGCCGTGAGCCCGGAGAGGGTGTCGGCGTGCTGGGCGCCACTGGCCGGGTGGACCTTGTCGTAGCCCTCGATGTAACGGAAGAAGTAGGCGTTCCGCTGGTTGTTGCGCAGGCTCGCGCCGTAGTTCCAGGCGTCGACGAAGGACTTCGCGGTCACCTTCTCGCCGTTGGAGAAGGTCCAGCCGTCCCTGAGCGTGATCCTGAAGTTCCGCGAGTCCGAGGTGTCGATCCGCCGCGCCAGCATGTCGGTGGCCCGGCCGGTCGTCGAGTCGTACTTCTTCAGGCCGCGGAAGATCATGTCGAGGACCTTGCCGCCCTGGACCTCGTTGGTGTTCGCGGGCTCCAGCGGGTTCTGCGGGTCGCCCCAGGAGGCGCCGAGCACGCCGGGCGGGGACGCGCCGTCGGCACCGCCGCCGCAGGCCGCCGCGGCGAGCGCCACCGCCATCGCGCCGGTGGCCCATTTCGCCCGCGTGGCTGAGCGCATGGCGTGCCTCCTCCGTGAGCGCCACTCACTTACCGGTCAATACCAGACCAAATCACATGTATTGCTGGCATTCCGCACAGGAGAGGGACTTTCGGGGGGCGGGGTCATCCGGATGCGCGAGACACCGGGAGCGCGTCGCGGAGACCGCGAACGGAGGGCGCAATGGATCTTCACACTCCGATGCCGAACCGTTGGATTGCGTCCCGCCGGTGTACGGATTTCGACACAGAGGCGTCCGCATATCGAACTCGTTGCCCGTTTCGCCCCGTTGGTCCGATGTGAAGCACGGATTGATTACGGGGTGCTACCCGCGTAGCTAAGGAAAAGCCAAGCCCACGCAAAGAAGGTAAAGAGAAGACCAAGGCGCACGGGATTTTATTGACCTTGCGCGAATTGCGTTGAAAAAGTCCGGCGTAGCCCGTAGGGGAGCGTGCCCTGCGGAGTCATCAGAACCTCCCCTGGGCCAGGAGCACCATGACCCCCCCAACTCCATCTTCGGCTGTCCCGCTAGAGGTGACCGACGAGACCGCCGAACGGTCGGCCTCGCCCTCCACCTCTCAGGGCAACGAGAGCCGATCTCCGGGACAGCTGGCCTGGAGACGCTTCAAGCGCGACCGCGCGGGCGTTATATCGGCATGTGTCGTGATCTTCTTCTTTGTGATCGCGGTAGCGGCACCGCTCATCGCGAAGCTGTACGGGAAGAACCCGTACACGACCTACGCCAGCCAGGATCCGAACCTGCTCAACGCCTTCTCCTACCCCGCAGGGCCCAACGGTGGCATGAGCTCGTCGTTCTGGTTCGGCATCGAGCCCCAGCTCGGCCGGGACGTCTTCACCTTCCTGCTCTACGGCATCCGCACCTCGCTGGGCATCGCCATCGCCACCGCCCTGCTCACCATGGTGGTCGGCGTCGTCGTCGGCATCACCGCGGGCTATCTGGGCGGCAAGACGGACTACTTCGTCGGACGGATCATCGACATCCTCCTGTCGTTCCCGTCGACCCTGTTCTTCATCGCGTTCATGCCGGTCGTCTACGGCCTCTTCGTCGCCCCCGACGAGAACATCCCGACCTGGCTGCGCGTGGTCGCGCTGATCGTGGTCCTCTCCGCCTTCGGCTGGGCCACCATCGCCCGTCTGCTGCGCGGACAGGTCCTCGCCATGCGCGAGCGGGAGTTCGTGGAAGCGGCCAAGATCACGGGCGCGTCGCCGATGCGCATCGTGTTCAAGGAACTGCTGCCCAACCTGTGGACGCCGATCATCATCCAGGCGACGCTGCTGGTCCCGACCCTCGTGACCACGGAAGCAGGTCTCGCGTTCCTCGGCGTCGGCATCATCGACCCCACCCCGGACTGGGGCGTGATGATCCAGCGTGGTGCCCAGTTCTACAACGAGGACTTCACGTACATGCTCTTCCCGGGCCTGTCCATGGTGATCTTCGTCGTCGCCTTCAACCTGTTCGGTGACTCGATTCGCGACGCGCTCGACCCGAAGTCCAGGCGGTAGCGCCACCCCCCACGCCCCCGGCCCGGCCCAACGACGTCCGGCTGCCGTCCATCCAGATCTGATCCGTATAGGCAGGCTCAGCATGTCCTTTTCCCGCAGAAACTTCCTGATCGCCACCGGTGTGGTCACGGCGTCCACCACCGTGCTGAGCGCCTGTGGCAGCAGCGATTCCGGAAGCGGCTCGTCGAACGACGTCCCGTCGGTCGCCAAGGCCAAGACCCAGAACATCCCGGTCGGCACCAAGGCCGACTCCGTCGGCCCGGCGCCGGAGGTCACGGGCGCGGTCAAGGGCGGGACGGTCTACGGGCTCGACCAGTTCGACATGGACCACCTGGACCCGGCCCAGATCTACGTCTCGACCGAGGGCGCCATCACCGTCCCGATCATGCGCGGTCTCACCGGCTACAAGATCGACGAGAAGGGCGGCTGCACGCTCGTCGGCGACGCCGCGACCGACCCCGGCACGATGAAGAACGGCGGCAAGACCTGGTCGTTCACCATCAAGGACGGCATCAAGTGGGAGGACGGTTCCGACCTCTCCATGGACGACGTCCGCCACACCTTCGAGCGGTTGTTCGCCAGCTTCATCACCGAGGGTCCCCGCTACGTGCAGCAGTGGCTGGTCGGCGGCGACAAGTACAAGGGCCCCTACAGCGGCAAGACCCTCAGCTCGATCGAGGTCTCCGGCAAGACCATCACCTTCCACCTCAACGAGGCCCGCGCCGACTTCAACTACACGCTGGCCATGCGCGGCTACTCCCTGGTGCCGAAGAAGCAGGACACCCAGGAGAAGTACGACAAGCAGCCGTTCTCCTGCGGCCCGTACCGGATCCAGAGCCGCAGCGTCGGCAAGTCGATGACCTACGTGCGCAACGAGCACTGGGACCCGAAGACCGACCCGATCCGCAACGCCTACCCGGACAAGTTCCTCTTCCAGTTCGGGTTCCAGAACATCGCCTCCACCGACCGGTACATCGCCGACAAGGGCAATGACCAGTACGCGATCTCGATCTTCAACGAGGTCGCGCCCGAGCGCACCGCGCAGGTCCTCACCAACGCGACCCTGAAGAAGCGCGTCCTCACCCAGGTCGACCCGGTCACCTACTACTGGCCGATCAACACGACCCGGATCACCGACGTCAAGGTCCGCCAGGCCATCAACTACGCCTGGCCGCACCAGCAGTTGCAGACCATCCGCGGCGGCCGGGCCACGTCCGAGATCGCCAGCACGATCTTCAGCCCGGTCACTCCCGGCTACTCGAACTTCGACCTCTACGAGGCCGACACGAAGCCCGCCGGCGACCCGGCCAAGGCCAAGGCCCTGCTGAAGGAGGCCGGCAAGGTCGGCCAGAAGCTGGTCATCGCCTACCAGCAGTCCGACAACTCGGTGAAGCAGGCCGTCGCGATCAAGAACGCGCTGGAGGCGGCCGGCTTCCAGGTCGTCAACCAGCAGATCGACAAGTCGACCTTCTACACCCAGATCGGCAAGATCGACAACGGCTTCGACCTGATGGCGGCCGGCTGGAGCCCGGACTGGCCGAACGGCTACTCGGTCTTCTTCCCCTGCTGGAGCGGCAAGAACGTCGGCGACGGCCGCAGCAACTACGCCCAGCTCAACGACCCGAGCGTGAACAAGGCGATCGACGCGGCGGCCAAGATCAGCGACGCCACGGCCGCCAACAAGGCCTGGGGCGCCGTCGACCGGCAGATCATGGAGCTGGCGGCGACGGTTCCCGACTACCACGCCATCCGCAACTGGATGCACGGATCGAAGATCGGCAACGTCATCTACGACGCCGGCAGCACCTGCGTCGCGCTCTGCAAGCTCTACGTGGCGAAGTAAGCGAGCACCCTCCACGGGGGCGGCCGGCTGTCCGGCCGCCCCCTGCGGCCCACCCCCCTAGCCCCGGCGACGGCGCCCCGTCCGGAAAGTCACGCCCCATGTTCCGCTTCCTCGTCCGCCGCGTATTCGGCGCGCTGGTCATCCTGTTGATCATCAGCGCCGTCACGTTCTGGCTTTTCTACGCCGTTCCACGTGACCCCGCCCAGATGTCCTGCGGCAAGAACTGCACGCCCGACATGCTCGCGCAGATCCGGCACAACCTGGGCATCGACCACCCGATCCCGGTGCAGTACTGGGACTGGCTCAAGGGCATCTTCGTCGGGCGTGAATACACGGGCTTCGGGCACTGCGACGCGCCCTGCCTCGGCTACTCGTTCGCCAACCGCGAGCCCGTGCTCGGCACGATCATGGACCGGCTGCCGCTGACCCTCTCGCTCGCCTTCGGCTCCGCCGTCGTCTTCCTCATCCTCGGCATCGGCGCGGGCATGCTGGCCGCCGTGAAGCAGGGCAAGTGGCAGGACAAGGCGGCCAGCTCGGCGTCGCTGGTCGCCTCCTCGCTGCAGATCTACTTCGTCGGCTACCTCGCGATGTACCTCTTGGTCGCGAAGCTCGGCTGGCTGGACAACCCGTCGTACACCCCGCTCACCCAGAACCCGGCCTCCTGGGCCTGGGGTCTGCTGCTCCCCTGGCTGGTGCTGGCGCTGATCTGGACCGCCAACTACACCCGTATGACCCGGTCCCAGCTGGTCGAGACGCTCACCGAGGACTACGTCCGCACGGCCCGCGCCAAGGGCCTGTCCCGGCGCAGCGTCTTCTTCCGGTTCGCCTGGCGCGGCGCGATGGGTCCGATCGTCACCATCTTCGGCATCGACATGGCCACCCTCATCGGCGGCGCGATCATCACCGAGAACACCTTCAGCCTCCAGGGCGTCGGCCGGCTCGCGGTGGACTCCGTGGACAAGAGCGACCTGCCCATGCTGCTCGGCGTCACCGTGCTGGCGGCCGGGGCGATCGTGTTCTTCAACATCATCGTCGACGCCGTCTACGCCTTCATCGACCCGCGGATCCGGCTCGCCTGACCTCCGCCCCGGTCCCGTCCCTCTCACCGCCTACCCGGCGACCCCCGCATCACCCCCCAGGAGCGTCCCCCGTGACGAGCACCGATCAGCAGCCGTTCCTCTCCGTCAAGGACCTGAAGGTCCACTTCTCCACCGAGGACGGCATCGTCAAGGCCGTCGACGGGCTCAGCTTCGACCTCGCCAAGGGCCGGACTCTCGGCATCGTCGGCGAATCGGGTTCCGGCAAGTCGGTCACGAACCTGACCATCCTCGGCCTGCACAACCGCGAACACACCACGATCAGCGGCGAGATCCTGCTCGACGGCAAGGAACTGCTGACCGCCCGTGAGCGCGAGCTGGAGCGGCTGCGCGGCAACAAGATGTCCATGATCTTCCAGGACGCCCTTGCCTCGCTGTCGCCGTTCCACACCGTCGGCACCCAGATCGGCGAGGTGTACAGCAAGCACACCGGCGCCTCCAAGAAGGAGGCCCGGGCGCGCGCCGTCGAGATGCTGCGCCGGGTCGGGATCCCGCAGCCGGACGTGCGGGTCGACGACTACCCGCACCAGTTCTCCGGCGGTATGCGCCAGCGCGCGATGATCGCGATGGCGCTGGTCTGCGACCCCGAGCTGCTGATCGCCGACGAGCCGACGACGGCCCTGGACGTGACCGTGCAGGCACAGATCATGGACCTGCTGAAGGACCTCCAGCAGGAGTTCGGCACCGCGATCATCTTCATCACCCACGACCTCGGTGTCATCGCCGACATCGCGGACGACGTCCTGGTGATGTACGGCGGCCGGTGTGTGGAGCGGGGCTCGAAGCGCGAAGTGCTGGGCGCCCCGCAACACCCGTACACCCTCGGTCTGCTGAACTCCATGCCGAGCCTCGACGGCGCGGTCGACGTTCCGCTCACGCCGATCCCCGGTTCGCCGCCCTCGCTGCTGAACCCGCCCACCGGCTGCCGGTTCCACCCGCGCTGCGCCTTCGCGGACAAGGTCGCCGGCGGACGGTGCTCCAGCGAGCGGCCGCAGCTCGAACTGGTCGACGGCCGGGGCTCGGCCTGCCACCTCACGTTGGAGCAGCGCGCCGACCTCTTCGCCGACCTCGCCGCATCCCGGCACCACTGACGGACACGAGACGGGACTTCACGATCATGAGCAACACCAGCCCCCTCCTGAACGTCACCGGGCTGACCAAGCACTTCCCGGTCAAGGGTGGTTTCCCGATCCGCCGTACGGTCGGCCACGTCCAGGCCGTCGACGGCCTCGACTTCCAGGTCGCCGAGGGCGAGAGCCTGGGCCTGGTCGGCGAGTCCGGCTGCGGCAAGTCGACCACCGGCCGCCTCATCACCCGGCTCCTGGAACCGACCGCCGGCACCATCTCCTACCGCGGCCAGGACATCACCCACGCCAGCCGCAGGCAGCTGGCCCCGGTCCGCTCCGAGATCCAGATGATCTTCCAGGACCCGTACGCGTCCCTGAACCCGCGCCAGACCGTCGGAAAGATCATCTCCGGTCCGATGGAGATCAACGGGATCAACCCGCCCGGCGGCCAGGAGAAGCGCGTCCGGGAACTCCTGGAGATCGTCGGCCTCAACCCCGAGCACTTCAACCGGTTCCCGCACGAGTTCTCCGGCGGCCAGCGCCAGCGCATCGGCGTCGCCCGCGCCCTCGCCCTGGAACCGAAGCTGATCGTCGCCGACGAACCGGTCTCCGCCCTGGACGTCTCCATCCAGGCCCAGGTCGTCAACCTGCTCCAGCAGGTGCAGCAGGAACTCGGCATCGCCTTCCTGTTCATCGCCCACGACCTGGCGATCGTGCGGCACTTCTCGCAGCGCGTGGCGGTCATGTACCTCGGCAAGATCGTGGAGATCGCCGACCGCGCCGACCTGTACGACAACCCGCGCCACCCCTACACCCGGGCCCTGCTCTCCGCCGTCCCCGAGGCCACGGTGGACGACGAGGGGCCGGCCCGCGAGCGCATCCGGCTCGTCGGCGACGTACCGTCCCCGATCAACCCGCCCTCCGGCTGCCGCTTCCGCACCCGCTGCTGGAAGGCGACGGAGAAGTGCGCCACCGAAGCCCCGCCGCTGGTCCAGGTCGAGGGCAACCGGCCCGGTCACCTGACCGCGTGCCACTACCCCGAGGCGCAGGAGACGGTTCCGGGTCCGCGCCACGCCAAGAACCCCCGGGAAGCGGCCTGACACACCCCTTTTCGTCAGCCGCCTCCCGCGGAACGGACATTCACCGGCCCATTGACCCGAGCCCATGAGCGTCCGCTTCCAGGGGACGAAGGCCCGCGCC
Source organism: Streptomyces sp. NPDC001270 (assembly GCF_042896695.1). Taxonomy (NCBI): domain Bacteria; kingdom Bacillati; phylum Actinomycetota; class Actinomycetes; order Kitasatosporales; family Streptomycetaceae; genus Streptomyces; species Streptomyces sp. NPDC001270. The sequence goes on along the minus strand of NZ_JBIAXM010000001.1, from coordinate 760,547 downwards.
TCCCCCGGCGCGGGCCTTTGCCGTTGGGGGCGGCGGATGGTTCGGGTCATGGCTCGGTACAGGACGCCACGGGTGACGGCTTCGTGCAGGTCATGGGTCGGTACGGGGAGTGGTTCGGTGCAGGTCGTGGTTCAGCAATGAACAAAATGTGTACGGACCCCCTGGGTGCGGCTCAGTCAGGTGTGGCACACTGCGCCGGTGGTCGATCATTCGTTCGCCGATCTCTCGCTCGCCGCGCTGCACGACGGACTCCACCCGTGGGGGCCCGGGGACGACTTCTACCTGGACCTGGTGATGGCCGCGGGCTCCGTGCTCGACGTCGGCTGCGGGACCGGGCGATTGCTGCGCCGGGCCCGCGCGCGGGGTCATGGGGGCCGACTGCTGGGGCTCGACCCCGCTGCGGCGATGCTGGTGCAGGCGCGACGGGCCGCCCCCGACGGGGAATGGGTGCTCGGCGATCTGCGGACCCGGCTGTGGGACGGCGAGTTCGAGCTGGTCGTGATGACCGGGTACACCTTCCAGACGCTCGTCGGGGACGAGGAGTTGCGGGCCGGTCTGCGGGCCGTCCGGGCGGCGCTCGCCGAGGGCGGGCGGTTCGTCTTCGAGACACGTGATCCCGCTGCGCGTGCGTGGGAGACCTGGGGCCCCGACCGGGTGCGGGAGGTCACCGGGCCCGATGGTACGGCCGTACGGGTGTGGCGCGAGGTGCGCGAGGTGCGGGGCGGTCCCGGTGGGGACCGGGTGGCCTACACGGAGACCTTCGAAGGTGGGAGCGGAGGCCGGGACCGGGCTCCGGCCCGGACCCGGGTCAGCCGGGGCACGTTGCGGTTCCTGGACAACGAACGGCTGGGCGGGTTCCTCGCGGAGGCGGGGCTGGGAGTGGTGGAGCAGTACGGGGACTGGGGGCGGGGGCCGGTGGGGCCCGGTGGCCCGGAGATCATCACGGTTGCCGCTCCGCTGGGTGCGCGGTAACGGGTTGGCTTTTTGCCTGCGGCGGCGTTGGGACCGGTGCGCTCCGCTGCGCGCGCCGTAACAGGTCGGTTTTCCCGTGCGGGAGCGTCGGGGCCGGTCGCGCAGTTCCCCGCGCCCCTTCAAAGGGGCGTTTCAGTCGGGCCGGATCGAACGGTTGCGCTCCGCTGCACTCGCCCCAACCGGGCGGACTTCCCGTGCAGGAACGTCGGGGCCGGTCGCGCAGTTCCCCGCGCCCCTTCAAAGCGAACGGTTGCGCTCCGCTGCACTCGCCGCAACAGGTCGGTTTTCCGGTGCAGGAGCATCGGGGCCGGTCGCGCAGTTCCCCGCGCCCCTTCAAGGCGAACGGCTGCGCTCCGCTGCACTCGCCCCAACCAGGCGGACTTCCCGTGCAGGAGCATCGGGGCCAGTCGCGCAGTTCCCCGCGCCCCTTCAAGGCGAACGGTTGCGCTCCGCTGCACTCGCCCCAACCAGGCGGACTTCCCGTGCAGGAACGTCGGGGCCGGTCGCGCAGTTCCCCGCGCCCCTTCAAAGCGAACGGCTGCGCTCCGCTGCACTCGCCCCAACCAGGCGGACTTCCCGTGCACGAACGTCGGGGCCGGTCGCGCAGTTCCCCGCGCCCCTTCAAGGGCTCGGGGAACTGCACCGGTTCCCGTCCGTGCGTCGGTGCGCTACGCGGGGTTCGGGTCGTCCTGGTCCTCCAGGGCCGCCAGTGCCGGGTCCAGGACGATGTCCTCCTCCCTGGCCTCGGTCGTCGGGTCCTCCGGGAAGTGGCAGGCCGTCAGGTGGCCGGCCCGGTTGCCGGAGAGCTGGAGCAGCGGTGGCTCCTCGGTGGCGCACTTCTCCGTCGCCTTCCAGCAGCGGGTGCGGAAGCGGCAGCCGGAGGGCGGGTTGATCGGGGACGGTACGTCGCCGGCCAGCCGGATCCGCTCGCGCCCGGCGGTCTCCGTCTCCGTGAGGTTCACCTCGGGGACGGCCGAGAGGAGGGCGTGGGTGTAGGGGTGGCGGGGGCGGGAGTAGATGTCGTCGCGGTCGCCGACCTCGATGATCTTGCCGAGGTACATCACGGCCACACGCTGCGAGAAGTGCCGTACCACCGCCAGGTCGTGGGCGATGAACAGGAAGGCGATGCCGAGTTCCTGCTGCACCTGCCGCAGCAGGTTGACGACCTGGGCCTGGATGGAGACGTCCAGGGCGGAGACCGGTTCGTCCGCGACGATCAGCTTCGGTTCCAGGGCGAGCGCGCGGGCGACACCGATGCGCTGGCGCTGGCCGCCGGAGAACTCGTGCGGGAACCGGTTGAAGTGCTCCGGGTTGAGACCGACGATCTCCAGGAGTTCCCGGACCCGCTTCTCCCGGCCGCCGGGCGGGTTGATCCCGTTGATCTCCATCGGACCGGAGATGATCGTGCCGACCGTCTGCCTCGGATTGAGCGAGGAGTACGGGTCCTGGAAGATCATCTGGATCTCGGAGCGGACCGGGGCCAGCTGCCTGCGGCCGGCGTGGGAGATGTCCTGGCCGCGGTAGGAGATCGTGCCGGCGGTCGGTTCCAGGAGCCGGGTGATGAGGCGGCCGGTGGTCGACTTGCCGCAGCCGGACTCGCCGACCAGGCCCAGGCTCTCGCCCTCGGCGACCTGGAAGTCGAGGCCGTCGACGGCCTGGACGTGCCCGACCGTACGGCGGATCGGGAAACCACCCTTGACCGGGAAGTACTTCTTCAGTCCCGCCACGGTCAGCAGCGGCTCCCCCGCCGGGGCCGCGGCGCCCTCGCGAGGGGCGGGAAGGACGAGGTCCTCTGTCATGACGATGTCCTCCTAGCCCAGACGGGGCTTGATCTCTTCGATGAAGATGGTCCGCTTCTGCTCCGCCGTCAGATGGCACGCGGCGGCGCGGTCCGGTCCGAGCGGCGGGTTCTCGTCGACGCAGCGGGTGCCGCCGACCCGGTCCTGGAAGGTGCACCGGGGGTGGAAGCGGCAGCCGGACGGCGGGTTCAGCAGCGACGGCGGCGAGCCGGGGATCGGCGTGAGCGGCGTGTCGATGTCCGAGTCGAGGCGCGGCATCGAGTTCAGCAGGCCCCAGGTGTACGGGTGCTGCGGCGCGCGGAGCACGTCGTCGACGGTGCCGCGCTCCACTGCCCGGCCCGCGTACATCACCATGATGTCGTCGGCCATGTCGGCGATGACACCGAGGTCGTGGGTGATGAAGACGATCGCGGAGCCGAACTCCTGCTGGAGGTCCTTGAGCAGGTCGAGGATCTGCGCCTGGACCGTCACGTCGAGCGCGGTGGTCGGCTCGTCGGCGATGAGCAGGTCGGGGTCGCAGACCAGCGCCATCGCGATCATCGCGCGCTGGCGCATACCGCCGGAGAACTGGTGCGGGTAGTCCTTCGCCCGCTCCTTGGGGTTGGGGATGCCGACCTTGGCCAGCATCTCGACCGCACGCTCCCACGCGGCCTTCTTCGACGCGCCGGTGTGCTTCATGAACGGCTCGGCGATCTGCCGGCCCACGGTGTAGAACGGCGACAGCGCGGTCAGCGGATCCTGGAAGATCATCGCCATCCGGTTGCCGCGGAGCTTCTCCAGCTCCTTCTGCGAAGCGGTGATCAGCTCCTTGCCGTCCAGCAGGATCTCGCCGTCGATGGTGGTGCTCAGCGGGTTGTGCAGGCCGAGGACGGTCAGGTTGGTGACCGACTTGCCCGAGCCGGACTCACCGACGATGCCCAGGGTCCGACCGCGCTGGACGTCGAAGGAGAGGCCGTCGACCGCCTTCACGGGACCGTCCTCGGTGGAGAACGTCACCTGTAGATCGCGGACCGAGAGGAAGGTCTCCTCCGATGCCGGGACCGGTGCGCCCTCGGTCTTGGTCAGTGTGCTCACGGTGGTGGGTTCTTCCTAGGAGAGCCGGACGCGCGGGTCGATGAAGGCGTAGGCGATGTCGGTGAAGATGTTGATCATCAGGATGAAGAAGGCACCGAACAGCATGACGCCCATCGTCAACGGCAGGTCCTTGGTCGTCGCGCCCTCCACGGCGAGCTGGCCGATGCCCTGGAGCGAGAAGGTCAGTTCGGTGACCACGGCGCCGCCGAGCATGGAGCTGACATCGATGCCGAGGACGGTCACGATCGGGATCATCGAGCCGCGCCAGGCGTAGCGGAAGAAGACGTACTTGTTCGACATGCCCTTGGCCCGGGCGGTGCGGACGTGGTCCTCGGCGAGCTGCTCGATCATCGACGAGCGGGCCATACGGGTGTACTGCGCGGTGAAGATGGTCGCCATCACGCACACCGGGATGGACATGCCGACGAACCAGCCGACCGGATCCTGCGTGATCGGTACGTACTTGGGGTCTTCCATCCAGCCGGTGCTGTAGACGAGGACGGTCAGGACGATCGGGCCGAGGAAGTAGATCTGGAAGGAGCTGAGCACCATGGAGGCGCCCGTGGCGATCTTGTCCACCAGAGTGGCCCGCCGGTAGGCGGCGAGCATGCCCGCGCCGACACCGACGACGAGGAAGACGATCGCTCCGCCGACGGTCAGCGTCAGGGTCAGCGGGAAGCGGTCCGTGATCGTGCTCCAGACCATGTCGCCCGAGTAGAACGACACGCCCAGGCAGGGCGCCGAACAGTGGCCGGTGGGGTAGTCGCGGCCCGTCACGATGCCGGACATGAAGTCCCAGAACTGCTGGGCCAACGGCAGGTTGAGGCCCAGTGCGTCCCGGATGTCCGCCAGTCGCTGGGGCGAGCAGTCCTTGCCGCAGGCCAGCGAGGCGTAGTCGGAGGGCGCGGCGACGAACAGGAAGAACGTGGCCGCTCCGATGAGGAACAGCGTGACGACGGCACCGACCGCGCGCCGGAGGATGAACTGAAGCATGGCGGGCTGACTGCTCTCTGCGGTGACAGTGGGAAGAGGTGTTTCACCCCGGTGCGGGGGCCCGCTCCGCCTGGTGCGGGCCCCCGCGACCGACCGGGGAGCGTTACGACTTCAGGTACACGCGGTTGATGTCGAGGAGGCTCGACACCGAGCCGTACCGCGCACCGCCGACGTTGGAGCCGGACAGCTGGAACTGCTTCGTGTACCACAGCGGCGCCGCCGGGATGACGTTCTCCAGCAGGTAGTGCTCGGCTTCCTTCCAGGTCGCCGCCGCCTCGGTGGGCTCCTGGGTCAGCGCCTTCTTGATGAGGGCGTCGACCTTCGGGTCCTTGACGTGCGAGTAGTTCGGGCTGCCGTCGGTGACCTGGGTGCCGTCGAAGATCGGCGTGACGACCGTGCCGGGGGACGGCCAGTCCTGGCCCCAGCCGGAGATGTAGATGTCGTACGGGTTGTCGAGCTTGCCGATCTGCTCGTAGTAGCTGGCGGAGTCGACCTCCTTGGAGACGATCTTCAGCCCGACCTTGGTCAGGGCGTCCTCTATCGCCACCTTGCGCTTCTGGCCGGCCTCGCTGTTGGCGTAGGCGAAGACGAGGGTCTTCGCCGAGGCCGGGACGTCCTTCAGGATCTCCTCGGCCTTGGCGATGTTGCCCTGCGGGGTCTTCAGCCGGCCGTAGGGGTCGTAGGCCGGCTCGTAGCCCGGCAGCGTCGGGGCGAAGTAGTTCGGGGCCACGTCACCGCCGTAGGCACCGCCCTCGCCCGCGATGAGGGACTTGGAGTTGACGGCGTAGGTGACGGCCTCGCGGACCTTCTTGTCCTTGACCCGGTCCAGGTTGAAGCTGAGCTGCATGACGAAGGGCTGGTAGCCCTTGACCGTGCGCTTGCTGACCTCCGGGTCGCCGATGACGTCCTGGATCTGGGTGGCCTCGACGCCGTTGGTGAGCTGGATGGCGTTCTTGTTGTCGCCCTGGTCGGCGATCAGACGCTTGGTCTGGGTCGACTCGGTCACGCCGAACTGGATATTGAAGCCGTTCACGTACTGGTGGCGCACGGAGTCCGTCTTCGGGTCCCAGTTGGTGTTCTTCACCAGCGTCATGGACTTGCCGATCTTGTTCTCGGCAATCTTGTACGGGCCCGTGGAGACAGGGGCCTTGTCGTACTTCTCCTTGGTGTCGGTCTTCTCCGGCACGATCCCGTAACCGGCCATGGCCAGCGTCTGCGGCAGGTCGGGGCGCGCGGTGTCGAAGTGGAAGACGACCGTCTTGTCGTCCGGGGTGTCCAGGACCGAGGCGGGCAGGTGCTTGGAGCCGAAGCCGCCGTCGGGCAGCGCCTTGCGGTAGTCCGCGCCGCTCAGCCAGGTCTGGAGGTAGGTCGGGCCGTCGAAGATGAACTTCGCGTAGGTGCGCTCGACGGTGTGCCGGACGTCGGCCGAGGTGATCGGGTTGCCCTTCTCGTCCTTGACGCCGTCCTTGAGGGTGAAGGTCCAGGTCTTGCCGCCGTCCGAGGACTTGCCGGAGTCGGTGGCGAGGTCGCCGACGACCGAGACGTTGCCCTTGTCGTCCTCCTGGAACTGGGTCAGCCGACGGAACAGCAGGTTGGCGACCTGGCCGGCGTCGCTGACGTAGATCTGGCCCGGGTCCAGGTGGGAGAGGCCCGCCTCCTGGTAGACGGTGATCGTGCCGCCGCTCTTGGCGCCGGGCACCTCCTCGGCGGGACCGGTCGAGGCGGCCGAGTCGGCGTAGGTGACCGCCTTCGACTGGACCGACGCCTCCTTCTGGTCCTTCTTCGAGTCCGTGCCGGACTTGCCGCCCTCGTTCTTGGAGCAGGCCGTGAGAACGAGGGAGCCCGCCGCCAGGGCGACCACGACGGCGCGTGCCGTGCGTGAGCTGTGAGACATCATGTGGCTAATCCACCTACCTGTCGATTGTGATCCATGAGTACTGCCAGGCGCTGGCCGGCGGGCCGAGCGGGGGCGGCAGTCACCCCCCACCAATGGACGTGCTATCGCCCGGACTTGGGGTCGAAGGCGTCCCGTACGGAGTCTCCGAGGAGGTTGAAGCAGAGAATGAAGATCACCAACGCCAGGCCGGGGAAGAACATGAACGCCGGGTCCTGCTCGGCGTACCGGGCGCCGACGGCGAACAGGCGTCCCCAGTCCGGGGTGGGCTCGACGAAGCCGACACCCGCGAAGGACAGGAAGGCGATGGTGAGGATGGTGCTGGGCAACTGGTACGTGAACTGCACCAGGATGGGCGTCACGACGTTGGGCAGGATCTCCTTGCGCACGATCCGCCAGGGAGAGGCGCCGGAGACCCGCGCGGCCTCGACGAACTCCCGCTCGCGCAGCGAGAGGACGGTGGACCTCACGAGGCGGGCCATGCCCATCCAGCCGAGCAGCCACAGCACGATCAGCATGGCCAGCGCGCGGAAGTAGGTGGGCGTCTCCTCGCGCGGGTCCACGAAGAACGACGTCACCACGGGCATGAAGGCGATGAAGAACAGCTGCGACGGGAAGGAGAGGAAGAAGTCGGTGACCCGGCCGATCCAGTAGTCGGTGCGACCGCCGAAGTAGCCGCCGATCAGGCCGATGATCACGCCCGTGGTCATCACCAGGACGGTGATGCCGAGGGACATGAACAGCGAGGTGCGCATGCCGTAGACCAGCATCGCGAACAGGTCGCGGCCGTACTGCGGTTCGACGCCGAACCAGTGGCTGCCGGAGACCCCGCCGAGGTAGCCGAGCGGCAGTCCGAAGTCGTCGAGCACGGGTGTGTCGGCGTACGTCGGGTCCTGGCCGTACAGCGTGTACGGGTCGGTGCCGGAGAGCTTCACCAGCAGGGGCGCGAGCAGGGCGATGACGAAGTAGGCGATCACCACCACGGCGGTGATGACACCCGTGCGGTCCCGCCGGAAGCGGAGCCACATCAGCTGGCCGGGAGAGCGGCCCACCAGCTCGCCGTTGCCGGACTTGGTCTTCGGCCCAGGTTCGCCGTCGACGACCGAAGTCCCGCTGCCCTCAATGTCGATAGGACTTGTCACTGTTCGTCCGTTTCACAGATATGGGTGTGCAGTGACGCCGGGGTACTGCGACGAGCGCGAAACCGCAGTCGGACGCGCGTAGTCGAACCGCCGCACTGAACGATCGGAGGATGCCTCAGATGTGGTCGCCGGACAGGCGCTCGGAGCTGCGACGGACAGACCGTGCGAACGTGACCCACCTGGTGCTCGTGACACCGCGCATGGGTGTTCCTCCTATGACTTCACGTGTTCACCAACAGGAGGGGGTTTCCGACTGGCCTCCGACACCCCTGACGGAGGGTCAGGCACCCCCTGGTGCTCGCGAGTCGAGCGCTGTCCCCACAGCGCGAGACCCATTGACCCGAGCGCTACGCGGCTAACTATCTGCCATGGGTAAGAGGACGGACCACTGTTCTTAAATCTCAATTCAGTCACGGCTCGTACCTAGACCTTCCAAAATCTGGACAAACTGTCTGCCCGAAGAAGGCCACGAAACGGACGTGTTACATGGCTATCGGGCAGGGATCTCCGCATGCCGGACATCCGAGCCCGAAAAAGGAGTTGAAAAAAGCCCGGGCGTCCCCATAGTGGGGAACGCCCGGGCCGGGCCCTGGGAGGGTTTCGGCCAACCGTGTTCGGGTCAGCCGTGTTCAGGTCAGCCGTGCTTGGCGCGGCTCGCGGCGCGGGCACGCTCGCGGGCGTCCAGGTTCACCTTGCGGATGCGAACCGCCTCCGGGGTCACCTCGACGCACTCGTCGTCGCGGCAGAACTCCAGCGACTGCTCCAGCGACAGCTTGCGCGGCGGCACGATCGACTCGGTCACGTCGGCCGTCGACGAGCGCATGTTGGTGAGCTTCTTCTCCTTGGTGATGTTCACGTCCATGTCGTCGGAGCGCGAGTTCTCGCCGACGATCATGCCCTCGTACACCTCGGTGCCCGGGTCCACGAACAGCACGCCGCGCTCCTGGAGGTTCGTCATGGCGAACGCGGTGACGGAACCGGACCGGTCGGCGACCAGCGAGCCGTTGTTGCGGGTCTGCAGCGGGCCGAACCACGGCTCGTGGCCCTCGTGGATGGAGTGGCCGATGCCGGTGCCGCGGGTCTGGGTGAGGAACTCCGTACGGAAGCCGATCAGGCCGCGCGAGGGCACCACGAACTCCATGCGGACCCAGCCCGAGCCGTGGTTGGACATGTTGTCCATGCGGCCCTTGCGGACGCCCATGAGCTGGGTGACCGCGCCCATGTGCTCCTCGGGCACGTCGACCGTCATGCGCTCGACCGGCTCGTGGACCTTGCCGTCGACGTCCTTGGTGACGACCCGGGGCTTGCCCACCGTCAGCTCGTAGCCCTCCCGGCGCATCGTCTCGACCAGGATGGCCAGCGCCAGCTCGCCGCGGCCCTGGACCTCCCAGGCGTCCGGGCGCTCGGTGTCCAGGACGCGCAGCGAGACGTTGCCGATCAGCTCGCGGTCGAGGCGGTCCTTGACCTGGCGGGCGGTGACCTTGCGGTCCTTGACGGCCGCCTTGTTCTCGGCGCCCTTGCCGGTGCCGCCGCGGCCGACCAGCGGCGAGGTGTTGGTGCCGATGACCATGGAGATCGCGGGCTCGTCGACCGTGATCAGCGGGAGGGCGATCGGGTTCTCGGGGTCGGCCAGGGTCTCGCCGATCATGATGTCCGGGATGCCGGCGACGGCGCAGATGTCACCGGGCCCGGCCTTCTCGGCGGGCTTGCGGGTGAGCGCCTCGGTCATCATCAGCTCGCTGATGCGAACGTTGCTGACGGAGCCGTCACGCTTGATCCAGGCGACCGTCTGTCCCTTGCGCAGCTCGCCCTGCTCGACCCTGAGCAGCGCGATCCGGCCGAGGAAGTTGTCGGCGTCCAGGTTGGTGACATGGGCCTGGAGCGGGGCCTCCTCGTCGTAGACGGGGGCCGGGATGTGCTCCAGGATCGTGGAGAAGAACGGCTCCAGGCTGGTGGAGTCGGTCGGCACGGTGCCGTTGTCCGGCTTGGTCAGCGAGGCGATGCCGTCCCGACCGCACGCGTACACGATCGGGAACTCGATCTGCTCCTCGTCGGCGTCCAGGTCGAGGAACAGGTCGTAGGTCTCGTTGACGACCTCGTCGATCCGGGCGTCGGGACGGTCCGTCTTGTTGATGCAGAGGATGACCGGCAGCCGGGCCTGGAGCGCCTTGCGCAGCACGAAGCGGGTCTGCGGCAGCGGGCCCTCGGAGGCGTCCACGAGGAGCACCACACCGTCGACCATCGACAGCCCGCGCTCGACCTCGCCGCCGAAGTCGGCGTGGCCGGGGGTGTCGATGATGTTGATGGTGATCGGGTCCCCGCCGTCCTTGGGGTGATACTTCACCGCCGTGTTCTTGGCGAGGATCGTGATGCCCTTCTCACGCTCCAGGTCGTTCGAGTCCATGACGCGGTCGTCGACCTGGTCGAGCTGGTGGGCGGCGAAGGCACCGGCCTGCTTGAGCATGGCGTCGACGATGGTCGTCTTGCCGTGGTCGACGTGGGCGACGATGGCGACGTTGCGGATGTCGTGACGCGTCGTGGTCACAGCCATAGTGCGGCGTACTCCCGGGGTGTGAGGAAGGCCCTGCGCGTCGGTAGGTGTGACGCGGGCCCTGCCGGGCTTGACACGCCACGGCCTCACCCCATGTTACGTGGCGCCGCGACAGGCGTCCGCCGCAGGCCCGGCGTCTCAGCTCGCAGACGGTCTCGGCGGCGCCTGCGCCCCCTTCTTCAGGAAGCCCAGGTCCTCGTAGACGGGCGTCTGGAAACCGAAGGATCCCGCGTTGACCAGGTTCTTCCGTACGGCGGTGAGCTGCGGGCGCTGGTAGAGGGGGAGGGAGCCGGCCGCGGCCCAGATGCGGGAGTCGGCCTTGCGGATCAGGGAGCGGGACTCGCCCTCGTCGAGGGTGGCGACCGCCTGGTCGAACAGTTGGTCGACCTGGTCGGTGCCGACGCGGGTGTAGTTCTGCTCGACGTTCACCGAGCCGTCGGCGGCCGGGAGCGGCTTGGCGTAGATCGGGCGGGCGTCGGTGGCGGGGAAGGCGGAGGACGGCCAGGAGTACAGGGCGAGGTCGAACTGACCGGAGGCGATGTGGTCCTTGAAGTAGCCCTCGTCCGGGACCTTGCTGATCTCCGTGCCGATGCCGACCTTGTCCAGCATCCGCGCGATCCGGTCGGCGACGGTCCGCAGGGACTCCGAGCCGGCGCCCGAGGGGACCACGAAGCGGAGCGAGAGCGCCTTGCCGTCCTTGGCGAAGGGGCCGGACACGGCGGCCGGGGCGGCGGTGCCCCGCGGGGCGTACGCGCCGGGCGCACCACCCTGCGGCGGGTGTTGGTCGGTGTACCGGCCGCCCTCCTGCGCGGCGGGTCTGGCGCCCTCGCCGCCCGTCTCCCCCGCGCCTTGCCGCTCCGCGAGGTCCCCGGGGTCCTTGGAGTCCTCCCCGTCACCCTTGGGCGGCGACTTGGCGTCCTCCCCGTCGTCCTGCCGGTCGGCCGCGCCACCCTCCTCGTCGTCCTGCGGCGCCGCCTCGCTGTCCGCGCCGTCGTCCGAGCGCGGCGCCTTGTCGTCGTCCTCGCCGACGACGTAGGCGCCGTCCTGGCCGCCCTCGGACTCCGCCTGCGCGCCGGCCGCCTTGTCCGGCTTCTGCTCCTTGACGGGACCGCCGCGCACCCACCCGGCGTCCCCGAGCAGCGCCTGTGCCTCCGTGGCGTCCTGGGTGCCCAGGGAGCCGCTGCCGTCGGTGTAGGCGGGCTGGCCGGAGAGGGCGAGATGGCTGCCGACCGGCTCCGCGGGCAGGCCGAGCGGGCCGAGCACCGCCTTGGCCAGCTCCTTGCGGTCGATGGCGCGGGCGACGGCCCGGCGGACCCGCTCGTCGGCCAGGGGACCGCCGGAGCCGTTGAGGGCGAGCTGGGTGTAGGAGGGCTCCAGGGACTTGCGGACCTCGATGTCGCGCAGGGCGGTCTGCTCGCGCAGATACGTCGTGATCTTCTCGCGGAGCTTCGTCGTCCCCTCGGGCAGCTCCTTCGCCGGCAGGCCGTGGGCCAGGGCCCAGGAGCGCAGCTGCTTCGCGGAGGTGCGGCCCGCCCCGAGGACGGGGGCGCCGCCACTGCCCTGGGCGGCGAGGTTGATCCGCTCGACGTCCGCGGGGTCGATGTCGGCGAGGTCCACGGTGCCGTTCGCCATCGCGGTGGCCCGCTGGTCCCGGGGCACCGCCCGGAGCACCAGCTCGGACAGTTTCGCGGGCTGCCCCCACCAGCGCGGGTTGCGGTTGAGGACGATGTCCTTGGCCTTGGTGTCGACCTTGTCGAGGCGGAACGGCCCGGCGGTGACGGGCAGCTCCCGGCGCGCGCCGTCGTTGAAGGCGTCCGGGGTGCCCATGATGTCCTTCGGGTACAGCGGGGAGAACAGCGCCTTCCAGTCGGCGTACGGACGGTTGAAGGTGACCCGGACCTCCAGGTCGTTCGCGCCGCGCTCGATCTTCTCGATGCGGTCGTAGCCGGCGTTGCGGGCGGTCCAGTAGGCGGTGTCCTTGCCGGACAGGGCGCGCCACTGGGCGGCGAAGTCGGCGGCGCCGATCTCCCGGCCGTCGCTCCACACGGCCTGCTGGTTCAGTTTGTAGAGGACGACCTGGCGCGGCTCGGTCTCGATGACCTTGGCGGACTCCAGATAGTCGGCGTTGGACACCGGGCTGCCGTTCGCGTCGATGCGGAACATCGACGGCAGGACGGCCTGCGCGATCCGGTTGGTGCCCGTGTCGGCGTCGGCCTGGAAGCTGTTCAGGGTCTCCGGCAGCGCGTCCACGGCCCAGTGCAGGGTGCCTCCGTCGGCGACCTGGTCACGGGTGGTGGCGGCGATGTCCTGTCCGGCCAGCGGACGGCTCGCCTCGTCGTCGGAGCTGCAGCCGGCGAGGACGGACACCGCGAGCGCGCCCGCGGTGAGGAAGGCGGCCGAGCGTGAGATCGCGCGCGGTCCGACGCCGTCGTGGGACATCTTGCTACCTCCGGGGAGCCCGGTGACAAAGGTGGGTTCTGATCACGTTTGGCGGTATTTTGGTGCTGATCAGATCTACGGACCCACTGAAGAGGAAAGGGTTCGCCGGCCGGGGGCGACACGGCGGCGGGGGCTCGCAAGCCCACCCGTGCGGCGCAACACGCGCCCGGCGCAGACAGAGCGCGTGCGGGCGTGCGGCAGTGGCGCACGATCCGCCAATCGCTGCACATGGCTTCACATCTACAGGTGTGACGCGCAACACTCGCAGGCGCATGAACGTTGCCGCCTTGGACCCATGAGGTCCGGGAAAGTGAGGTCACGTCATGTCCGTGCACGACGACCTGACGTCAGTCCAGCGCTGCATCGACGACCTGTTCCGGTCCGTCGCACGCCTGGAGCAGCAGATCGGGAGCGGCGGCCTGGAGATGCGGCGTGTCCGCGCCGACGCCGAGCACCTGCGCGAGAGCGTGGCACTGCTGCGCGAGGCGGCCCCCCGGCTCGCCGAGCCGCGCCGCCCCGATCTCGTCACCATTCCCGACACGCCGTACGACAAGAGCCTGTGGACGGACTCGGACGACGAAGGTCTGGGTGCCCGCGACCGGCGCGCACCCTAGGCAGTCACCGCAGGCCCGCCCCCCCGACCCGACCGGAGTCACCCCTTGGCCACTGGTACGGAACCCCCCAGCACCGGCGGCGTACGCACCCGCACACGCGCCGCGATCGCCGCCCCGCACCTGCGGACCGACCGCTGGTGGCTGGCGCCCGCCGTCACCGCGGCCGGTCTGTTCGCCTTCGTCGTCTACTCGACCTGGCGGGCCTTCGCGGGCGCCGACTACTACGCGGCGCCGTACGTCTCGCCCTTCTACTCGCCCTGCCTCGCCCAGAACTGCGCGACGATGCGCGGCGGTCCGAACGGCGACCTTTTCGGCAGCTGGTGGGGGATCTCCCCGGCGATCATCATCCTGATCTTCCCGCTCGGCTTCCGCCTGACCTGCTACTACTACCGCAAGGCGTACTACCGCAGCTTCTGGGCGTCCCCGCCGGCCTGCGCGGTCGCCGAGCCGCACCAGAAGTACACCGGCGAGACCCGCTTCCCGCTGATCCTGCAGAACGTCCACCGGTACTTCTTCTACGCCGCGCTGCTGGTCGCCGGGGTCCTCACCTACGACACCGTGCTGTCCTTCCGGGACCAGCACTACCGGTGGGGCCACATGGGCCTCGGCACCCTGGTGTTCCTCGCCAACATCGTGCTGATCTGGGCGTACACCCTGTCCTGTCACTCCTGCCGGCACATCGTCGGCGGCAAGCTCAAGCACTTCTCCCGGCACCCGGTGCGCTACCGGGCATGGCAGTTCGTCGGCCGGCTCAACGCCCGTCACATGCAGCTGGCCTGGGCGTCGCTGGTGAGCGTGGCGCTCGCCGACTTCTACGTGTTCCTGCTCGCCTCCGGCGCCTTCGACGACCCGCGCTTCTTCTAGCGCTTCTTCCAGATTGGGGTAGGAACTGCTGATGTCCGTGGTCGACCGACAGGAGTGGGACGTCGTCGTGGTCGGCGCCGGCGGCGCCGGACTGCGCGCCGCGATCGAGGCGCGGGAACGGGGCGCCCGTACGGCGGTGATCTGCAAGTCGCTGTTCGGCAAGGCGCACACCGTGATGGCCGAGGGCGGCATCGCGGCGGCCATGGCCAACGTGAACGAGCACGACACCTGGCAGGTGCACTTCCGCGACACCATGCGCGGCGGCAAGTTCCTCAACCAGTGGCGGATGGCCGAGCTGCACGCGCGGGAGGCCCCGGACCGGGTGTGGGAGCTGGAGACCTGGGGTGCGCTGTTCGACCGTACGAAGGACGGGAAGATCTCGCAGCGCAACTTCGGCGGCCACGAGTATCCGCGCCTCGCACACGTCGGCGACCGCACCGGTCTGGAGCTGATCCGCACCCTCCAGCAGAAGATCGTCGCCCTCCAGCAGGAGGACCACCGCGAGAGTGGTGACTACGAGTCCCGGCTGAAGGTCTTCCAGGAGTGCACGGTCACCCGGATCCTCAAGGACGGCCGCCGCGTCTCGGGTGTCTTCGCCTACGAACGCGAGACCGGCCGCTTCTTCGTCCTCAGGGCGCCCTCCGTGGTGATCGCCACCGGCGGCATCGGCAAGTCCTTCAAGGTCACGTCGAACTCGTGGGAGTACACCGGCGACGGGCACGCCCTGGCGCTGCTCGCCGGGGCGCCCCTCCTCAACATGGAGTTCGTGCAGTTCCATCCGACGGGCATGGTCTGGCCGCCGTCCGTGAAGGGCATCCTCGTCACCGAGTCGGTGCGCGGCGACGGCGGGGTGCTGCGCAACTCCGACGGCAAGCGGTTCATGTTCGACTACATCCCCGACGTCTTCAAGGAGAAGTACGCGGAGTCCGAGGAGGAGGGCGACCGCTGGTACGAGGACCCGGACCACAACCGGCGTCCCCCCGAACTGCTCCCCCGCGACGAGGTGGCCCGCGCCATCAACGCCGAGGTGAAGGCGGGCCGCGGCTCCCCGCACGGCGGGGTGTTCCTGGACGTGTCGACCCGGATGCCCGCCGAGGTGATCCGGCGCCGGCTGCCGTCCATGTACCACCAGTTCAAGGAGCTGGCGGACGTCGACATCACCGCGGAGGCCATGGAGGTCGGGCCGACCTGTCACTACGTGATGGGCGGTGTCGCGGTCGACTCCGACACGGCGGCGGCACGCGGCGTGCCCGGACTGTACGCGGCCGGTGAGGTCGCGGGCGGCATGCACGGCTCCAACCGGCTCGGCGGCAACTCGCTCTCCGACCTGCTGGTGTTCGGACGCCGGGCCGGACTGCACGCGGCCGAACACGCGACGGCGGCGGGCGACGACCGTCCCCGGATCACCGACGCGCAGGTCGAGGAGGCGGCGGCGGAGGCCCTCGGCCCGTTCTCCGCGGCCGACGGCACGAGCACGGCGGCCGGCGACGGCACGGCGGAATCCGGCCCGCCCGAGAACCCGTACACCCTCCACCAGGAACTCCAGCAGACCATGAACGACCTGGTCGGCATCATCCGCCGCGAGGGCGAGATGGAGCAGGCCCTCCAGAAGCTGGCCGGGTTGCGGGTACGCGCCCGCCGGGCCGGTGTCGAGGGGCACCGCCAGTTCAACCCGGGCTGGCACCTCGCCCTCGACCTGCGGAACATGCTGCTGGTCAGCGAGTGCGTGGCCCGCGCGGCGCTGGAACGCACGGAGTCACGCGGCGGCCACACCCGCGAGGACCACCCGACGATGGAACGCGCGTGGCGCAACGTCAATCTGCTGTGTGCGCTCACCGACTCCGCCGACGCGGACCGGGACCCGGCCCGCGACCGGATCGCCCTCACCCGCGAGACCACCGAGCCCATCCGCCCCGACCTGCTCGCCCTGTTCGACAAGGAGGAGCTGGTCAAGTACCTCGCCGAAGAGGAGCTGTACGAATGAGCAGCTACGAGGCCCGTTTCCAGGTGTGGCGGGGCGATGCCGAGGGCGGCGGCCTGAAGGACTTCCGGGTCGAGGTCAACGACGGCGAGGTGGTCCTGGACATCGTGCACCGCCTCCAGGCCACCCAGGCGCCCGACCTGGCGGTGCGCTGGAACTGCAAGGCGGGCAAGTGCGGTTCGTGCTCCGCCGAGATCAACGGACGGCCCCGGCTGCTGTGCATGACCCGCATGTCGGTCTTCGACCGCGCCGAGACGATCACCATCACCCCGCTGCGCGCCTTCCCGGTGATCCGCGACCTGGTGACGGACGTCGGCTTCAACTACCAGAAGGCCAGGGAGGTCCCGTCGTTCGTACCGCCCGCGGACCTCGGTCCGGGCGAGTACCGCATGATGCAGGAGGACGTGGACCGCTCGCAGGAGTTCCGCAAGTGCATCGAGTGCTTCCTGTGCCAGGACACCTGTCATGTCGTACGGGACCACGAGGAGAACAAGAAGGCGTTCGCGGGCCCGCGCTTCCTGATGCGCGTCGCCGAACTCGACATGCACCCGCTGGACTCGGCCGCCGAAACCGGCCTGGACCGCCGCACCACGGCCCAGGACGAACACGGCCTCGGCTACTGCAACATCACCAAGTGCTGCACCGAGGTGTGCCCCGAGGGCATCAAGATCACGGACAACGCGCTGATCCCGATGAAGGAACGGGCGGTCGACCGGAAGTACGACCCGCTGGTGTGGCTGGGGGCGAAGATCAGGCGGCGGTCTTAGCCGGGCGGGGTCCTGGACGGGGTCCTCGCGACGGGAGTGACCCTTGCCGGGCGGATCCGAAAGGGCAGGTTCGGCGAGGGTGTTCGCGATCGGCCCCCTGTCCGCGGAGGACGACGAGGACGACGAGGACGACTCTCTCTTCAGGGCTCGTGGGAAACTCGGCGCATGTTTCCCGGATCCCTCTTCCGTACGGTCGCACTGGCCGCGCTCGTCGCTCTCGGCTCGCTCTCACTGTCCGCCTGCGGCAGCGGCAGCAGCACGTCCGGGGGCAACGGCCGGACGGACTACGTCATGGACGCGGACGGCATCGCGACGGTCGCCGAAGGAGAGCGGAACCCGGCCGGCCCTCTCAAGGGCGAGGACCTTCAAGGCGGGCACCTCGACGTCGCCGCCTTCCGCGGCAAGGTCGTCGTGATCAATGTCTGGGGCTCCTGGTGCCCCCCGTGCAGGGCCGAAGCCCCCTATCTCAACAAGGTCGCCAGGGAAATGAAGCCCCAGGGTGTCGAATTCGTCGGCATCAACACCCGCGACGGCGACAAACATCCGGCCAAGGCATTCGAAGACGACTTCGACATGTCGTACCCGAGCCTCTACGACCCGACCGGGAAACTGATCCTCTCCGGATTCCCCAAGGGCACGGTGAGCCTTCAGGGTCTTCCGGTGACCATCGCCCTGGACCGGAACGGAAAGATAGCGGCCAGAATATTCGGCGGCACCGATGGCGGCCAACTGCACAGGATGCTGGATCCTCTGGTCGAGGAGAAATGACCGCTACCCGTCCGACACGATGGCCACCGAGTGAACTCAATCACTCACGACCCACCACCTCGGCTGGGTCCCTTACGAACCTGCTGGCCTTTACCGGACCCCGGAGAAGGGTAAGGAGAAGAAAGAGAAGTCGCGCGCCTTCGCCCGTCCATGGAGGACGGATCCACCCTTGCATGCCGTGATATTTGCTGGTTGACTTGCAGCGCATCTGGCATATGTACCGGGTACGACCCTTGCGGGTCCACAGACGAGGGCGCGACTGGCTCACTTTGCGCGTCCGGGGGTAGCGCGACCTCGGCGCCGTCAGAAATTTGACCCAGCCACGCTAGAACAGCATCGTCAGGCCCAGAAGTCCGTGAAAATGGTAGCGATCCTTGCGGGTCCATGGGCGAGTGCGCGACTGAATCACTTGGCGAGTCCGGGGGTAGCGCGACCTCGGCGTCGTGATGAACGATGTCCAGCCGTGATTGCAGAGCAGCATCGTCCGACCCATCAAACCGTGAAAGTGCACCAAAATTAAACCCCAGCTCGTACACCCTTTCCACCAATTCACCACCTCCACCCAGACGGTCCACGTGGAGGCGAATATGGCGGTTGACGGACTCCCAGTCATAGTCTTTATTTTCCTTGCCGGCATCCACCGCCTCAGCCCACACCTCATGCAGGTGAGCATCGTTTCCTCGCAAGCTCACCGGCGAGGGGGGCAACAGGAACTTCCAGTCAGCGGTCTCTTCCAGCGCCGCCCGCTGCTGCGGAGAAAGCCGCGCGACATCGGTGGACAGGTAATCTCTCAACGGCATGGTTCCTCCAGAGCCAGAAGACGCATTCCCCGTACACGACAACGTCGCAGCTGTCCGTACGGTTCAAGAGGACGCATCGTCGCGCCATGACCGCTTCTGGACCGTGGACTCAATCACTCACGACCCACCGGCTCAGCGTCCCCTGCGACTCTGCCGGTTTGGGTCGGTCCGCCGAGAGGAGTGAGCAGGAGGCTGCCGCGAAGGAGGTGCGTCCGCTCGTGCGACTGTGCTGGGCAATCCCGACCTTGCGTACTGTGAAATCAGCGGGTCTATCTCCGCATATTGCGGCACCACCTGCCCGTAAGCGAACGAATCCGATTGCATTTCCACGGCAGCCACTTGGTGAACGAAGGTCAGCCGTGACTGTAGAGCATCCTCGACAGACGCATAATCCCGCGAAAAGCGACCAAAATCATACCCCTGTTTGTACACTTTCTGCAACAATTGAGCATTGTCTAGCCTGTCTCCACTCCGTCGGGCTGCGTACTCGGAAGCGCGGTGGTTGACATCATTCCAGTCAAAGTTTTCACCGTTCTTACCGGTCCTCATAGCCTTATCCCACGCCCGATGCAGGCGCTCATCGCTTCCTCGCGAGCTCACCGGCGAGACGGCCGCCAGGAACCTCCAGTCAGCGGTCTCTTCCAGTACCGCCCGCTGCTGCGAAGAAAGCTCCGCGACATTGGTGGACAGGAAATCTGTCAACGGCATGGTTCCTCCACAGGCAGAAGACGCATTCTGTGCACGACAACGTCTCAGCTGCCCGTTCGGTTCAAGAGGACGCATCGTCGCGCCATGACCGCTTCTGGAACCTGGCAGGTGGACCGGCTTGCCGCGACCGGTGGGACGAGTGCGCACACCCGTCCACGCTCTGGAACGGCGGCCCGGAAAGGGGCGCCGTTCCAGGGGATACGTCGCCTTCCGCCGCTGCGCCTGGCTGCCTGCATCACGTTCACTGCCGAGGCGGCAGTGAACGTGATGGTGAGCCGTTGGCTGCCGACGGCATGGCCGGCCCGGACGAGTTGCCGCGGACAGGAGACGTTGCCCGGAGGACCGCCGCACGTGGGTTCTATCCTGCGGCGGCCCGCTGCCCCGCATACAGCCGCCGCGACGACTGCCGTACCATCTGCTGATTTGCAGTATCTTCTGCCACGCCGAACAGATCCCGCGCCCGATTCAACGCCCTTTGCTCATCAGCCCGCTGCGTCGGATCCTGGGTCTGTTCCGACCGCTGCCACTCCCTGTTCCATGCCTCCTCCCACTGCGTCTGCGCGCGCTCCGCCGCGTCCCCTGCCTGAGTTATTTCGCGATCCATCTGTTCCATGGCGCTCACGAAGTCGTCTGCCGACATCCTCTGACTGCTGTGAGCGAGCCCCTGTCCCCAGTGGTCCATAGTCCGACGCAACTGGGTCCAAGCCTGCTCAACCGCAGTGAACCTCTCCGCCAGCGAGGGCTCTGCCGGATCCTCCGCGACCTGTCCCGTCGGTAATGACACTTACGCTCCTCCTGGGAATCAAAGGGATCCGCATCCCACACCTGATGCAGGTGAGCTCGTTACCTCGCCAGCTCATCAGCGAAGGGGGACAAGAACCTCAGTCACAACGTCTCAGTTGTCCGTACGGTTCAAGAGGATGCGCCGTCGTGTCACGACCGCTTCTGCAACCTGGCGGACGGACCGGCTTGCCACGCCGGTGGGCCGACCGTGACACACCGAAGACTCCAGGGGACGCACCGACGGGCCTGTCGAAAAACTCCCTGAGTCACCGCCGCCGGACCGGCACGAGCTGGTCCGGCTGATCGAGCCACACCCGCTCGCCGTCGGCGTCCACGGTGAGCCCGAACCGTTCGAACCCCGGTTTCCCCTGCTCCTCCCACCAGCGGTAGGCGGTTTCGATCTCGTCCCACAGTCTTCGGGGGCCGGACTGGTAGACCTCGAATTCTCCGCGGCCCTTCTCGTGGTCCGCCGTGGCCCACGAGGTGACGGCCGTGTCCCGCAGCCACAACGTGTAGGAGCTGTCGTCGTACGACTCCATCCACGGGAACGCCCCGGGGACCTGCACCCCGATGCCGAACATTGCCGGCCAGTCACCCACCGCGTCCGGGGAAAGCGTCGTCACGCTCCGGGTACCGTTCGCCGGCCATGTCCGACCACCGAGGTATTCCCGGACGTGGGTCCGCGGGACGCGCTGAGCCCGTAGCCGCATGAAGGCCGACGAGCCGACGAACCAGCCGGACGCGCTGCCGTCACCGGCCACGGTCAGCCGGACCACTCCTTCCCCGCCGTACGTCGGTCCCCACGGGGCGACGATGATCCCGCCCGGTTTCGTCTGCTCGATCCACTGCCGGGGAACACGGCCGATGGACGCTGTGGCGATGACGCGGTCGTACGGGGCACCCTCGGCGTATCCCTCGGCTCCGTCGCCGATGACGGACACCGGATCGAATCCGGCGTCGTTCAGGCGCCTGCGCGCTTCCCGCGCAGTGTCCCCGTCCACTTCGACGGTGAACACGTTCCGGGCGCCGAGCCGGTGAGAGAGCAGTGCCGCGTTCCATCCTGTCCCGGTGCCGATCTCCAGTACCCGGTGACCCTCTTCGACGGCAAGCGCGTCGAGCATCGAGAAGACCATGCTCGGCATGGAGTTGGAGCTTGACGGGATCCCGCCTCTGCCGGGCCCGGTGTACGCGCCGTCGTCCCACTGGGTCGTGATCGGCGCGTCCCGGTGGACGGCCGCCCACCACATCTCGGGCTCCTCGTCTCGGATCACCCGGTCGTCCTGCCGGTTCATACCGGCGCGACCGGGCCAGATCACCTCGGGGACGAACAGATGCCGGGGTACGGCGTTGCAGGCGGGCAGCCACTCAGTGGTGAGCGCGCCCTTTTCCAGGAGCGCGGAGACGAGCCCCTGGGAACCCGTCTCCTTTTCGCTGTGCGCAGTCACGTTCAGCGGCCGTCCGCCGGACCCTGGCCGTCGTTGGTGTTGCCGCCCTCGTCCGAGCCGCCCCCGCCGTGCTTGTTGCCGCTGTCGCTGTCGTCCTGCGGGTTCCCGCCGTCAGCGGTCGTGAGCCACCATGCGCGCATCTCGATTACCTCCGTGGATCAATCGACTTCCCACTCCCACACCGCTTTTGCGGAGGGAGTCGTGCAGCACCCGCCGAATGCTGGGCGGGAGACCGGCACGCCGCGTCAGCGAGCCGGGGTCTTGGGGTCCCCTCCGGCAAGGAGGGACAGGGCTCCGGCACCCGGCACTACCGCAGAGACGGACGGTGCCTGGCGGGACACGCCCCACTCGTTCAGCCGTTCCGAAACCCACGCGTGAGCGACGGTGAACGACCGGGCGAGGGACGCGATGGACTCGCCGTCCCGGTAACGCACGATCACCTCCGTACTGCTCTCGACGAACCCGGCCTGCGCGGCACGTACCTCGGCCCTCGTCCGGCGCGGCATGCGTCCGCGGAAGACGCGTTGAGCCGGGCGGCGGTGCAGGTGCGCTTCGTAGCGCTGGCGGCGCGGGACGCCCCAGTCGTCGAGCCGGAGCGTCAGCCAGTTGGGGGTGACGCCGTACGCATCGGCGATCCTGCGCACCGGCTCGCCGGTCCGGTACCGCTCGATGATGGTGTCCTTGTCCGCTCGGGCCGCTTCGCGCGCGGCTGCCTTCTCGGCTGGGGTCGGACGGCGCACGGGCCTACCTCCACGGGTCTTCGGCGGATTCGTACAGCGAGTGCGGCAGACCGCCGGTGCGGTGGGTCAGGGTCAGCTGTTCGGGCGGCGAGGGGTCGGGTCTGCCGGTGGTGGGGAGTCGGGCGGGCCGGAGGGACAGGGTGTACGTGCAGTCCGCGTCCGGGATCGCGACGGACAGGGGGCGCCCGCCTCTGATGAGGTCGCGTGCGGCACGCCACTCTCCGGGATCGGTGGCCCATACCCGTAGCTCGGCCGGGCAGTCAGGCAGGGGTACGGCCGCCTTCCGCATGCTCGGCCGTACCCACGCGGACCGCGCGGGGTCGGGGTCGAGCCGGTCCGCGAGCCGCAGGGCTTCACTCTGGAGCCAGCGGAGCGCCAGCACCGGGGAGATGGTCCAGAAGGTGCCCAGGACGTGGCCCACCGTCTGGTCTGTGCCGAACACCGGTCCCTTCGCGCGTACCTCGGCCCGGTAGCCCGCCGGTCCCGGTCCGCCGCTCACGCCGGGCCCTCCCGCCACATCACCCACGGACGTTCGATCACCTCGGCGTAACTGGTGTGCTCGGGGTGCTCACGCAGGTGGTCAAAGGCCCATTTCTGCGGCTCGCCCGGGTTCTCGCTCGACGGCGACTCCGCCGCGCACGCGGAGTCGTCGCCGTCGAGCATGAGACATCGGAGTACGTACGTGGTCGGTGGGGCGTCGTCGTCACGGTCGGGCCGTAACGTCCAATTGAAGAACGTGAAGTTACGTCGGGTCAGGGGGTTCACAGCAGCTCACCCCGGCTTCGTGCGTTCGCACGGGCGGTCTCTGCGCGTAGGCGCTGCTCGGGGCTCGCGGGTTGCACGTAGGCGGGGTCGGCGTCCCATTCCTGACCGCCGGTGACAGGCCGAAGAGACCACACTCCGCACCACTCGCCGCGGAACTCGCCCACTATGCCCCGCCCCACGTCGTGAAACAGAGTCCCCACGGCGGGCGCCGCCGGGATGTTCGTGGGTCCAGTCGCTCCCGCCCATTCCTGGTCGGGAGGTGTCTGGCTGCTCATGGCTGGCCCCTCGCTTTCACAGGGTGATCTCTTCACCTCTAAGCAACCGCACGACCACGCTCCGGGGTAGCTTGGAGTCCGGACCAGGACTTGAAAGCCTTGAAAGTTCGCACGGGGAGTCGGGGCGATGAGCAAGCGGGAACCGAACGCGGGATTGGCTCGGCTGATCAGCGAAGCCGGTTGGACTCACGCGCAGTTGGCACGGCAGACGAACGCCGTCGGCACCGAGACAGGCACCCCGTTCCGCTACGACGAGTCGGCCGTGACCCACTGGCTGAACGGGACGGTTCCGCGGGACGCCGCTCGGCGATGCATCCTTGAAGCCCTGCGGCGAAAACTGAACCGGCACGTCACCTACATCGAAGCGGGCTTTCCACTCCCCAAGGGCGACCACCCGGCCACCGCAGACGACACGGTGGAAGGGGTGATCGAACTGGGCAGGCAGGACATGGACCCGTCACGGCGCGGCGTCCTCGGCGCCGGATTGTTCTCCGTGGCGCTCACCATCCCCGGTTGGCAGGACGTGGTGGGGCGCCTGGAGGCGTTCGGGACCGGACGGGTGACCCGCATAGGGATGCCGGAAGTCCGGACGGTCATCGACATGACCACCAAAGTGTCCGAACTGGACGATCAGTTCGGTGGGCGTCACGCACGCCCCATGGCCGCCGCGTTCATGGTCAACACGGTAGCCGGCTATCTACGCGCGGACGCACCGGAAGACGTCCGCAAGGCGATGCTTTCTGCAGCCTCGGACCTGCTCTATCTGACGGGCTATATGGCGGTGGACGAAGGACTGCACGGGCTCGCGCAGCGCTATTACGTCAAGGCCCTGGAGCTTGCGGGGGCGGCTGATGACCACCTCACTTACTGCACCACTCTGCGCGGTATGAGCGTGCAAGCGGTCGACCTGGGTCACAGCGCGAGGGCCATGGAGTTGGCGGAGGCCGCTGCCGCCGCGTCTCCGAAGGCAGGGCCACGGATGCAGGCTTTCCTTGCCGGCCAGCAGGCACATGCCGCCGCACAGATCGGTGACCGAAGCAGGTCACTGCGGTACATCCGCGAAGCGGAGGCTGCTATGGACCGCGCCGAGTCTCGTGGCAAGGTGTTCGGCTCGTACGATCCTTCGGCGCTTAACTATCACATCAGCCAAGTCCGTTACGAACTTGGCGACGCCCATGGGGCCGTTGAAGCCCTTCAGCAGTCGGACCGGCTGCTCTATGACATCTACCGCCGGACTCGGGTACGCCAGCGCACCTACCTGGCTGAGCGCCAATTCGAAATCGGCCACCTCGAAGCCGCCTGCACCACCTGGCACCAGGCACTCGACGATTACCCCATGGTGCAGTCCGGCCGAGCGGATGAGCGGATGCGGACCATGGTCAGGATGATCAAGCCACATACGCGAAATGCTCACGCACGGGCCCTGGACGACCGAGCCCGAACTACCCTTCCCGCTTCCCTGCACTGACGGCAGAAACCCTGTCACACCTCCCCGTGCCGGAAGGCACGACAGCACCCTTCCGGCGTGAACTCCGCCGCGCTGGGTGTCACGCGAACGTCAGGACGTCCGCCGGGCGGTCGAGCCAGGCGCGGGTGGCCCCGTCCGGGCCGACCGTGAGACCGAACCGGTCGAGGTCGGGCCTGCCCCGCTCCGCCCACCAGGTCAGCGTTTGCTCCACCTCGTCCCACAGTCGGCGCGGCCCGGACTGGTGGACCGTGGCGACCGGCTCGCCGCTGCGGAACTCGACGGCGGCCCAGGACCGGCTCGTCAGGTCGAAGAACCACGCCTTCGCGGTCTCCTGGTCCGTCTGGTTGACGACGTGGGCGCAGTCCGGCACACAGAGCCCGACCACGAACCGGGCAGGCTGGTAGCGGTCCCCCAGATCCGCCAGGGTGACCGCTGTACGGGACACTTCGGCGTCGCCGGGGAAGGCGGGGACGTAACCGCGGAAGCGGTCCCAGTCGAGACGCTGAGCCCGTAGTTTCATGAACTCGACCATGCGCAGGAACGGCCCGGACGCCTGGCCGTCCTCGTGCACGGTCAGCCGGACCAGCGCGTCCTGGTCGCTGTAGTGGGTGCCCCACGGGGCGAGGATGATCCCGCCCGGCCGCGTCTGCTCCAACCACACAGGGGGGATGGCCCGCACGCCCGCCGTGACGATCACGCGGTCATACGGTGCCCCGTCCGGCCATCCGTCCCGGCCGTCTCCCTGGACCACCTCGGGGCTGAGTCCGGCCCGCTTCAAGGCGGTGCGGGCCTGCTCCACGACCGCGGCGTCGATCTCGACGCTGGCCACATGGGAACTGCCCAACCTGCGCGACAGCAGGGCGGCGTTCCAGCCGGTACCGGTGCCGACTTCGAGCACCCGCATGCCGTCGCTCACGTCCAAGTCGCGGAGCATCGAGGCAACGACGTACGGCATGCTCGCGGAACTGGTCGCCACCGTGCCCGGCTCGGTGCCGATGTGCCGGCCGTCGTCCCACTGGGTGACGATCGGGGCGTCCGCATACGCGGCCCGCTCCCACGCTTCCGGGTCGTCGCCACGATGGACGGGGACGCTGCGGCCGGTGGCCATGTCGTAGGACCAGACGAGATCCGGCAGGAACAGCGTGCGCGGTACGGCCCTGAACGTCTCGGCCCATTCGGGCGTCAGGGCTCCGATGTCGCGGAGGGACCGCGCCAGTTCGTCACTCGTCACTGGCGCGGCCGTCCTGACCAGGGGTGAGCGTCACTTGCGGTGCTTCCCGTCACCTTCGGGGCTGCCACCGTCCGGGGGCGGCGGCGGGGGCGGCGTCCAGGGCTCGCCGGGGAGGCTGTCCCCGTTGTCACCACTGTCCCCGTCACCCTCGTACCACACGAACGGTCCCTTCATCGTCGGGCCCTCCCTCACCTCGTACGGAACCCGTCAGGCAGAGCGCCGAACGGGGTGTACTCACACGTACGGTAGTGGGCTCTCCTGCCCGCCGGGGCGCCATCGGGGGGCGGGTAAGGACGACATGGTGCACGTTTGGCGCCGTCCGTACGTCGCGCTCACCCCACCCACCCCTCTCGATACCCCCGCCAGTCCTCCTCCGTCGCCGCGAAGTCCACGTACAGGGCGACGCCGAAGCGGGGGCGGTCGGGGGCCGTGCGGGACAGGCCCAGGCGGACGCCGCGGACGGCGGCCGGGACGGTCTCGGCGTGCGCCCAGTGTCCGAAGCGGTTCTCGCTGAAGAAGGGCAGGCCCATCAGGAGGTCGGTGGACTCGGGGGTGACCTCCAGGGCCAGTGAGGTCTGCTGGGCGACATAGCCGCCGTACAGGCTCTGCAACGGCTGCATGGTGTCGTACGACATCACGGCGATCTGGTCCACCCGGCGTGCCACCTGGCCGAAGAACTCCTGCGACCACCACTTGGGGTGACCGGTGACCGCGCCGAAGACGGAGTGGAAGGAAGGCAGCGGGTCGATCTGGTGGGCGGCGACGGAGAGCAGGGCGTCGTGCTCGCGGGTGAGGCGGTGCAGGTCGTCGAGGAGGGCGAGGTAGTCGCGGTCGCCGGAGTGCAGCGGCTCCAGGTCGAAGTGGGCGCCCTCGAACCCCGCCGCGAGGATCTGCCGGGTGGAGCGGACGACGGCGGTCCGGGTCTGCGGGCGCTCCAGGCGCAGTCCGTCGGGGCTCTCGGTGGCCAGGACGTCGCCCAGCCATGCCTGGACGCGGACGCCGGGGAGTTCGCGGTGCACGGCGGCGATCAGCCAGGCGGCCTTCGGGTAGGCGGACTCGGGGAGCGTGCCGTCGTGTTCCAGGGGGCCGGAGTGCACGTACAGGTCCCGGATGCCGGTGCCGTCCAGTTGCCGGGCGAGGGCCGCGACGTCGGCGTCGTCCTTGCGCCCGTCCACCCAGGCATGGCCGAGCCAGAGGGCGTCCCGGCCCCGGGTGTAGGTGCCGTCGGCCGGATCCCCCGCGTAGTTCACCCGCAGCGCGACGCCCGCGGCGAGGAGGGGGAGCAGGACGACGAGGGCCAGAGCGCCGGCCGCCCAGCGCAGGCGTCTTCGGCGGCGGCGCCGCGGTCCGTGCGGTGCCGCGGCGGCGGGCGGCGCGGCAGCGGGCGGCGCGGCAGCGGGCGGCGCGGCAGCGGGCGGCGCGGCAGCGGGCGGCGCGGCAGCGGGATCCTGGTCCGGGACGGCCGGGTCCTGGCCGGAGGCGGCCTCCTGGGTGGCAGCGTCTTCGTCCGGGGTGGCGCCGGACGGCCCGGGTTCCGCCGCCCGCGCCGGTGCCGCGGCGGGCTCCGGTGCCGCGGCGGGCTCCGGTGCCGGTCTGGACTCCGGTGCCGGTTCCGTGGTCATGCCGTCCCTCATCTCGTCGTCCCCGTGCCGTCCCGCCGTCCCCTGCCGTCGCCTCGTCCCCCGCGCGTATCCATCCCGCTCGCGGAGCCGGGCAGCCGCCCATACGCTCCGAAATGTGACGTCATCCGTGTTCCGGGGCCGGCCCAGGCATGCCGCGTCGTACATATCCGTGCGGGTGGCGCACACCGTGCTGGGCGGTTCCGTCTCGGTCGCGTGGCTGGTGTTGCCGGTGATGACGATCGGCACCCAAGATCCGGTTCCCGCGGTGCGGGCCGGACCGGTGGCCGTGGCCGAGGCCGCCGCGCCGGAACAGCACGCGCCGGAACAGCACAGGACGTCCCCGGCCGATCTCGTCGTACCGCTGGTGGCCGTGGGCACGGCGGGGGTCCTGGCGGGATACGCATACCTACGGCGCACCCGGCGGGCCCGGACCCGTACGACGCCCGGGTCCGCGTCGGGAGAGCCGCCCGCGCGCACCCACGTCGTGTCCGACCGGCAGGCCCGGGCCGCGCTGGTCGCGGCGGACGACGCCGTGCGCACCAGCAGGGAGGAACTCGCCTGGGCCGCCGCACGGTTGGGGGCCGCGGCCGTCGAGCCGTTCATCCGGGCGCTGCGGGCGGCCGAGACCGAGCTGTCGGCCGCGTTCGCGATACACCGGCGCTACGAGGAGGGTCTGCCGGGCGACGCGGGCGCCCGGCGGCAGGCGCTCGTGGGGGTGCTGGGGCGGTGCGCGGAGGCCGGGCGGCGGCTGGACGCGGAGGCGGCCGGGTTCGACCGGACGAGGGCACTGGAACGCGACACGGGCGGGGCGGCGGAGGCCACGGAGGGGCGGGTGCGGGAGCTGGCCGGGCGGGCGGCCGACGCGGAGGCGACCTCGGCCGGGCTGGTCGAGCGGCATGGGCCGACGGCCGTCGAACCCGTCCAGGGGTACGCCGTACAGGCCGGGGACCGGCTGGTGTTCGCCGCCGCGCAACTCGACCGGGCCCGTCAGGCGGCCGGTACGGGCGAGACGATGCGGGCGGTCCGCGGGCTGCGCGCGGCCGAGGGCGCCCTCACCCAGGCGGACGTCCTCGTGACCGGGGTGGCGCGGCTGTCCCGTGATCTGCGTGAGGCCGCGGCGCTGGTACCAGCGGCGCTCACCGGCGCCGAGGCGGCGCTGGCCGACGCCCGGAGGGGCATGGGGACCGGCGGGTACGCCCCGTTCGAGCGGAGCCGGGCGCTCAGGAGACCCCCCGGCCGCAACGGCACCGCGGCCGGTCGCAACGGCCGCACGGTCGGCCGCACCGGCGCCACCGCCGACCGGCGACCGCCCGCCCCGGTCCCGCCGCCGAAGCAGCTCGTCCCGGTGGGCGAACTGCGTGCCCGGCTGGCGCACGCCGACACCGTGCTGGCCGCCGTACGGCAGGAGCTGACCGGCGGGCCGTACGACCCGCTGGACGCCCTGCGGCGGATCGCGCGGGCCGTCGAGCCGGTCGGCGCGGGCCACCGGGGCGTCGTGGCGCTCGCCGGGTTCCGTGCCGCGCGCAGCGCCGCCGCGACCGCCGAGGACTTCGTGGCCACCCACCGGGCGGCGGTGGGCGCCGAGGCTCGCACGCTGCTGGCGGAGGCGGTACGGCGGCTCGCGCAGGGCGACACCGGGGCCGCCGACGGGCTCGCCCGCGTGGCCCGGACCCTCGCCGAGCGGGACGTGCGCGTCCACGGGACCCCGTACGCCGGTGCGGCCGGGCACGACCTCGGGCTGGCCGGTGCCGTCCTCGGCGGTGTCCTGCTCGGCGAGGACCCCGACGGCGGCCCTCCGGCGAGCTTCGGCGGGCCGCTCACCCGGGGCCGGCTCAGAACAGGCTGAGCAGCGCCTCCGCCGGGTCCGTCAGGGCGTTCTCCCCGTCGGGGAGCGGAAGTTCGAACCAGACGGTCTTGCCGCGCGGCGTCCGCCGGGAACCCCACGCGGCGCTGAGCAGGCCGACCAGTTGCAGGCCCCGGCCGCCCTCGTCGGTGTCCCGGGCCCGGCGGCGGCGCGGCTGGACCAGACCGGAGTCCCAGACCTCGCAGACCAGGGTGCGGTCCAGCAGCAACCGCAGTCTGATCTCGCCCTCGCCGTAGCGCAGCGCATTCGTCACCAGCTCGCTGACCAGCAACTCCGTGGTGTCCACCAGGGGTTCCAGGTCCCAGCTGAGCAGTTGGCCGCGCGCGTACTCGCGGGCGCGGCCCACGCTGCGCGGCTCACGCGGCAGCGTCCAGTCGCCGACCGACTCGGCGGGCAGGCCCTGCACCCGGGCCATCAGCAGCGCGATGTCGTCCTCGCCGTGGTGGGTGTCGAGGGTACTGAGGACGTGGTCGCAGATGTCCTCCAGGTTGGGACGGCCGTCGGCGCGCGGCGCCGCCGCCGGGGACCGGGGGTCGGGGGCGAGTCCGGCCGGGTTGGTCAGCGCGCCCACGAACGCCTGCAACCCCTCGTCCAGCGGATGGTCGCGGGACTCGACGAGTCCGTCCGTGTAGAGGGCGAGCAGCGCGCCCTCGGGCAGTTCGACCTCCACCTCCTCGAAGGGTTCGCCGCCCACGCCGAGCGGCATGCCCGGCGGCACGTCCAGCATCAGTGCCGCCTCGCCCGGCTCCACCAGCACCGGCGGCAGATGCCCCGCGTTGGCGAACGTGCAGCGTCTGGTCACCGAGTCGTACACGGCGTACACGCACGTCGCCAGGTAGACCTCGGAGAGGTCCGCGTCCCGGGGCTGGCGGGCCGTGCGGGTGGCCTGCTGGATGCCGCCGGGCGTGCCGAGGCCGCGGGCGATCTCGTCCAGCGCGGACAGCACCTCGGCGGGCTCCAGGTCGAGCAGCGCCAAGGTGCGTACGGCCGTGCGCAGTTCGCCCATGGCCACGGCCGCGCGCAGACCGCGGCCCATCACGTCACCGACGACCAGCGCCGTGCGGTGCCCGGGGAGTTCGATGACGTCGAACCAGTCGCCGCCGACCTCGGTGGCCGCGTTGCCGGGCAGGTAGCGGCAGGCGATGTCCAGGCCCGACGCCTCCGGGTCGCCGGGTGGCAGCAGGGACCGTTGCAGTATCAGCGCCCGCTCGTGCTCCCTGCGGTACAGGCGGGCGTTGTCGATACAGACCGCGGCCCGTGCGGCCAGTTCGACCGCGAGGTCCCGGTCGCGGTCGCCGAACGGTTCGCTGCCCTTCGTACGGGAGAACTGCGCGAGGCCGACGACCGTGTCGTGGGCCACCATCGGCACGGCCAGCGTGGACTGGACGAGGCCGCCCTCCTCGGCGGGGACGGACTGCGGACGGGCGGCGCGCAGGGCGCCCGCGCAGGGCGAGTTGAAGGGGTAGTGGTGGACGGCGCCGACCGCGACGGGCGAGCCGCCGCCGACGAAGGGCGCGCCGGAGACCGCGCTGGCGAAGGCGACCCGGCGCAGGTCGGCGCTGCCGTCGGCGAGGCCCGGCGGGGTCTCGTCACCGGCCAGCAGCCCCTGGTAGAGGTCGACGCTGGCGAGGTCGCAGAACCCGGGGACCACGACGTCGAGGAGTTCGCGGGCGGTGGTCTCCAGGTCGAGGGAGTTCCCTATCCGGGCGCCCGCCTCGTTGAGCAGGGCGAGATTTCGCCGTGCGGCGGCCGCCTCGCGGGCGGCGGCCCGGCGGGCCGTGACGTCCGTGCCGAGCCACGCGATGCCGAGCGGGCGGCCGGTGCCGCTCTGTACCCGGTAGAGGTTGACGGACCAGTGCCGGCGCTCCTCCGAGTCCCGGGTGAAGCCCGTGACGTGCATGTCCGTGATGGGCTCGCCGGTCTCCAGGACCCGGCGCAGGGTGGCGGCGACCCGTTCCGCCTCGCCCCGCGACAGGTAGTCGTGGACCCCGCGGCCACGGTGGTCGTCGGGTTTGCCGCCGAAGAGGTCGGCGATCCGCGTGTTGACGCGCCGCACCCGCAGGTCGGTGTCGATCAGCAGGAAACCGAACGGAGTTTGGCCGAAGATCGCCCGCGAGGCACCGAGGTCGGTCTCGATGCCACGCAGGGTACGGACGTCCACCACGATGCAGACGGCGGCCCGTTCGCCCTCGGCGGTCCTGGTCGGCATGACGAACACCTCGGCGAGGCCCTCCTCGCCGGGCCCGCCGCCGTGCTCGTCGGGCAGCCGGAGGGGGACCACGCCGGTCCACTCCCGGCCGTCGAGGATCTCGGCCATCTTCCGCAGGCCGCGCTCACGCTGGTCGGGGGCGACGAAGGCCGCGATGGGGTCCATGCCCACGGCACGCTCGGCGGGGATGCCGAAAAGCCGCTCGGCCCGCAGGCTCCACTGGTCGACGAGCCCGTCGGGGCCGATCGAGAAGGACGCCACGTTGATGTAGTCGTAGAGGGAGCCGGGCGGGCTGCTCTGCCACAGGCCGTCGCCGGGCGCCGCGGCAGCCGCCACGCCCCGAACCCTCGCGCCGTCCGACGGGTCCTCCGACTCCGTGGCCTTCGCTGGTATCTCGCTCACGCGAACCGTCCCCTCCAGCTCACCGCGCCCGGTACCGGTCACCAGGGGCGGCTGCCCGCAGTATCCAGCACTACGGGGCCGCACGGCACGGTGTTCACGATCACAACCTGGTCCGGGCGGTGCTCGGACCGGGTCGCGACAACACTTTCAGTCTTCTAACCAGGGAACACGCCGTCGAATCACGTCCTCCGGTAACCGTCGTCGGACGGCCACCGCGAGTGGACGGACCGGCAGGGCGTGTACACCGGCTTCTCTTCCGTCACGCATCAGCACCTTCCGTATTCCACATACCGGTTCCCCGCCGCACCGGCGCACACCAGCGCACACGCGCACGGCAACGCGCACCGCCGCATGAATCCCCACCGAACGGCGGACGGCCACCAACCGGGCGCCGACAGGGCGCCGGACGGACCGCACCCAAAGGGTCACAAAAACCCGCACTTCCAGCCACGACACACCCCCACTCACCAAGGGGCGCGGGGAACTGCGCGACCAGCCACAACGCACCCGCAGCCGAACAACAACCCGCAACCGCCACCGCCCCGTCCCCCTTCCCCCCCGTCCGGCAGGACCCGTCACCGCCCCTCAAGCGGAGCGCTCAGCTCGAACCACACCGTCTTTCCCTTGTCCGCCGGCCTGGTTCCCCAGCGACGCGACGAGTTGGCGACCAGTTGGAGACCGCGGCCACTCTCGTCGTCGGGCCGCGCCACCCGCTCGCGCGGCGGGTCGGGCAGCGGGTCGGACACCTCCACCCGCAGCGCCGCACCGAGGGCCGTACCGAGCGCCGCACGACGGACCAGACGGACTCCGATGGGCCCCGTCGCATGCCGCAGCGCGTTGGTCACCAGCTCGCTCACCAGGAGCGCCGCGACATCGGCGAGGCTGTCGAGGCCCCAGACCCGCAGTTGCTCGCGGACCGCGCGGCGGGCGGTGCGCACGGCCCCGGGGTGCGCCGGAAAGGTCCATTCGGCGCAGTCGCCTTCGGTGTCGATCACGCCGATCACATCCCAGGCCAGCGAACCCACCCATGTCCGGTTTCGTGGGGCTATTGGGCACATACCCGATATCCGGGACCCAGTACCGCCCGGGAAGGTGCACAGTGGCACAAACGGCGTACGGGACGCTCAGCGGGCGTCCGGCGCCGGCAGGCCCACCACCTCGCGCACCGCGGGGACGTCCTGGTCGAGCCAGTCCACTTCCCAGACCTCACCGGGGGCGAGGCGGCGCAGCGCGTCATGGTCCTGGAGGGGCGCGGGGGCGGCGGAGCCGGGCCGCAGCCGGGCGGTCCACACCTGGAGCACGTACGGGTCCTTCAGGGGCCACTCCCCCGGGACGCGCGCGACGACCTCGGCGTCGACGCCGAGTTCCTCGCGCAGTTCGCGCACCAGGGCGTCCTCGGGCCGCTCACCGGGTTCGACCTTGCCGCCGGGCAGTTCCCAGCGTCCGGCGAGGTCGGGGGGTGCGCTGCGGCGCGCGGCGAGCAGCCGGCCGTCGTCGAGCAGGGCGGCCGCCACCACCACGATCCGTTCCGTCATGTGGCGGAGCCTACGGGACCGCCGTGCGGGTCAGTTGCGCGTGGCGCCGCCGTGCTGGCCGGCGCGCTCGACCCAGTAGAGCTGTCTGTGCCCCCGGTCGTCGAGACTGTCGGCTATCTTCTCGGCCTCGGCGCGGGTCGCGTACCTGCCCACGCGGTAGCGATTGCCGTTGTCGTCCTGCCGTATGACGAGCCAGGGCAGGGTGACCGTGTCGTCGCTCATCGCGCCCCTCCGCTGCCCATCGCCCCGCCTTCTAAGGAAACCGCAATCCGCATATGCCCGAGCGTACGCCTAACCTTCACTGTGCGAATACGGCTTTTCACAAAGAGGTACGCAACCAGCCAGAACGCCGGGGGCGCGCGTTGCTGAACGCGCCCTGCGTGCGTTCCGGTGCGAGAGGTCGCCGCATGTCGCGGACCTCGCGGGTCACCAGCGCGAACGTCCGGATCCCAACGGCCCGCGGCAGCCCGCGGATCCGGGAGGCCAGGAGATGAACACCCCGGGGGCGTGCGCTACTTCACAGGCAGGTGGTACGAAACCCGGTACCGGTCGGCGGGAATGACCACATCGGCCGTCTCGACCGGCCGGCCCGAGGCGTAGTACGTGCGCTGGAGGACCAGGACGACATGTCCGGGAACGCCGCCGAGCACGTGCAGTTCCTCGGCGAGGCCGGGGCGGGCGCCGACCTCCTCGGTGACGTTGTCCACGATGACGTCGATGGCGCGCATGCGCTCGACCACGCCCATGCCGCCGAGCGGGCCCTCCTCGGGCAGCATCACGGGCGTGCGCCCGGTGACGGCCAGGGGCTCCCAGGAGGTGGAGAGCATCATCGGCTCGCCGCCGTCCCGGAAGAGGTACTTGGTGCACATCACGCGGTCGCCGGCCCGGATGCCGAGCCGGTCGGCGATGGCCCCGCTCGCCTCGGTCTGTTCGGTGCGGGACTCCCAGGTGCCGCGGGCGGCGGCGTCGGCCTGCTCCTGCCGGAACGGTGTGGCGCCGCCGTCCGGCCGGAACCCGGAACGGGCCACGCGCCGGGGCATCGGCCGCTCGCGCACGTACGTCCCCGAGCCGGAGCGGCCCTCGACCAGCCCCTCGGCCATCAGCACCTTGCGCGCCTCCAGCGCGACCGTGTCCGAGACGCCGTACTCCTGGCGGATCCGGGCCTGCGAGGGGAGCCGGGTGTGGGGCGGCAGTGAACCGTCGACGATCTTCTGGCGGAGATCACCCGCAACCCGCAGGTACGCCGGCTGTTCACCGAAAGTCACTGGCCGCTCCCATCAGGTTGTACAGACAGCAACAGAGTGGCAACCGTGGGTTGAGCCATGCAAGTAAAGGCCAGAGAATCACTCGATGTGATTACCCCCCGCCGGGAGGGCCGTGCCCAGGCATTTTCTCCCCGCTCCCGCCGCGATCACACCTCCATTCCGGTACCGCCCGGGTCACCGCCCGCCCCGCTGCCGCCCTCCTCGTACGGCGGCGGGGTCGTGGCCAGCCCCAGAGCCTTGCGTGCGGTGACCGTCCGGTCCGGTTCGAGCAGCCGGAAGCCCTTCTCGTAGTGCGCGTAGAAGGTGTCCACGTCACTGGCCCCGGCCGCCTTCGACAACTCCGTCCGGGCCTTGTCGAGGTCGTCCGCGAGGGACGTCACCGGCCCCTTCGCGTCCTGCGGCCAGTCGTGCCCGCGCAGCATCCCGCTCTGCTGGGACAGCGCCGCGGTGACCCGGCGCGCCCACGCCCGGTGTCCCGGCAGGTCGTCCTCGACGTACTGCGCGGGCACCGTGTCCAGGGCCGCGTTCAGGACGTGCGCGGCCTTCAGATAGGCGATCTGGTGGGTGTCGAGGACGGTCTCGTCGTTGCGCAGCGGGCCGGTCAGCTTCTCGCCCTCGGTCGTGTTGCCGAACAGGCAGGTCACCAGGCGGTCGTCGGCCTCCCAGCTCTGCCGGGTGGGCACCAGGTAGTACACGTCCACGTCGTCGGGGACGGCCCAGGCGTCCATCGCGTAGCTGTCCTGGAGCCCGTAGCAGCGGCCGCCGGCGGTCTCGTCCATCGACTCCTCGCCCGGGTACGGGCCGTCCGGCAGGTGGAAGGAGGCGAACACCTCGGCGTCGTGCGCCTTGGCGCAGGCGACCTTGGTGAGGTCGTACGTCTCGCCCTGGAGGGAACCGCCCGGCGCGTCGAAGCACTCGCCCTTGGACAACGAGAAGACCGCGCTGTCGCGCGCGCCCTCCTTGACCCCCTGCCAGAAATCGCCCGCCGCACCGGTGCCCAGCACCAGCGCCCACAGCACGAGCCCGATCACGGACAGCACGGAGCCGCCGACCGCCAGGCCCGTGCCGCGCTCCCCGCGCCGCTTGATCTGCCGGAGGGCGATCGCCCCCAGGACCAGCCCCACGCCCGGCAGGCAGCACAGGATGCCGAGGACGAGGGAGGAGATGGCCAGCCCGTTGACGGGCGCCGGCCGGCCGTAGGGGTCGTGGCCCGGTCCCCACCCGGGGTGAGGCGGCTGCCCCTGGAGACCGGGCGGGTACGGCTGCTGCCCGTACGGGCCCTGGGGATACGGGCCTTGGGGATACGGGCCCTGGGGATACGGGCCGTGCGCGTACGGATCCTGCGGATACGCGTCCGGCGAATACGGACCGGGCTGCGGGTGCTGCCCTTCGGGCTGCTGAGGACCGGGGGGCGGAGGTATGGACACCGGTACCGTGCTCCTGGTTCGAACGACAAAGGCGCGAACTGACGTACGACTTCGCGCATCGTAAGCGCGGTCCGGGCGGGGACGGAATCCAGCCGCACCGCGCGGCGGCCCTGCCGCGCCGGTGCGCGGCGGCCGGCCCGCTCACGGCCCCGGCCCACCGCGGAACGCACAAGGCCGCGTCCGAACGCCGTACCGCAGCCGTCCGTCGTACCGAAACCGGTCAGGGTCACGGCCCCGGTCCCGCTCCGCCCGATGCCACCGCCGCCCGCGCGGCAGGGGCACGGGCCGTCAGTCACACGGGACTTCCTCGACGACGTTCTCCCCGAAGCGCCAGGAACCCCGGTTGCCGAACGCCTCGGCGCGCAGCCCCATGTCCCGGCCGATCCGGGCGGCCCGCCGGTGCGACACGTCCGGGTAGTCCTTCGGGTGCACCCGGACGTAGCCGCTCCGGTCGGCGGGATACGTACGCAGCGCCTCGCGCAGCCGCTCCTCCTGCTCGTCCGGAGTACCGCGGCCGGCGGCCGGGCACGCCTCCCGCGGCCCGGCGCAGGTCTTCGGCGCGTCGTGCTCGCCCCGCCGCGCGGTGTCCGGCCCGCGCCAGGCCATCCACCCGACGGCGGCGAGCGCGGCGACAACGAGCAGCCCCGCGCCGGCCACGTCGCCGGTGGCGTCCGCCTGGCCCGGTGTCTGGGGGCGGAGTTCACCGGCGGGGTCCTCGATCACCCGGATGCGCTGCCCGACGTCGAACCGGTCGGACGTGACCTTCAGCGCGGGACCGGGGACCTCGGTGCCGTCCAGATGCTCCACCTCGTAGGTGTGGCCGCGGGGCTTGCGCCCCTGCGCCGGGTCGCGCCACTCCTTCACCACCGTCACGGTGGTCTCCTCGCCGCGCCGCTGGAGGGTGAGGTCGTCGCGGACCACGGAGACGACGTACGCGGACATCGCGGACGCGAACACGATGAAGAGGGCCGCGGAGAAGCTGTACTCC
Source organism: Streptomyces sp. NPDC001270 (assembly GCF_042896695.1). NCBI lineage: Bacteria > Bacillati > Actinomycetota > Actinomycetes > Kitasatosporales > Streptomycetaceae > Streptomyces > Streptomyces sp. NPDC001270. The sequence goes on along the minus strand of NZ_JBIAXM010000001.1, from coordinate 723,162 downwards.
CAGGCGCCCAGCCCGGCGAGGAGCGCGATCAGCACCACCCCGTGCCCGATCCACAGGAGCATCTCGCCGACGGGCCCGATGTCGTCCGCGAGCAGGGACATCCCCCAGATGCCGGCGAGCACGTAACAGCCGGTGCCGATCGCCAGCGGCCCGCGGTAGCGCACCCGGATCGCTTCCACCTCGCCCTCGTCGTCGGCCCTCACGTCCGCCTCCCTGTCCCGGCACCCTCCTGCGGCGGGCCGCATGCGGCACCGCCGGGCCCTTCCCCACGAGTCGCGCCGCATAATCGAGGCCGTCAACTTCCGCGGCCCGCCGCCGCCCGCACGTAGGTAACGGCGGCGGGCGAGTGATGCCGCGGGCCGCCCGCCCGGGTCCCGCCGGCCCCGCTGGTCCTGACAGGGCGTCAGCGATGGCTGCCGTTCGCCGGGAGGCGGCCCGGCGGCTACGCCTCGGGGACCGTCGACGCCCGGGCGACGAGATGCGGGCGCAGCCGCCGGGAACGGACGTCTTCCTCGCGCAGCCGCCGCAGGAGCAGGTCCATGGCCTGGCGGCCCATGTCGAACATGGGCGAGTGGATCGTGGTGAGCGGCACCGGGATCTCGGCGACGACGGGGATGTCGTTGTAGCCGACGACGGCCACGTCCGCGCCCGGCCGCAGCCCGTGTTCCCGCAGCGCCCCTATGACGCCGATCGCGGCGGTGTCGTTGACGGCGAAGATGGCCGTGGGGCGGGGATTCAGCCGCAGCAGTTCGGCGCCCGCCGCGTGCCCTCCGGAGCTGTCGAAGCGTGAGTGGAGCACGTACTCCGGGGGCAGCGGCAGGCCGGCCTTCTCGTAGCGGCGGACGAAACCGGCGGTGCGCTCCGCACCGGTGCTGGCGTAGGGCTCCCCGGCCACCACCCCGACCTGCCGGTGGCCGAGTTCCAGCAGGTGCTCGGCGGCCAGCCGCCCGCCGAGCAGGTCGTCGGTGGTGACGGACAGATGGCCTTTCAGGCGGCGGGAGACCAGGACATAGGGGATTTTCCGGTCGGCGAGCGTCCGGACCAGTTCGTCGCCGTCGAGCCGGGCGTCACCCAGCACGATGCCGTCGACGCGGCGGGCGAGGAGTTCTTCGAGGCGCTCGCGCCGCAGGACCGGGTCGTCGGTGGTGTTGACGACGAAGGTGTTGTAGCCATGCCCGGCGGCCTCCGCGTCCAGGCCCTCGTAGATGCGCGCCAGGACGAAGTCGGTCAGCCGCGGGACCAGGACCCCGAAGACCCGGCTGCGGCCGGTGCGCAGGGCGGTGGCCGCGGGGTCGCGCTGGTAGCCCAGCTCGGCGGCGAGCGCGCGGATGCGTTCGGCGGTGGCGGCGCCGATGCCGGGCGCCCCGGGAGTCAGCGCCCGGGACACGGTCGAGACGTGCACCCCCGCGCGGGCGGCCAGGACGGCCAGGGTCACGGTGCTGTCGGAGGGGGGCGGGGCGGCGGTCACACGTCGTTTCTATCGCATCGGCCCGGCGGCCGGGAAACCGCGGTCCGCATCACCTCTTGTCGTCCCGCAAAGGATTGCATAGAGTCCTCGCAATCGTTCGCGCAAACGTTCTCGTGGACGATCGTGCAAAGGATTGCTCACCTGTGCGCCCACCGGCCGTGGAGGGACCCGTGACCCGTTTCCGTCTGATCGCCACCGGCGGCACCATCGCGAGCCGGCGGTCGGCAGGGGGCCTGCTGGCCGAGACCACCGGCGCACAGCTCCTGGCGGCGAGCGAACTGGGCGCCCTGGAGGTGGAGGTCGACGACTTCACCACCAAGGGCAGCTACGCCTTCACCCTGGACGACCTCCTCGCGCTCGTGCGCCGCGTCCACGACGCGCTGGCCCAGGGCGTGGACGGCGTGGTCGTCACCCACGGGACCGACACCATGGAGGAGTCCGCGTTCCTGCTGGACCTCTTCCACGCGGACCCGCGGCCGGTCGTGCTCACCGGCGCGCAGCGGCCCTTCGACAGCCCGGCCCCCGACGGTCCGGCCAACCTCGCGGCCTCGTTCGCCGTCGCGGGCAGCCCCCAGGCGCGGGCGCTCGGGCCGCTGCTGGTCTTCGACGGGCTGGCCTGGCAGGCCCGGGGCGTCCGCAAGGTGGAGACCCTGGCCGCCGCCGCCTTCGGGGCACCCGGGCGCGGCCCCTGTCTGCGCGTGACGCACGACCGCGTACTGCCGCTCGGCGCGCAGCCCCGGCCGCCCGCCTTCGACCTCGACGCCGTACGGGAACTGCCCCGGGTCGACGTCGTCGCCGCCTACGCCGGAGCCGACGGCGCCCTGCTGGAGGCCGCGGTGGCCGCCGGGGCCGGCGGCGTCGTGGTGCAGGCGCTGGGCGCGGGCAACGCGTCCCCGGCGATGACCGCCGCCGTGGCCCGGCTGGCCGACCGGGGCGTTCCGGTGGCCGTGTGCAGCCGGGCGTTCAGCGGCCCGGTCGCCCCGATGTACGGCGGGGGCGGCGGTGCGGATCTGGAACGCGCCGGCGCCGTTTTCGCGAGTGATCTGAGCCCCTGGCAGGCCAGATTGCTACTTTCCGTATCAATTGCCCACAAACCGGAAGATCCCGGAGCCGTTCTCAGACAGTGGCTCCAACAGGAGGCGTCCGCCGGGGCCCACGTCCGGCGGATGTCCGACGGCGCCCGCACATCAGACCAAGGAGCATCATGAGCAAAGAGATCTTCGTGTCCTTCGGTGTGGACATCGACGCGGTGGCCGGGTGGCTCGGCTCGTACGGCGGAGAGGACTCCCCCGACGACATCTCCCGCGGCATGTTCGCCGCCGAGGTCGGCGTGCCGCGGGTCCTCGAACTCTTCCGCCGGCACGGCCTCACCCAGACCTTCTTCTGGCCGGGGCACTCGATCGAGACCTTCCCCGAGCAGTTCGACGCCTGTGTCGCCGCCGGGCACGAGATCGGTGTGCACGGCTACTCGCACGAGAACCCGATCGCGATGAGCCGCGAGCAGGAGTCGACGGTCCTGGACCACTGCATCGGCCTCATCGAGTCGCGCACCGGCCGCCGGCCCACCGGATACGTCGCGCCCTGGTGGGAGTTCTCCCCGGTGACCAACGAACTGCTGCTGGAGCGCGGCATCAAGTACGACCACTCCCTCATGCACCGCGACTTCGAGCCGTACTACGTCCGCGTCGGCGACAGCTGGACCAAGATCGATTACGACGCGCCGGCCGAGTCGTGGATGAAGCCGCTCGTACGCGGCCGGGAGACCGACCTCATCGAGATCCCGGCCAACTGGTACCTCGACGACCTGCCGCCGATGATGTTCATCAAGGCCAGCCCCAACAGCCACGGCTTCGTCAACCCCCGCGACATCGAGTCGCTGTGGCGCGACCAGTTCGACTGGGTCCACCGCGAGAGCGACTACGCGGCGTTCACCATGACCATCCACCCCGATGTCTCCGGCCGGCCCCAGGTACTCCTCGCCCTCGAACGGCTGATCGAGTACATCGGCTCCCACGAGGGCGTCCGCTGGAGCACCTTCGACACCATCGCCGACGACTTCGCCCAACGCCGTCCCCGGGAGGTCTGAGCCATGTCCTCCTCCACCTCCGCGCAGACCGCGGGCGTCCCCGTCTGGGAACGTCCCGTGACCTCCCGGTCACTGATGCGCATATCCGCCGTGTGTTTCCTCGCCTGGGTGGTGTCGGTCTACGACTACACCCTCTTCGGCACCCTGCTGCCCAAGATCGCGGACAGTTTCGGCTGGTCCACGGCGCACGCCACCAACGTCGCCACCTGGGTGACCGTCGGCACCTTCGTCATCGCGCTCACCGTCGGCCCGCTGCTGGACCGCGTCGGCCGCAAGCGCGCCCTGGTGATCGCCATCCTCGGCGCGGCGCTCAGCTCCGGGTTCACCGGCCTGGCCGCCGGCGCCGTCTCCCTCGTCGTGATCCGCGCCTTCTCCGGGTTCGGCTACTCGGAGGAACTCGTCAACACCGTCTACCTCAACGAGATGTACGGCAAGGCGCGCAGCCGCGGCTTCATGTACAGCTTCGTGCAGAGCGGTTGGCCGGTGGGGGCGCTGCTCTCGGCGGGACTGACCGCCGCGCTGCTGCCCACTCTGGGCTGGCGCTGGTCCTTCGTCGTCGCCGTGGTCCCCTCCGTGCTGGTCGCCCTCGCCGCCGGCAGGCTGCCCGAGTCGCCTGCCTTCGCGGCCCTCAAGGAGATACGCCGGCTGAAGGCCGACGGGGACACCGCCGCGGCCGACGACCTCTCCCGGCGCATGGGTCTGACGGTGTCCGGCGAGGCCAAGGCCACCCTGCGCGACGTGTTCGCGCCGGGGCTGCGCCGCCACACCGTCTGCCTGTCGCTGGCCTGGCTGTTCAACTGGATGGCCATCCAGGTGTTCTCGGTGCTCGGCACCACCGTCCTCACCCAGGGCAAGCACGTCTCCTTCAGCAACGCCCTGCTGGTCCTGGTCCTCGCCAACGCGGTCGGCTTCGCCGGCTACCTGTTCCACGGCTGGATCGGCGACCGCGTCGGCCGCCGGTCCACCATCATCGTCGGCTGGACCATCGGCGCCGTCCTCACCGCCCTGATGCTGCTCGGCCCCGACAGCAGTGCCTTCGTCATCCCCCTGTACGCGCTGTCGCTGTTCTTCCTGACCGGTCCGTACGCGGCCCTGCTGTTCTACATGGGCGAGTCCTTCCCCGCCCAGGTCCGCGGTCTCGGCCCGAACGTGGCGCACACCATGGGCCCGGTCGGCGCGATCGTGGGCTCGGCGCTGCTGACCGGCCTGCTCAGCGCCGGGACCTCCATGGTCGTGGCGGCCCTGATCGCCGGGTCCGTCTTCATGCTGGCCTCCGGTGTGGTCATGCTCGGCACCAACCGCGTGGACCAGGGCGAACGGACCGCGGCGCCGCGCCTGCACGCCGAAGGAGCCGTCTCATGACCGCACCCGGGCAGTCCGCTCCGGCCCGCGACGACGGCCTGGCCGGCCAGGTCGCCGTCATCACCGGGGGCGCGAGCGGCATCGGCAGGGCACTGGCGGTCGCCTACGCCCGCGCCGGCGCCGTCAGCGTGCTCGGCCACTACCCGAAGGACCCGCACGACGTACGGCAGACGGTCCGCGAGGTCGAGGCCGCCGGCGGCCGGGCCCTGGCCGTCGACGTCGACATCCGCGACCCCGCGCAAGCCAACGCCCTGGCACAGGCGGCCGTGGACCACTACGGCCGGCTCGACATCGCCGTGGCCGCGGCCGGGATCCTGCGCCGCGCCCCGCTCGCCGACCTCAGCGACCGGGCGTGGGACGACATGCTCTCCGTCGATCTCACGGGCGTACTGCGCCTGTTCCGCTCCGCGGCCGGCGTGATGACCGGTCCGGGCGCCATGGTCGCCGTCTCCTCCATCGCCGGCGGGGTCTACGGCTGGGACGACCACGCCCACTACGCCGCCGCGAAGTCCGGCGTGCTGGGGCTGTGCCGCTCCCTGGCCGTGGAACTCGCCCCGCGGGGCATCCGCGTCAACTGCGTCATCCCCGGCCTGATCGAGAGCCCGCAGTCGCTCGACCCGGTCAACTCGCTGGGCCCCGAGGGCCTGGCCGAGGCCGGCCGGATCATCCCCTGGGGACGGGTGGGCTCCACGGACGAGGCGGCGCGCACCATCCGCTTCCTCACCGGTGCCGACGCCGCCTATGTGACCGGGCAGCACCTCATCGTCGACGGCGGTCTCACCGTCCGCTGGCCGAGCTGAAGGAAACCGACACCGCCATGAGTCAGTCACTGAAACAGCGCGTCGCCGTCGTCACCGGCGCCGCCAGCGGGATCGGCGCGGCCGTCGCCGACGCCTACGCGGCCGAGGGCGCCCGCCTCTTCCTCGCCGACCGCGACCTCGACGGCGCCGAGGCGACCGCGGCCCGGGCCCGGGCGGCAGGCACCACGGCGACGACCCACCGGGTCGACCTCACCGACGCGGACGCCACCCGCGCGATGATCGACACCGCGCACCGGGAGTTCGGGCGCATCGACATCCTCGTCAACTGCGCCGGGCTGCTCACCGAGGTGCCCTTCGTCGACATGCCGGTGCACATCTGGGACGAGATGATCGACGTCGACCTGCGCAGCGTGTTCCTGTGCTGCCGCTGGACGGCGCCCCTCATGGTCCGCCAGGGCACGGGCCGCATCATCAACGTCTCCTCGCAGCTCGCGCTGAAGGGCGGCGAGAGCCTGGTCCACTACTCCGCGGCCAAGGCCGGGGTCATCGGCCTCACCAAGGCCCTGGCCCGCGAACTCGCCCCGCACGGCGTCCTGGTGAACGCCATCGCCCCCGGCCCCATCGAGACCCCGCTCGTGGCCGGGATCAGCGAGGACTGGAAGAAGGCGAAACGCGCCGAACTCCCCCTGGGCCGCTTCGGCGTACCGGCGGAGGTGGCCCCGACCGCCGTACTGCTCGCCGGTGACCCCTCGGGCAACCTGTACGTCGGTCAGGTCCTCGGGCCCAACAGCGGCGACGTGATGCCCTGAACACCCGGAGGAAGGGGAAGCATGTGCGGCGCGTGCGGTACCGGCACGGTCCGTCCGCCCTGGGAGGTCGTCCTGGCGGGCGACCGTCCCGCGGACCGGCGGCGACGGGCGGCGGCCGCCGCCGAGGCGGCGGGCGGCCGGGTCGGGGTCGCTCCGTGGGGCGCCGCCGGTTACCTCGTCACCCCGCGGACCGGCCCCCCGAGGCACGTACCCGACCTCGACCGGCTCGCCGCCTGTCTCCTCCCGCACCTGCGCCGGCACCACCCGCTGCCGGAGTGCCCCGCCTGCCCGCACGAGGCGGAACGGCACCGGGTGGGCCTGCCCGCCGACCCGGACCCGCAACGCCTCGCCGTCTGGGCGGCGCTGGCCGGCGCCCACGGCGGCGCGGGACGGCTCCGGATCGAGATCCACGTACCGCGCGCGCCTCTCCTGTCCGCGTCCGCGACGCCTGAACACCCGTCGGACGACGCACCGGTGCGGGTACGCCCCGGCAGCCCCGCCCGGCCGGCCGTCGTACTGTGCGGGCCGCACGCCGGGGAGTACGCGGACCATCTGCGCCGGCACCTCAGTACGGTGCCGCGGCGCGACGCGAGCGCGGCTGCTGCCGGGTAAGGAGATCCGCCGAACAGACCGCCGGGGCCCTGCGGACCCGCGGACTCCGGCGGGCGGCCTTCTCCTTCCGGCCGGTACCGGCTGCAATGGCAGGCATGAGCAGAGGCATACCCCGTTCGGGGGCGCGCGGCCGGCAACTGCACCGGATCGTCGACCGCCGGGAACTCCCAGCACGCCGGGACCCACGACGACGGCTTCGGTCACCCCTGGGGGCGCATCGCCCGGGACACCGCAGCGGGGGACCCCAACGGGTCGGCGTCCGCCGGACGGTGCTCGGTCCGGCCGAGGGAGCGGGCAGCCCGGCCCGCTGGATGGCTTCCTTCGCGGCGGTGCTCCCCGGGCTGGCGGCGGTCGCCGCGCTGGTCTTCACCTGGGTCTCCGTCGCCCAGGTCTCCGACGAGCTGGCCATTTCCGAGCAGGGGCAGATCGCCGACCGGTACGACACGGCGGTGAAGAACCTGGTCGACGGTTCCGTGGACGTGCGCAGAGGCGCCATCTACTCCATGCAGAGCATCATGACGGACTCCCCCCGCACGCAGCCCGCCGTGATCGACATGCTGTCCAAGTACGTCCGTGACCGCGCCACCAAGAAACTGAAGACCACGGAGAAATCCCCGGACATCCAGGCGGCTCTCTACGCGCTCGGGAATCGCAATCCCGCCCAGGACGGGAACGCCGCCATCGACCTCAGAGGCGCCTACCTCAAGGAGGCCAAGCTCGAAGGCATGAATCTGACCAACGCGGACCTCAGAGGAACGGTCCTGTCCGGCGCCAACGCCGAGAAGGCGATGCTGTCCGGTGCGGATCTGGAACGGGCCGTGCTGACCGGGGCGGACCTGACCGGAGCCGACCTCTCCCATGCCGAGGTGCCGAAGGCCGATCTGAGGACGGCCGTCCTGGCCGACGCGGCTCTGAAGAACGCCTCGTTCGGCCGGGCCGACCTCCGGAACGCGGACCTGACCGGCGCGAACCTGAGCGGCGCGGACCTGACCGGAGCGGACCTGGAAGGCGCCTATCTCGCCGAGGTCACCTGGACCGACACCACCCTCGCGGGGGTCCATCGGCCGGAGGGGGACCTGCTCGACCACGCACCCGGCGCGACGTCGCAGCCATCGCCGTCCCGGACCGCCGACCCGCCCGGCTGGACGGACCGGTCGTGAGGGAGGCCGCGGCCGCATCCGCGCGGGCTCGGCTCCGCCACCGGCCCGGGGGCGGTGAGGCGGTGTGCCTCGCCGCGCCCGGGAGGCACGACGTCCGTCGGTTCGCCTAGCCCTTCGTCACCAGGAAGACCGGGTTGGTCAGGGCGGCCATCGGGCCGAACATCAGGGCGTCGCCCATGGTGTTGCCCTGGCCGGGGCTGCCGTCCGCCATCGGGTGGCGCACCTCGGCGCGTACGTACGACACGAGCGAGGCGGTCGTGCGCCACACCACGGTGCCGGAACCGGAGGCGCCCACCGACTCCTGGTGCATCTGGCCCTCGTCGGTGATGAAGCGGACGGTGCCGCCCGGCACACCCTCGACGTCGAGGCGGACGTCCACCGGCGCGTCGGCGGGGACGGCCAGCTTCTCGCCGATGCCGGCCTGCTTGCCGTTGCCGGTGGCGGTGAAGGTCAGCTTGACGGAGGACGACTCCGCGATCCAGCTCCGGCCCGCGCGGATACCGGCCATGACGGCGTCGGTGGCCAGGTCGTCCGCCTGGACGACGTTGTGCGGCAGGCCGATGACGTTCGGCACGCTGTGCGCGTCGCTGTTGCCCATGGCCGGGAGCCAGCGCTTGCCGGTGCGGACGGCCTCACCGAGCTTCTGGTCCCAGGTGCTGACCGCGTGCTCGTCGTCGTAGGTCCACGGGCCGGTCCACACCTCGGTGGCGTCGGCGTCGTCGAAGCCGAACTTCCACTGGCTGGCTATGTACGCGCAGTACATGTGCGCGGGGACCACCAGACCGCCGCCGCGGTGCACCTGGCGCGCGAAGCGGCCGAAGTCGTCGTCGCGCGAGCGGTAGCGCCAGTCGATCCACTCACCGGGCGGGAGGCCGAGGGCCAGCCAGTGACCGTTGCGGGTGGTGACCTCCTCACCGGTCATGATCAGCAGGTCCGGTCCGGCGTACTCGCCCCACACCGCGTGCGAGGACGAGGTGTTGTGGTCGGTGGAGACCATGAAGTCGAGGCCGGCGGCGCGCGCACCGGCGGCGACCTCGCCCGGCAGCCGCTTGCCGTCGGAGTAGACGGTGTGCAGATGGCAGTCGCCGCGGTACCAGTCACGGCCGCGTCCCTTGGCGCGCTGCGGCGGGTAGTTCTTCACGTACGCGGGCCCGGGCTCGCCGTACGTCAGGGTCACCTGGACCTGGTAGTTCAGGCCCTGCGGCGCCACCTGGTAGGGGCCGAGCACGATGTGCCAGGTGCCGGCGTTGACCGGGCCGGGCAGGTACCCCGGCGTGGCGTCGCTGTTGCTGATCTCGAACGAGGTGCGGAAACCACCGGACCAGCCGCGGAAGCCACGGCCGCCGAGGGCGATGCCCCGCTCGTCGAACACACCGATGTCGCAGGAGTTGCCCGGGGTGCCGGAGGGCACGGACGGCCTGTCGTAGGAGTACGAGACCGCGATCTTCTGCACGCCCTTGGGGACCTCGACCGGGAGGTAGACGAAGTCCGCGACCCCGGTCTCCAGGAACCCGCTGATGGTGCGGGTCACGTCACCGCTGGTGGGCGCGGCGCCGCCGGACGAGCCGTCGGCCGCCTGCGCGAAGGACACCGGGGCCAGGGTGAGAGCGGCGGCACCGGCCATCCCCACGGTCAGCAGCCGCCGCCGGCCGAGGCCGGCGTCCGAGCCGCCGGCGCCCACGGCGTCGGCCGGGAACGGGTTGACATTGTGCTCGCAATGTCCGTCAAGACACATATTGCCCTCTGCAAGATCGGTGATCGGTGCTCGATGAACACACCGGAAGCCCTCAGACACTGATCCGGTCCAGTGGACGACGGGTGATATCAGAATGAAGGGTCTGCGGCAGACGGGCATAGACCTGCAAAGATGTGCTAACGGAGCCGAACCCGTCACAGCGAGTGAACGGCGGGCGGGACGAGCCCGGCCGACGGGCGGGGCCCGGCCGGCACCGCGTGCGGGGAGTGCGGACACACCGTCCGGCTCACCGCGCCCGGGTGTCCGCCGCGCCCGGGGTGCGGAGGTGCTGGCCGAGGAAGAAGGCCGCGCGGTCCAGCGCCTCGTCGGCCTCGTCGAGGACGCCGGCGAACGACTGGAACACATGGGGTACGTCGGCGGTGACGTCGAGGATGACGTCCACCCCGGCGGCCGTCGCGCGCGCGGCCAGCCGCGTGGAGTCGTCCAGGAGCACCTCGTTGGTGCCCACCTGAAGGAGCATCGGCGGGAAGCCGGTGAGGTCGGCGAGGGCGGCCGGGCTGAGCATGGGCTGGTTCGGGTCCTGCCCCGCGAGGTACATGACCTCGGTGTGGCGCAGGGACTCGCGGGTGAAGAACGGGTCGATGCCCTCCTTGGTGACCATGCTCTCGCCCGTCCGGCCCGCGTCGAGTCCGGCGGAGAACGCCACGATCGCCGCGGGCAGGGGCAGGCCGGCGTCGCGGGCGGCCAGGCAGGTGGTGACGGTGAGGCCACCCCCGGCGGAGTCCCCGGCGAACACGATGGCGGACGGGTCCTCGCCGCTGTCGAGGAGGGCGCGGTAGGCGCTCAGGGTGTCCTCGACGGCGGCGGGGAAGGGGTGTTCCGGGGCGAGCCGGTAGTCCAGTGAGAACGCCTTGATCCCGGTCCTCGCGACGAGGTTGCCCGTCAGCGACAGCGCGGTCTCGGGCGACCCGAACACGAAGGCACCGCCGTGGAAGTACAGGAGGGTCCCGGGCCGCGGGGTCCCGGCCGGTTCGACCAGCAGGGCGGGGCGCGGGCCGAGCGTCGTGGCCGTGGTGCGGATCCCCTCCGGGACCCTCATCTCGGCCATCATCGCCCGGAATCCGGCCCGTAGTTCCTCCACCGGCACGGGGCCCGCCGGCCGGGGCTGCCGCACCATCGCGTCGATCATCGCGCGCTGTTCCCTGCTCATGTCCGCTTCCTCGCTCTCGTCGTGGGCGGCCGGTGCCGTGGACAGCCGTGCCGCGAGCGGACGCCGCCTCAAGCAGACGCCGCCGCCGCGCGAAATCGCTGCCGCGAGCCCAGCCGGTGCCACAGGCATCCGGTGCCGCGCGCCCGGCCGCTGCCGTGAACCCAGCCAGTGCCGTGGGCAGCCGGTGCCGTGGGCAGCCGGTGCCGTCGTGGGTGGCTGGGGGCGCAGCGACCCGCCGCCGTACATAGCTGCCGCTACACTATATGCCGTGGCATATAAATCTGGCGACGACACCTCCGGCCTCCCGGCCTTCTTCTCCGACCTCGTGCGGTGCGAGACGCGTCTGTACAACGCCCTGAACGACTGCCTGCGCGAGCGGCACGGGATCGTCACCTCGCAGTTCGAGTTGCTGCGCCGCCTCCGGGACCACCCCGGGGCGCGGGTCGCGGACCTCGCCGCGGAGTTCGCGATCGGCATCGGGGCGACCAGCAAGAGCGTCGACCGTCTGGAGCGGCACGGCTGGGTCGCCCGGCAGCGGAATCCGGCGGACCGGCGGTCGTCGCTGCTCGCATTGACCGACGAGGGCCTGCGGCTGGTCGACGCGGCCGACCGCACCTTCACGGAGCGACTGACCGAGCTGATCGGGGGCGCTCTAGACGAAGCCGCGACGGCAGCCGCCGCACGGACCATCGCACTGCTGCGCTCCGCGCTGGAACGCGACCGGATCGGCATGCCCACGGGGTGACGGGCGCCCGCGGACCGACTGCCGCACTCCGGCCACGCAAGCCGTGTCCATGCCATTGACAAAGAGCGGGTAAACCTGAAATCTGTCACCCAAGAGCCGCAAAATATCAATGAGTTGACGCAAAATCACAACTTTGTTGAGTGGTGTCGACCCGTCAGGCAGTTCCGCCTGCCCGGGTCGCCCCGCGTCCCGGTCCCGCACGACCGCGTCACCTCACGGCCCGGCACACCCACGCGCTCCCTCGCACCACCAGCGTCGCCCCGCACCACCGGCACCACCCCGCGCAGCCCCTCCGTATCACCGTCGTAGCACCGTGTGCTCCCACCCCCAGTCGTCCCTGCCATGGAACGAGGACGCCATGAGACGGAAACGATTCGGCCTGCGGACGATCACCGGCCTGCTCCTGGCCGGCCTGATCACCGTGGGCCTCCAGCCCGCTGTCGCGACCGCCGCGGAAGCCCCCGCGGGACCCAACCTCGCGCTCGGCAAGAGCGCCACGGCCGGCGGATCCAACGGCAGCTACCCCGCCGCCAACGTCACCGACGGCAGCCAGCAGAGCTACTGGGAGGGCCCCGCCGGATCCTTCCCGCAGTGGGTCCGGGTCGACCTGGGCTCCGCCGTCGAGGTGGACCAGGTCGTCCTGAAGCTGCCCGCCTCCTGGGAGGCGCGGAGCCAGACCCTCGCCGTCGAGGGCAGCTCCGACGGCTCGGCCTTCAGCACGCTGTCCGCCCCGGCCGCCACCCGCTTCGACCCGGCCGCCGCGGGCTCGGTCACCGTCGACCTCACCGCCCGCACCGTGCGCTACATCCGGGTCCAGGTGAGCGCCAACACCGGCTGGAACGCCGCCCAGCTGTCCGAGCTGGAGGTCTACGGCACCGGGGGCGGCGACCCCACGACCCCGCCCCTGGACGGCGCCAACCTGGCCCAGGGCAAGCCGATCGAGGCGTCCTCGACCACCCAGAACTTCAAGGCGGCGAACGCCAACGACGGCCAGGTCACCAGCTACTGGGAGTCCAGCGGCCACCCCGCCACCCTCACCGTCCGGCTCGGCGCGAACGCCGACGTCACCGGTGTCGCGGTCAAACTGAACCCCGACCCGGCCTGGGCGGCCAGGACCCAGACCATCGAGGTCCTCGCCCGTGACCAGGCGGCCACCGGCTTCACCTCGGTGAAGGCCGCCGCCGTCTACAGCTTCAGCCCCTCGGCCAACGCCAACACCGTCACCATCCCGGTGACCGGGCGCTTTGCCGACGTACAGGTCAAGTTCACCGCCAACTCCAGCGGATACGGCGCGCAGGTCGCCGAGTTCGAGGTGATCGGGACCGCCGCCCCCAACCCCGACCTGGTGGTGAACGACCTGACGTGGACGCCGGCGTCGCCCGTCGAGACGGACACCGTCACCGTCCAGGCGACCGTGCGCAACGCGGGCACCGCCGCGTCCCCGGCCTCCACGGTGAACGTCAGCGTGGACGGCACCGTCGCCGGCAGCGCCCCGGTCGGCGCCCTCGCCGCCGGTGCCACGGCGACCGTCCCGGTGGGCATCGGCAAGCGGGCCACGGGCAGCTACACCGTCTCCGCCGTGGTCGACCCCACGGACACCGTGCCCGAACTCGACAACACCAACAACAGCCGCACCGCCACGAACAAACTGACCGTCGCCCAGGCCCCCGGCCCGGACCTGGAGGTCACCGGCGTCACCACCAACCCGTCCAGCCCGGCCGCGGGCGCCGCCGTCTCCTTCACGGTCGCCGTGCACAACCGGGGCACCACGGCGGTTCCGGCCGGCACGGTCACCCGGCTGGTGGCCGGCGGCCAGACCCTGGGCGGCACCGCGGGCGTCATCGCCGCGGGCGCCACCCAGCAGGTCGCCATCGCCGGCACCTGGACCGCGACCAGCGGCGCCGTCGTGCTCGCGGCGACCGCGGACGCCACCAACACCGTCGCCGAGACCAACGAGAACAACAACGTCTTCTCCCGCTCGATCGTGGTCGGCCGCGGCGCCGCCGTGCCCTACGTCGAGTACGAGGCCGAGAAGGGCACCTACACCGGCACCCTGCTGACCACCGACCAGAAGCGCACGTTCGGCCACACCAACTTCGCCACCGAGTCCTCCGGCCGCCAGTCGGTGCGGCTCGCCGCCACCGGCCAGTACGTGCAGTTCACCTCCACCAGCCCGGCCAACTCCCTGGTGGTCCGCAACTCCATCCCGGACGCCCCGGGCGGCGGCGGCCAGGAGGCCACCATCAGCCTCTACGCGAACGGCACCTTCGTCCGCAAGATCAACCTGACCTCGAAGTACAGCTGGCTGTACGGCAACACCGACTCGCCCGAGGGCCTGACCAACACCCCGGGGACCGACGCGCGCCGCCTCTTCGACGAGTCGAACGCGCTGCTCACCCAGACCTACCCGGCGGGCACCGTCTTCCGGTTGCAGCGCGACGCCGGTGACACCGCCGCGTACTACGTCATCGACCTGGTCGATCTCGAGCAGGTCGCTCCGCCCGCCGCGCAGCCCGCGGGCTGTGTCTCCATCACCGAGTACGGGGCCGTCCCGAACGACGGGCTCGACGACACCGACGCCATCCAGCGCGCGGTGACCGCGGACCAGAACGGGCAGATCGACTGCGTGTGGATCCCGGCCGGCCAGTGGCGCCAGGAGCAGAAGATCCTCACCGACGACCCGCTCAACCGCGGCCAGTACAACCAGGTCGGCATCAGCAACGTCACCATCCGGGGCGCCGGGATGTGGCACTCCCAGCTCTACACCCTCACCCCGCCGCAGCAGGCGGGCGGCATCAACCACCCGCACGAGGGCAACTTCGGCTTCGACATCGACGGCAACACCACCATCTCCGACATCGCCATCTTCGGCTCGGGCACCATCCGGGGCGGCGACGGCGGCGCCGAGGGCGGAGTCGGGCTCAACGGCAGGTTCGGCAAGAACACCAAGATCAGCAACGTGTGGATCGAACACGCCAACGTGGGCGTCTGGGTGGGCCGCGACTACGACAACATCCCCGAGCTGTGGGGACCCGCCGACGGCCTCCAGTTCACCGGGATGCGCATCCGCGACACCTATGCGGACGGCATCAACTTCACCAACGGCACCCGTAATTCATCGGTGGAGAACTCGTCCTTCCGCAACACCGGGGACGACGCCCTCGCCGTGTGGGCCAACAAGTACGTCAAGGACCAGTCGGTCGACATCGGCCACGACAACCACTTCCGCAACAACACGATCCAGCTGCCCTGGCGGGCCAACGGCATCGCGGTCTACGGCGGCTACGGCAACACCATCGAGAACAACCTGGTCTACGACACCATGAACTACCCGGGCATCATGCTGGCGACCGACCACGACCCGCTGCCGTTCTCCGGGCAGACCCTGATCGCCAACAACGCCCTCTACCGCACCGGCGGCGCGTTCTGGGGCGAGGCCCAGGAGTTCGGGGCCATCACCCTGTTCGCCCAGAGCCAGGGCATTCCGGGGGTCGTGATCCGGGACACCGAGATCCATGACTCGACGTACGACGGGATCCAGTTCAAGTCCGGCGGCGGCACGGTGACCGCGCAGATCAGCAACGTCACCATCGACAAGTCGAACAACGGCTCCGGCATCCTCGCGATGGGCGGCGCCCGCGGCAGCGCCACCCTGTCCAACGTCACCATCACGAACTCGGCCCAGGGCGACATCCTGGTCGAACCCGGCTCACAGTTCGTGATCAACCAGAGCGCGAGGGCCTCCGGCTCCGACCGCTGACCTTCGTCTCCGCCGTGGGGGTCCCCCACGTGGCCCCGCCGGGCTCCGGCCCGGCGGGGCCACTCACGTCCGCCTCACGTGCCGGCCGCACCGGGCCCGACGGTCGTCGCGCGGTGTGCCGCTCGGCCTCTCCTCCCCCTTCCCGCACGGACCGATTGCTCAGCTTTGCGGCTCCGGCAGAACCCGGTCCACCAGGGTGTCAAGACGCTCCTCGAACGCCTGCCGGGCGTCCGGTGCGACGGTGGCCAGGGCAACCATGGCCGTTACGATGACGTCGACCAGTTCCTTCTGGACGTCGGGCCAGGTGTGGGTCAGGCCCTTCCTCGGGTTGGCTCCGAGGACGCCGTGCACGGCCTCCACGACCTCACCGAACTCCTCCCCGATCTTCAGTACGCGCAGCAGCCGCATGTCCGCCGATCCGGCATCGCCGGTCTCGTCGTCCAGCCACTGCCGGATCCGGTCCACCTGCTCCCAGGTGCGGTCTCCCATGGAGTTCTCCTCGCTCGATGGTCAGAACAGCGCGGGTGCCGGGTCGGCGGCCCGCTCAGGGGCGGTCACGGTCAGCGGCTTCACCGGGTGAAGGGCCAGCGACACCGACAGGGCCGAGTGATCCGTCAGCCGGTCCGGCCCGGTCCGTACGTCATGCACGTACGTGCAGGCCCGAAGCGCGCTCGCCAATACCGCGGACACGTGCGCGTGGTCATAGCGGTAGCCGTCCCCGGTACGGCCGACCCAGGAGTATTCGGCCGCCCGCGGGTGCAGTGCACGGAAAGCGTCCCGGTAGCCGGACTGACCCAGCCACTCATAAAAGCCGTACTCGAATGGCTGGAAGAACCTGTATCGGGGTATGTGGGCGGGTTCCAGGAGGTTGAAATCACCCAGAACCAGGCGCAGCGAGTCCTCGGCCTGCGGGATGCCTGCGCGACACTGGTCGAGGAACGTCCGCTTCCTGGTCTTCTTTGCGTCCGTCGCGTCCCGGGACGGTACGTACAGACCGATTACGTCGAGTGGTCCCTCATCCGTGTCGACGGTCACGGAGACACAGCGGTGCGGCAGGTAGCCGGTTTCGGCGGTGCCGGGCCGCGTGGCCAGCCGGGAGACGACCATCACGCCGCGCTCTCCTCGCGCGGGCCGCGGAAACGCCACGTCGTACCCGGCTGCCGTGAACCGGCCGGCCAGGAGATCGCATCCGGCGCTGTCGGCGGTCTCCGTGAGCACGAGAACGGGCTCCGGCCGGGCGGCCAGGTACGCGAGTTGACGCTCCGCCCGCTCCCGCCCCGGATTGTTCAAGTTGAACGTCAACACGTCCAAGGTGGTCATGCGCGGCCCCGTTCTGTCAGCCATGATTCTTGATCGCCTCGACGACCGCGCGAGCGACGTCCTCCGGCCGGGCCGACGAGGCGTCCAGTTGCAGGACGCGGACGCCCGCAGCCATGAGGAACCTAGCGGTGTCGTAGTAGTAGGCGCATTCACGCTCGGTTCCGCGCGGTTCGCGCTCGTACCGGCTGTGCGTGCCGCGCGCCTCCAGCCGCTCGGTGATGACATCCACCCGTGCGTTGATGATGACGGCCAGGTCAGGCATGTCCGCGTGCCTGTTCAGCTCCCAGACCGTGTCACGCGGGACACCGTCCATCACCTGGAGCGCGAGGGAAGAGGGCACGTACCGGTCGCACACCACCACGTCACCGCGCGCCAGAGCCGGCCTGATTTCGTGTTCCACGTGCCGGTAGCGGTCAGCGGCGATAAGGCATGCCATGCTCATCCCCCGGTATTCCTCGGTGCCGTGGCGGGCGACCTGTCCGAGTGGGCTGTCACTGGGCTCCCGGGTGACGTACACCGCGTGGCCCTCTTCCCGCAGTTGCCGCACCAGGGCCGCGGCGACGGTCGATTTTCCCACCCCGCCCGGACCGTCGAGGGTTACGAAGCGGGCACTCATGAGACACCGACCACGGGGAGCACGCGGGTCTGCCGGGGAACGACTGGGCACAGCTCCATGTCGACCGCGCCAATCCGCTCCCCGGAAGCGACCACCGCGGCGGGGCAGCCTTTGCCGCATCCGTCACTCAGCGAACAACTGCCACAGGTCGGGTTGTCGCCGACCGTCCAACGCTCGTGAAAGCGGTAGGCATCCAGGCGGGCCGCGATGTCTTCGTGCTCCCACACGTTGCCGACGATGAAGTCCGTATCCGGATGCCGACTCGCCTTGGTCCGGGCAGCGAATACGAGATAGGGGCAGACGGTGACTTCGCCTTTGGTGAAGACGTAGATGATGGTCCCCGCCTCGCAGCCGGACAGCGGCTTGTCGTCGTTCGGGAACCGGATGTTCACCAGCTCCAGGCCCTCACTGGCGAACGGTGCTGTCAGTTCGGCGATGTGCCGCATGTGGTCGTCCGGCCGTCGGAGCTTCTGCGCCCCCTTGGCAGCTCCGCGGCCCATTTCCCCCAAGGGATTCATCAGTACGTACTTGGCGCCGTGCTCCCGGGCGAACGCGCACAGCCGGGCGTACTCCTCGTCCTCGGCGAGGTTGTTCGGCGTGCACAGCAGTCCCTGAAGGATGCCGGAACGGGCGAACCGCTTGACCGTCTCGACGGTTTCGGCGAAGCCCTCCGGGCGACCGCGGAAGACCCCGTGCGAGTGGGCCGAGAATCCGTCGAGGGAGACATTCATGTGAGCGCCCATGTCCGCGAGGTGACCCATCTGTTCGTCGGTCACGATCGTGGCATTCGTGCAAACACCGACATCCATGCCCACGTCGTGAAAGGCGGCGGCGACGTCGACCAAGTCCTCATGCATGAAGGGCTCGCCGCCCGTCAGGGTGACCCGGTTGACGCGGGCCTCGGCGAGCTGGGGGATCAGCCGGCCACGGATCAGGTCGAGCGGCATGTACTCGCCGCGCTTCGTCGCGGACACGAAGCAGTGTTTGCAGCTCTCGTTGCACGGCTCGCAGATCTGGATGAGTGCTTTTCGGTGGGGAGAGTCGACGGAGGTACGGAAGTAGCACGAGACGGCCTGTCCGGCCGTGATGAGGGTACGAGCGGTCAAGGGAACCTCCCGGTAACGGTGTGTCATGAGCAGGGGGAGCGGTGATGAGGGCCCTGGTACTGGCGGCCGGGGTCCCTGTCAGAGCGCAAGTACCGGCCGAGTGTCCATGCGCGGCTCACCGCGGTCCTTCGGCGATCAGCACGCCGAGCCAGGCGACGAGCGCCACCACCGTGAGCACGTAGATGATCTGGGCGGTCGTGGTGGCGAACGGATGCGGGCCGGCTGCCGCGGCGGCGTCGGAGGGGGCATCGTCCGGAGCCACATCCGCCCAGACCCGTTTGCCCCACGCGAGGGGCTCCGTTCCCCACCGTTCCGACAGCGCTTCGACGAGTGCCAGTCCCCGGCCGTTGTCGTCCTCGGCGCCTGCGGTCTTCCGTACCGGCGGGCTCTGGCTCTTGTCGATCACCTCCAGCCGTACGCTCCCGGCCCCCCGACGCCGAACCGTCAGCCTGAACGTGCCGTGCCGCGCGTGCCGGACGGCGTTCGAGGCCAGCTCGGAGACGATCAGCTCCGCCGTGTCCACCAGGTCCGGCAAGTCCCAGCCCGTCAGGGTCCGGCGGACCAGTCGGCGGGCCTCCGGTACCGACGCGGCTTCACGAGGCAGGCAGACGGACACCACCGGGGAGCCGTCTTCGGCCACCAGGACGCGGCGGCTCGGGTCACCGTCGTGCCCCGGGAAGGTGTCAGGCATGGGCTCCTCCCGCACCGTGGCGGCGCTGCCGCTCGTGGATCCCGGCGAGTGCCCGGCAGGACAGTGCCAGATCTTCGGCGCGTTCAGCGGCTTCCCGATCGGTGGGCGCCGGTTCGGCCGCAAGCGCCTTCCGGACGCGGTCGAGGAGCCACTGCGCCGTTCGCCGGTCGTAGGAGCCCTCCTCATGCATGAGGGCTTCCATGACGTACCGGATCAGGTCTTCGACGTATACCCGCAACTCCTCGACCAGCGGATCCAGCCGGTCCCGCGGCGGCACTGTGTCCGGCAGGTCGCGCGTCAGCAGCAAGATCTCCTTCCGCACCTGGCGTGGGCGCGTCAGAGTGACGGCCTCGGTAAGAGCGGCGAGCAGAGCGAGGCCATCGGTCAACCTGACGGCACCCTGCTGCGGCGGCACCAGCCAGTAGACACCAGGGGGCATCTGCCGATCGTCCGGTGGAGGCATGAAATCCGTCGTGACGCTGAACGCCCCACTGGCAGGTCCCTCCGGCCACGACGCAACAGAACCGATGTCTACGAAGAAGTACACAGCGGGCGTCACTGGATCGATCGCCACGGTGCCGAACGTGCCCAACCGAGCCAGAGCCTGGAGACCGTAGAAGCGGCCTATCCGAATCGTCTCCCATCGCTCCCATGCCGGGTCAGGTACCGAGCGAAGGACACAGGACAGCTCTGTCATCGCGGATACTCCATCTCTTGGCCGCTGTCCACGAGACGCTAGGACGCGACAAGAGCAGCAACCCGAACTCCCGGTTCGGGCGAACCCCTGGTTCGGTCAGGCAAGACCCATGCTCTGTGCCAGTCCCACGACTTGACGGCGATACGTGGGGCGTACGCGTTGCAGCAGGCCGGACACCATGTCAGCCGCCAGTTTGCTGCGCGCCATGTCCTCAGGGCTGAGCTTCTCCAGGTCCAGCAGATGTACGAGAACAGCAGCGTCATCGCGCCGCAGGTCGTAACAGCGGGCAACTTCCGCAGTGAATGTGAACTGCCGTTCCCGACTCGGCAAGCGGGAGATGTCCACCTCGTCCGCCCGTCGCAGGCCCTCCGCACTCTCACCAGCCAGCATCTCAATGCTCAGAGCGTGCAGGTGGATGTTCGCCGGCCCGAAGACCGTCCACTGGACATTCGTCTCCCCGGCCCGCTCAGCGAGAGGCGCCGCCCGCTGTTCGAGCCGATCACGCGCGCGCCACCACTCCTTCTTCTGAGCGTCCGCCACGACCTGTACAAGCTCCAGTGCTCCGCGCATGGCGGCCTTCTCATCGCTGTCCGGGACATCTTGCAGCTGCTCAACTGCACGACCGGCGATCTCACCGGCTTCTTCCGCACCGCCTTCCTGGGAGAGCAGACAATGCCCCAGATTCCAGTGCGCGGCAGCCAAACGAATCGGGTCGTCCGCTTCCTCCGCAGCGCGGCGTGCCCGGTCCGCAACCATGAGCGCCAGGTCAAGACGCCCGGTGCGCCGACAGTAGGAACGGACCAGTCCGTACAAGTCCGCCGCCGCACGCAGGACTTCGCGGCGGTTGTCGGGTTCATTGCCGACGCGATAAGCGCGGGCAGCATGCTCGACCTCGCCGATCAGGCGCGGCAGCACCGTCTCGACGTCACTGAATCGTTCCTCGCTGGTCTGCCAGGTTCTCCACGCCTCCTCGACACGGTCACGAAGATCTGCCGGTGTCGCCGCTGAGCCGACCCGGGCAGCCCCGTGCCCCATCAGGGCACGAGCGATGTCGGGAGCGGTGCTCAGGGAGACACTGCCCCTGCGCGGCGGCTCGTCGGACAGCAGGGCAGCCACAGGTACATCCAGCTCTGCGGCGAGCCGGACCAAGACGTCTGGAGACGGCGTCTTCTTCCCCGTCTCGATCAGTGAGAGATAGCGTTCGGTGATCCCGCACAGGCCCGCAATGGCAGCCTGCGACCGGTTACCGTTCTTGCGCCGGTAATACCTGATCCGCGCCCCGATGGGCAGCTTCGGTGAATCGACCATCCGCCCTCCCGTATTCCGTCAGGGTAGGGCTGTCCCGTTCGTCGTGGATACCTTCCGCAACGATCGGGGGACTCAGCGCATCCGGTCAGACGTTCCGTTCGGAAAGGCCCGTCGTATGCCGCAGCTCGTCTTGTGGGACATCGACCACACGCTCATCGACACCCGGGGCTTCGGACGCAAGCTGTCCGCATCCGCGTTCGAGGACGTAACAGGTCAGGACATGCGCCGACAAGCGAAAATCGACGGGATCACCGAAGCTGTCATCTTCCGGGAGACCGCCGGGCTCCACGGCCTCAGTACCGACCGTTCCGACTTCGAGCGATTCGCTGCCGCCCTCACGGCGCAGCACGTCCGGCACGCGGCCGAACTACGGGAGCGGGCCTACGCCTTGCCCGGCGCCGCAGCCGCCCTTGATGCCCTCGCTGGGGCCGGAGTACGGCAAACCGTCGTCAGCGGAAACGTACGCGCCGTCGCCGAGATCAAACTGAAGGTCTTCGGTCTGGACACGTACATTCGGTGGGACGACGGCGCATATGGCGAAGACGCCGATCTCCGGCCGGAACTCGTGGAACTCGCACTCGCCCGGTCAGCCACCGCGGCCTCGGACACCGTGCTGATCGGCGACACGCCCGCCGATGTCGAGGGAGGCGTGGCGACGGGGGTCCGGGTCATCGCCGTCGCCACCGGCCGCAGCTCTGCGGAGGAACTTCGCGGATCGGGTGCCCACTCCGTGATCCCTGACCTGACTGATACCAGCGAACTGGTGAAACTGGTGACAGGGAGCAATCCGTAGCGTCGACGCGCAGGCGGCAGAAGTGGCGGTCCGACCAGTTGGCCGTTCCGCGCCTGGGGCACGCGGCACCGTCGTGGGTCTCCTGCCGGTTCCGGCTGCGGACCTCGGGCCAGGCAGGCCGGGCGGCACGGACCGCGGCCGGTCCGGCTGTCGCTGCGGGTCGTCGACCGTCACTCATCCACCCCCGACGGGCCCGCCCCGGACCGTCTGGGAAACTGGCGGTCCTGGGACGGATCGGGAGGAGTGGAACACGTGGGCACAACACCCGTACGTTTCGCCATCGTAGGCACCGGCTGGCGCGCCCGGTTCTACGCACGGCTGGCCCAGGCACTGCCCGAACGGCTCACGGTGGCCGGAGTCGTGACCCGCTCCGCCGAGCGTGCCCGGCAGGTGGAGGCCGAGTGGGGGGTGCCCGCCCATCGGTCCGTCGGTGAACTGTCCGCCGGCAGGCCGGAGTTCGTGATCGCTTCGGTGCCATGGGAGGTGTCGCCCCGGGTCGTGCGGGAACTCGTCGAGCACGAGATGCCGGTCCTGGCGGAGACGCCACCGGCACCCGACGCGCCGGGACTGCGGGAGTTGTGGGCCGCGGTGGGCGGCGCGCGGCGGGCCGACGGCAGCGGGCTCGTGCAGGTCGCGGAGCAGTACACGCTGATGCCCGGCCACGCCGCCCGGCTCGCGCTGCTGCGCGAGGGGGTGATCGGCGAGGTCACGTCCGTGCAGGTGTCCTCGACGCACCTGTACCACGCGATGTCGCTGATCCGGCACGCCCTGGGCGTCGGTCACGGCGCCGCGACGGTCACGGCGCACGCCTCCACCGCCCCGCTCGCCGATCCCCTCTCCCCCGCCGGCTGGTCGGACGACCTCACGCCCAAGGACGCCGTCACCACGCTGGCCTTCCTGGACTTCGGCGGCGCCCGCACCGCTCTGTACGACTTCACGGACAACCAGTGGTGGAATCCGCTGCGCGCCCGCCGCATCGTGGTGCGCGGTTCCCTCGGCGAGATCGTGGACGACACCGTGGTGCGGATGGCCGATCCGCGCACGCCTGTCGAGTCCGCGTTGACGCGGCGCCGTACGGGTACGGACCTCAACCTGGAGGGCGCGGAGGTGCACCACATCTCGTTCGACGGACGGGTGGTGTGGCGCAACGACTACCTGGGGGCGAGCCTCACCGAGGACGACCTGGCCGTGGTGGACCTGCTGTGCCGTACGGGCGCGTGGGTGCGGGGCGCCGGACCGGAGCCGTATCCGCTGGCCGAGGGCTGCCAGGACCACCTGCTGGCGCTGGCGGCCGAGGAGTCGGCGCGTACGGGGGCACCGGTGACGACCGCGGTGGAGGCGTGGGCGACCCGCTGACCGCTCGCACCGGCAAGCCGGCCCGGCCCGGGTCCCCCTTGTCAGGCTCCGGGTGCGCTTCACCCAGGAGCCGGTGGAGATGGGGCCGGTCATCACTGCGGTGCTGGACGACACCTGCGGCAATCTGATCCAGATCGCCCAGTACCGATAGGCCCCGTCCGGGTGGCGGGCGGTCTCCGGCGGGCACGGCGGACGCCGGCCGCCCCGACGGTGCGGGACGGCCGGCGCCGCGGGCCGGAGCCAGGGGCGGTCAGTCGGCCCGGGTGATCGGGATGCCCTGCCAGTGGCCGGCCGCGGGCACCCGTTCCGCCGCCATGACCAGCGAGCCCGCGCCCACCCGTGCCGCCTCGCCCAGCGCGCTGCCCGGCAGGACGATGCTGTGCGGGCCGAGTACCGACCGGCTGCCCAGGCCGACCGGTTCCAGCCGCATGACCCGGTCGTGGAACAGGTGGGTCTGCAGGACGCACCCGCGGTTCACGACCGCGCCGTCCCCGACGCTGATCAGGTCCGGCTCCGGGAACCAGTGCGTCTCGCACCACACCCCCCGGCCGATCCGCGCGCCCAGGCTGCGCAGCCACCAGTTCAGCACCGGGGTGCCGGTCGCGGGGGTGACCAGCCACGGAACGGCCAGCATCTCCACGAAGACGTCCCACAGCTCGTTGCGCCACACGAACGCGCTCCACAGCGGATGCCGTTCGGCGGTGAAGCGCCCCATCAGCGCCCACTTCGCGGCCGTGGTGACCAGCCCGGCGACCACCCCGGCGGCACACATCAGCAGGCCGGCCGCGGCCACCGCGCCCCAGCCGCCGTAGACGTCCCACAGGTACAGCAGGGCGTAGGTCAGGGTGAGCTGGAGCAGCGCGCCGAGCAGCAGCGGCACCACGCGGCACAGTTCGACCGCGGTACGGGCGGTCCGCAGGGAACGCGGCGGGGCGAACGTACGGGCCTGGTCGTGCTGTTCCACCACCCGGCGCAGCCGCATCGGCGGGCGGCCCAGCCAGGACGAGCCGTCCGGGACGGTGGCGGGCGTGTCGGACAGGACGCCGATCAGCGCGCCGTCGGCGACGGACCGGTCGGGTCCGACGACGGCGGAGTTGCCGACGAAGGCGCCGTCACCGATCCGGGAGTGGCCGAGCCGCACCCAGCCGCCGCGTGCCTCGTACGGCGCGGCCAGCACGTCGTCCGCGAGGAACGCCCGGTCGTCGATGTGCAGCAGCCGCGGCAGGGCCAGGACGGTCGACGCCTCGACGTTCTTGCCGACGCGGGCGCCGAGCAGGCGCAGCCAGACCGGCGTGAACAGGCCGGCGTACAGGGGGAAGAGGGTGGTGCGGGCCATGGCCATCAGGTCGTGGGTCAGCCACGCGGACCAGCCGGCCCGGCTGTGCAGCGGGTGCGTGCCGGGTTGCAGACCGCGGCCCGCGAACCGGACCCCGGCGAGGATGAGCAGGGCCTCGCAGACGGTGCCGAGGAGGACCAGCGGCACCAGCCACAGCAGCCGGTCGGACCAGGACAGGCCGTCCGCGCCGGACACCGCGACGAGCGTCAGCAGCGCGGGGGCGGTGGCGACGGCCGTCAGCAGGCCGCGCACGGCGGGCGTCAGGGTGTACGCGAGCGCCCAGGCCCGGGAGCGGGGCGCGCGGGTGCGGGGCCAGGCGGCGCCGGACGGCTGCGGCTCGGCGGGCGAGCCGCCCCAGCACGCGCCGGGCGGAACCCGTGTGCCCTCGGTGACGGTGCTGCCGGTGAGGACGTCCGCGCCGGCGCCGATCCGTGCGCCCGGCTGTAGCCAGACCCGTGCGCCTACGCTCGCCCCGGCGCCGATCTCCACCGTGCCGACGCGCAGCAGGTCGCCGTCGATCCACCAGCCGGCGAGGTCCGCCTCGGGTTCGACGGACGCGCCGTCACCGAGTGTCGCGAGTCCGGTGACCGGCGGCAGGGCGTGCAGGTCGACGTCCTTGCCGACGGTGCAGCCCAACAGCCGCGCGTACCAGGCCGCCAGCGGGGTGCCGGGCACTGCGGCGAGACCGACGGCGGCCACCCAGCGCTCCGCCGTCCACAGCCGCAGATGGGTCAGGCCGCCGCGCCGGTACCCGCCCGGCCTGATCCGGCCGCGCAGCAGGCGTGCGCCGCCCGCCGCCAGCAGGGCCCGGGTGGGCGAGGTGAACATCACCAGCCAGGCGGGGCCGAGCAGCCACCAGGACACGGTCGGCAGCCAGGACGTGAAGCCGGCCGCGGCGAGCATGTTGCCGGTGAGTCCGAGGGACAGCACCCAGCGCAGTCCGGCGACGCCGAGCAGCAGCGGTTGCAGCGCGGTCTGGACCCAGCCGGTCCACCTGGGCGTACCCGGTACGGGCCTGTCGTCCCGTCGGGTGTCCGGGTCGGCGCGGTCGGGGTGGACGCGCGGTGGTGTGCCGGGAGCGGGCTCACCGGGTGCGGCCCCAAGGCGGGTGCGCAGCGCGGCCGGGGTGGGGTTCCGGTAGAGGTCGGCGACGGAGACCTCGGGGAAGCGCTCGCGCAGCGCGGAGACCAGCCGGGCCGCGGCGAGGCTGGTGCCGCCGAGGTCGAAGAAGTCGTCGTCGGCCGTCACGTCGGCGCCGAGCATCTCGCTCCAGACGTCGAGCAGCCACCTGGTCTCCGGGTCGGCCGGGTCCGTACCGCGGGCTGTGGGCTGCGCGCGGGCGACATCCGCCGCCGGGCCGTCGGCCGGCGGGCCGTCCTGCGGGCCGGTCGCGGTCCGCCGCGGCGTGGGCTCCGCCGGCAGCGGCCAGGGCAGCGCGTCGCGGTCGGCCTTGCCGGAGGCGCGGGTCGGGAACTCGGCGAGCACGGCGAGCCTGGGCACGAGGGCCGCGGGCAGCCGTTCGCGCAGCCGCCGGACCGCGCCTGACCGGTCGAACGCGGCCGGGTCGCCGTTGGACGGGACGAGGTAGCCGACCAGTACGTCGAGGCCGCCGGCCGTGCGCCGGACCATCGCGGCGGCAGCGGCCACGGCGGGCAGGCCGAGCAGCGCGGCTTCCACCTCGCCGAGTTCGACGCGCCGTCCGCCGATCTTGACCTGGTCGTCGGCGCGGCCGACGAACTCCAGGCCGCGGGGGTCGGCGCGGACGAGGTCGCCGCTGCGGTAGGCGCGGTCCCAGTCCAGGGACGGCAGGGCGGTGTAGCGTTCCGCGTCCTTGACGGGATCGAGGTAGCGGCCGAGGCCGACGCCCGCGATGACGAGTTCACCGGTCTCGCCCCAGGCGACGGGTGCGCCGTCGGAGTCGACGACGGCGAGTTCCCAGCCATCCAGCGGCAGGCCGATGCGTACGGGTTCGCCATCGACGAGCTGAGTGGCGCAGGAGACGACGGTAGCCTCGGTCGGGCCGTAGGTGTTCCACACCTCGCGGCCGTGGCAGGCGAAGCGCCTGACCACCTCGGGCGGGCACGCCTCACCGCCGACGATCAGCAGCCGCACGGCGGCGAGCATGTCCCGTGACCACAGCGCGGCCAGGGTCGGGACGGTGGAGACGATGCTGATCCGGCGCTCCTTGAGCCACGGGCCGAGGTCCGCGCCGGTGCGGACCAGGGCGCGGGGTGCGGGCACCAGGCAGGCGCCGTGTCCCCAGGCCAGCCACATCTCCTCGCAGGAGGCGTCGAACGCGACGGACAGCCCGGCCAGTACCCGGTCGCCGGGGCCGATCGGTGCCTGGCGCAGGAACAGCCGGGCCTCCGCGTCCACGAAGGCGGCGGCCGAACGGTGGCTGATCGCCACGCCTTTGGGTGTGCCGGTCGAGCCGGAGGTGAAGATGATCCACGCGTCGTCGTCGGGTCCGGGCCGGCTGTCCTGGGCGTCCTGTGCGTCCTGTGCGTCCTGTGCGTCCTGTGCGTCCTGTGCGTCCAGGGTGTCCTGGCCGAGCGGGACGGTTCCCGGGCGGGTCCGGAGCACGTATCCGTCGCCCAGTACGGCACGGACGCCGGACTCGCTCCAGACCAGTTCGGCCCGTTCGTCCGGGTCGTCGGCGTCGACCGGGACATAGGCCGCGCCTGCGGCGAGGACGCCGAGGATCGCCAGGTACAGGTGGGCGCTGCCGGAGGTCATGCGGACGCCGACCCGGTCGCCCCGTCCGACACCCGCGGCCCGCAGCACGCGCCGGACGCGGTCGACGTCCGTGGCGAGCCCGCGATAGGTCAGTGTGACGGCGCCGTCGTCCAGGGCGAGGGCGTCCGGCGTTTCGGTGACGGACCGTTCGAGGACGTCGAGCAGGGTGCGTGGCGCCGCCGGGTGGGCGGAGCGGTAGACCGCCCGCTCACGGGTAAGCAGCGGCATACTCCGGTCACGTTCGAGATCTTCATAGCTTCCTGCCGCCAGTTTGGGTGTCAATTTCACTCATCCCTGACATGTTGAACTCACGAATTCCTTACAGCCGCGGATCCGACCCGAACACGGATTGCCCGATGTCCGAACCCGCCGTCTGCGGGGGGGGCGAATTAACCATAGGCGGGGCATCCTATGGATCCCCGATCAGGAATCTGTGCGTATCCCATGACCGTCGAAATCACCCAATACATAGGCTCTGACCTGGCACTTTCCCCTTCCGAAACGTGTCACAGAATCGTCACCGCGGCCGTGACAAATAAGCTGCCTATAAAAAGAGGGCAGACCTCAATTCAACCGGAAAAACGTTCGACGAAAACGTGAAAGAACACGCCCACCCGATTTCACACGTTCCACACGGTCGGGCCGCTCTGCGCACCCACGCTCACCGGGGAGTCCGCCTCACCCGGCCCGGCGCTGCGCCAACTGCCCAGGACCCGGACCTGGAACCGGCTCGGCTCCGCACCGGCCACCAGTTCCAGCCGCCGTGCGTCCGTGTGGACGAGCCGTCTCTGGAAGAGTTCCTGGCGGGCCAGCTCGATCTGCTCGACATAGGACTACTGCGCCCCTCGGGAAAAGGTGTCGCGCACGGTCCAGGTAGCCCGGGAAGGTCGCGCCGGGGTTGCCGGGAGCGGGGTTGCCGGGAGCGGAGTCATCGGCGGTACCGGGGTTGCCGGGGTCCTGTGGTGTGGGCACGGGCGGAGGCGACCGCATGGGGTCGTCCTGATGGTGTGAGGGTGGCCAGGGGGTCGCTGTCGGGCCGTCGCTGGTTCACCGCCGGGGCAGGGTCGAAGTGCCGTACGACGCCGCCCGGTCCGGTGATCGCGATCCGCATACCGAGGTCGGCCGCCGCCAGGGCGGCGGCGGTCTCCGTGACGGTGACCCGGCTGTCGTCCCACTGCCGCAGCAGCCGGTAGCGCTGGGCGAGGGAGAGGGCGACCTCCCCGGGGGACAGCCCTCCGGCGAGCCCGGCGTAGCCGCGCTGCTCGTCCGTCACCCGCACGTCCAGGGCATTCAGTTCGGCGAGGGTCAGCGCGCGGCCCGGCCCGGCCCAGCCGTCGGAGGCGAGGTGCGGGGCGTACTGCCCCGCGTCGGGTTCGGCGAGCCGGGACTCGACCCAGCGGTGGAACGCCTCGGCGGCGTCCGGCCGCGAGAGCAGGGCGCCCAGGCCCGGACGCTGCAAGCGGCCGAGCGCGTAGACCTTCAGCGCGTCCGCCAGGGCCCTGGGCAACCAGTCGCCGCTGTCCGGTACCTGCTGCACCGTCAGCACAGGGGCCCGCGGACCCGCGCGCAGCGCGGGGTCGTCCGACGACTGCCGCAGACCGTCCAACTGCCCCACTGTGTCGCGCAGTTGCGGGTAGAGCCCGTTCGCCGTCAGGCCGCTGCCGAAGGTCCGGACGAGTGTCTGGTGGTACAGGGCACCGGGGGCGGGGTGTACGGGTGTGGGGGACTCCGGCTCGGGGGTGTCCAGGTCCATGTCCGCCGAACCCGGGGAACCTGCCGGAGAGGCGGGGCCGGTGACATGGTTCTCGGCGCCCGGTGCGAGCACGGCGAAGGCGTCCGTCGCGTTCCCCGCGGCGGGGGTCGGTCCGGGTTCGGCCGGTGGGACGGAAGGGTCGGTCAGCGTCCAGGGTCCGGTGGTTCCGCGCGCCGGGGGGACGGGTCGCGGAGGACGGACAGGCGGAGGGACCTGTGTGGCAGCGGCGGTGCCAGGGATGTCGCCCTGCCCCTGCCCTTGGCGCCGTATGCCGAGAACGTCACGGAGCCGCTGGGCGAGTTCCCTGGCCGCCTGCCGTGACCCGTCCTCCGCCGCCAGCAGGTCGGCGACCTGCCGTACGGCGTCCTGGAACCGGTCACCGGCGTACCGGGGGTCCGCGACGGCGGGCTCGGGGCCCACCGGCAGGATCAGCCGCAGGGCCCTGTGCCAGTGCCGCGTCATCTCCTGCCGGGGGGTGTCCGGGTCGGCCGCGAGCACGCTGTTCGTGAAGTCCGCGTACGCCTGGTTCCAGATCCGGGTGGCCGCGCGGGCGGCGACGGCGTGCACCTCCTGGGGCCAGCTGCCGGTTTCCCGCATCAGCTTTCGGAGCTGGTCGACGGGCTCGTCGGCGTCGTAGATGCCCTCGGGGCCGGGGATACCCCGTCCCGAACGGTCGGCGGGGAGGTCGCCGTCCGTCACCTGCTGGGCGATCCACCGGCGTTGGGCCTCGTCCAGGGCCACGACCGGGACGGTGCGTACCGGCGGGTCCAGTCCCGCGTCCCGGTCGTCCCGCCCGTCGTTCTCCGCAGTGTCGGAGGACCGCCCGCCGCCGTCGGTACGACCGCCCTCGACGAACGGATGGTTCGCCCCCGGAATCGAAGTCGCGGCCGTCGTCGCGGTCATGGCCGTCGTGGGCGTCGTAGTCGTCGTCGCGGTCGTAGCCGCCGTAGCCGTCGGCGGCTCCGAAGACGTCACCATCGGCGTGGGCGGTGGCGGAGGCGGATACGTCGGAGCGGGTGGTGCGAGGGGCCCGGGGGGCGCCCCCGTCGGGGTGAGCGGGTGGGGCAGGACGGACAGGTAGGAGTCGCCCCGGCGGTACACGGTCGCCTCGCGGAGCGGTTCGGTGGCGTTCGGCCCGGCGCCGGAGAACCACCGGGCGCTGCCGTCCTCGTCGACCACCGTCAGGTTCACGCCGAGCGTGCGCGCGGTCACCGAGGCGGCCAGCTCAGCCGTGGCGTCGTCCCAGTGGCGGGCCCGCTGCACATGCAGCCGGACCAGGCTCAGCCGTTGAAAGGGGCTGAGCTGGTCGCGCACGGCGTCGGTCAGGCGTCCCCCGTCGGCCTCGATGGCTGTGCGCAGACCGGGGTCGCGCAGGGTGCGGAACGGGATTCTGGTTTCCAACTCACCCATGTGGAAAGCCGCGTCCGGGTCGAGGGCCGCGTCGGCGGGCAGATCCGGGCTGTGGGCGACCCGTTCGGCGAGCCGTACGTGGTTCACGGGGCGGCCGGGCAGGGCGTGGGCGACGGCGGCGTAGAAGCCGTTGCCGTTCACATCCGGCCGGTGCAGGTCGTAGACCTGGGTCCGGCCGTCGGGGGTGGTGGCGGTCAGGGTGCGGTGGTCGGTGGCGGCGTCGAAGCGTACGCCGGGTTCCTTCGGGTCCGGCTGCCAGGGCGGGCGGTCGTAGGCCGGGCGGACCCCCTGCCCGGTGTCGACCTCTTTCTTCTCGCCCTTCTTCTCGCCCTTCTTCTCGCCCTTCTTCTCGTCCTTCTTCTCGTCCTTCTTCTCGTCCTTCTTCTCGTCCTTCTTCTCGTCCTTCTTCTCGTCCTTCTTGGCGGCCGGTGACTTGTCGGCGCCGTTCGCGGGCGGCGGGGTGAAGGTGACCTCGGCCGGTTCGGGGGTGGTGCCGAGCTGCCTGCGGCCCTCCTGGGTGGCGTTGAGCTGGTGCCAGCGGGTCAGCCGGTCGGCGCCCTCGCGCACGTCGGCGTACTCGTTCGCCAGGGTCTCGGCGGTGGTGCGCGCGGTGTCCAGCCGGGTGGTGAGCGCGTTCAGCTCGGTTTGTACGGTGTTCCGGGCGTCCTGGGCGGCGGTCACCTCGGCGGCTGCCGCCCGCCGCAGGTCCGCCAGCCGGCTCTCGGCCTGTTCCAGCTGCTGGTCCTGGAGTTCGGCCCAGCCGTCGTGGGCGGGATCGGAGGACCGTGTCTCGTCCTGGAGGTGCCGTACGACGGCGCGCGCGTCGACGATCTCCGGCAGGTTCTCGGCGTTGCGGACGGTGAGCGCCGCCAGGTTCCGCTCCGCCTGCGCCAGCGCCGTCTCCAGCCGCGCTCCCTCGCCGCGGCGCAGGTCCCAGTACGCCTTGTCGGCGGCCGTCCACGCCTTGTCCGCCTTGGTGACCGCCTCCCACGCCCTGGCCACCTTCGGCGGGAAACCCGTGTCGTCGATGAGGCCGAGGTCGCGGGCGACGTCCTCACGCACCCAGGCCAGCACGGCCGTGTCGGTCTGCACCGCCTGCGGCGCCCGGCGGGTGTTGCCGAACGGGCTGCGCAGCACCCGTACCGCACCGCTGTCCTTCACGTGGTGGTGGACGGAGGCCACGCTCAGCCAGGTGGTGGGGATGGCGAAGAGGAACGAACGCGTCGTGTTCGGCTTGACGTTCACCGAGGCCAGCCGGTCACCGCCCGCGGTGAACGCGTCGGAGTCGGTCGAGGAGTCACCGGGACCGGAGGCCCCCATCTGGTTGGAGCCGGTGTCCTGCGTCGACATGAGCGGACCACCGCCCAGCGCGGACTCGGTGGTGCCGACCCGGGCGGCGGACATGCCGCCGGCCTGCGTGTGCCGTTTGGGTGCCTCGTGCTTCATCCCGTCCGTGACGGTGAGCAGTTGGGCCCCGCCGAAGTCGGGCCTGGAGTACAGGGTCAGGTCGCCGTCCGCGCCGCCGAAGAAGCCCCGGTCGGTCAGGCCCGGCACCTGGTAGCCGCCGGGGTTCAGCGTCCGGTCGTAGAACGCGGTCAGCGCCCCGTTGCCGGTGGCGTCCTCCAGGTTCTGCGCTGAGCCGGTACCGGCCCGGGTCAGCGGGGTGTCCAGCGCCCTGGCCATCAGCCGGTCGCTCGGACGGCCGGTGCGCGGCAGCTCGATCGACGCGTCGTACGCGCCCGCCAGCGCAAGGGTGTTGGCGTTGTGCAGCTGGTCCAGGCCGACGATCCGGCGGACCTTGAACCCGTCCTCGGGCAGGGTGAACGGCTTCGTACCGCCGTCACGCGGATGCCGTACGTCGTGCCAGCCGCCCGCACCCATGGCACGCGGCACATCCACCTTGCGAGGAGTACCGGGCGGGGCGAGGACCGGCGGGGCCAGCGGGTCGGCTTCCTGGGCTTCACCGTCGGCCCGGACCGGCGGATCGGGGCGCATCAGGCTGAGCGGGTAGTGCTCGATCAGGTCGCCCACCTCGCCCTCGGAGACGATGGACAACCGGCGCCGGCCCGTGGCCTTCCGCACCCACCGCCCGGCCCGCTCGCGGATGCGGTCCCTGGTGGAGGCCGTGCTGCCGACAGCGGCAGCCGTGTTGTCGGCGGTCGTCGCCGTGTTACCGGTCGCTGAAGTGGTGCCGATCGTTGCCGTGTTACCCACGATCGTTGACGTGTTACCGGTCGTCGCCGTGGCGCCGGTGTTCCTCGTGTCGCCCGGGACCCCCGTGTCCGTGATCTCCAGGGTCAGGCGGAGCCGGTAGCGGGTGACGTACTCGCCGTGGGCCTGGGTGGTCGTCGCCGTGGCGATCCGCACACCGCCCTCGGCCCGGTTCTGGGACACGTTCTGCTGGGTGGAGCCGATCTCCGAGTAGGTCGGGCCCGCCGCCCGCACCGTCTCATTACCGGTGTGCACGCCCTCCGTGATGACCGTGCCGATGCTGGCGCCCGAGGCCCGGTCGCGGCCCTCCTGGACCGTCTCCACCGCCTGCCGGTGCTCCTCCAGCTCCACACTGTGACCCAGCCCCCCGAACCCCGGACCGCCCGCCTCCGCCCCGGCCTCGGCGCGGGGCACCTGGACCGGAACCAGTTCCGCACGCGCCCTGGCCCGCCGCGAACCGATCCAGAACTGCACCGTCCCCGAACCCCACCGGCCCACACCCGCCGCCACCGACGAACCGGCACCCACCATCTCCTTGCCGATGCCCCGCACCACCCGGTCCGAGACCAGCCGCATGACGGTGTCCCGGTCCGCCTTGGACAGCCCGAGCGGCCGCAGCTTGCGGTCGAAATCAGCCAGCACCGACGCCGTGTTCAGCGAGTTCACCGGGAAACTGCCGAACGGATTGGCCGACAGCCAGGGCTGCGGCGACCAGGAACGGCCCGCGCGGCCGGAACGGCCGTCGTACAGGGGCACCCCGCCATCCGGAAGCAACCGGCCGTCGGGGCCGGCGCTCCAGCGGTCCGTCAGCAGACCCAGCCGGTAGGCGCTCTTCTCCGGAATGTGCGCCGTCCAGCCGTTGTCGATCAGCACCCGGCGCCCAGCGGTCCCCGCCAGCCGCCGCCACATATTGCTCCACCCCAGCGCCCGCTGGCCGACCGTGGAGGAAGCCGCCGCGATCTCGTGCTGGACGTCACCCGTCACCAGCACCTGACGGTTGAAGTCCTTCCGGTTGATCTCCGCGACGGCATTGCGCAGGACGGTGGACACCCGGGAACGGTCGAGCCGGTACGGGCTGACGGCCACACCGTAGGTGCCGGACACCCCGGGCCCGGCGTCATGGGAGTGCAGATACCCGAGCTGGCCGCCGAAGAACAGCGAACTGGTACGGGAGTTTCGGCCGGCGACCGGAGTGACACCACCGATCGTGGTCTCCGTGTCCACCGGAACCCCACCGGTCAGCGCGGTGATACTGTCCGGCAGGATCCGCGTGCGGTGCGCGACCACCGAGGACCGGTTCAGATACGGTGCCTTGTCCCACAGCCCCGCCACCCGCCACGCCAGCGGACTCGACGTCTGGTCGAAATTCGCCGTCAGGTACTGGCTCTGGAACGCCCGCATCACCGCGTCGTGCGAGGGAGCGCCCTCCTGCGACAGCAGCCACGAGTTCCCGGACGCCTCCTCCAGCGTCTCCTGGGTGGCCTGGAGAAGACCCGGGTCGGCGGTCACGGTCAAGGTGAGGAACGGGTGCTTCTGGTACGCCGGGACACGGCGCCGCGCCGCCTGCTCGAACAGGGTGGGGGTCGCCAGCGCCAGATCGTGGGCCACCCGGTTCGGCATGCGAAGCGGCCGGCCGTAGTGGGCGAGCCGGGGACGGGCCGGGACGGGCCTGTTCGGGATGTGCTCCGCCGGGATGCTCACCAGCACCCGTCCGGTCACCGGTGCCCGGCCCGAGCCCGGCCCGATCAGGGGGCGTTCCCGCTCGGCGAAGACGAACGGCTGGGTGCCCAGCAGGTTCAGGAAGAGGGTGCCGCGCAGCAGGCTGCGGAACCGCCAGAAGCCGCTCTGCCGGGCCGTTATGGTGAGGTCGTAGCTGTAGAGGTGCGAGCCCTTGGTGCCGATGGACATGGCCTCGTGCGTGACACTGGGGCCGTAGGAGCTGTCGGAGTCCCGCCGGACGCCGTAGCGTCCGCCCATCGACACCGTGCCCGCGTGCATCGGCATGCCGATGTTGTCGGTGGAGGTGTCGCGCACCGACACCAGGCCCTCCACGCCGACGTGCGCGCCGCGCCCGCCACTCTGCTGCCCGCCCAGGTTCTCGCTGCCCGGCGCGCTGAACCGCAGCCGCAGGTCCTTCTGGAACCCCTCGTAGCGCCGCCCGGTCAGCTGGGCGTCGATCCACACGTTCCGCAGCCCCCGGCTGACCCAGCCGGAGTCGACCAGTTGGATGGGCAGGCCGGTGGTCAGCATCGCTTCGAGGGTGCCCTCCATGCTGTGGTGCGTCAGCGTGTTGAGTACCTCCAGGGAATTGGAGACCACGATCTGGAAGTGGTCGGCGTCGCGCCAGCGAGGGTTGTCCGGGTTGAGTTCGGCGAGCGGCGCGACCAGGTCCGGGTGGACCCGGGCGACCTCGTCCAGCATCCGCTCCGCGACGTGTTCGGCGAAGGTGCGCTCCCGGCCGCCGACGGTACGGGTGGCGGAGCCGTCGGCGAAGGTGAACTCCTCCGGGCGGGCCATACCCAGGGTCGTCGGGTTGTCCTCGGCGAGATACGGCGGCGCGGCGGGCTCGGCGGTACGCAGCAGGCCGTCGTCGAGGCCGGCCAGCCGCCGGGCCTCCGTGGCGGTCATCCGCTCCACGGCCCAGGTCTCGAAGGTCCGGCTGCTGGGCAGCCGGCTCCACGTCCGCGGCGGGTTCTTGCGCAGCTTGCCCCGCCGCCCCCGCCCGTCGCCCCGCTGCGCGGGCAGCGGGGCCTTGGTGTCGGGCGGCGCGGTGACGGTGATCACCTTCTGGACGAGGTACAGCCCGGTGGGGTTGTTTTTGGCCTGTCCTGCGGACTTGAGGGCGCCGGTGCCGCCGGTCGTCGAGGTACGGCTGCGGGAACTGCCGTACCGGGCGTTGATCCCGAGCAGCACCCGCAGGTCGAACTTGCCCTGGCTCAGGCCGAAGAGGTGGAAGGCGGGCCCGAGCGCGCCGCCGATGTCGGTGTTCTTCGAGCGGCCGATCATCCGCTCGTTGCGGACCGTGGACTGCATGATGTCGCGCAGTTCGGCGGCCTTGGTCTCACTGATCCGGACCGCCTCGCCGGAGCGGACCTCCACCGAGAAGACACCGAACGGCGACTGGCCCGCCGAGTCACGGAAGAGGGGCGGTGTGGTGGTCCGGCCCGCGTTCAGCGTACGGCTCATCCGGTGGAAGCCGTCCGTGGAGAAGAAGTCGCCCAGCTGCGAGCCGGCGAAGCTGTCCGACTTGACCCCGGCCTGCTGCAACGCCCAGTCGTGGATGTGCGCCATCGGGCCGTATGCCTCGGTACCGACCAGGCGGTAGGAGGGACGGCCGCCGAGGTTCATCCGCTCGGGCAGTGGTTCGGGGAGCGCGGTGTCATGGGTGAGGCTGTCGGCGAGCCGGGCCCCCACACCGTCCCGGACGGCGAAGCCGAAGCCGACCGCGCGCCTGCTGCCCGCCGGGACGTGCGTGCCGGTGTCGTCCACCGGCCGGCCCAGCCGGTCGGTGACCGTGGCCTCGTACCAGACGTCCCCCAGGTGGGGGTGGGACCCGTCGGTGGTGCGGGTCTCGCTCTGGTTCACCACCTGGTTCTGCATGTTGTACTGCGCCCGCTTGCCCCATGCCTTGCGGATGTGGACCCGCCCCCACACATGGAACTTCTCCTTGGCGGGCCCCAGCGGCACGGAGGGCAGCAGCGAGGTGGAGGTGCTGTTGACGGCGGCCCGGCCGGTGGTGCTGGTGAACCGCTGCATGGTGTCCACCTTGACCGGGTTCGCGTAACCGAACGTGAACCGGCTCCAGTTCCCGTACGGCCGGGCCCGCACCGTGACCACCCGGGTACGGCCGCCCGTGGTGCGGTAGGTGAACCGGTGTCCGTCGCCGAAGAAGCCGCGCGGATTGCGCGCCAGCCGCAGCTGTATGTCCTCCTGGAGGCTCCGCGGGGTGGTGCCCCGCCGCTTCTTGGGCGCGGCGGGCGCCACCTTCCCCGGAAGCCGGCCGACGATCTCCGCCGCGACCTGGTCGCCGCCGCGCAGTTCGGGGTCGCTCTGGCCGAGGGTGTAGGAGCGGCGCAGGACGTCGGGGGACAGCCCGGGAAGCAGGGCGGCGACGCCGCCCATGTAGGCGGGCAGCCGGGTCCCGTCGGTGAACCGCACCGGTCCGCCGCCGTCCAGGGGTGCGGCCGGCAGGTCCCGGTCGATGCGCGGCGGCCTGCGCCGGTCCAGGTCGTGGCCGACCCAGGCGGGCGGCCGGCTGCCGCCGGGCCGTACGGTCGCCGGGCCCGGCACGGGCGGCAGTGTGGGGGGAACGGGGGGCGCCGGGACGTCCTCGGGCACGGTGGTCAGCGGGGTGCCGCCCCGGTGTGCGCGAGGTGGCGAGTCAGGGCGGGAACGGCTGACGCGGGGGGTGGCGCCCGGCCGCCTACCGGTGGGGGGCGTGGTACCCGACGACGTACCGACGGACGTCGTCGGTGTGGTGGAGGTGACGGTACTCGCCAAGGGGGCCGGGGAGGGCGAGTTCTGTGGGTGCGTGTGGTCGGAGGCGCCGCCACGTCCCTGGGGCGGCTGCAACCCGGCGATCAGGTGCGCGATGGCCTCGCCCCGGTCGTGGGCAATCCGGCTCTGCTGCCAGCGGGGCAGCCGGTCGTGGTACGCGGCGACCTCTTCCGCGGTCGCCGGCTCGCGTTCCGGCCGCATCCTGGGCAGCAGGGTGTTCACCCGCGCCAGCACGGCCGGGTCCCAGCGGGGGCCCTGCCGCACCTCCTCCGGCTCGGTCACGGGCGCGGGCCCGATGGCGTCGATCTCGTCGAGGGTGCCCCCTGCCGGCCGAGGGCGCGGCGACACGGAGCCCTGTGCTGTCACCGGTCCGGTCACGGATTCGGTCGACGGAAGCACCGGTACCGGCACCGCGGGCGCGGGCCGCACCGGCGCCGTGACCGCGGGCGGGGGCGGAGGCGGGGGCACGTTCACCGTGGGTGGAGGCGGCGGCACCGCGGGCGGCGTCGGCGGGGGCGGCACGTCCGCCGGCACATCTGTCCGCACGTCCGTCCGCACGTCCGTCCGCCGGGTGGTACCGGTCACCTCGGGAGCGGGTGGGAGGGCTTCGGTGGTGCGGAAGAGGAGGTCGCCGACGAGCCAGCGCCGACGGCCGTCCGGCCCCTGGAACTCCATCACGGCGAGCGCGCGGGCCCGGTGACCGGTCAGCCCGGAGCCGTCGGCGCCCTCCTTGGGCGTGCCCATGCGCAGCAGTTCACGGCGCTGGCTGGACACGCTGGAGATCTCGCCCAGGCGCCTGTTGTTCCCGAGCAGCGGGACGCTCACACTGCCCCGGTCGGTCCCGGCGGCGTTCACCGGCGAGCCGGTGAAGGTCAGGGAGGCGCCCATGCCGCCGTCGGCCTGGCTGAGGAAGCCGTCCACGGACAGCTCGACCCGGTCGATCGCGACGTCCTTGCCGGTGGTCTCGGGACGCGGGGAGAACAGGCTGATCTTGAGCAGCGTGCCATTGCCGCCCGGTCCTCCGAGGAACGGCCCGGCGTGGGCGGACGTCAGCACGGTCAGCCGGTTCGAGGCGACCAGTTCGGTCAGGCGCAGCAGTCGGCCCTCGGCCGAGCGGGAGGTGCCCGAGCCCAGAGGCTGGGTCAGGGACGGGTCCACCTCGCGCAGTGCCTGGCCCACCTTGGCCAGTCCTTGGGGACCGCCGAAGTCGAAGATGTGGAACGCGCGGGACGGCACCCACTGCGGACCGGCCAGCAACTGCCGTACGTCGGCTGGGACTTGGTCCTCGTCGATCTGGAGGGCGAGCCCGTTCCCGTCCGGTGTCGGGCCCGGACGCAGGGTCGGGTCGAAGTCGTACAGGACGGGCTGGACGGAGTGGGCCCGTTTGCCGCCGTCGACCGGGGTCTCGTTCGCGTCGAAGCGCAGGCTCGCCGACGCCGCGACCGAACCGCTGATCCGGCTGACCGGGCTCGGGAGCCGCTTGAGTTCCGGGAGCAGTTCCAGGATGCGGGTGGCCCGCCCCATCCACAGCAGACCCTGGCCGACGCCGCTCGCCGCCCTGTCCACCAGCTTGACCAGCATCGCCTCTTCCAGCGGCCGGGACGTGACCTCGTATTCAAGGACGTAGCGGACGCCGTTGAACTCGGCGCTGTTGCCGGTGCGTTTCCAGGTGCGCAGCTCGCGGGCGGAGGACTGGGTGTCGAGGGTGGAGCGGCTGCTGGTCAGGTTCAGCTGGGGCACGGCCTGGTTGCCACGGACCTGCCCGGCCGGCTGGAAGGCCAGCGTGTGACTGCGGCTCTTGCCGGTACTCACACTGGTCGCACCGGGCTTCCTCAACGCGGCGCCGTCACCGCTGGAACGCCCGAAGACGTTGTCCACACCCGAGTTGGGGTCGACCATCCGGCCGCGCTGGGCGTCCAGGTCGGTGTCGTCCGCGGGCCTGGCCCGCAGCACGACCTCCACCAGCCGCGGCCCCGCCCAGGAGCGGTGCACGAAGTGGAAGGCGACACCGTCCTCGGGCCCCGGCCCGGCGTTCGGCAGAGTACGCATGCCCAGCGTGCTGGTGTGCTCGCTGATCCTGCTCAGCACGTAGGGCAGGTAGCCGGAGTGGCCCGGCACGCTGATCCCGGGGGACCCCTTCTCCACCGCGGCGAGCACAGCGTTGTGGAACGCCTTCCTGCCGCCCCGCGCATGCATCTCGGTGACCGCGCCGCCGCCCATCGCGCCGCGGCCGTCGATGTACCAGGACGGCAGCCTCCGCTCCAGCGGCCGCTCCTCCTTGGGCGCTGCCGGGACTCCCGGGATGTTCCGCAGATCGGGGTGGTTGCGCAGGTCGTTGTCGACGAGCAGGAACTCCACCGCGTCGGGCACCTCGACCACTCGCTTGCGCTCCAGATACGGCCCGGGACGCAGGGTGCCGACGAAGACGTTGTTCAGACCACGGCGGACGGTGACGACGTAGACCGCCTTCGCGGTGAACCGGTGCACCAGCGTGGTGTCCTCGGTCGTGACCCGGAACGCGCCCGTGTTGTCGTTGACCGTCTCGCTTTCCGTGGTCGACGTGTCGTACTGGTGACGGCCCGCCGGGTTGGCCGACCGGCGCGTGGTCCCGAACCGTCCGCCCACCCTGCTCGTGAACGTGTGCCCGGAGGTGACCGACTCGGTGGTCTTGAAGTTGTCGGTGGACTGCAACCACCGTTCGGAGTCCATCTTCGGCGGCTGCGGCATCAGCTTGATGTCGGTGAGATAGCCCTCCACCGACACGATCACATCGGTTCCGGCCGCCCCACCGGGCGTGCCGCCGCCCTCGATCTCGTGCGAGTCCCGGAAGATCCGCAGCGAGTGCGCCGTCATGTGCTGCGGGGACAGCGCCAACCGATGCACCTGCTCCGACGGCGCCGCCCCGTCCGTGACCGGCTCGCCCACCGCGAGATGCTTGACGAACCGCCACGTCGGCGCCGCCCCGGACCACTCGGCCACCCACCGCCCCCCGGCCCAGGCGGCCTGCGAGCCGAGATCGGCCAGCATCCCCTTCCACGAGGAGGCGTTCGGATCGAGTGGTGCGCCGGGGCGTTCGGGGTCGGTGCCCTGCGCGTCCCGCTCGGGGTCCTGCACGTCCGGCGCGGTGTCCGCAGCCTCGCGTACGGTGTCCGGCGCATCCTGCGCGGTGTCCGGCTCGTCGTCCCCCTCCACCCAGGCACCGGGCACCTGCGGCATCGGCGCCGCCCGAGCCCTGCGCTCCAGCTCGGCCACTTCCTCGTCCAGCCCGGCCAAGCTGTCATGGACGACGGCCTTCAGCACCTTGCTGCCCTCGACGCGGTCCGCCCACCACGTCTCCGGCGGACGCAGCACACCGTTCTGATACGTGTGCCCGTCCTCCGGACCCGCCAGCCCGGCCGTGTCCTCCTCCGTCAGATCCCGCACGATCACCCGCTGCGGGGACGTGCCGGCAGCCGGCGGCTCCTTCAGCGTGCGGTACGTCGGCACCGCCATCCGCACCGCACCGTCCGCCTCCGACGCCGCCAGCCCCTCCTCGCCCGGGCCGACGGTGATCCCCACCCGGTGCGTGACCGGAACGCGGAAGACCTGCGCACCGTCCTCGGTGGGGCTCAGCGCATAACTCTCGTGCCCGGTACCCGAAGCCGCCCCGTGGGTCTTCGTCTTCCACCAGCGGTACGCGTACCCGCCACCCGCCTGGTTGAGCGGCTGGTTCACGCTCGGGCTGTCGAGCGGGTTGCTGGCCGCCCCGTCGACGGCGGCGCTCATGGCCGCCGGGGTCGAGCTGAACTGCTCCTCCCCCGCGACCGACGCACCCGAGTAGTTCAGCGTCTGCACATCCGGCAGCACCCGCTCGTGCACCACACCGTCATGGGGGTTCGGCCCGGGATACCGGCGCTCGACGACATGGTTGAGCGTGGCCCGCCGCGGGCCCTTCGCCGTGGGCAGCTCGAACGTGGTGTCCGCGCCGCCCTCGATCGCCTCCTCCAGCTCGGCACGCGACCCCAACTGCTCCCGGATCCGGTCCAGTTTCTGCTGGTTCAGCAGCCGCGCCGCCCGTATCTCATCCGCCACCAGCGGATCCAGCCACTCCGCCACCCCCGAGCGCGGGGGCAGATAACCCTTGTCCCGCAGCCACTCCTCGGCCTCGGCGAGCAGCGGCTCGGCACCGGTGACCTCCAACGGCGTCGTCGACACCGCCAGCGACCGCATCTCCGACAGATGCGAGGGCAGATACCGGCGCTCGGCCTCACTGGGCTCGTGCCCCAGCGTCGCCAGCGACGGCACCTTCATCGTCACCGCATACCGCCGCGCCGGATCGGCCAGCGGCGTACCCGGCGCCGGACCCAGTGCCTCCCCCGCCGGACGGACCAGGCTGACCCTCAGCTTCGCCCGCGCGCCCACCTGGAAGAACGGCTTGGCCGCGCGCAGCGAGTGCACGATGCGCGCACTGCCGCCGCCCGTCAGGGTGTGCACGAACCGGTGCTGCACGCCCGCCTCGGCGGTCACGGAACCACCCAGGCCCGCCACCCCCGTCCGGGGGTCCATATCACCGCCGAGGACGAACGACAGCCCCGGGATCGGCACGTTGATCCCCAGCGAGTTGGTCACCGACGAACTGCCCTGCACCTTCACCGACCGCAGGACATACGACTCCACCACCGCGTTCTGGGTCGTCGGCCCCGTCACCTCGGCGTCGTCGTCGAAGTCCATGCCCAGCTTCAGGTACCCGATCACCGAGCCCGAGGAGTTCTTCAGCAGCGGCGCGGGCGTGGATCCGGTCCACGTCATCGGCAGCTGCGCCCGGTTGTTGCCCTCGGTGAAGTACTCCAGCAGCGCCTCCTTCGACTTGTCCGACAGATCCCCCAGGCTGTCCTTGAACGAGGCCATCACGTCCGCGAACAGCTGATCGTGGTCGGGGATGCCGATCGGCCCGTTCAGCGGGAACTCGGTCCGCAGCCGACCCATCGGCGCGGGCACGGTCGCCGGGTCCGCCGGGTCCTGCTGCGGCAGCGCGGTCGCCTCCGCCAGGTGCTTGGGGAACCACACCACCAGCCTGTCCGGCGCGGACCCCTCCGCCGGCTCCCAGCCGTCCTCGGGTATCCGGCCCGCCAGCAGCTCCGCCGTGGCATCACCCCGCCGCAGCTCCCAGTTCATCCGGTACGCGTACGGGAACGTCCGCTCCCGGCTGCGCACGATGACCATGGGCTGGACGACGTGCCCCATCGTCGTCTGGGTGCTCACCTCGTTGTAGACGATGTTCGCCTTCGGACCGGCGGCGACCTGACGGAGCTTGCCCTTGTTGCTGTTGAAGGTGTGGGTATAGGCCACCGAGCCCGGCCGCAGCCCGCTCTCCGCCGCGGTGTCGTCCGTCTCCGCGATCCCGAAACCCCAGCGCTGCACCGTCACCGGCGGACCGCCGTCCGGCATCAGATCCATCCCCGGATCCGCCTTGCCCTCCACGGCCAGGGACCGCCGCAGCGAGACCGGATACCACGACCCCTTGTACGCCACCTTCAACTGCAGACCGGACCGGCTGGCCAACTGCGTACGCTTGTCCGTCAGCAGACGCTGGGTGAGCACCTTCTCCACATCGGCGTGGAACTGCGCATCCGGCTCGTTGTCCCCCTCCACCACCCGGAACACCTGCTGCCGCAGCCACTCCACCGTCTTCTGCGGCACCTCGCCGGCGAACGCCTGTTCCGTCTCACCGTCCCACCGGGTGCCGTAATGCCGTACCGGGTCGCTCAGCTCGGCGTACTCCAACTGCTCCTGCACGAGATCGTTGAAGTCCGAGAACCCCGCCAGCGCCTCGTCCGACAACCCGCCGGGCTGCTGGACCGGCGGCACGCCCTGCTGCACGGGCGGCAGCGGCACCGTGGAATCCGCCGCGGGCGGTACCGGTTCCTGCACCGGCGGCACAGGCTGCTGAACCATCGGCACGGGCTGCTGCACCGGCGGCCCGTTCTGCTCCACGGCCGGTACCTGCGGCCCGGAGGACTGTGTGACCGGCGGCGCGACCGGAGGCGGCACCTTGCCGGCCGTCTTCACCTTGCCGGCCGTCTTCACCTTGCCGGTCGTCTTCACCTGGACCGGCACCACCGGGACGCCCAGCCGCTCGGCGAACAGTGCGGCAACATTGTCCAGCCAGCGGACCGGGTCCGCGGGATCAAGGATCTTGCGAATCTCAGCGCTCATGTACCGGCCGGACTTGTCGTTGACCGACCACGAGTTGAGATTCGCGTCCCAGAGGAACTCACCGGAGATCCGTGCCCGGCCGGGCACGGTCTCCTTGTTCTGGTCGAACCGGAAGGCAAGGCTGGTATGGCCGAGACCGTCGATACGGGCCCGCAGTCCGTCAGCGGTCAGATCCGGTTCGGTGCGCTGCACACCGGTCAGCAGCACATCGAACTCTTCCCGGGTGAGCACCACGCTCACCTTCTCGCTGCCCAGAATGATGTCGCCCTGCTCGGTGACCGTGTACAGCCACGCAGCGCGCTTGTCCGAGATCAGCAACGCCGGATCGATGTCCTCGAAACGGCTGTACAGCGGATTGGGACGCACCCTCTTGCTGACGGGGAACAGTTCCTCGTCCTTGACCCTCTTCGGTTCCAGGGCATCGCCGAATCTGTGGTCGAGATCGGCCTGTCGTTCCACCAGATCATGGAAATCCTGGACGTAGCTCTCCGGCTCCGGCGTCTGAGGGGTCCGGGGTGCCGGCGGCGTGGATGCCGGCAGCGCAGGAGCCGGTGCAGGAACCGGGGTGGTGTCCGTGGAGGCGGAGGTGGAGGTGGTGGGGATCGGCGCGGGAAGGTCGACCAGCTCCACCACCTCCGTCTCCGGAGCGGACGACGACGAGGTGGGCATG
Organism: Streptomyces sp. NPDC001270; assembly: GCF_042896695.1. Taxonomy (NCBI): domain Bacteria; kingdom Bacillati; phylum Actinomycetota; class Actinomycetes; order Kitasatosporales; family Streptomycetaceae; genus Streptomyces; species Streptomyces sp. NPDC001270. The sequence continues at coordinate 678,798 of NZ_JBIAXM010000001.1, read as the reverse complement.
ATCGTGCCGGTGCCGCGCGCGCCACCACGGAGGCGGGGACGCAGACCGAGATCGTGCCGGAGGCGGTCGGCCAGGTGCACCGCCGCGGGCCGCCCGCCGCCCGTCACGAGCACGTCGGCGACCTGCCGTACGGCGTCCCGGTAGGGGTCCGTGGCATGCCGGGAGTCGGCGAGCACCGGGTGCAGTTCCAGCGGCAGGACCAGTGCCGCGGCGGTGTCCCACGCGCGGGAGGGATCCTGGGCCGGGTTCCCGTTCGTACGGTCCGGCACGGAGTTCGCGAAGTCCGTGTACGACTCCTGCCACAGCCGCCGTGTCGCGTTGGCCGCGATGACATCGAGCGCCGGCTGCCATGGTCCGGGACGCAGCATGAGCAGCCGGGCCTGCTCGTCGGGGGAGAGCCCGCTGCTCCGCAGGGGAAGCTGAGCGCGTTCGTCGCCGAGCATCGTCGCCTGGGCCCGCAGGTCGTCGCTGACCGGTATCCGAGCGGCATCCAGATCCTCAAGACTGAATGCACCGCTGGTGTCGAGAGAGGGCAGGCCGGCGGTGAGATCCTCGGCCGACACCCGCTGGGCGATCCACCGACGCTGGCCCTCGTCACGGGAGACCGTCGGGACGACGGGCGACCGACCGTCCGGGACGGGGGCGTTCGGGTCGACGCCGAGGTCCCGCAGTCGGTCCTCGATCCCCGCCAGCTCCGCTCGGGCGCGCTCGGCATCGGCGATGGACCGCGTGAGTTCGTCGGCGTCGCGGCTGCTTCCCGCGGTCTCCGTACGGTGCCGCAGTTCCGTGACCGTGTGGACGGAGTCCGCGAACGCACGTACCGCGACGGCGTGTTCGTCGCGCAGGACGGCGATCCGGTCGTCGGCGGTGGTGCCGACGGGCTCGCCACCCGCGATGCGGACATGCCCGTCGGCCTCGTCGGCCTCCGGTGCGCGGGACTTGCCCTTGATTGCCGGGGACATGTTCGAGTCCGGGGTCGGAGACTGCCTCAGGTCCCGACTCTGGTGCTGGTGCTGGTGCTGGCCCGGCCCCTGGCCCCGGCTCTCGTCCTGGCCCGGCCCCTGGTCGGTCTGTGGACCCTGGGGCGATCCGGAGGAGGTTGTCGGAACGTTTATGCGGGGCGTTTCGCCACCGACCGTGGGCTGGCGGCCGTTGACGGTGTCCGTGGTGACTCCGCCCGGGTTCCGGCCGGTCACGGGCGGCTGGTGGATCTGGCCCGGCCCCTGGTTCTGGACCGCGTGGTGACCACGTCCTCGTCGGGCGTCGCCGCGGCCCGGCGGTCGGCCTGCGCGGAGGCCGGGCCGCGCCGCATGGAGGTCCTGCCGACCCGGGGTCCCGGACTGGACCGCTCGCGCTCCGAGGGGGACTCGCCGCCGCCGCGCATGCCGCCCTTCGGCGGCATCATCGGGCTTCCGCCGCCGTTCCCGTTCGGCTGGAGCGCCGTCACGTCGTCGAACATGCCGTTGCGGGAGGGCATCGTGTAGCCGGTGAACGATTCGACGGCTCTGGCCCAGTGATCGGCTTCGTCGGCCATGGGGGGACTCCCGGGTGAGGACCGGTGGGTGTGGGGTGGGGGGAGAGAAGCGGCGGGAGACGGGTGTGTTACTTGTCCTTGCCGCCCTTGTCCCCGTTGTCGCCGCCGGAACCGCCGCTGTCGCCGCCGCCCGTCCCGCCCGTGAAGCCGGAGTCGGACAGGACCTCGGAGAACTTGCCGCCGTCGATGCCGCCCAGGTTGTCGCCCTGGGGCGTGAGCAGCTTCTCGACCGTCGTGACCAGGCCGTCGTGGATCTCGTCGAAGGTGTCCGCGATGAACGTCGTCAGATCCCCGTCGATGAACCTCTGGATGGACTGCTTGTCCAGGCGACTGAAGTCCGCCATCGATGTTCCCTCCTCACGGATGTGTCCCCGGTGCCTCGGCGGCGGCTCACCCTGTGTGCCGCGTGTGCCCTGTGTGCCCTGTATGCCCTGTGTGCCGCGTGTGCCGTCGTGGTACCGCCCCGGCCGACGGTGCCCTGCTGCTGCCGGAGGCGGCGCCAGCACGGCACACGGTCAGCTGCCGATGGACACCTCGGACCAGAACTGGCTCAGGTTCTGCTCCGTGTACCGGTAGGTGTCGGAGACGTCGGTCAGCAGGTTCGCGTGCGAGTTCAGCAGCTGCTGCATGGTGATGACAGCGTTGTCCTACTCCGCCTGCTTCTGCTCGTAGACCGCCGCGTCATCGCCGTACCAGGTCTGCTTGAGCTCGTTGAGCCCTGGGCCTTGCCGTGCTCCACCAGGCTCGTGTTCAGCCTGTCGGTCATGTCCTGGAGGTTGAGGATCCTGACCACCTGGTCGTCCCACTGGCCGAGCAGCCTGCCGTAGGCGCCGCCGTCCGAACCCTGGTAGGAGCTCGACAGGTTGTTCTTGGTGCCCTCGACGTTTTGGAGGATGCGCTGGATGCCGCCGTACGCCAGCTCCAGCGACCGGATCCCGTTACGGGTGGACGTCTCCGGTGACTGCTGCGCGCCGGTCTCGCTCACGTTCCCTCTTCTCTGCTCCGCGACGGCGTCACTGGCGACTCCCCGGCCGGCCGAACCGGCGCGCGCCGGACGGGCGGTGTGGCGCTTGCTGGTTCAGGTACCGACGCGGAGATCCGGAGGAGCGCATGACGCAATTCCCGACCACATTGGTTACTCATCCAAGCGTAAAGAACACCAATTTGACTGTGCAACAGTTCTGGCAACTTGACATACAAGCATTAATGCGCACGCCGCATTCGTTCATCTTCCCGTCATGTTCTGGTATCACTGCGAACACGTTTAACGGGGAAAAGGGGCCTGCGGAAAGGGAAGTCGGGGTCACTCCGGCCGCTCGGACGACTCGGCCCCCACGGGCCGCTCCGGCGCATGCGACGCGCCCGGTGCCTGCCTCCCCGTCGCCGAGGCGCCGCAGCCCTCGTCGGTCGGCACCGTGCGTGCACCCGCGGCGGAGGATGGCCGCCACCCGCCAGGAGTCGGTGGTGGACGGGGATATCAGGCCGAAGACGAAGGCTCCGGCCTACACCAGCAGCGCGACGATGATGCCGATGGCCAGGCCGCGGTTGGTGCGGCCGACGGGGCTCTCCGGCGCGTCCAGATCGGTGCGCAGCAGCCCCGAGGTCAGCCGCCCCATGACGAACATGTGCGCCTGGATCTGCTCGCGTCTGTTCTGCACGTCTTGCTCCCTACAGGGGTTGGGCGGGCCGGGGTCGGAGTCGGAGTTCCAGGGGCACGGGCGGCATCGGCCTCACCCGGCGGACGGAGCATGCGCGGCCGTGGTCGGACGGCGCCGCACAGGGGCGCGGGGAACGGCGCGGCCGGCCACGACGCCGTCGCGGACGCCCGGCGACGGATCCCCCGTCCGGCACGGCGCCCGGCGGCGGGGCGGCGTCACACCTCCAGCGCCCGCAGGTAGCCGTACACGCCGAGGATCCACAGCGCCAGCGGGAGCAGGCTGACCGCGGCGGCGGAGTGCAGCAGTTCGGCGGCCCGGCCCCAGTACGGCACCAGCCGCCGCCCCGGCACCGTCCTGGAGGCGATGGCGCACGCCGCCGTCGTCGCGAACAGCCCGACGATCAGCGCCGGCCGCGTGCCGGGCGGGACAGCGAGGGCACCGGCCACCACCAGGCCGGCCACGCCGAGCACGCCGGGGCCGATCAGCGCGAGCCGCTGCCAGAAGCTGCCCATGCCGCGGCCGTGCAGCAGCAGGAGCAGGGAGAGTCCGGCGGCCATGCCGCCGCCGGGCCGGCCGAACGGCTCGACCAGGGCGGCGAGGCAGGCCGTGCAGAGCAGTCCGACGGACCCGAACAGCGCGGTCATCCACACGTCGGCGATCGTGGTACGGGCGGCCGCGTCGGCGCCGGCATGCGGGTCGATGCCCTGCTGGAGTTGCTGGGCGTTGGTCGGCAGCGGCGGGGTGCGCATCCCTGAGAGCCGGAAGGACGGCGCGGGCGTGAACGCCCCGAACAACACAATGACCAGGGTGCTCACGGCGGCCGCCTGCTGCGGGCCCAGGTCGATCAGCACCAGCAGCAGCCCGCCGAGCGCGCCGCCCACCGCGATCGCGGCCATGGCCAGGAACAGCGGGGTGAAGGCCGCCACCACGGCGAGCGCGAGTACCGCGCCGCCCGCCGCCGCGGCGGACGCGGCCAGCAGCCGGGCGCCGAGGACCTGATGGGCCTGGTCGCCGTCGAAGGCTCCGCCGGGCAGCAGCCGGCCCGCGTGCGTCCAGTACACGGTGGCCGGGACGCCCAGCGCGGCGCCGGCCCCGGCGTCGCCGACGGCCCGGGCGGCCGAGGCGGCCGAGGCGGCCCCGGCGAGCATCAGCAGCCCGCCGCCGAAGAGGATGCCGATGCGCAGCCAGAGGTCCAGGCCCGGCAGGGCGAGCAGCACCATCCCGGTGACCAGCGCGGACGTCGCGAGGCCGATCAGTACGCGTCGGCTGACCGTCGGGGTCCGGGCGAACGGACGCCGGTCCATGGTGGTGGCGATGCCGTCGACCAGGTGGTCGAAGTGCGGCTCGGGCAGCGCCTCGGCGCGCGGCCTGAGGTGGAGGGTCTCGCCGTCGCGGACCCCGGCCTCGTCGAGCGTCGCCTCCCCGTCCAGGGGTGCGCCGCCTAGCCGTTGGAGGATCCAGCCGCCGTGTTCGAGACCGGCCTCCTGGGTCTCCTCGCCCGCGTAGTCGAGCAGCGCGGGCAGCAGGTCGGCCACCGGTATGTCACCGGGTACGGCCAGGTCCATGGATTTCTGGGGCGCTCGTACCGTGATCCGGCACAGGTGTGCCACCGTACTGTCGGTCAAGGCTCGCTCGTCTCTCCGAGTGCCGGGCGGTGGGGGCCTTCAGGCAGTGAGGATTGAAGAAAACCTGGTGGCAGTGGGAGCGCCGGGAGGGACGCGCGAGACCGGCGTCCGGAATCGGACGGCTGTACCCTGCAAAACCATTTCCGGTCCCGTCCGGGTGGCCCGTTCCCCGGCGCCTTCCGCCGAAAAGACCGGCCCCGGCCGCGAGTTGCCGCACCGGAGGGCTTTACAGTTCTGCTGCCGGAGGCGCCCCCGTTCCGTCGCCGTTTCCGACGCCGTCCGTCCGGCCGATCGCCTGTCCGACCGACTGTCCGACCGTCCCGTACCTCCGACCGCCCGGCCGCCCGACCGGCCGCCCCGTCCGGCCGCCGGTTCCACTCGTGGACCGTCCGCCCGGCCCTACCGCCCAGGGACCGTCCGCCCGCCCGACGCCCATGGACCGTCCCGCCCGCTCCGCCCGTCCGGCCTGTTGTCCGCCTGACCCGTGCGCCCGCCTGACCGTACCGCCGCCGAGAAGGCTGTCCCTTGAGTGTGGTTCTCTTCCGTCGCCCGGCCCGCCGCCAGCACGGGCCGCCGGCAGGCGTTCCGGCTGGCAGCGCTCCCGGAGGCCAGGGAGCAGGATCTGACGGTGCTGCTGCCGGAGAACGTCGGCGAGGCCGCGGCCGCCGCCGTCAAGGCCGCCTCGTCCGGTCACCGGACGGTCTCGCCACTCGACGAACTCAACGCGGTGGTCGGTCTCGACACCGTCAAGCACGAGGTCACCGACATGATCAACCTGTTGTCGGCGTCCCAGCGGCGGCAGGCGGCCGGGCTGCCCGCCTCCCGCATCAACCGGCATCTGGTCTTCGCGGGCCCGCCGGGCACCGGCAAGACGACGGTGGCCCGGCTGTACGGAAAACTGCTGCGCTCGCTCGGCGTGCTGCCACGCGGACAGCTGGTCGAGGTGTCCCGCGCCGACCTCGTCGCACGCTTCGTGGGACACACCGCCCAGCTCACCCAGGAGGTGTTCGAGAAGGCGCTCGGCGGGGTGCTGTTCGTCGACGAGGCGTACACCCTCCCCCCGCCCGGGTCGCCCTCGGACTTCGGCCGGGAGGCGGTGGACACGCTGCTGAAGCTGATGGAGGACCACCGCGAGGACGTCGTGGTGATCGTGGCCGGGTACACCGCCGAGATGAACCGGTTCCTGACCTCCAACCCCGGCGTCGCCTCCCGTTTCTCACGGCACGTCGAGTTCCCCGACTACCGCTCGGCGGAGCTGGTCACCATCGTCCGGCAGCACGCCGTCGCGTCCGGCTTCGAGTGCGCTCCCGAGGTGCCGCAGGCACTGCTGACGTTCTTCGAGGCGCAGCCCCGCGGCCGGTCCTTCGGCAACGCGCGGCTGGCCCGGCAGACCCTCGAGGGGATGGCGACCCGGCAGGCCCGGCGGCTGGCCGCGATGGACTCACCCGGCCTGGTGGAACTCCAGACCCTGCTGGTCGAGGACCTGCCCGAACCCCCGCCGCTGCCTCACGAGCCGTCATGAGCGCACTCTCGGCGGCCGTCATGAGCGCCTTCTGCTCGCGAGCCGTCATCAGCGCGGACGCGCGAGCGCGCTCTTACGAGCCGTCATGAGCGCGCTCCGCCGCGGTCGGTCAGTGCGCGGCGAAATCCTGCACCCACATGCGGCGGTAGGACGGTCCGCGCACGGCGATACCGGTGTGCCGGTAGGCGCAGTTGAGGATGTTGGCCCGATGCCCTGGGCTGCGCAGCCAGCCCCGGACGGCCTCGTCGGCGTCGTGCGGGCCGAGGAAGATGTTCTCGCCCGCCAGGTGCCAGCGGTAGCCGGCTGCGTGGATGCGGTCGCCCGGACCTGAGCCGTCGGAGCCGACGTGCGAATAGCGGGCGTGCCCGACCAGGTCGCGGGCGTGGCGGCGGGCCGCACGGCCGACCGCCGGGCTGAGCCGGAGCGGACGGCAGCCCGCGTTCACCCGGGCCTCATTGGTCAGTTGCAGCAGACGGGTCGCCGCTCCGCCGCCGCGCGGACCGGCGGTCGCCGGGTTCCCGAAGGCCAGGACCGAGGTCAGCAGCAGGGCCAGAACGGTGATCATTTTTCGCATGGAGACTCTCTTCGCGGCAGGGCCGACCCCCGCGTGGACACGTCGTGGAGCTGGGGCCGGGCGGGGACGGAGCCCGCTCCGACCCGGGGCGCCCGGGTGGGCCGGGACCCCGGAACTCTGGGAGGAAGGGGACGGCACCTGGACGGCACCGGGCCCGCGCAACCGGCCGGGAGCGCCGCCCGGGTCAGGGATTTCCCGACGGTCGTGACGTATGCGCCGCCCGGATGCGGTGCACCGCTGTGGGTGACGTGGTGTCCCCCGGCGAGGGACGGCTCCGCACGTTTGACCCCGGCAGACGAACGGCAACTCCGGTGTCACACACGTGACTTCGTGACCGCCGGGGCCCACACCGGAAGGAAGTCGTGCACCGGCGGGCGCCGGACGCCCGCTCACCGCTCGAACGGGTGCCGTGTACCGACCCGCAACGGGCGGACGCGTCGACCGGCGGGGCAGGTCGGATCGTTTCGCCGCGGAAGCCTTCGGTGACGTGACCACCAGTGGGCGCGGGTGACGCGGGTGAGCGCCAGAGAGGCCGGTCGTCGCCAGTGGCCGTTGGTAGCCGCCGATGGTCCGTCGGTAGCCGCCAGTGGCCACCGGTAGCCGCCGATGATCCGCCGGTAGCCGCCGATGATCCGCCGGTAGCCGCCGGTGGCCACCGGTGGCCACCGGTAGCCGCCGGTAGCCGCCGGTAGCCGCCGGTAGCCGCCGGTAGCCGCCGGTAGCCGCCGGTAGCCGCCGGTAGCCGCCGGTAGCCGCCGGTAGTCGCCGGTAGTCGCCGGTAGTCGCCGGTAGTCGCCGGTAGTCGCCGATGAGCGTCCCTGTGGTGCCGCTGTCAACTGGATCCCGCGGACCTGCGGGACCGGCGGCCACGCCACCGGGTGACCACCCACAGGACGTTGACCCCACCCAGGGTGACCAGCACCGCGGCCGAGTCGGCGTTCTTCGCGAGAGCGTGCTCCGGCCCCAGTCCCCGCGCCGCACGGACCAGCAGGGTGACGTCGACGGGCAGGGTGCCGACGGCCATGAACGTCAGGCAGACCGCCGTACCGACCACGAGGACGACGCTGTAGACGACGCTGCCGATCCGTATGTGACCGTCCACCGTCCGGTAGGCCCGGTGTTCCGGCTTGATCCGGGGCCGTTGCATCGCTCGCACCGTCATCTTCGCACCGATCTCGTCAGCACCGGTGCCTCCGGCAGCAACGGTCGTTGACAACAGTCACGCCCCGCACCAAGTCTGGCAAGAGCACATCAAACCTGCGCACGCCACAGCCGCCACCGAAAGGACAGGGCATGGCGAACAAGATCGAGATCCGTCCGCTGGACAAGAAAGAGACCACCGGCGACAGCGGTGGCAACGGTGGCTCCTGACCGATTCGAACGATGGACCGCTACCCCACGGTCGCGGACGTCACCGAGGCGGCACAGCAGTTGGTCTCCCGGTTCCCCGGAACCGGGAGGCTGCGCCGGATCGGGACGTCCCGTGCGGGACGCCCGATCCTGATGCTGTCCGTGGGGCACGGGCCGCGCCACGTCCTGGTGGTCGCCGGACCCCACCCCGACGAGCCGGTCGGCGGCGGGACCGCGCTCGCGCTGGCCGAGCGGGTGGCACGCGGTGACCGGCTGTCCGCGGCGACCGACCCCGCCGTCGTCACCTGGGACATCATCCTGTGCCTCGACCCGGACGGCGCCGCACTGAGCGGCGTCGGAACCGCGGGGGCGACGGCCGCCGCGGCCGACCACACCCTGAAGCACTACTACCGCACCGCCTACCGCCCGATCGCGGCGGAACAGCCGGAGTGGGCGCCGATCGTCTCAGCGCCGCCCCCGGAGAGCCGCACGCTGTTCCGGGTGATCGACGAACTGCGGCCCGTTCTCCAGTGCTCCCTGCACAGCACCGATGTGGGCGGCAGCTGGGTCCAGTTGACCCGCGCCCTCCCGGGGCTGGCCGCGCCCTTCCACAGGTCCGCCGACCTGCTCGGCATACCCCTCCAGCACGGCACGTACGACGCCCTGTACTGGGAGAACCCCAGCCCCGCGGTCTACGTCCTGCCTCCGCCGGACAGCACCGACCGGCTGGCCGCCGGGTCGGAGAACATAGGGCGGTCCACCTGGTGCGCCCCGGCGCGGTACGGCGGCGTCACGGCGATCGTCGAAGTCCCCATGTGGGCGACCGACCTGGCGGCAGACTTGTCCCCGCACCCGGCGGCCGCTCACGCGCTGCGCGACCTGGCCGGGCTGGTACGGGACGGCGGACGCCGGGTGACCGCCGTCCTCGACAGGGCCCGTGACTTCCTGCCACCGGCCCAGGACGACCCGCTCAGGCGGGTGGTGGAGTGGATGGCCGACGGCCTCTACGACGTGGTCGCCGACTCCTGGGAACCACTCGCCCGGCAGGCGTCCGCGACCCCCGACGACGACCCGCGGCGACTGACGACGGCGCAGGTGTCCGCCCTGGACGTGGTGGCCCGCCGGCAACCGCTGCGCGCGGCGGGTCTGCTGCTACGGCTGCTGAAAGCGGCGGACGACCCCGCTGCCCCGGGGCTCCACGACGAACTGGACGAACTCTTCACCACCTGGTGCACGGACTTCGAGAAGGCCCTCCAGGTGCGCTGGGTCCCTGTGCACCACCAGCTGACCCACCAACTGAGCACGGTCGTCGCAGCCACCGAGAGCGCCCTGAAGGCACTTTGATGAACGTGCCCTGGGGACAGGGGAGTAGTCGTTGCCGGCGAAGAGTGAACAGCGAACCGTAAGAGGTCGCTGGAGCCGACCCGGTCCGACCCGCGGGATCTTCCCAGCGCCGTTCGCACGACCGGTCCCGCACACGAGCCACCCGAATTGCCTCATCTGCCAGCCACTACTCACAGCGACGAGACTCCTCGCCGGATCCCCTACTGCATGCCCTATACGTTGAACCGGAACTCCACGACATCCCCGTCCTGCATCACGTAGTCCTTGCCCTCCATCCGGGCCCTGCCCTTGGCGCGGGCCTCGGCGACCGAGCCCGTGGCCACCAGGTCGGTGAAGGAGATGACCTCGGCCTTGATGAAGCCCTTCTGGAAGTCGGTGTGGATCACGCCGGCCGCCTCGGGCGCCGTGGCGCCCTTCTTGATGGTCCAGGCGCGGGACTCCTTGGGGCCGGCCGTGAGGTACGTCTGGAGGCCGAGGGTGTCGAAGCCGACCCGGGCGAGGGTGGCCAGGCCCGGTTCCTCGGCGCCGACGGACTCCAGGAGTTCCAGCGCGTCCGCCTCGTCCAGTTCGGCGAGGTCCGCCTCCAGCTTGGCGTTGAGGAAGATCGCCTCGGCGGGCGCGACCAGGGCGCGCTGCTCGTTCTTGAAGTCGTCGTCGGTCAGTTCGTCCTCGTCCACGTTGAAGACGTAGAGGAACGGCTTGGTGGTGAGCAGGTGCAGGTCGTGCAGCAGTTCGGCGCGCTCGCTGCCCTGGACGATGCCGTGCGTGAAGAGGGTGTCGCCCTTCTCCAGGATCTCCTTGGCCTCCTCGACCGCCTTGACCTTGGGCGCGACGTCCTTCTTGATCCGCGACTCCTTCTGGAGGCGCGGCAGGACCTTCTCGATGGTCTGGAGGTCGGCGAGGATCAGCTCGGTGTTGATCGTCTCGATGTCGTCCTTGGGCGAGACCTTGCCGTCGACATGGACGACGTTCTCGTCCTGGAAGGCGCGGATGACCTGGCAGATCGCGTCGGACTCACGGATGTTCGCGAGGAACTTGTTGCCCAGGCCCTCGCCCTCGGAGGCTCCCCGCACGATGCCCGCGATGTCGACGAAGTCGACGGTGGCCGGGAGGACGCGCTGCGAGTCGAAGATCTCGGCCAGCTTCGTCAGGCGCGCGTCCGGAACACCGACCACGCCGACGTTGGGCTCGATCGTGGCGAACGGGTAGTTGGCCGCCAGCACGTCGTTCTTGGTCAGGGCGTTGAACAGGGTCGACTTGCCGACATTGGGCAGGCCGACGATTCCGATCGTGAGCGACACGTTGCGACTTCCCGTACGTGAGTGGGCCAGGGGGCCAGGAGACCGGCCGATCCCCCAGTTTACGGCGTGGCGGACCCGGCCCCGGCGCAAGCGTCGAACACAGGGGCAAGCTCCGTTCCCCGGCGTGTCTGTAGGGCCATTCGGCACATTAACCGACCTAAGTTGGTCCAGTGGAGCAACACAGGACGCGACCCTCGCAGCACGGACCGCGACGCGGCACGCCATCGACGCGGCTGCCGCCGCAGGCCAGGCGAGGTCCGGCGGGAGCACGGCCGCCCGTCCAGCGGCCGGCGCCTCCGGCGGGGCCGCCACGCCGGCTGCCCGGCCCCCGGCTGACCGGACTCGGCGCGGGCCTGTTCTGCGCGGTGCTGATGTTCCTGCTCGGCTGCCTCGATGAGTTGCTGTTCGGGGCGTCCCTGACCGGATACGGCGTGCTGTTCCTGCCCGTGTGCGTGCTGACCGCGCTGTGGGTGCGCGGGGCCGACCTGCTGACGGCTCCCGTCGTGGTGCCGATCGCCTTCCCGGTGGGGCTGCTGCCCGTCGCCGACAGCGGCGGCGGGGTGCTGGGCCGGCTGATGGGCCTGGTCACGGCGCTCGCCACGCAGGCCGGGTGGCTGTACGGGGGGACGTTCATCGCGAGTGCGATCGTGATCGTACGGCGGATCCGGCTGGTCAGACGCCGACGGCGGGCCTGAACGCCCACAGCCCCCGGGCCCGGCCCGCCGGACCGACGGCGCCACACCCCGGCGCACGTCGGTCACCCGGACCGCTCCTCAGTGCTGTGAGGCGTGCATCGCCGCGCCCACGATCCCCGCGTTGTTCTGCAACTGCGCCGGGACGATCTCCGCCTGTACACCCTTGATAAGGGGCAGGAACTTGTCCGCCTTGCGGCTGACTCCGCCGCCGACGATGAACAGCTCCGGGGAGAACAGCATCTCGACGTGCGCGAGGTACTTCTGCACCCGGCGCGCCCAGTGCTCCCAGGTCAGCTCCTGGTCGTCCTTGACCTTGCTGGAGGCCCGCTTCTCCGCGTCGTGGCCGCCCAGCTCCAGGTGGCCCAGCTCGGTGTTGGGCACCAGAGCGCCGTCCATGAACAGGGCGCTGCCGATGCCCGTACCGAAGGTGAGCAGGATGACCGTGCCGCCGCGGCCGCGGCCCGCGCCGAAGCTCATCTCGGCGACGCCGGCCGCGTCCGCGTCGTTGACGACCGTGACCTCGTGGCCGCCCAGCCGATCGCTGAACAGGGCGCGCGCGTCCGTGTCGATCCAGCTCTTGTCCACGTTGGCGGCCGTACGGATGGTGCCGCCGCCGGTGACCACGCCCGGGAACGTCAGCCCGACCGGGCCCGTCCAGCCGAAGTGCTCGACGACCTCCTTCACGCCGTCGGCCACCCCGTCGGGCGTCGCCGGGTGCGGAGTGAGCACCTTGAAGCGCTCCTCAGCCAGGTCGCCCCGCTTCAGGTCAACGGGCGCGCCCTTGATCCCGGATCCGCCGATGTCCACGCCGAAGATCTGCATGGCCCCACGTTACGACGGACGACTGACAGTCACTCGCCGAGCGATCCGCCCATCACGCGTCCGCCGTACCCGACCCGCCGCGCTGGGCGACCAGGGTGGCCGCCTCCTCGCGCAGGTCACGGCGCAGCTCCTTGGGCAGCGAGAAGGTGATGGACTCCTCGGCCGCCCGCACGATCTCCACGTCCTCGAAGCCGCGCTCCGAGAGCCATTCCAGGACCTGCTCGACCAGGACGTCCGGAACGGAGGCGCCGGAGGTGACACCGACCGTGGTCACCCCCTCCAGCCACGCCTCGTCGATCTCGCTCGCGAAGTCCACCAGGTACGCCGCACGCGCGCCCGCGAGCTTGGCGACCTCGACGAGCCGCTTGGAGTTGGAGGAGTTGCGGGAGCCGACGACGACGACCAGGTCCGCCTCCTCGCCCATCTGCTTGACGGCGAGCTGGCGGTTCTGCGTCGCGTAGCAGATGTCGTCGCTGGGCGGCGAGAGGAGCTGCGGGAACTTGTCCTTCAGCGCGTCCACGGTCTCCATGGTCTCGTCCACGGAGAGCGTGGTCTGCGACAGCCAGACCACCTTGGACGGGTCGCGGACCGCCACCTTGGCGACGTCCTCGGGGCCGTCGACCAGCTGGATGTGGTCCGGGGCCTCGCCGGAGGTGCCGATGACCTCCTCGTGGCCCTCGTGCCCGATCAGGAGGATGTCGTAGTCCTCGCTCGCGAAGCGGACGGCTTCCTTGTGGACCTTGGTGACCAGCGGGCAGGTGGCGTCGATGGTGGCGAGCCGGCCGCGCTCGGCCTCCTCGTGGACGACGGGGGCCACGCCGTGCGCCGAGAACATCACGATGTTGCCCGGCGGCACCTCCTCGGTGCGCTCGACGAAGACGGCGCCCTTCTTCTCCAGGGTCTGGACGACGTATTTGTTGTGCACGATCTCGTGCCGGACATAGATCGGGGCCCCGTACTGCTCAAGGGCCTTCTCGACAGCGATCACGGCGCGGTCCACGCCGGCGCAGTAGCCCCGGGGGGCGGCGAGCAGGACACGGCGGCCAGGCAAGGCAGTCATGGCACCCATCGTAAGGCCGCGGTCCGGCGGGCCGGAGGTCGCCCGGGTCACGGCCCCCGCGGCGAGGACACGGGATTGTCGGAGGGGCCCGTTACGCTCGCGGCATGGCTGTGAACACGTCCGCTGAGACCCCGCTGCCCGTCGGTGAGGTGTCGCGGCTCATCGGGGGCTGGATCGACCGGCTCGGGGCGGTGTGGGTCGAGGGGCAGATCACGCAGTTGTCGCGGCGGCCGGGCGCGGGTGTGGTCTTCCTGACGCTGCGCGACCCGTCGTACGACATCTCGGTGAGCGTGACCTGCTACCGGCAGGTGTTCGACGCCGTCGCCGATGTCGTCGGCGAGGGCGCCCGGGTCGTCGTGCACGCGAAACCGGAGTGGTACGCCCCGCGCGGGCAGCTGTCGCTGCGGGCCGCCGAGATACGGCCCGTGGGGGTCGGCGAGCTGCTGGCCCGGCTGGAGCAGCTGAAGAAGGCCCTGACGGCGGAGGGGCTGTTCGCGCCGGAGCGCAAGCGCCCGCTGCCCTTCCTGCCGCAGCTCGTCGGCCTCGTCTGCGGCCGTGCCTCCGCGGCGGAGCGGGACGTGCTGGAGAACGCCCGCCACCGCTGGCCCGCCGTCCGCTTCGAGGTGCGCAACGTGCCCGTGCAGGGTGTGCACGCGGTGCCCCAGGTCGTACAGGCGGTCAAGGAGCTGGACGCGCTCGACGCCGTGGACGTGATCATCGTCGCGCGGGGCGGCGGCAGCGTGGAGGATCTGCTGCCGTTCTCCGACGAGCAACTGGTCCGCGCGGTCGCCGCCTGCCGTACGCCGGTGGTGTCCGCGATCGGCCACGAGCCCGACAACCCGCTGCTGGACTTCGTCGCCGACCTGCGTGCCTCCACCCCGACCGACGCTGCGAAGAAGGTCGTCCCGGACGTGGGCGAGGAGCTGGAGCGGGTGCGGGGGCTGCGGGAGCGGGCGCGGCGGTGCGTGCGGGCGCTGGTCGAGCGGGAGGAGCGAGGTCTCGCGCATGCGCTGGCCCGGCCCTCGATCGAGGATCCGCACCGGATGATCGACCAGCGGGCGGACGAGGTCGGCGCGCTGCTCGACCGCAGCCGCCGCACCCTGGGCCACCACCTGGACCGCGCGGACTCCGAGCTGACGCACACGCACGCGCGCGTGGTGGCCCTCTCCCCCGCCGCGACACTCAAGCGCGGGTACGCGGTACTGCAACGGGCCGACGGGCACGTGGTGCGGGACCCGCAGGAGGTGACGGCGGCCGAGGTGCTGCGGGCACGGGTCGCCGAGGGCGAGTTCACGGTACGAGTCGACGCTTAGGGTGAACGGATGACCGGCAAGGTGGAAGAGGCGGCGCTCTCGTACGAGCAGGCGCGGGACGAGCTGATCGAGGTCGTACGGCGGCTGGAGGCGGGCGGCACGAGCCTGGAGGAGTCCCTCGCGCTCTGGGAGCGCGGCGAGCAGCTGGCCAAGGTGTGCCGGCGCTGGCTGGAGGGCGCCCGGGCGCGGCTGGACGCCGCCCTCGCCGAGGAGGAAGAGGACGGGAGCGGCGGCGGGAACGGGCAGGGGGAGCGTGCGGGGGCCCGGGGAGCGGAGGCGGCGGGTCCGGAGAGGTCAGCGAGCGGCGACTAGCTAGCGGGCGGAGCCCGGCGCGGGAACACCACCTACCTCTTCGGCAGGCGGCAGGCGGCAGGCGGCAGGCGGCAGGCGGCAGGCGGCAGGCGGCAGGCGATGATGTCGTGCGGGGCCGGGTCCGTGGGCGGGGAAAGCCCGCGCACGCCGACCGCCGCGGGTCACGACAGCTTCAGCGCCTGCGCCATCTTCGCCAGTCCCTCGAACGACGCCGTCCCGGCGACCACCGTGGTGGAGCCCGGCGTGTCGTCCAGGACGAGGGCGGCGTAACGGCCACCGCTGTAGCGCGTCCAGGTGCGGTCGCCGATCTTCTCCGTCGACTCGGTGGCCTTCGCGCCCTGGCTGGCCTGGTCGATGAAATCGGCGCGCTTCTGGGTCGACTGCTCGACCTGCACGTACTGGCCGCCGGGGTCCTGGAAGCCCAGGTGCCAGCGGTCGAAGCTCTCTCCCTGGTAGCGCACCGACGTCGCCTTCCAGGTGCTCGGCAGGCCCTCGGGCGCGGCCACCGGGTAGGGGGCGGCGCGGCGTGCCGTAAGCAGTTCCACGCGGTAGTCGACCCGCTCGATGTCGGGGGCGTGGTCGTCGTGCGGGACGAAAACGTAGATGACGCCCGCAGCGATCCCGATCAGGCCCAGGGAAAAGATCATGTCCCGGACCGTCTTCTGCTTGCCGTTCGAACCTGCCACGCCCCCTATTGTCGCAGGCACCCTCCGCGCTCATCCGTGGGGGCCCCTGCTCATTTTGTTCACCTGGCGCTAGAGTCGGGACGAACACCCTCATCCGGCCGTCGTCGTATCAGAAAGGTGCGCACCGATGACCGAGCATCATCACTTGCCGTCCGAACTCGACGTCCCCTCCGAGGCTCCCGACCGGAACCTGGCCCTGGAACTCGTCCGGGTGACCGAGGCCGCGGCGATGGCCGCAGGCCGCTGGGTCGGGCGCGGTGACAAGAACGGCGCCGACGGCGCCGCGGTCCGTGCCATGCGTACCCTCGTCTCCACCGTCTCGATGAACGGCGTGGTCGTCATCGGCGAGGGCGAGAAGGACGAGGCCCCGATGCTCTACAACGGGGAGCGGGTCGGTGACGGCACCGGGCCCGAGTGCGACATCGCCGTGGACCCGATCGACGGCACCACACTGACCGCCAAGGGCATGCCGAACGCGATCGCGGTCCTCGCGGCGGCCGAGCGCGGCTCCATGTTCGACCCGTCCGCCGTGTTCTACATGGACAAGCTGGTGACGGGACCGGAGGCGGCGGACTTCGTCGACATCGACGCGCCCGTCTCGGTGAACATCCGCCGGGTCGCCAAGGCCAAGCGCTCCACGCCCGAGGGCGTCACGGTCGTCATCCTCGACCGGCCGCGGCACGAGGGCATCATCAAGGAGATCCGGGAGACCGGTGCGCGGATCAAGCTGATCTCCGACGGTGATGTCGCCGGTTCGATCCTGGCCCTGCGCGAAGGCACCGGCATCGACCTGCTGCTCGGCATCGGCGGCACCCCCGAGGGCATCATCTCGGCGTGCGCCGTGAAGTGCCTCGGCGGCACCATCCAGGGCAAGCTGTGGCCGAAGGACGACGAGGAACGGCAGCGGGCGCTGGACGCGGGGCACGACCTGGGCCGCGTGCTCACCACGGAGGACCTGGTCACCGGCGAGAACGTGTTCTTCGTCGCCACCGGCATCACCGACGGCGAGTTGCTGCGCGGGGTGCGCTACCGCTCCGAGACCGCGACGACCGACTCGATCGTGATGCGGTCGCGGTCGGGCACGGTCCGCCGGATCGACTCCGAGCACCGGCTGAGCAAGCTGCGCGCCTACAGCGCGATCGACTTCGACCGCGCCAAGTAGACCCGGAGGGGAACTCGGACCAGTCGGCGCTCCCGGTGCGGAGGGGGCGCCGACGGCCGTACCGAGGCCCCCGGACGAAAGCTCGCCGCGGGGACTCGGTTCGAGCACTCGGTTCGAGCACTCGATGCGCACGCTCGGTACAAAAGGGCGTGGCGCGCGGGCTCGGCGCGAAGGCACAAGGGCGTGGCGCACGGGCTCGACGCGAAGGCTCGACGCGGGCTCGGTCAGCCCGCCGCCGCGATGCGTCCCGCCGCCCGCGCCGCCTTCTTCAGCTCCATCTCGCGGCGCCTGCGCCGGGCCAGTACCACGCGGCGCTCGGCGGCGGTGAGTCCGCCCCAGACGCCGTACGGCTCGGGCTGGAGCAGTGCGTGCTCGCGGCACTCGACCATCACCGGACAGCGTGCGCAGACCCGCTTGGCCGCCTCCTCACGGGAGAGCCGGGCGGCGGTGGGCTCCTTGGACGGGGCGAAGAACAGCCCCGCCTCGTCCCGCCGGCACACCGCTTCCGTGTGCCAAGGCGAGTCCTGGTCCCGCTCGCTCGCTGGCACCCGCTGGGCCGGAACGGCAGCTACCTGCAGTGACGAATGCGGCGGTTGCAGCACGGTCTACTCCTGACGACGGCTTCGCGAGCGAGAGACGATGCAGCAAGCCCTACCCGCTGTGCGCGCGCCTATGCACTGCGTTCCGATCTGCGGGAGTGCGACGGCCGGTTCACGACCCCGTGCAGCGGATCGCGCAGGACCGGGCCGTTCCGAATCCGGTCCGGTTCACAGCCGTCAACGGTCGAGGTGTTTGCGCAAAGCCTTGTCGACCTTGTGGTGAACGCGGTCGAGGATGTCCGCGACGAGCTTGCCGCGCTTCGGCCGGGCCTCGACGTTGCCCAGCACGGCCCACCCGTCCACGTAGACGACGGGCGCGTCGGACTCGGCCGAATCCAGCATGTCCACCTCGAAGTTGCCGAGGACGCCGCCGCCGGTGCCGCGCAGCGACACGTTCTCCGGGACGCGGATCTGGACGTCGCCGAAGACCGCGACCGCCTTGATGACGACCTGCTGGTACTCGAAGATCGCCTCGCTCAGGTCGATCTCCACGCTGCCGAAGATCGCGTACGCGTGCAGCCGTCGCCCGGCGTGCCAGCGGCCCTTGCGCGTGGCGGCACTGAGCACGGCGACGACGTTGGCGTCCGCCTCGGCCGGTATCGCGCCGGGGGCCGGGCGGGGCGGCGCCGGCGCGTAGGCGGAGGCGGCGGAGCGCCCGTGGGCGGCCGGCAGGTCCTGGATGAAGACCTCCAGTTCGCCGACCGTCTTGGCGGTCAGCACCCCCTCCACGCGCTCGGCGTGTTCGTCGGCGGTCAGGCGGCCCTCGGCGAGGGCGTCGCGCAGGATGTCGGCGATCCGGTCCCGGTCGGCGTCCGAGGCGCGCAGTTCGATGACACGGGGTGGCGCGTCCTGCCGCTGGGCGTGCTTCTGAAGGTCCACGGCAGCAGCGTACCGAAACGCGATAGATCGCGACTAGGGGGTGGGGACGACCGGGCGTGGCGAACCGCACGGGACGCTGAGCCCGACCTCACAGCTCCCGTGTCACCGCCAGGTTCTACGCTGGTGGGCGCCCACCGTCGCCGGTGGGCCGCAGGCGACCGCTCCGCGGCTTGCGCGCCCCGGAGGCGGGCCGCCTGGACACGCTGCCTGTCGAGTGAGGATTGGGCGAGGATGCCTGAGTTCGAGTACACCGATCTGCTACCCCAGGGAGAGGACACCACCCCGTACCGGCTGGTGACCTCCGAGGGTGTCTCCACCTTCGAGGCCGACGGGCGGACGTTCCTCAAGGTCGAGCCGGAGGCGCTGCGCAAGCTGGCCGAGGAGGCGATCCACGACATCCAGCACTATCTGCGCCCGGCCCACCTCACCCAGCTGCGCCGCATCGTCGACGACCCGGAGGCGTCGGCCAACGACAAGTTCGTCGCGCTGGACCTGCTGAAGAACGCGAACATCGCGGCGGCGGGCGTGCTCCCCATGTGCCAGGACACCGGCACCGCGATCGTCATGGGCAAGCGCGGCCAGAACGTCCTGACCGCGGGCGAGGACGAGAAGGCCCTCTCGCACGGCATCTACGACGCCTACACCAGGCTGAACCTGCGCTACTCGCAGATGGCGCCGCTGACCATGTGGGAGGAGAAGAACACCGGCTCCAACCTGCCCGCGCAGGTCGAGCTGTACGCCACCGACGGCGGCGCGTACAAGTTCCTCTTCATGGCGAAGGGCGGCGGCAGCGCCAACAAGTCGTTCCTGTACCAGGAGACGAAGGCCGTCCTGAACGAGTCCTCCATGATGAAGTTCCTGGAGGAGAAGATCCGCTCCCTGGGTACGGCCGCCTGCCCGCCGTACCACCTGGCGATCGTGGTCGGCGGCACCAGCGCCGAGTTCGCGCTGAAGACCGCCAAGTACGCCTCCGCGCACTACCTGGACAACCTGCCGGGCGAGGGTTCGCCGCTCGGCCACGGCTTCCGGGACGAGGAGCTGGAGGAGAAGGTCTTCGAGCTGACCCAGAAGATCGGCATCGGCGCGCAGTTCGGCGGCAAGTACTTCTGCCACGACGTCCGGGTGGTCCGGCTGCCGCGGCACGGCGCGTCCTGCCCGGTCGCCATCGCGGTGTCCTGCTCGGCGGACCGCCAGGCCCTGGCGAAGATCACCGCCGAGGGCGTGTTCCTGGAGCAGCTGGAGACGGACCCGGCCCGGTTCCTGCCGGAGACCACGGACGAGCACCTGGACGAGGGCGACGTCGTCCGCGTCGACCTGAACCAGCCGATGGAGGCGATCCTCGCCGAGCTGACCAGGTACCCGGTCAAGACCCGGCTGTCGCTGACCGGCCCGCTGGTGGTGGCCCGTGACATCGCGCACGCCAAGATCAAGGAGCGGCTCGACGCGGGCGAGGAGATGCCGCAGTACCTGAAGGACCACCCGGTGTACTACGCGGGCCCGGCCAAGACGCCGGAGGGCTACGCGTCCGGTTCCTTCGGCCCGACCACCGCCGGGCGCATGGACTCCTACGTCGAGCAGTTCCAGGCGGCGGGCGGCTCCAAGGTGATGCTCGCCAAGGGCAACCGCAGCAAGCAGGTCACGGCCGCGTGCGACGCGCACGGCGGCTTCTACCTCGGCTCCATCGGCGGGCCCGCCGCGCGGCTCGCCCAGGACTGCATCAAGAAGGTCGAGGTCGTCGAGTACGAGGAGCTCGGCATGGAGGCCGTCTGGAAGATCGAGGTCGAGGACTTCCCGGCGTTCATCGTCGTGGACGACAAGGGCAACGACTTCTTCAGCCCGCAGCAACTCTCTCAGCCGACGTTCACGTCGATCCCCGTGCGGGGGCCGGGCCTCGGCTGACCGGCTGATCCTCGGACCGGGTCCCTCCCCGGCCCGCGCAGAGAGCCTCCAGCCGCATGCTGGGGGCTCTCTCTTCCGCTGTGCCATGGCATCGTTCTCCTCTGTCTCGCAGTCTTCGCTCCAGTGAGGTGGGTCATGGCCGACAGCGGAACACCCCCTGGGGCGACCCCGCCCCCGTCGGCACCGGAGCCAGGGGATCCGCAGCCCTCCGGAGACGACGGCGGGGGGCCGACCGGCACGCCGTCGCTGATGGACGACGTGATCGCCGGCGTCGTACCCGAGGCGGCGGGCACGGACCGCCGGCGGCGGAACCGGCGGTTCGCCGTCGGGCTGGGCTGGCCCGCGGCCACCGCGGTCCTCGCGCTCCTGGTGGGCAGCGGCTGGGCCTGGTTCACCGCCGAACACGACGCCCGGGTCTCCAGCCGGGCCGACGACAAGGTCGACCGGGAGGGGCCCGCGTTCTCCGCGTCGGTCCGTCCGGACACGGAGTACGCCGACGCCACGATCTTCGACTCGCCCTTCTCCGCCGAGGACAAGGCGGAATTACTCGGCATGCGGGCCAAGGACAATCCGATCCCCGCGTTCGCCGAGGCGCATCAAGGACGCCCCGTGTTCATCTCGGACGCCACGGTTCCCTCGATGCAGGTCGCCTCCCCCCGCTACGGATACGCCGAAGCCTGGCTGGTGGACCTCCTCAGCGACCGGAAGGCGAGCCTGGTCATCAACGACCTGCGCGTCAAAGGACTCACTTGCACGCCGGCCAGGGCAGTCGCCGCCATCGAGGAAAAGGGACAGGCCGGGGGCAGCTACGAAGGGATGTTCTTCGACCTGACGGGCTCCACCGCCGTCCCGCGGATCACGGGGGACGAGGAAGAGCACTACGGAGAGCCGTACTTCACCCACAAGAAGATCGACCTCGGCAACGGCGCGGCGCCCGGAGGACTGCGCATCCAGGTCTTCACCGGGACGAAGGACTGCACCTGGAAGGCGTTCGAAGCCACCTACGTCGACTCCACGGGGCAGCACACCCAGGACATCACCGACAACGGAAGGCCCTTCCACGCCCGCGGCTTCGCGGCACAACCGGAACAGGTCTTCCAGCTCCGCTCGTGGGGGCCGTTCGTCACCGAGTGCGGGACGGACACGGAAGTGGTACGCGACTGCTGACTGCCGGCCCCGCCGCACCGCCCCGTCCGGCCGCCCGGACGAACCGGATGAACCGGATGAACGAGACGGACCGGATGGGCGGACCGGACGGGCGGACCGGTTGAACAGACCGGATGAACGACATGGTGCGGGCGCGCGGCAGGTGACGGCCGGGAACATCGTGCCGCCAGGGGATGCTGATCCGCATGGAGGTGTCTCATGACAGATGACCGGAACGAGAGCGGGCAGTACCGCGTGGAGCACGACTCCATGGGTGAGGTGCGGGTGCCCGCGCAGGCGAAGTGGCGGGCGCAGACGCAGCGGGCCGTGGAGAACTTCCCGGTGTCCGGGCAGCGCATCGAGCGTGCGCACATCGAGGCGCTGGCGCGGATCAAGGCGGCGGCGGCGAAGGTGAACGCCGAGCTGGGCGTGGTCGACGAGGACGTGGCCGAGGCGATCCAGGCCGCGGCCGGGGAGGTCGCCGCGGGCGCGTGGGACGAGCACTTCCCCGTCGACGTGTTCCAGACCGGGTCCGGCACCTCGTCCAACATGAACGCCAACGAGGTCATCGCCACCCTGGCGAGCGAGCGGCTCGGCCGGGACGTGCACCCCAACGACCACGTCAACGCCTCGCAGTCGTCCAACGACGTCTTCCCCTCCAGCATCCACATCGCGGCCACCGCGGCCGTCACGCACGACCTGGTCCCCGCTCTGGAGCAGCTGGCGGACGCGCTGGCCCGCAAGTCCGCCGAGTTCGCCGACGTGGTGAAGTCCGGGCGGACGCATCTGATGGACGCCACTCCGGTGACCCTGGGCCAGGAGTTCGGCGGGTACGCGGCGCAGGTGCGGTACGGGGTCGAGCGGCTGCGGGCGGCGCTGCCCCGGCTCGCCGAGCTGCCGCTGGGCGGTACCGCGGTCGGCACCGGCATCAACACCCCGCCGGGTTTCTCCGCGGCCGTCATCGCGGAGGTCGCGCGGGTCACCGGGCTGCCGCTCACCGAGGCGCGCGACCACTTCGAGGCGCAGGGCGCCCGGGACGGGATCGTGGAGACCAGTGGTCAGCTGCGCACTGTCGCGGTCGGCCTGACGAAGATCGCGAACGATCTGCGCTGGATGTCCTCCGGGCCGCGGACCGGGCTCGCCGAGATCCGGCTCCCCGACCTCCAGCCGGGTTCCTCGATCATGCCGGGCAAGGTCAACCCGGTGGTGCCGGAGGCCGTGCTCATGGTCTGTGCGCAGGTCATCGGCAACGACGCGACCATCACGACGGCCGGCGCCGCCGGCAACTTCGAGCTGAACGTCATGCTGCCGGTGCTCGCCAAGAACGTACTGGAGTCGGTCCGGCTGCTCGCCAACGTCTCCCGGCTGCTCGCCGACCGCACGGTCGACGGCATCGTCGCCGACCGGGACCGGACCCGTGAGTACGCCGAGTCGTCACCCTCGGTGGTGACACCCCTGAACAGGTACATCGGGTACGAAGAGGCAGCAAAGGTGGCCAAGCGGGCACTGGCCGAGCGGAAGACGATCCGTCAGGCCGTCCTGGAGGGCGGGTACGTGGAGCGCGGCGATCTGACGGTCGAGCAGCTCGACGAGGCGCTGGATGTCCTGCGGATGACTCGTCCGTGAAGAAGATTTCCGTCACGAGAACCGTGACGCCCATCGCAGCGTCGTATGCCTGCGGCACCTAATATCTGTGCATGGCAGACGGCGGAGCGGTGAGACGCATGACAGGCGGGGGAGTGAGCGGCCCGGCGGGGTTCTGGGCGCCCGGCAGTCACATTCTGTGGCGGTACCGGGAGAACGGCGGCACGCACGTCCACATCGCCCGCCCCGTCACCGTCGTACGGGACGACGCGGACCTGCTCGCCGTATGGCTGGCGCCGGGCACCGAGTGTGTGAAGCCGGTGCTGGCCGACGGCACACCGGTGCACGTCGAGCCGCTGGAGTCCCGGTACACCAGGCCGCGGACCGTGCAGCGCGACCACTGGTTCGGCACCGGGGTGCTGAAGCTGGCCCGGCCCGGTGAACCCTGGTCGGTGTGGCTGTTCTGGGAGCCGGCCTGGCAGTTCAAGAACTGGTACGTCAACCTCGAAGAACCGCTGGCCCGTTGGGACGGCGGAGTCGATTCCGAGGACCACTTCCTGGACATCTCCGTGTACCCGGACCGCAGTTGGCACTGGCGCGACGAGGACGAGTTCGCGCAGGCCCAGCGGGACGGGCTGATGGACGCCGACCAGGCCGAACGGGTGCGGCGGGCGGGGCGGTCCGCGGTGGAGGTGATCCGCGCGTGGGGCCCGCCGTTCGGCGAAGGCTGGCAACACTGGCGCCCTGACCCGTCCTGGGGGGTACCGTCACTGCCGGAGGACTGGAACCGTACGCCCGCGCACGTGTCCTCATGAGACTCTTGATGCGCCCCCGGCCTACAACCGTAGGATCGTCCTCCACAAGGGCGCACAGCAGCAACTCCGGCTGACAACGCCGGGTCTGACCGAACGTCACCGAGGGGCGGCAGGACGTGAGTGAGGGGTACGAGGGCAGTACCGGTCCGGACCTGAGACGGTTCGCCGGTGACACAGGAACAACCTCTGACCACGCGGGAATCCCGTTCCTGGGGCACGTATTGCGGGTATCGGGATTCCTGCGGGACGTACTGCGCGCACGGCGCGCAGCCCCGGACGGATGGATTCGACACGCGTGACGGAACACCCGACGTCCTACGAACGCCCCCAGCCGGGCGCCGACCCCGCGGAGTCCCGCGGGGCGCTGCTGCGTTCCTCGCAGCCCTACGGCGCCGCCCTGCCCGCCCAGACCGCCGGTGAGGCGCCCTCCTCGCCGGGCGGCGCCGCACCCCGCGGCCAGGAGAAGGAGTCCCTGGCGGCCGACCCCGAACACACCCAGCCGGCCACCG
Organism: Streptomyces sp. NPDC001270; assembly: GCF_042896695.1. NCBI lineage: Bacteria > Bacillati > Actinomycetota > Actinomycetes > Kitasatosporales > Streptomycetaceae > Streptomyces > Streptomyces sp. NPDC001270. Next base: position 654,409 of record NZ_JBIAXM010000001.1, on the reverse strand, counting down.
CCGAGACCGACCCCCACCGGCCGCGTCCCAGCCCTGCGCCGGAGGCCGTCCCGCCGCAGCCGGGCAGCGAGCAGGAGCGCCGTTCCGGACGGGGAGCGCAGCCCGGCGGGCCCACGCCGATGCGACGGGACGGGGAGCGGCTGCGGTTCGTGGGCGCCGCCACCCGGCGGATCGCCCGCGGCCTGGACCTCGACGAGATCGTGATGGGCCTGTGCCGGGCCACCGTGCCGACCTTCTCGGACGCGATCCTCGTCTATCTGCGCGACCCGCTGCCGGTCGGCGACGAACGGCCCACCGGCCCGGTGGTGCTGCGGCTGCGCCGCAGCGACCGGATCCCGGAGGAACGGGACACCGAGGGCGGCTTCCTGCCCGGGTCGGCGGAGTCCGAGCCGGGCGAGTTGTCCGGGCTGTCCGGGCTGTCCGGGCTCACCGCCGAACTGTGCGAGGTACGGCCCGGTGGCGCCCTCAGCGAGGTGCTGCGCGGTGTGCGGCCGGTGTTCGCGGACGCGCCCGCCGCCCGCGCCGCGCTGCCGGAGCTGCTCGGTGAGGGCAGCGAGTCGGTGGTGCCGGAGAGCCGGCGCGCGATCCTCGCGCCGCTGCGCGGCCGCCGCCGCGTCATCGGCGCCGCGCTGTTCCTGCGCCGTCCCGAGCGTCTGGCCTTCGAGAACGAGGACCTCCTGGTCGCCGCCCAGCTGGCCACGCACAGCGCCCTCGGCATCGACAAGGCGGTGCTGTACGGCCGTGAGGCGTACATCGCCGACGAGTTGCAGCGCACGATGCTGCCCGAGACCCTGCCCCGGCCCACGGGTGTCCGGCTGGCCTCCCGGTATCTGCCGGCCGCCGAGACGGCCCGGGTGGGCGGCGACTGGTACGACGCCATTCCGCTGCCCGGCAGCCGGGTCGCGCTCGTCGTCGGCGACGTCATGGGCCACTCCATGACCTCGGCGGCGATCATGGGTCAGCTGCGCACCACCGCGCAGACCCTGGCCGGCCTCGACCTGCCGCCCCAGGAGGTGCTGCACCACCTGGACGAACAGGCCCAGCGGCTGGGCACGGACCGCATGGCGACCTGCCTGTACGCGGTCTACGACCCGGTCTCGCACCGCATCACCATCGCCAACGCCGGGCATCCGCCGCCGGTGCTGCTGCACCTGGGCGGGGAGGCCGAGGTGCTGCGGGTACCGGCGGGCGCGCCCATCGGCGTCGGCGGGGTGGACTTCGAGGCCGTCGAGCTGGACGCGCCCGCCGGGGCCACGCTCCTGCTGTACACCGACGGCCTGGTGGAGTCCCGGCTGCGGGACGTGTGGACCGGCATAGAGCAGTTGCGGGAGAAACTGGCCGCGACCGCGCAGCTGACCGGCCCCGACCATCCGCCGCCGCTGGAAGCGCTGTGCGACGAGGTGCTGGACATGCTCGGCCCGGGCGACCGGGACGACGACATCGCGCTGCTCGCCGCCCGCTTCGACGGGATCGCGCCGAGCGACGTGGCGTACTGGTTCCTGGAGCCGGAGGACGCCGCCCCCGGGCGGGCCCGCCGGCTGGCCCGGCGGGCGCTGTCCCGGTGGGGTATGGAGGAGCTGAGCGATTCGGTCGAGCTGCTGGTCAGCGAGGTCGTGACGAACGCCGTGCGCTATGCGTCACGACCGGTCACGCTCCGTCTGCTGCGTACCGATGTCCTGCGCTGTGAGGTCGGCGACGACGTTCCGCAGCTGCCGCGGCTGCGCCAGGCGCGGGCCACGGACGAGGGCGGGCGCGGGCTGTACCTGGTCAACAGGATGGCCCGGCGCTGGGGCGCCACCCGGCTGAGCACCGGGAAGGTGGTCTGGTTCGAGCTGAACCGGTCCTAGTAGGGCCCGGCAGGCAGTGTGTGCCTGCCGGGATACCGGGGCCGGCCGGTCCCGGCGTCGGCCGATCTTAGAACCGGTCCAAATGTTGCCGATGTCGTGGCGGCGGAGTTGACTTGCAGGGGCGAGCGAAGCGACCCGAACGAATCCTCATGCACGACGGGAGGAAGCTCGTGACGCAGACACCCCAGCAGACTCCGTACACCACGAACAACGCAGGCATCCCCGTGGAGAGCGACGAACACTCGCTCACCGTGGGTCCGGACGGCCCCGTCCTGCTCCAGGATCACTACCTCATCGAGAAGATGGCCCAGTTCAACCGGGAACGGGTCCCGGAGCGGGTGGTCCACGCGAAGGGCTCGGGAGCGTACGGGATCTTCGAGGTCACCAACGACGTCAGCCAGTTCACCAAGGCCGACCTCTTCCAGCCCGGGAAGCGTACGGAGATGCTGGCGCGCTTCTCGACGGTCGCGGGCGAGCAGGGCTCCCCCGACACCTGGCGCGACCCCCGGGGCTTCGCGCTCAAGTTCTACACGGAGTACGGAAACTACGATCTGGTGGGCAACAACACACCGGTGTTCTTCGTACGCGACGCGCAGAAGTTCCAGGACTTCATCCGCTCCCAGAAGCGCCGGCCCGACAGCGGGCTGCGTGACAACAACATGCAGTGGGACTTCTGGACGCTGTCCCCGGAGTCCGCGCACATGGTGACGTGGCTGATGGGCGACCGTGGCATCCCGAAGACGTACCGCCACATGAACGGGTACTCCTCGCACACCTACATGTGGGTCAACGGCGGCGGCGAGCGGTTCTGGGTCAAGTACCACATGAAGACCGACCAGGGCGTCGACTTCCTCACCCAGGCCGAGGCGGACCAGCTGGCCGGTGTCGACGGCGACGTGCACCGCCGTGACCTGTACGACTCGATCAAGTCGGGCAACGCGCCGAGCTGGACCATGCGCGTCCAGGTCATGCCGTTCGACGACGCCCCGGACTACCGGTTCAACCCGTTCGACCTGACCAAGGTGTGGCCGCACGGCGACTACCCGCTGATCGAGGTCGGCCGGATGACGCTGAACCGGAACCCGGAGGACTATTTCGTCCACATCGAGCAGGCCGCCTTCGAGCCGTCCAACATGGTGCCGGGCATCGGCCCGTCCCCGGACAAGATGCTCCTCGGCCGCCTCTTCTCCTACCCGGACACGCACCGCTACCGGATCGGCCCCAACTACGCGCAACTGCCGCCGAACCGGCCGCACGCCCCGGTCCACTCGTACGCCAAGGACGGCCCGATGCGGTACGAGCCCGCCGCCACCGGTGCCGTGTACGCGCCGAACTCGTACGGCGGGCCGGCCGCGGACGTGGCACGGTTCGGCGACATCGCCGGCTGGCGGACGGCGGGCGAGATGGTGCGCGAGGCGTACGCGCTGCACCGCGAGGACGACGACTGGGGCCAGCCGGGCACCATGGTCCGCGAGGTCCTCGACGACGCGGCGCGGGACCGCCTGGTCTCCAACGTCAGCGGCCATCTGAAGCAGGGCGTCACCCGCCCGGTGGTCGACCGCGCGCTGCTGTACTGGCGGAACATCGACAAGGAGATCGGCGACCGGATCGCCCACGAGGTGAACGGCGGCTGACCGCGGATCGCTGAGCGCCGGCCTCGGGCAGGCTCGGGCCGGTGGGGAACCGCGCGTCCGTCGTGGCGGGGCGCGCAGTTCCCCGCGCCCCTTTCGGGGCGCTCCCGTCGGCGTACGGCCTACTGCTGGTTACCCGGGTTCCACGGCTGGTTGCTGGGGGTGTTCGACGGTGTGTCCGACGGGAACGGAGGTGCCGGGCTCGTCGGCGTCCGCGACGGCGGCGCGGACGGCGGCGTCGGCGACTCGCTCCTCGTGGGCGGCGCCTCGGACGTCGCCGGAGCCGAGGAGGACGGTGTCTGCGACGGGGTCTCGGACGGCGGCTGCGAGGTGAAGGTCGGCGACAGGGTCGGCTGGACGGCCGCGCCCTGCGTGGTGTCCAGGTCGAACTTGGCCTTCTGTGTGACGCCGAACATGTAGGACGCCCAGATCTCGGCCGGGTAGCCGCCACCGTTGACCCGGCCGGTGCCCGGGAGCAGCCCGGTCGCGCCGGTCAGCGTGGTCTGGTTGTGCGTCTTGGCGTCCTCGCCGAACAGGCCCACCGAGGTGACCAGGTCGGGCGTGTAACCGCTGAACCAGGCGGACTTGTTGTTGTCGGACGTACCGGTCTTGCCCGCCACCTGCTGGCCCTTGCGCAGCGGGTTGCCCGCCACCGACTGCTTGGCCGTACCGTCGTCGACCACGCCGGTCAGCACCGAGGTCACCGTGTCGGCGGCCGTCCGGCTGATCACCTGGTCCCCGATCGGGTCGGGCATCTCGACGGTGCCGTCCTTCTTCTCCGCCGACTTCATGATCGACGGCGTGACCTTCTTGCCGTGGTTGTCGAACGTCGCGTAGATGCCGGCCATCTCCAGGGGGCTCGCGCCCATGGAGCCCAGCGTCTGCGCGGGCACCGCCTGCATGCCCTTGGTGTCCATGCCGAGTTCCTTGGCGGTGCTCATCACCTTGTCCATGCCCACGTCGACGCCCATCTGCGCGAAGACCGAGTTCACGGAGTCGTTCATGGCCTTCTGGACCGTGATGTCGCCGTAGCTCTGGTCGTCCTCGTTGGGCGGGGCGAAGCCGACCTTGCTGCCGTTGTCCGTGACCTGGTGGCGGCTGGTGCCGTCGTAGCGCGTGTTCACGCTGATCTGCTTGCCGTCCTGCGTCTGGGAGTCGTTCTCCAGCGCGGAGGCGAGGATCACCGGCTTGAACGTCGACGCGGGCTGGTAGTCCCGGCGGGTGGCGTTGCTGATGTAGTGCTTGTAGTAGTCGACACCGCCGTACAGGGCGACGATCGCGCCGGTCTTGGGGTCGACGGAGACGGCACCGGCCTGGACGTTCCCGTCGACCTTGCGTTTCTTCGGGTCGAGTTTGCCGGTCAGCTGGGCCTTGATCGCCTTCTCCAGCGTGTCCTGCTTCTTTCTGTCGATGTTCAGGGTGATGGTCCAGCCCTGGTCGACGACCGCGTTCTCCGCCTGGGACTGGGTCAGCCCCTGCTGGTCCATCAGCTGCTGTTCCAGCTGCTGGTTGGCCAGGTCGACGAGATAGCCCTTCTGCCCGTCGAGACCGGGTGCGCCCGTGGGGTCCTTGGGCACCGGGAACTTCATGGCGTCACGCTCGGACTTGGGCAGCCAGCCCTCCCCGACCATGTTGTTCAGGACGTAGTTCCAGCGTTCCTGCACCAACTTCTTACCGGTCGGAGAGGCGACCGCCCAGTCGTAGTCGCTGGGCGCCTGGAGCAGCGCGGCCAGGTAGGCGCCCTGTTCGACCGAGAGGTCCTGGGCGTCGACGTGGTAGTACGCCTGGGCCGCGGCCTGGATGCCGTAGGCGTTGCGGCCGTAGTAGCTGGTGTTGATGTAGCCCGCGAGGATGTCGTCCTTGGACTTCTGACGGTCCACCTTCAACGAGATGACCAGTTCCTTCAGCTTGCGCGTGATGGTCTGGTCCTGGTTGAGGTAGTAGTTCTTGACGTACTGCTGGGTGATCGTCGAACCACCCTGCGTGCCCTTGCCCGACAGGGTGTTGAGCAGGCCGCGGGCGGTGCCCCGCAGATCGACGCCGGAGTCCTGGTAGAAGGTCTTGTTCTCGGCGGCGACGAAGGTCAGCTGGACCTTCTTCGGCACCTTCGACAGATCGACTATCTCGCGGTTGACCTCGCCCTTGCGGGCCAGGATCGTGCCGTCGCTGTACTTGTAGACGTTGCTCTGGCGCTGGGCCGCCGCGTTGCCCGCGGGGACGTCCACCACCATGTACAGCACGATGAAGGAGCCGATGCCGAGCAGGCACAGGCCGAAGAACGTGCCGAGGATCTTCTTCCAGGTGAACAGCCTGCGTATGCCCGACTTCCCGGACCCCCGCGCCGCACGCGACGAGCGTCGCCGGGGCGCAGCGCGGCGGCCACCACCGTGCTGTCGCGCTCGTCTCTCTTCCGCTCGTCCCATAGGTCTGCTCGCTCCGCTTCCGTCTCGGTCAGCTCAGAAAGCTAACACCCGTCTCTATGACTGAGAACTGTCGGTCTGTTCCGTTACGGGCGTCTCCATGGGCGCCTCTCTTACCCGAACCGACGACCGACGGGCTCCGAGGGTTGCTCAGTGGGGCAAAAGTGTGCGCTTCGCCAAACCCGTGGCGGGATCCCGCCGCGCCCACCGGGCCGGCGGACGCGGGTCGCCGCCGCGAGGACCGGGCGACCGCTCCCGGCACGGCCGCCAGGGGGCCGGACGGCCGCCCCGGCACGGCCGCCACCTGTATCGGAACCGTGACAATCGGCCCCCACCTGCACGGTCGCAGGTCCGACCCCCCTCTCTGCACTCCGCGTATACATAGCGCGTATACACCGTATGTAGAGTGGCGCCATGTCCATCGGTCACACCCTCCTAGGACTCCTGGAGTCCGGCCCCCGACACGGCTACGACCTGAAGCGGGCCTTCGACGAAAAGTTCGGTCACGACCGGCCGCTCCACTACGGCCAGGTCTACTCGACGATGTCCCGCCTCCTGAAGCACGGCTTCGTCGAGGTCGACGGGATCGAGGCCGGCGGCGGCCCCGAACGCAAGCGGTACGCCATCACGGACGCCGGGATCACCGACGTGGAGCACTGGCTGGCGACGCCGGAGGCTCCGGCGGAGTACCTCCAGTCGGTCCTCTACACCAAGGTCGTCCTGGCGCTGCTGACCCACCGCGACGCCGGAGTCGTCCTCGACACCCAGCGCGCCGAGCACCTGCGCAGCATGCGGATCCTGACCGACCGCAAACGCAAGGGCGACCTCGCCGACCAGCTGATCTGCGACCACGCCCTGTTCCACCTGGAGGCCGACCTGCGCTGGCTGGAACTGACCACCGCACGCCTCGACAGGCTCCGTGAGCAGGTGACCCGATGACCACCGCGCCCGCCGGTTCCCTGCTCACCGCGGAGGACCTGCACAAGACGTACGGGCCGACCGTCGCACTGGACGGCGCCGCGTTCTCCATCCACCCCGGCGAGGTCGTCGCCGTCATGGGGCCCTCCGGGTCCGGCAAGTCGACGCTGCTGCACTGCCTCGCCGGGATCGTGCCGCCCGACTCCGGCTCGATCACGTACGCCGGACAGGAACTCGCGACGATGAGCGACACCCGGCGCAGCCTGCTGCGCCGCTCCGAGTTCGGCTTCGTGTTCCAGTTCGGCCAGCTCGTCCCCGAGCTGACCTGCGTGGAGAACGTCGCCCTCCCGCTGCGGCTGAGCGGCACCGGCCGCAAGGAGGCCGAGCGGATCGCGCTCGGCTGGATGCAGCGGCTGGAGGTCGACGACCTGCGGGGCAAGCGGCCCGGCGAGGTCTCCGGCGGCCAGGGCCAGCGGGTCGCCGTGGCCCGATCCCTGGTCACCGACCCGCGGGTGCTGTTCGCCGACGAGCCGACCGGCGCGCTCGACTCGCTCAACGGCGAGCGCGTGATGGAACTGCTCACCGACGCGGCCAGGTCCACCAACGCGGCCGTCGTCCTCGTCACGCACGAGGCGCGGGTGGCCGCCTACTCCGACCGGGAGGTCGTCGTACGGGACGGGAAGTCACGCGACATGGAGCGCGCCGTATGAGCGCACGGCAGACAGCCAGGGATCTGGCCATGGGGGCCCGCTTCGCCGTCGCCGGCGGACGCGAGGGGTGGACCCGGCTGCTGCTGACAGCCGTCGGCGTGGGGCTCGGCGTGACCCTGCTGCTGCTGGCCACCGCGGTGCCGAACGCACTCAGCGTGCGGCACCAGCGCTCCGAGGACCGCGTGGACTACACCTTCGCCCTCACCGTTCCGCCCCGGGCCGACAACACCGTCGTGGTCGCGGACGTCAACACGACGTACCGCGAGCGGGACGTCCTCGGACGGCTGCTGGACCCGGAGGGACCGCGGGCGCCGCTGCCGCCCGGTCTGACCCGGTACCCGGCCAAGGGCGACATGGTCGTCTCCCCCGCGCTGCGTGACCTGCTCGCCTCGGACGGCGGGCGGCTGCTGCGGGAACGGCTGCCGTACCGGATCGTCGGCACCATCGGGGAGAGCGGGCTCGTCGGCTCGCACGAACTCGCCTACTACGCGGGCGCCGACGGGCTGGCCGCACAGATCAACGGCTTCAGCGTGGGCCGCATACACGCCTTCGGCGACCCGCACCCGACGCCGACACCGAGCGATCCGGTACTGGTCCTGCTCGTCCTCGTGGTGTTCGTCGCGCTGCTGATGCCGGTGGCCGTGTTCATCGCGACGGCCGTACGGTTCGGCGGCGAGCGGCGCGACCGCAGACTGGCCGCGCTGCGGCTGGTCGGCTCGGACACCCGGATGACCCGGCGGATCGCCGCGGGCGAGGCACTGGCCGGCGCGGTGCTCGGCCTGGTCCTCGGTGCGGTCTTCTTCCTGATCGCACGGCAGGCCGCGGGTTCGGTCGAGGTCTTCGACATCAGTGTGTTCCCGAGCTATCTGAACCCCTCCCCCGCGCTGGTCGTGATCGTCGCGGTCGCGGTCCCGGCCGCCGCGGTCCTGGTCACCCTGCTGGCCCTGCGCCGTGTCGTCATCGAACCGCTCGGTGTGGTCCGCACGGCACGCCCGACGCGCCGGCGCCTGTGGTGGCGGCTGCTGCTGCCGCTGGCCGGCCTCGCGATGCTCTACCCGATGATCGGCCAGGGCCGGGACAACGGCAGCTTCAACCAGATCCTGGTCGTCGGCGGTGTCCTGCTGCTGCTGGTCGGCGTCACCGCGCTGCTGCCGTGGGTCGTGGAAGCGGTCGTCGCCCGGCTCGGCTCCGGACCGGTCGCCTGGCAACTGGCGGTCCGGCGGCTCCAGTTGAGCAGTGGCAACGCGGCCCGCCTGGTCAACGGCATCGCCGTCGCGGTGGCCGGCGCCATCGCCCTGCAGATGCTGTTCGCCGGGGTGCAGGGCGACTACACCGAGCAGTCGGGCAAAGACCTCACGCGTGCCCAGATGCAGCTGGACGTCCCGAAGGGCGTCGACCTCGCGGCGGCCGCGGGCCGGCTGGCCGGGACCCGCGGCGTGCGCGGGGTCACGGCGCTGACCAGCAGCCCGGTCGGCAACAGGTCGTGGCGGGGGGACCCGACTCGCACCACCGAACTGCACGTCGGCACCTGCGCCGCGCTGCGCGAGATCGCGACGCTGCCCTCGTGCCGGGACGGCGACGCGTTCGCCGTGCGGGGCGCGAGCTACGACTCGGACACTCCGACGCTGTCCAAGCCCGGCACGAAGCTCTACGTGGACACCGCCTCCGTCGACCGCCAGCGCCAGAAGGACGTCGTGCTGACCGTCCCCGCCGGGCTGAAGCAGGCACGCCCGGCCGAGAGCCCGACCGGCGGCGAGACCGGCGGCTTCCTGCTGACCCCGGGCGCGCTGCCCGCGGGGACCGCGAGCCTGCTCAACGGCACGGTCTACCTGTCCCTCGAAGCGTCCGTGCCCGACGCCAAGGAGTACGTGCGCAACACCGCGGCGCGGATCGACCCGCGGATCGAGCCGTTCGTCTGGGCGGAGACGAAGCAATCCACCAAGTTCACCTCCATCCGCACCGGCCTGTTCGTCGGCGCCGCCTGCGTCCTGGTGCTGATCGGGGTGAGCCTGCTGGTCTCCCAGCTGGAGCAGCTGCGCGAACGCAAGAAGCTGCTGTCGTCCCTGGTCGCCTTCGGCACCCGGCGCCGCACCCTGGGCCTGTCGGTGCTGTGGCAGACGGCGGTGCCGGTCGCGCTCGGTCTGCTGCTGGCCTCGGCGGTGGGCCTGGCCCTGGGCGCGGTGCTGCTGCGGATGTCGGGCGCCTCACTGAGCGTGGACTGGGTGAGCGTGCTGTCGATGACCGGCTTCGGTGCCGCGGTCGTCCTCGGCGTGACGCTGCTCAGCCTGCCGCCGCTGCTGCGGCTGATGCGTCCGGACGGGCTGCGCACCGAGTAGCCGGACGGGCGCAGTGGCCGGACGGGCGCAGTGGCCGGACGGGCGCAGTGGCCGGACGGGCGCAGTGGCCGGACGGGCGCAGTGGCCGGACGGGCGTTGTTCCTCGTCCGGCCGGCCGACGGCGCGGCGGCCGTCCGCTGGACGTGGTCGTGCCGTCGGCCGGAGAGTGGGTCCATGTCCCTCGACTCCCTCAAGGCCCGTATCCCTGACTACGCCCAGGATCTGAAGCGCAACCTCGACTCGGTCGTCGACGGCTCCGACCTCACCGCGCAGCAGCTGTGGGGCACGGTGCTGGCGACGGCCATCGCCGTCCGCTCCCCCGTCGTCCTGCGCGAGCTGGCGCCTGAGGCGCGTACGCGCCTGACGCCCGAGGCGTACCGGGCCGCCAAGTCGGCCGCGGCCGTGATGGCGGTGAACAACGTCTTCCACCGCACCCGCCATCTGCTGTCGGACCCCGGGTACGGCTCCCTGCCCGCGGGCCTGCGGATGAACGTCATCGGGGATCCCGGCGTCGACAGGGCCGACTTCGAGCTGTGGTCGTTCGCGGTGTCCGCGATCAACGCGTGCGGTGTGTGTCTGGACACGCATGAGCAGGCGCTGCGCCGGGCCGGTCTCGGCCGGGAGACCGTGCAGGAGGCGTACAAGATCGCCGCGGTGGTGTATGCGGTGGGGACGACTCTGGATACGGAGGCGCTCCGCTTGTAGGGGTGGGTTTGGGGGCGGCCGTGTTGTGGGGGGGTTGCGGAGTTCCCCGCGCCCCTATTGGGTCGTCGCCCGGGTGCGGCAGCGTTGTGGCTGGTCGCGCAGTTCCCCGCGCCCCTTAAGAGGGGCGTCCGCCGTTGGGCGGGTGCGGCGCCGTCGTGGGAGTTGCGGAGTTCCCCGCGCCCAGCGAGCTTTGGAGGGGCGCTGTGGGGGGGGAATTGCTCTCACTGTTGGGGGGTGGGGGTTTCCGTATCGGTCGGGGTTGGTTCCTCTCGGGGGGCCGGGGGGTTGGGGCGGGTCTGGGGGGCGCTGCGCAGTGCTTGTTCCTGGGAGTACGCCCGCAGGTAGCCGACCACCGTGTTCGTGACCGCCACCAGGGGTACGGCGACCACGGCGCCGCCGATGCCCGCCACCATGCCGCCCGCGGTGACGGACAGCACGACCGCGAGGGGATGCACCCGCACCGCGCGGCCCAGGATGAAGGGCTGGAGGATGTGTCCCTCGATCTGCTGAACCGCCAGGATCACCACCAGCGTCATGCCCGCGGTGAACACGCCCTGGGTGACCAGGGCGACCACCACGGCCAGCGCGCCCGAGGCGACCGCGCCCACGAGCGGGATGAAAGAGAACAGGAAGATGAAGACGGCGAGCGGCACGGCCATGGGGACGTTCAGGAAGAAGATCCCCAGACCGATGAAGATCGCGTCGATCAGTGCGACCAGCACCGTGCCGCGGACGTAGGCCGTCAGCGTGCGCCATGCCCGCGGGCCCGCGCCGGCCACGCCGGGCCGGGCCGCGGCCGGCACCAGTTTCAGCGCCCACTGCCAGATGCGTTCACCGTCGTAGAGCAGGAACAGCGTCGAGAAGAACACCAGCAGTATGCCGGTCAGCGTCTCGACGACGACCTGCACGCCCTCCAGGCCGGCCGACGTTATCTGGTCGGTGTTGGCGCCGACCGCCTCCCGCAGGGACTTGGCGATCTGGTTGATCTGCTTGTCCGTGACGTGGAACGGGCTCTGCAGCAGCCATTTGCGCAGATCGTCGATGCCGCTCTGGACCTGGTCGGAGAGGTTGTCGATGTTCTCCATGACCTGCCAGGTCACGAACCAGCCGATCAGCCCCATCACGACGAAGCCGAGGATCCCGGTGAGGGCGGTGGCCGGGCCGCGCGGCACGCCGTACCGTTTCAGCCTGGCCACCGTGGGCTGGAGCAGCGCGGTGACCAGGAGCGCGATGACGAACGCGAACACCACCAGCTCTATGGAACTGATGACGCGCATCAGCACCCACACCGTGCCCGCCAGCACCAGCAGCCGCCAGCCGGCCTCAGCGGCGACCCGCACGCCCCAGGGCACCGCCTGCGCGGGATCCGGACGGACCACGGTCGGGACCTCGGCCGGATCCCGGTGGCTGACGGGCAGGGGCTCGGTCTCGGGTGCGTCCGGTGGATCCTCGGTGTGCTGTTCCGCCGCCGCCACCCTGCGCTCGTCCAACCGTTCGCCCATCTGCGTCAGTCCGGCTCCGACCCGGCCGAGCCATCCTGGCACTCGCGACATGATGCGTCCTTCTCCCGCATGTCCCCGGGTGCGCTCCACCACTCCTCCCAGGAATCGTCCGTACGACCGTACATGGCAACAGCCCCTCCCCGTAGGACGGGAAGGGGCTGCGCCGGGTTGAGCGGGACGGCCGGCAGTCGTACTTGTGCGGGCGGCTGCCGTACGTGTCTCAGTACCAGTTGTTCGCCTGCCAGAACGACCATGCCTCGCACGGGCTGCCGTAACGGCTGTTCATGTAGTTGAGGCCCCACTTGATCTGGGTGGCCGGGTTGGTCTGCCAGTCCGCGCCCGCGGAGGCCATCTTGGTGCCGGGCAGCGCCTGGAAGAGTCCGTAGGCGCCGGAGGAGGCGTTGACGGCACGGTAGTTCCAGCTGGACTCGTGGTTCACGATGTTGCTGAAGCACTGGAACTGGCCGCTCGCCACCATCTGGCGTGCCATCGCCTGGATCTGGGCGACGGTGTAGGAGCCCTGGACGGCGAAGCTGGAGCTGGAGACGGTGCTCTGGCTCTCCTGCTTCTTCTTCGCCTCGGCGCGCTCCTTGGCTTCCTTCGCTTCCTTCTCGGCCTTCGCCTTCTTCGCGATCGCGGTCTCTGCCGCTGCCTTGCGGGCCGCCGCCTCGGCGTCCTTCTTGGCGCTCGCGTCCGCGGCGATGGCCTGTGCGTCCGCCTGCTGTGTCAGGGAGGCGGTCTGCACCTGGGCCTGGTGTCCCGCGGGGATGTCTGCGAGGAGCGTCGCGTCGGTGGCCGTCGGGTCGGCGTCGTTGTTCTGTGCGACGCTGCCCGAGGCAACTCCGACAACGCTTCCGACGGCGGTGACCGCGGTGGCCGAGGCCACTGCGAATCCCCGGACCGAAATCCGGCTCACACGGTTTCCTTCCAGCATCGCCCGCTTCGGTGACCCTGGCGGACGCAATCGTGCCCCTGGCACTGGCCTCCCAACTGCGGGGTCACGGGAGGCGCGGGCCCGGTGGGCAACTCCCGGCTCGGGAGCGCCGCGTGGTGCTCGGGCGGCATACGACGACGCTATGGAGTTGACCATGGTGCTGTTGGTGTGCCGTTGTGCTGGGGGCACAGGTGTGTCGTATGCGGGGCCTGACAGGACTGAGACTCTGCCGTAACCCGACGCCGGTAGGCAATTCCGAGTTGCGTGTGAAAGCTCACATCCCGTTCGGCCCTGGAATTTCTCCGGATCCTCCGGACACCGCGGCGCCGCCCGGCTAGGCTCAAGCCTTTGCCGGACGGCGCCAACCAGCGAGTAACCGACCCCTAGTTGAACAGTCGGGTCAGATGCGTCCGTCCTCCAGCATTTCGGTCACAAGCGCGGCGATCTGGGACCTTTCGGATCGCGTCAGGGTGACATGCGCGAACAGCGGATGCCCCTTCAGTTTCTCCACCACGGCGACCACACCGTCGTAGCGACCGACCCGCAGATTGTCCCGCTGTGCCACGTCATGGGTCAGCACCACCCGAGAATTCGCACCGATCCGGGACAGAACGGTCAGCAGTACGTTCCGTTCGAGTGACTGCGCCTCGTCCACGATCACGAACGCGTCGTGCAGAGAACGTCCGCGGATGTGGGTCAGCGGCAGGACCTCCAGCATCCCGCGCGCGGTGACCTCCTCGATGACCTCGCGACTGGTGACCGCGGAGAGCGTGTCGAAGACCGCCTGCGCCCACGGGCTCATCTTCTCGGCCTCGGTGCCCGGCAGATACCCCAGCTCCTGCCCGCCCACCGCGTACAGCGGCCGGAAGACCATCACCTTCTGGTGCTGGCGGCGCTCCAGGACCGCCTCCAGACCCGCGCACAGCGCCAGCGCCGACTTGCCGGTGCCGGCCCGGCCGCCCATCGACACGATGCCCACGTCCGGGTCAAGCAGCAGATCGAGGGCGATCCGCTGTTCGGCGCTGCGGCCCTTGATGCCGAACGCCTCCCGGTCGCCGCGCACCAGGCGGACCGTGCCCTCCGCCGTCACCCGGCCGAGCGCGTTGCCACGCTCCGACAGGATCGTCAGACCCGTGTGCACCGGCAGGTCGGCGGCCTCGGGAACGTGGGCGTGCCCCTCTTCGAAGAGGATGTCCACCTGTTCGCCGGCCAGCGTCAGCTCGGACATTCCGGTCCAGCCGGAGGAGTCCGTGATGGCCAGTTCCGCGCGGTACTCCTCGGCGAGCAGGCCGACGGAGGATGCCTTGATCCTGAGGGGCAGATCCTTCGAGACGACGGTGACGTCGAACCCCTCGGCCTGCAGATTGCGGGCGACCGCGAGGATGCGCGAGTCGTTGTCCCCCAGGCGGTAGCCGGTGGGCAGCACGCTGGGGTCCGTGTGGTTGAGCTCGACCCGGATCGTCCCGCCGAGGTCCCCGATCGGGATGGGGGCGTCCAGGCGGCCGTACCGGACCCGCAGGTCGTCCAGCAGACGCAGGGCCTGCCGGGCGAAGTAGCCGAGTTCGGGATGGTGCCGCTTGGCCTCCAGCTCCGTGACCACCACGATCGGGAGCACTACCTCGTGCTCGTCGAAGCGGGTCAGGGCATTCGGGTCGGCCAGCAGGACGCTGGTGTCGAGAACATAGGTGCGCCGGTCGGGCTTGTGGCGCTTTGTGCTGGTCACCACGGAAGGACGTACCCCCTCGGATGAGGTCGGGGAGCGACGATGGAGCTGGGCCGGTCGTCGGCCGCGATGCACGCGCGCGGGCCGAGAACCGGCCCTCCGCGGCTTTTCCGTGCAGTGACCGCACGGTCGGGCTGGTGCAAAGGGCCTCCCGGGCGGGCAGCCCCGTGCCGCCCGCTGAGATCCGACACCCGTGGTTCGGGCGTCGGCCTGCTTGCCTTATGCCCTCCACGATGCATCGCCATGCAAATGCATGGCACGGCGCACCGATGAACTCCTTGTTACTTCCACCACAACAACGGCGAACCGGACGTTTGCCGCATGGATGGTCCGAGGGCCTTGCGCAGCCCTGCCCGGCCCGTCGTTCAGCCGCCGTAGCGCCGGTGTCGCGCCGCGTAGTCACGCAGGGCGCGCAGGAAGTCGACCTTGCGGAAGGCCGGCCAGAAAACCTCACAGAAGTAGTACTCGGAAT
Source organism: Streptomyces sp. NPDC001270 (assembly GCF_042896695.1). Classification (NCBI taxonomy): domain Bacteria; kingdom Bacillati; phylum Actinomycetota; class Actinomycetes; order Kitasatosporales; family Streptomycetaceae; genus Streptomyces; species Streptomyces sp. NPDC001270. The sequence goes on along the minus strand of NZ_JBIAXM010000001.1, from coordinate 639,211 downwards.
GGGCCGTCTGCCACAGCATGAATCCGGACAGCCGCTGCTCGCCGCTGGTCCTGATCACCAGATCGGGATCGGGTTGGTCACCCGTGTAGAGGTGGCGGCCGATCATGTCGACGTCGACGGAGTCGGCCAGGTCGTCCATGGCGACGCCCTTGTCGTGGGCGTCCAGGATCATCGAGCGGACGGCGTCGGCGATCTCCTGCCGGCCGCCGTAGCCGATGGCGACGTTGACCAGTATTCCGTCGACGTGGGCCGTGGCCTCCTCGGCCTCCTTCAGCGCCAGCTGCATCGGGGAGGGCAGCAGGTCCGGGGTGCCGACGTGGTGCACGCGCCAGCGGCCGTCCGCCGCCAGGGAGCGTACGACGTCCTCGATGATGCCGAGGAGCGGGACCAGCTCCTCCTGGGCGCGGTCGAAGTTGTCCGTGGACAGCAGCCACAGGGTGACGACCTCGACGTCCGTCTCGGAGCACCAGCCGAGGAACTCGCCGATCTTGTCCGCGCCGGCGCGGTGGCCGTGAACGGTGCTGGATCCCGCGGCCTTCGCCCAGCGGCGATTGCCATCCATGATGACGCCGATGTGCTTGGGCACCTGAGCGTGGTCCAGGTGACCTTCCACCCGGTGTGCGTACAGCCTGACGAGGAGGCTGCGCAGCTTGTCGCGCAGGTTCACGTATTGTCAGCCCCTCCATACGGTGCGGGTACGTCCCCGCGGGCCCGCAGCCTACTCCTGCGGGGCTTCAGCTCGGTTCCGGGGTGCGCTTCGTGGGCGGGTCGCGCGCGCCTCTCCTGAGGACGGCGTACGCCCGCGGAACGGTTCCGCGCGTACCCCGCGAAGAACCCGGACAAACCCGCGAACCAGCACGTGGACCGGCGTACGGAAGGCGCATGAAAAAACGGGCCGGTCCGTGGGGGGGGAGACGGACCGGCCCGAGGGGGGGTTTCCACCATAACCCTTCGTGAGGGATTTCGGGTGCATCGGCGTGCCACAACTACTCTCCGAAGTCGCCCGGCGACACCCAGACGCCGCTGGAACCCGTTATTCAGATGATTTCCATGGCTGATTCACAGCGGATTCCCAGGCAATCGGACCGCGCGTCGATGGATAGACAGGCACCGGGCGTCACCGCGTCCGACCCGCCGGGCGCCGCGCCGTCCCTCCGACGGGCGACCCCCGACAGCGAACGGTGGCTTGACGGGCGCACAGAAGCATTCCGGCACCGCGCAGCCCCCTCCACCGCACGGTGCCGACCGCGCGGTTTTGCTCACGCGAATTACCTTGGTCTGAACTTAGGGGAGAGGTTCCGCAGATGCGAGACGCTCGCGGTAACGATGTGGAAACCTCATGGGCACGCGCCGCCGGAGACCGTCCGGGGACGACGCGCCCGGAACCCGGTCCCGCGCCCGCCCGCGCCCCCGACGTGAGCGGCGGTTCCCGGCCAAATCCGGGGCGCGCCCCGTGGGCCGGGCCGTCAGCGGCCCGGTTTGCGGGCGTCGAACAGGTGCCTGGTGCTGTGCGCGACGAAGGAGCCCTCGGCTTCGATCCGCTCGTGCAGGGCACGGAGCCGGGGTTCGTACGCCGCCACGGTGAAGCCGGGGACGATCCAGACCACCTTGCGCAGGAAGTGGACCACGGCGGCGATGTCGTGGAACTCCATGCGCAGCCGCTCCGCCCGCAGGTCGACGATCTCCAGCCCGGCCCGCTCGGCGCCGGCGCGCTCGTGGTCGGGGTGGCGGCCGCCGCGGGTCCGCTCCGGCTGCGGGCCGAGGAAGTACTCGACCAGCTCGAAGACGCTCGCCGGGCCGACGTGCTGCGCGAAATAGATGCCGCCCGGAACCAGCACCCGGGCGATCTCGCCCCAGTGCGGCCGTACCGGATGCCGGCTGAGGACCAGGTCGAAGGTCTCGTCGGCGAAGGGCAGCGGGGCGTCCTCGGGCGACGCGACGACCACGGCACCGCGCGGGCGGAGCAGGGCGGTGGCCTTGGCGACGTTGGGCGGCCAGCCCTCGGTGGCGGCGAGGAGCGCGGGCCGGGCCGGGGCCGCCGCGCCCAGCGCGAAGTCGAATACCTCACCGCCCCCGGTCTGGATGTCCAGCGCCGCGGTGGCCGCGGCCAGTCGGCCGGCCGCCGTACGGGCATACCCCCAGGACGGCCGCTCTTCGTCGGCCCGCCCCTCGAACCAGGAGAAGTCCCAGCCCTCGGTGGGCACGGCGGCGCCTTCGGCGACGAGTTCTTCGAAGGAACGCCCACGGCCGGCGCGCGGTGTCCCGTCACCCGCAGCCGCACCCGCACCCGCAGCCGCACCCGCTGCCGCCGCGCTCACGCCCGTCTCGTCCATGGGGAGATCGTCGCAGGATCCCCTCCCCGACCGCTCCTGATTTTCTCCCCGGCCCGCGACCGGCCCGCCCTCTCGTGTTCCGTAGGTTCCGTCATCTCCCCGCCCGCAGATCCCCCGAGTCCCCCGTGCCCTCCGTACCGGCCGGGGTCCGCAGGACGAGGAGGACGTGTCCCGCGTCGTCGCGACCGCCGCCGGAGTCCTCGAAGCCGTGCCGCTGGAGGAGGCGGACGGATGCCGTGTTGCCCGCGAACGGGTCGGCGTACAGCGGCCGGGTGCGCTCCTGCCGGAGGAAAAGGCCGAGCGCGCGGGACCCGACGCCCCGCCCCCAGTACGCCCGCCCCAGCCAGTACCCGACGAACCGCCGTCCGTCGTCCCCCCAGGAAACGATGTTCCCGGCGATCTCACCGTCCTCCGTGACGGTCCGCACCAGGGAGTCGGGATCACCCAGCACCCGCCCGCGCCAGTGCGTCAGGAAGGCGTCCCGCTCCCGGGGCGTGAACCTCGACCGCCGGACGGCCTCCGGATCGTGCTCGTAGGCGAGGAAGATCTCCAGATCGGCATCGACCACCGCACGCAGTTGGACGACCCCCGTCTCCGCATGCCTGCCACGCCCTTCCCCCAACCGCCCCGTACTCATTCCCGTACTCATCCCCGTCCCCCTCCCGGTACCGGACCTGTCTCCGGCTCGGACTCCGTCTCGGCAACCGAGTCTGGCAGGCCCCACTGACAATCCCCGGGGTCGGACGCCTACAGCCGGACAGCCGGATGCCTACGGCAGAAGGGGCCGGACCTTCTCGGCGGCGAACCGCACGAAGCCCTCGGGGTCCGGTTCGTCCTCCGTCGGCTCCAGGACCACGGTGTCGGCCCCGGCGGCCGCGTACTGCCGTACGGCGTCGGCCACGGCTGCCGCGTCGCCGGCGACACCGACGTCGGTCCCGGCCCGCGCTCCCCGGGCGGCCAGTTCGGCACGCACCCGGGCGGCGGCATCCGCGCCGGTGGCCGTGAGCAGATAGACGACGACCTGGTGCCGCCCGCTGCGCCCCGCCGCCGTACGTCCCTCGTCGATGAGCTGCCGGGCCCGGCGGACGCCGTCCGGCGACGTGTCCGACGTGAGAATCGTGCCGTCGGCCGCCGCGCCGGTCAGCCGCAGCGTACGAGGGCCGGTGGCACCGGCGAACACGTCCACGGCCGTCTCCGGCGGCCAGTCGAGTGCGACGTCGTCCAGCTTGACGTACCGCCCCTCGACGTTGAGCCGCTCACCGCGCAGCAGGGCGCGCAACGCCTCCAGGTGCTCCCGCAGCAGTGTCATCGGGGACTCGGCGCGCACCCCGACCTGCCCCATCCACTCCTGCACACCGTGCCCGACACCGACGACGGGCCGGCCCGGGAACATCCGGTGCAGGGCGGCCACTTCCATCGCCGTGATGGCGACGTTCCGCAGCGGCACGGGCAGCAGTCCGACTCCGATCCGCACCCGCTCGGTCCAGGCGAGCGCGGCAGCCGCGGTGGAGATCCCGCCCTCGCGGAAGCAGTCCTCCCACAGCCAGAGTTGTTCAAGACCGGCCGCGTCCGCCAGCCGCGCCACCGCCTGAAGCCGCTCCGGGGGAAGTTGGGGCCGGAAGACAGCGCCGAGTTCAGTCATGGGGAGTTCCTATCCTGCACGCGAGTGATCGAAAACCTGTTTTCGTCTGCGCGTCAGCCGTGAGTTTGCCGGATCCGCTCTCCCCTCCACTCCCCTGCCTTGCCGCCCTGCCCTGCCCTGCCCTGGCAGACGAGCGGACGAGCCCGTGCGCTCCACACACAGCGCGCCAGGTCGGCATTGAACCTCTGGATGGTCGCGACCGTTGTAGGGACACGCGCCGAGGCCGCCTCATACCGCCGGAGAGCCTTCCACCTCTTACGGTGGCGTGAGATCGGCGATGTTCTTCGGCGTTGTGTACGGATCCAGTCAACTCACCACAGGAGTGAATGTGGCAGACGAGATGTCCATGCCGGATTCTCAGGAAGACCCTTCCCAGAATAATCCCCTCTGGCACGACGAATACATGAACCTTAGGGAATTTGAAAACTTCGATGCCATGCAGCAAACATATCTCAGCCTGCAAATGGCCAATATGAGCCTCGACGAAAACTCGCACGCATATGCCGTCAATGCGAACGAAATGTCAGAAATGTACCCCCAGTACATACAGGCATACAATTACCACTATCGCCCGGAAGAATATCGGCCAGAATTGATTCCGCCGGTGGTGCGCGTGCAGAACACCACGCCCCCTGAGCGGCAGTCACCGCCCCGCCAGTCTCAGGTAGCCGCTGCTGCTCACTCGCACCCGGAAGGCCTTTCGGCTTCCTGGACACGGCGCCCGCCGGAACAGGGACAAGATCGAAGGGGCGGTTCAAGTCAGAGCACTGGAACAAATCAGAGTGCTAGTGCAAGTCAGGGCTCCGCTTCAAGTCAGAACGCTGGTGCAAAGAAGAAGCAAAGGAGGAAGTGACTGTCCTCGCAGGGCGGCGTCCAGGATGAGGGCGGCGTCAGGGCTTCGGCTAGGCGGTATGCCGTCCGTTTCGTGATCGCGTGAGTCCGGCGTCGTTTCCGGACCGCTTCCGGTTCGTCAGCGGTTGACGGCTTGGATCTCCTGTACGACCACGTCCTGCGTCGCGCCGAACGAGCCATCGGGCAGATCACCGCCGGCGCCACCGGTACCGGTCCAGGTGATCTTCCAGGTGACCGTGGCCCTGAGCGGATACGAACCCCCACCCGAGGAATGCAGGTACTTCACGCCGCACGGCGGAGTCCGCTCGGCCTTGCCCCGCGCATAGGGCTCCCCGATGCTGCCACTGCCGCTGATCTCGCACACACCGGATGCCGGATAGGTGACGGCGTCCGCGGTGCCCGGCTCGATCTTCAAGGAGAGCGGCTCCGCCGTCGCCGTCGCCGTCAGGTCGAGCACCGGAACGGACGCGGTGACAGAGACCGGCTTGAACTGGGCACCGTCGAGCCAGGCCCAGGTCGGCAGGTTCACCTTGGTCTGCCCGGCGGGCGCCAACGTCACCTTGGTACCCGGGACACGGATCTCGTTGTAGGCCAGTCCGGCCAGAATCTCCGGAGTGATGACGTTCTTTATGTCGGCGGGTGGGACGTCGCCCTTGTCCACCCAGAAGTAGTCCTCATCGCAGGCGTCCCAGCCCGGGGGATAGCTCTTGTTGACGTATGAGCCCCACCAATAGCCGTCACCGGTCTTGTCCTTGTTGAAGCCCTTGTCGGGATCGAGAGCGTTGTACTTCTCACGCTGCTGGGCATCCCACTCGTAACCCGTGGAATCAGCCGCCCAGATCGGCTCCAAGTACGCCTGCAACTGTGCCGGTGTGTACTTCGGGGCATACCAACACGCGGGGGGAGTCCAGGACGTGGTCGACGCCAATGGGCCCGCCGAGTTTCCGGTGCCGTTCTTCGAATGGTCGAAGACGACGCCGGCCACGGTCACCGAGAGATCGCCTTTCCCATTGGTGTTGGCCTGCTGTTCGGACTGGCGATTTCCGTCCTCTCCACGTCCACCGGCATACGCCACGGGAGCCATGAACACAGCAACACAGGCACATACGAGAACACTTGCGCCTCTTGCACAGTTCACTACGACTGGCACGCCTTGTCCCCCCGAGTAGATGAAACGACAGTGGTCTGCCAAACCCCCGCGGAGTTCTTCACCAGCTTGGTGTGGTACAGCACGTAGCTATCCGCTGTCGTCGGCGTGTTCTTCACCTTGTTGGTCTTCTTGTCCTTGATGAACGACTTGCTCTCGTCGGAGCAGTAGGTGACGTACGCCCCGTCGTCACCCGAGAGAGACACCTTGTAGTCGTAGTAGCGGGTCTCACCGACCCACGTATGCCCCTTGTCGATGTATCCGAGCGCATAGGAGATCGACCCGCTCAGTGCCTTGTCCCGGTTGTAGAAGCCGAGCGCCTTCGTGTCGGTGGTGCCCTTGAGGATGGCTTCGTCAACGGAGTTGACGCTCAACGTGCTGTCTGCGAGCGCCGCGTCCTTCGTCGCGTCGCCGGTCTTCTCGTACTCGAAGACGTTCTTCGCGTCCGACGGGAAGGTGATCTTCGGACGAGCGGCGGAGTCCGAAGCGCTCGGGCTCGGGGAGGCCGACGTCTCCTTCCCCGTATCTGCGCCCGCGATCTTGTCGTTGTCCTTCCCCTTGGGACTGTCATCGCTCCCGCACGCGGACAGCGACAGGGCCGCAGTGGCGGTCAGCGCGATCACTGCGAGCAAGGTGGGGCGGCGGTTCACGGTCGACTCCCGGTGACTTGAGACTTCTCTTCAGCGAACCAACGCTATCCAGGGACCACGGCACCACACCAGGATGACACCGCTCGACTGACGCCGCGTATGAGCTCAAATCATCTCTTCACCAACTCTGTTGCGATGCAACCGTTACCTCGGATGCCAGCCCGTTCGCGATGCACTGCGGCGAATCCTAAGTTCCAGTTGTGTACAGAAAATGGCCAACGCCCCTGCATACACGTTCGGACAGCGTGGAAGCTACGGCCGAGGCAACGCCTGTCTGTACCTTGAGACGGGCGCTCAGTCAGCCTCTTCCAACCTGACGGGTGGTTGGACTGGCAACCCCGGCGACGGACATGAAGCAAGCGCCGTCGTGACTCTCGAACTCGCCAGATGATCAAGATGGAGAGTGCTCAAATTTGCGGGGTCAGGTCACCGAGATTCGCCACTTGCCGTGGTCGGACAGGGTGACGTATCCGTGCTGCGGGAGACGCAGGGTGCCCTTCTGGTTGACAGCGGAGGTGAAGCGGATCAGCTGCTTCCCGCCGTTGGCCGGCGTGTAGATGATGGTGCCGGGGGAGTCGATGAAGTCGTAGTGCACGACCGGGGCGTATTCAAAGTAGGGCTTGGGGCTGAAATAGCCGAAGGTCTTGGTTCCCTTTCCCTGGGCTGTTTTGATCGGGAGCCGAGGCAGCGCATCACTGTCCACGATGCGCAGCTTCCACCGGCCCAGGCCGCTGGCGGCGTCGTCGCCCACCATGACTCGCCAGATGGCGAGGGCGTCACAGTCGGCAGGCAGGACGATGTGCGACGGCCCGGTCCAGCCGATGGTGACGAGCGCGTCCTGGGCCCGTTGGTGATAGGGGCCCTTGCGCACGGTCGATAGGTTGAAGCTCGTAGTCCATCCCGCGCGGAACTCCAAGAGGACCGGCTTTCCGTCCCCTGCGCCGGGTATCTCGACAGTCCGGCTGCGCCAGCCGGACCATTTAGCAGACGTGGTGCTGCCCACGTTCCCTCCCCCGTGTCGGTTGCGAAGCGCTCGGGAGGCATGGTGGCACGCGGGTCCGGGCACTGGCTCCGGTTGCTGCGCAAGAGGCGAATTTGGCAATCTCCTGCGTGCCGGGCATCGCCGACGTCGGGGCGGCCTCCGTCATCGGAAGACCGGCTTCTGCACCTGGCAGGGTACCGACCGAGGAGGGTCAGGGAGCTTCGCGACCTCGCCCCTGTTGAACCACCCGTCAGGTGGGTAGGGGCTCAGTTTCAGCGAGTAACACGCGCACCGATTACGGAGCGCTTCACGCCGGCTAGCTGGGCTCGGGAAAGTGCCTCAGGCGAGATCTCTTGCTCGCCGCCGGTCCGCGCTCCAACGAGCTGGTAGAGCAGAAACAGACGCCTCGGGCCAGGAACCGCGACTACTCCAGCAAAACGTGGGTCGCCGGCGAACCAGACTGTCGCCACTTGAGCGGTCTTCTCGGTGTCATAGCCACGGCCGAGACGACGCCGCCACCACACGGATCGCACATGACCGTGAAGGATGACCCGAACCAAGGTGTCTGGTTGGTCAGGATTAGGAAACGCAAGCCAGACATCACCGAGCTTCGCCCCGGGGATTTGCCCAATCCCGCTCTCAGGAGTCTCTTCACTCCACCACGGGTACACCTTCAGGATTCGGCGCATCTGCACGGCTGAGACAATGTACTGACGCTGGATAAAAGCTCGGTACAACGCGTAGAGGGAGACTGGCAACAAGAACCACATCGACCATTTCCCCAGAAGTATCATGGGCACGAAGGCGCCGAGGCTCATTACTGGCCAGAGTACCTGACCAAGAACGGCGAAGGTGAATAGTTTTGTCCAGGCGTCTTTAGTTGCGGCATCGTCCCACGCGACGGAAGACGCTGGTGAGTTTGACGTGGAGGACATGTCACATATCGCCATCATGGGGCAGTAGCGGATTGTCGAAGGTAACCATGCGGGCAGTCTCCCGTAGCAGAACCTGCTGACTTGCCCTTGCCTGCCGCGGCCTTCTTCAGCGCCTCTTCGAGGGCCTTGTCCACTTCGTTGTAACTGTCCTTGCTCTGGCCGATGATCTTCGCAAGGCCCTCGGTCTGCTCACCGATCTGTTCGGTGCCGTACTTCCAGTCCTCCTGGAAACTTTCACACGCGGCATCCAGGTCGTCCGTGCCCAGTCCTGTGACGGTGGCATCACTCAACGCCCTACGGAGCCCCTTCAGGGAGTCGCTCGATTTCCTCAACATCTTCATGAAGTGGGCAAGTTCATCGTCGTCAACGGCCAGCCGGTCCGCCATTCGGTCTGCTGCCTCTCCCCGTTGCTTACGGCGTGCATGAGCCTGCCAGCGTATCCGTTTCCCCCAGGACGAGCCGGACGATCCCCCGCGCGGATGGCGGGAGTTCGCCTGACTGCGCCCCTTCCGATCCAAGGCGGTCAGCGGTTGACGGCTTGGATCTCCTGTACGACCACGTCCTGCGTCGCGCCGAACGAACCATCGGGCAGATCGCCACCGGCGCCACCGGTGCCGGTCCAGGTGATCTTCCAGGTGACCGTGGCCCTGAGCGGGTACGAACCCCCACCCGAGGAGTGCAGGTACTTCACGCCGCACGGCGGAGTCTGCTCGGCCTTACCCCGGGCATACGGCTCCCCGATGCTGCCACTGCCGCCGATCTCGCACACACCGGATGCCGGATAGGTGACGGCGTCCGCGGTGCCCGGCTCGATCTTCAAGGAGAGCGGCTCCGCCGTCGCCGTCGCCGTCAGGCCGAGCACCGGAACCGACGCAGTGACAGACACCGGCTTGAACTCGGCCCCGTCGAGCCAGGCCCAGGTCGGCAGATTCACCTTCGTCTGCCCAGCGGGCGCCAACGTCACCTCCGTACCCGGAACACGAATCTCGTTGTAGGCCAGACCAGCCAGAATCTCCGGAGTGATGGCATTCTTCACATCGGCAGGTGGGGCATCGCCCTCGTCCACCCAGAAGTATTCCTTGTCGAAACAGGCGTCCCAGCCCGGAGGGTAACTCTCGTCGACGTACGAGCCCCACCAGTAACCCTTGCCCGCCTTGTCCTTATTGAAGCCCTTGTCAAGATCGAGGGCGTTGTACTTCTCACGCTGCTGGGCATCCCACTCAGAACCCGTCGAATCAGCCGCCCAGATCGGCTCCAGATACGCCTGCAACTTTTCCGGAGTGTATTTCGGCGCATACCAACAGGCCGGCGGCGTCCAGGAAGTGGTCGACGTCAGCCGACCCGTGGAGTTGCCGGTGCCGTTCTTCGAGCGGTCGAAGACTACGGCGCCGACGGTGACAGAGAGGTCGCCTTTGTCGCTGGCGTTGGCTTGCTGTTGCGTATCAGTCGACTCCAGCGTGCCTCCGGTAGGTGAATCGTCGGCGCTCGCCATGCCAGGGCAGGCGAAGAACGACAGACACGCGCAGGCAGCAACCACACCAGGAATCTTCTTGCTTCCATTTGTCAGGGCTGGCACTTGGCGCTCCCCCTCTGTGAGTCGATCCTCTGGATCGCCCAGACGCCCTTGTCGTTCTTCTTGAGTGAAGTGTGATAGACCACGTAACTTTCAGAAGTGACCTTGGTCTTTCTGGCCTCGTTGGTCTTCAGATCCTTCACGTATGCCTTCCCCTGATCCTCGCAATAGCTGAGGGAAGCACTGCCGCCCTTTTCGACGGCCACTTCAGGGGCATAGAAGCGGTAGGCTCCCGTGATGCTGACCTTGGCGTCCACATATTCCTGAATGAACTTCTGCGCGCCGGCGGCCGCTTCACCCTCGTAGTAGTAGAGGTACGCCTTGTCAACTGCGTCCTGGTTCACGATGGCAAGGTCCACCGCCTTGATGGACTGCTCTCCATCAGCCAGGATCGCGTCCTTGTCCTTGTCGCCCGTCCTGGGCCAGTCGAAGGTATAGGAAAGGTCGGACGGCAGTTCGATCTTCGGGCGGCCGGCGCTCATCGAAGCCGACGCGGTCGGGGACGCCGACGCCTCACTCCCCGTGTCCACGCCCGCGATCTTGTCGTTGTCCTTCCCCTTGGGACTGTCATCGCTCCCGCACGCGGACAGCGACAGGGCCGCAGTGGCGGTCAGCGCGATCGCTGCGAGCAAGGTGGGGCGGCGGTTCACGGTCGGCTCCCGGTGACTTGAGACTTCTCTTCAGCGAACCAACGCTATCCAGGGACCACGGCACCACACCAGGATGACACCGCTCGACTGACGCCGCGTATGAGCCCAAATCATCTCTTCACCAACTCTGTTGCGATGCAACCGTTACCTCGGATGCCAGCCCGTTCGCGATGCACTGCGGCGAATCCGAAGTTCCAGTTGTGTACAGAAAATGGCCAACGCCCCTGCATACACGTTCGGACAGCGCGGAAGACTGCCGCAGGAGGTGTCCGGGATGGGGCGATGGCGGGACGGGCAGGGGACATTGATTGTTCGGGGGGAGAGAGGTGAGGTCTCGGTTCCGTTGGAGATCGCCGCCTCTTATCGGGCTCGCACCCGAGGGCTGCTCGGGCGGGACGCCGTCAACGGGGCGATCATGCTCTCGCCCGCCGGCAGTGTGCACACCTTCGGCATGCGCATCCCCATCGACGTCGCCTACCTCGATCGCCGTCTGAACGTCATCGCCGTACGCACCATGAAACCGGGGCGACTCGGGCTGCCCCGGCTCCGATCCCGGCATGTACTGGAAGCGGAGGCCGGGGTGATGGCGGTGTGGGACGTGCGGGTCGGGGGGACGGTGGAGATCGTGGCGGGAACGGGCACGGAGGGCGGGTGAGTCAGGCGGGTGGACTGCCCGTCGGCCGCTTGCGCGGGTCCGCCAGATAGGCCCGTGCACCGTCCCTCGGCAGCACCGCCCACATGCGCGTACCCCAGGCCGGTTCGCGGGCGTCGTCGAAGCCCCAGGCGCCACAGCACGCTTTCACCACGCAGGACAGCACGCGCAGCGCGGCTCGGCGGCGGGCTTCGCAGGCCGATGCCGCGTGGCGGCCGGAGTGGTGGGGGTGGCCGTCGTAGAGGGTCACGCGTAGGGCCCTGTCTCGGTAGCGGAGGGATACGTACACCTCCGTGGTGGTGAAACGGCAGGCGCAGGAGGCCAGTTCACCCACCACCTGGACGGCAGCGTCCGTCACGTCCTCCAGGCCGTGGGCGCGCAGGATCGTGCGGGTCGCCGCCCGGATGATCGACGGGCTGTACGGCGCCGCCGGGAGCGTGAAGCTGTAGGCGAGCGTTTCGGGGGTGGGAGGAGCGGGAGGACGGTCCACGGCGGGTGGTGGCGGACAGGTGGTGATGGGTGCGGGCATGGGAACAACTCCCTTGGCATGCAGGTGGATTGGTGTGCGTACCGGCCGGTGGCCTGTCTCCCTGACGCGGGCCCGCCACTCCCAGGGCAGGAGGATGCGGGCAGGCTCGCGCGATGCGCTTCCGGCGGGCGGATCGTCGTAACTGACCCATCACTGACTGTAGAGGCATCAGTGGCACATGTGCCACTGAACACAGAACATTGCCTCCATCGGGTTGGAGCGTTGTGACCCCCCAGGGCAGACTGACCACCGACACCACGCGGGGAGGAAGGTGCCGATGCCGACACGGCCCACACCGACCGAGCGCCAGCGGCGGCTGGGCGCCGAGTTGCGAAAGATGAGGCTCGCGGCCGGCCGGACCACGGAATACGCTGCCGGATTGCTTGGGCTGGACCGTACGAAGGTCTCCAACATGGAGTCGGGAGTACGCGCCATCTCGTCCGAGCGCGTTCGGGTACTCGCCAGTAATTATGACTGCGGGGACACGGCCTATGTCGACGGTCTGGTCGCCATGGCCGACTCACGGAATCGAGCCTGGTGGGATCAGTATCGCGGCAATCTCCCCCAGGGCCTCCTGGATGTCGCCGAGTTGGAGTGGCACGCCACTCGACTGCGCACCTTGCAGACAGTCCACGTACCGGGGCTGCTTCAGCTGAGCGGATATGCCCGTGCCGTCTTCGCCGCCGCGCTGCCACCACTCAGCAAATCGGAGATCGAACTACGCGTGTCCCTTCGCGTGCAGCGGCAGCAGGTCCTGGAGTCCAAGGAACCCGTCCCGTACGTCGCCTACGTCCACGAGTGGGCACTTCGCATGCAGTTCGGTGGGCGGCGGGCGACCCGGGAGCAGCTCCTTCATCTGTGTGAGATGTCGGAGCGTGAGAATATCGAGGCCCGCGTCCTTACCGTCGAGGCCGGCGCATTCCCCGGGGCAGGGCACGCCGTGTTGTACGCAGGTGGTGCCGTTCCCCGACTGGACACAGTTCAACTGGACTCCGCGCACGGCGGAGAATTCACCCACGCCGAGGCTCAGCTCGCCAAGTACCAGGCTCATATGGATTGGTGGCATGCCAAATCGTTGGAGCCGAAAGCCTCGCGTGACTTCATCCACAGCATCGCCCGTCAACTCTGAGGAGTCACAACGATGACCGAGATCACCTGGGAAGCTCCGTTCTGCGCCGAAGGCAACAACTGCTTTCGCATAGGCACCGACGCCGCCGGCAACGCCTATATCGCCGTCGCCGGGCAGGAGGAGCACTTCGTCACGGACAGCCGTGACGCGCTCCGTGCCCTTGTCCAGGAGATCAAGGCGGGCAAAGTGGATCACCTGCTTTAGGGGGCGCCCTCCCCCGGCGTCAGCCCCCCGTCCGCGGGAACGTCACCTCCACGCGGCGGTTCTTCTTGCGGCCCGCCTCCGAGGAGTTGTCGGCGATCGGGTACTGCTCGCCGTAGCCGCGTACCTCGAAGGTGACGGTGGGGTCGTTCAGGTCCTGGTCCAGTACCGCCTGTACGGCGTTGGCCCGTTGTTTGGAGAGGACGTCGCCGTGGGCCGCGGAGCCCAGGTCGTCCGTGAAGCCGAACACCCGCACCTGGGTCGCGTGCTGGTTCCTGATCTCCTCCGCGATCGTCGCGATCCGGGCCTTCGCCTCCGCGCTCAGCTTGGCGCTGTCCTTGCCGAACAGCACCTCGGCCTGGAGGGCGAACGTCACGTCGGCGTTGGTGTCCTCGCGGCGTTCGTCGCCGCTCTGGTCCTCCACCACCGACTTGATGTCCAGCACCTTGGGGGAGGCGAGCGTGGCGCCCTCGGGGAGTTTCAGATCCGGGTCGTTGGGATCGACCTCGACCGGGGCGGAGGGCGATGCCTCGGTGCCCGGCGGGACGCTGGGGTCGGTCGCGTCGGCCGCGGCCGTGGTGGCGCCGTGGAGGGTCGCGGCGACGAGGAGGGCGGCGCAGGCCGCGGCCAGCGGGAGGCGGGGTCTGGTGGTCACGTGTGCCTCACCCGGAGATCTGGATGATGGCGGTGGAGAACGTCGGCAGTTGGAACGTCACTTCGGCCGTGTCCGCCGGGGGCGACGGGAACTGCATGAAGATGGGCACGGTGTCGCCCGCCCTGACCGTCTGGACACCGGTGGTGGTGAGGGGGCGGCCGTCGGTGTCGCGGAGGACGTAGTAGCGCTTCCTGCTCTTGGAGTCCACCAGCGTGGCTCCGCCGAACGACTGGCCGTTCTTCATGATCTCGGTCTCGTTGCCGGTGAGCTGCGAGGAGAGCACGGCGTCCTGGCTGCCGTCGTTCTTCAGCTCCGCGTTCACGGTGACGAATCCGCCCGGGTCGCGGTCGGCCGAGGTGACCCTCAGGTTCAGGCCGTCCGGGCCGCGGAGTTCGGCCAGGGGCTCCTGCGACCGGCCCTCCTGCGCGCTCGGGTCCGATCCGCCGTCCCGTGAGGCCGCCGCCGATGTCCGCGGTTTCCCGTCGTCGCCCCCGCCCCCGCCGCAGCCGGCCACGCAGACGGCCAGCCCGACCGCGACGGCCAAGGCAGCCACACCTCTGCGAGCCTTCGCAGTGCCCCGAATGCTCATCGTTCCGCTTCCTTCTCGACTCGTCGTTCGCTTGTCAGTCAGCCAGGTGCACGTCAAAGAGATCTTCCGGTCCCGGAAGGTCGAGGGGATCGTCCGGGTTCAGCTCCCAGTCCCGGTGGCCTTCGCAGGTGAGCCGGGGCGGTACGGCGTCCGCGGCGCCCGTGGCTGCGTCGCCGGGAAGTTCGAACGTACAGAGCGGTTCGATCACCGCCTTCGCGGACGCGGTCGACCGCACGTTCTCCGTACCGGGAACGACGGAGCGCCCGACGGGTTTGTCGGTCCGGACCTCGACGTCGTACGTCAGTGGATCGGGCGCATCGCAGTTCCGCAGCGTCGCGTCGTTCTGCGCGGCGAGCTGCTCGGCACGCCAGCACGAGGGGTTGAGGGCCACGCGACCGTCGAAGATGTCCTGCCAGGTCGCCGGGTCCAGCACGTCCTTCACCCAGGCGCCCGCGAGCTGGTCACGGGTGTTCTGGGCCGCCGCGAGCGCCGCGGCGTCGGCCGCCGTCTGGGCGCCGTTCCGGTTGACGCCCGCCTGGCCGACCGCCAGGTAGGCGAACGCGAGAAAGAGCAGACCCGCCACCACCGTGAGGTAGATGGGGAAGGCCTGCCCTGCGTCGCCCCGCCTGCGCCGTCGGGTCAGGTGAGCTGGGCGATCTTGGCCTTGATCTTGTCGAGGATCGTCTTGCCGATGTCCGTGCCGGTCATCGCCAGGACGATGGCCACCACGACCGCGATGATGCCCAGATACTCGACCGCGGTCTGCCCCCGGTCGCCGGCCCGCCGCCGAACGGCTTCGACCGTCGTGTTCTTCCAGCCGGTGACGCGGACCTTCGCCGCCACGGACGCCCTCAGCATCAGATCGCTCATCGTGCCCCCCTCCGGATCCGCCTTCGATCCGGGCAACGTACGACGCCGCGCTCCGCTCCGCACAGGGTCCCAGGACCCATTGCCGGGCCCAACCCCCGCCGTGGTCCGGCATGTCAGGCCACCCCCAGCCATTTGGCGGCGGCCTGGGCGCGGCTGGTGCTGTGCAGCTTGGCGAAGATGCGGTTGATGTGGTTCTTGACCGTCTTCTCGCTGATGAAGCACAGGGCGGCGATCTGCTGGTTGTTCAGACCGGACGCGATGAGGTCCATGATCTCCGCCTCCCTCGTACTGAGCTGGAACCGCGACCGTATCGACTGTCCCATATCAGATTGCGATTGCGAAAGGTTCTGTGGAGAAACAGCCGGTGAATTGGTGGGTAGTTGAGGGGCGGTGTGTGCAGTTGCAGGGATTGGGGAGCGTAGCTGGGCGATGAGGGCGCCGACCGCCGCGGGGGTGAAGTGCGGGCGGCCCCTGGTGATGTCCCTTACCGCCGCGAGCAGTTGGTCCGCGGTGAACTCGCCGTGCACCAGATAGCCGCCCGCGCCCAGCCGTACCGCCTCCTGGACGGTCTCCGCCTCGTGGCTGTAGGTGAGCATCATGACCGGGGCCAGCCGCGCCAGGTGCGGAAGTGCCGCCAGTCCGTCGACGCCGGGCATGCGGACGTCCAGGAGGACGACGTCGGGGCGGTGCTCCAGGGTCGCCTCATAGGCTTCGCGGCCGTCGGCGGCCTCCGCCACGACGGTGGTGTCCTCCCGGCCGGCGAGGAGGGCGGTCAGGCCCGCTCGGACCACCGGGTTGTCGTCGGCGACCACGATCCGGAGCGGTGCGGCGGGAGCGGTCGGCGGGAGGTTCTCGAAGGGGTTCGCCGGCATCGGGGGGCCTCCTCTCATCTGTCTCGGGCCTCTGGGGCCGCGTCTGGGGTACGGGGCGGTGTCGTCGGCCTGGTCAGCGGCAGTTCCAGGACGACCTCCGTGCCCTGGGAGTACGGGCCCGGTCCGATGCGCAGGCGGGCACCCACCGACGCGGCGCGCTCGGCCATGCCGACCAGGCCGAAATGGCCGAAGCGGCGCAGCTGTTCGAGAGTGGTGCCGGGGGGCAGGCCCCGGCCGTCGTCGTGGACGCTCAGCCGTAGCAGGCCGGCGTGCGCGTCCGCCCGTACCTCCACGCGGGCCGGTGCCCCGTGGCGGTGGGCGTTCTCCAAAGCCTCCGAGACGATGGAGAGGAGGTGGCGGGCCACCGCCGCCGGAACCGGCGGGAGTTCCCGGTCACCGGCCCGGCAGAACCCGGCCGGGAGGCCGGTACGGGTACGGAAGTCCGCGACGAGCGCCGCCAGGTCGTTCAGCAGCCCGGCGCCGGGGATGGGCATGGGCATGGGGGTGGGGATGGGGGTGGGGGTGGGAATGGCGGCGGAGTTGGAGGTGGGTGCGGGGGCTGCGTGGTCGGGTGCGGAGGTGTCGCCGGGTGCGGGTGCGTCGCCGGGCGCGAAGGTGTCGGTGGGCGCGAAGGTGTCTCGGTACGCGGGTGCGTCGCCGTAGGCCGGATCGTCGCCGTACCCGGGAACTCGGTCGCGGCGCAGGTCCGTGAGCAGTTCGCGGGCCTCGGCCGCCGCCCTGCGGGCCGAGCGGGACACCAGTTCCGCCTGCTGCTCGATCAGGGCGGGGTCGGTGCGGGCGCCCGCGGCGGCCGAGGCGGCCAGACCGTCGGCCGCGAGGGCCACCCCGTACAGGGTCTTCGCCACCGAGTCGTGCATCTCCCGGGCCAGCCGGGCGCGTTCGGCGGTCACCGCCTCGGTGGCGGCGAGCCGGGCCTTGACCGCCGTCAGGGTCTGGGTCGCGGCGCCGAACCGGAGCAGCACGTTGCGCAGGGCCGAGCCCATGGCTCCGGTGATGACACACAGGCCGGGCAGGAGCAGCGACTCGGCGAGGTCGGTCTGGTGGTCCTGGCGCAGGGTCGCGTGCACCAGCAGCAGGATCAGGGACTGGAGCGAGGCGAAGCAGGCCGCGCCGCGCCAGTTGTAGAGGAGGCCGGCCAGGAGCGGGGTGCAGACGCTGACGTAGGCGAGGGTCGTGTCCGGGCCCGCCGAGACGAGCAGGAGCGAGCCGATCAGGGTGTCCGCGGCCAGCAGGGTGGGGTGACGCAGGAGGAGCGGGCCGAAGCGCTGCCAGTCGCGGAACAGCACGTACGACACCATGAACGTGACGACCACCGCCGCGCCGACCAGGCGGGCGCCCAGGCCGGGGGACGCGTTCAGCAGGGCGGACGGGGCGGCCAGGGCGATCATGGCCAGCCGGAACCCGAAGACCTGCCGGCACATCGCCTGGAGGGCGCGCAATTGCAGCTTCTCCGGCGCGGGCGCGCCCGGCACGGCGATGCCCTCGGTCCCGGGGTCGGCCGGGGGCGGCACGGCCGTGATCTCGGGCGCGCCGCCCTGCCGGGTCAGCGGGCTTTCCTGCCCGGCCGGAACGCCCCCCTGCCGGGTCAGCGGGCTCTCCTGCCCGGCCGGAACGCCCCCCTGCCGGGTCTGCGAGTTCTCGGAGCCGGTCTGCGGGCTCTCCGGCGCGGTCCGCGAGTTCTCGGGCCCGGTTTGCGAGTTCGCGTGCCCGACCTGCGCACTCCCCCGCCCCGTCCGCCCGCCCTCCGACCCCGTCTGCGCACTCCCCCGCCCCGCCTCCGAGGGCTCCGGCCCCTCCTCCGAAGGCCCCGTCTCCGCCTGCGAGGGCTCCGGCCCCGTCTCCGTCGGCCTCCGCCCCGGCCCCATCGCCCGCGGTCCGCTCTCCGTCGGCTCGGGCCGGGGCGCCGTGCCCTTCACCCATCCCGGCAGGCGTACGCGGCGGCGTCGGTCCATGCCGCCTCTCGTCGTCGTCACCGCCCTCATCCCCGGCCCCGCCCGTCCCCGTCTACTTCCCCGCGATGGCGCCGAAGTCCACCCCGGAGCCGAGCAGGAGTCCGGCGCCCAGCAGCAGCATGGTGGCCGGGACCATGAACGTGGTGATCATCAGCGTGGCCTTGGGGACCGCCCGGGCGGCCCTGCGGCGGGCGTTCTGCGCGTCCGTACGGCGCATGTCCTTGGCCAGGGCCACCAGGGTGTCGACGATCGGCGCGCCCAGCTCCTCGCCCTGCTGCAACGCCGTGACGAACATCGCCACCTGCTCCGAGTCGTTGCGGCGGCGCAGTTCCGCGAACGCCTGGCGGCGGCTCATGCCGAGGTCCATCTGGCGCAGCGTGATGCGCAGTTCGTCGGCCCACGGGCCCTCGTACCTGACCGAGACCCGGTCCAGCGCCTGCCGGAAGCCGAGTCCCGCGCTCACCACCACCGCGAGGACGTCCAGGAAGTCCGGCAGGGTCCGCTCGATGACGTCCTTGCGGATACGGATCGCCGACCAGAGGCCGACCTCCGTCCAGAACGCGCCGAAGGCGAGCAGCAGCAGCGCGACGACGTACTGGTCGCGCATCACCATCACCAGGAAGCCGACGCCGCCGAGCGCCCCGTACACCGCGCGGCGGGCCGCGTACCGGTCGATGGTCAGGCCGCCGGGGTTGCCCGCGAGGTCGATCCTGCGGCGGTACCTGGCGACCCGTCCGGGTCCCATCAGGCGCAGCACCAGCGGGGCGTAGCGCATGCCCATGCGGTCGATCAGCGAGCCCACCGCGCCGGTGCGGGTGGCGCCCACCTCCAGGGCCACGGCCAGGTCGCGGGGCAGCCTGACGTCCGCCCGGTACATCCGGATCCCGGCGAAGACGCCGAAGACGCCGAGGCCGATCACCGCCGCGAACAGCAGTCCCATTCCGATCCCCTCCTTCCGTGCCCGGCCGTCAGACGTCGATCCGGCTCATCCGGCGGATGAGGACGAAGCCGACGGCGTACATCGCGAACGCGACGAGCACGCAGAGTTGGCCGAGCGCCGAACCGGTCAGGCGGTCGAGCGTGCCGCCCCTGACCCCGTTCATCAGGAACAACGCGCCCACCCCGAGTGCGGGAACGGCGTACGAGGTCATCGTCACCTGGGAGAGCTGGGTGCGGATCTCGCGCCGGGTCTCCTTGCGCTCCTCCAGCGTCTCGGTCAGGTTGCGCAGCGCGCTGACCACCTGGCCGCCCGCCCGGTTCGACAGGACGAGGGTGGTGACGAGGACGACCAGTTCGCGGGAGGGGAGGCGGTCGGCGAGTTCGCCCAGCGCGTCGTCCATGGAGTGGCCGATCGCCAACTGGTCGGAGACCTTGCCCAGTTCCTGGCCCGCGGGCGCCTCCAGCTCCTCCGCTGCCAGGCCGATCGCGGTGCGCAGGGCGAGGCCGGCCTGGGTGGCGTTGGCCAGGATGCGGGCGAGTTCGGGTAGCTGGTTGATGAAGCGTTCGATGCGTTTCTGGCGCTGCCAGTTGAGGAAGAGGAGCGCCGCCCACACTCCGGCCAGCCCGGCGATCGGGCCGAAGAAGGGGGCGAGGACGGCCTGGCCGATCAGCCAGAGGGCGGCGACCACGGCGAGCATGTACGCGAAGAACTCACCGGGTGTGACGTCCAGACCGGTCGCCAGGAGCCGGAGTTCCAGCTTCCGGCCGAACCGGGTGCGGCGCAGTCTGCGGTCGAGGGTGCGGAAGCGGCGCCGGCGGCCCGTGTCCGGGAGCTGGCCGGCGCTGCTGAGGCGTTCGACGAGGGCGGCGCGCTGGGCCCGGCCCGAGGCGTAGGTGTGCACGCCGACGACGGCCAGGACGCAGGTCAGCAGGGTGACGCCGGTGGTGAGCGTGACGAGCGTGGACAGATCCATGGGTGCCGTCTACCTGGCCTCTCGGGTGGCGAGCTGGTCCGCGCTCCGGGCCACACCGAAAGCCTGGGGCAGTGGCTGGTTCGCCATGTAGAGGCGGTCGGCGGTGCGGCGCGGGAGGGGGAAGTACTGGAAGGTGCCGTGGACACGGCCGTCGGGGGTCATCGGCCGGGCCTCGAAGCGGGCGGCCGTGGCCAGCCGGTACGGCTCGCTGCCGTGGCTGTCGAGCAGGGCGATCTCGGTGATCCGGCGGGCGCCGTCACCGAACCGGGTGAGCTGGACGAGGACGTCGACGGCGCTGTTGATCTGGTCGTGCAGGGCTACGAAGGGGACCTCGACGTCGGACATGGAGGCGAGGGTCTGCAGGCGGGTGAGGGCGTCCTCGGCGCTGTTGGCGTGCACGGTCGCCAGGGAGCCGTCGTGGCCCGTGGACATCGCCTGGAGCATGTCCAGGGACTCGCCGCCGCGGACCTCGCCGACCACGATCCGGTCGGGGCGCATGCGCAGCGAGTTGCGCACCAGGTCGCGGATGGTGACCTGGCCCTTGCCCTCGACGTTCGGCGGGCGGGACTCCAGGCGTACCACGTGGGTCTGCTGGAGCTGGAGTTCGGCCGAGTCCTCGATGGTGATGATCCGCTCGTGCGCCGGGATGAGTCCGGACAGGGCGTTGAGCAAGGTCGTCTTGCCGGTGCCGGTGGCCCCGGAGACGATGATGTTGAACTTGGCCTGCACCAGGCCCGCGAGCAGGAACAGCATGGGCTCGTCCAGGGAGCCGAAGCCGATCAGCTCCTTGAGGGTGAAGGAGCGCGGGAAGCGGCGGATGGTGAGGATGGGGCCGGTCAGGGACAGCGGCGGGATGATGACGTTGACGCGCTCACCGGACGGGAGACGGGCGTCGACCATGGGGTTGGACTCGTCCACCCGGCGGTTGACGGTGGAGACGATCCGTTCGATGGTCTGCATCAGCTGGTCCGCGGAGACGAAGCGCAGCGGCAACTGCTCCACCCGGCCGCCGCGTTCGACGAAGACCGCGTCGGGGCCGTTCACCATGATCTCGGTGATGGACGAGTCCTCCAGCAGCGGTTCCAGGATGCCGAGCCCCAGTGCCTCGTCGACGACGCGCCGGATCAGCTGGGCGCGTTCGGCCGTCGACAGGACCGGGCCCTCACGGCTGATGATGTGCCCGAGCACCCGCTCCAGGCGGGCCCGGCGCTCGGCGGCGACCAGCGAACTCATCTCCGCGAGGTCGATCTCCTCCAGGAGCTTGGCCCGGTAGGAGGCGACCAGGTGACCGTCCTCGCCCCGGCTGCCCTGCTCCTCGGGGGAGTTGATGCGTGCCCGCAGGCTCATGGCTTCGCTGCTCCTCGGTCAGTGGTCGAGCGGCATGGTGGCGGACTTGCGGGCGTCCCCGAAGTTCCAGCCGAAGACGACCGTGGGGATGTGGACGGTGGCGGTGACCTCGACCGAGTCGCCCATCTCCGCGGTCGCGCACCGCGTGCCGCCGGCGAGCCAGTCGCTGACCGCGGCCGTGCAGGCCCGGCCGACGTCCTGCCGCAGCGAGGCGGCCCGCGCGCCCGCGCGTGCCGCCGTCCCCGCCTGCTGCGCGGTGTACGCGACGAGACCGGTCTGGATGCCGGCGAGGGCGACGATCAGCAGGACGGGGATGAACCCCAGGTATTCGATGGCTACCTGCCCGCGGTCGCGGCGGGGTGATCGGGGGCTGCGGCGGCGGACACGGTGGCCGCCGGCCCGGAGTCGGGTGCCGCCGGCCCGGCGCCCCGTGCCGGTGTCCGGGAGTCCCGCGCCCCGGAGCCCTGTGCCGCCGTCCTGGAGCGCAGTGCCGCCGTCCCGGAGTCCGCCCCGGAGTCCTATGCCGACGTCTCCGTCGCCGCCGCTCGTGCCGCGTTCGTGGTCACGGTCGTGGTCGTGGTCGTGGCGCATCTCAGTGCTTCGCCTCCTCGACCGCGCCCGCGTGACCGTGCACGGTGACCGGGAAGGCGACCGTCCCCGGGAACAGGACGGGCACCTTCAGGGACACGTCGGCGGTCACATAGCCGCTCCCCCCGCACGTCACCGTGGCATTCCCCCTCCACGCCCCCGACAGGTGCCGAAGGCCCGCCTGCTCGCAGGCGGCCTGCCGCCCGGCCGGGGCCGCGGCCGTCCCGGCGCGTACCGCCTCGTCCGCAGCGTTCCCCGCGAGCGTGTAGGTGTACCCCACCAGAACGCACTGCCACATCAGCACCAGGGTGAGCAGGATCAGCGGGGTCATGCCGAGGAGTTCGACAGTGACCTGGCCCCGGTCCCGGTCCCGGTCCCGGTCGTGGCCCGGCCGGGCCAGGGGGCGCGGCAGGCTCGAACGGCACGGCCAACTCGGCCAGTTCGGCCGGTTCAGCCGGTTCAGCCGGTTCAGCCGGTTCAGTCGGTTCGGACCGCACAGACGGCGCGACCAGGTCCGGCGACCCAGCCGGTCCAGCTGGTGCAGCCGCGGGATCATCCGTTCCATCGGGATCACCCGCATCGTCGGGACCACCCGTTTCGGCAGGGTCATCCGCTCAAGCCGGCTCAGGCGGGCCATGCCGTCACTCCTTCCGGCGCCGGAAGCTCACCGCGCCGCGGTCTCCGCGCGGTCGGCCGCCGCGGTGGGCCGGTCCGTCGGGGGCGCGGGCCAGGGTCAGTTCGCCCGCGAGCGCCCACAGGGCCTGTTTCACCGTGCTCCGGCTGTCGAGTTCATGAAGACGCCCGGCGTCCACGACGCCCTGGAGTTCCTTGAAGGCCGCCGGGACCGCCGTACGGGCCAGTGCGGTGCCGGTGATGCGTTGGATGAGCTGCGGCTGGATCTCCGTACTCCGGGTGAGCCGGTTGACGACGACGGTGGTCTCCTCCGCCTTGCGGATCTGCAACCGGTCCCACATGCGCACCGTGCGCTTGGCGCCCCGTACGGCGACCACGTCCGGGGTGGTCAGCAGCAGCGCGGTGTCGGCCGTCTCCACGGCGGTCGCGCCGGCGCCGCTGAGCTGGGCGCCGCAGTCCACGACGACGACCTCGTAGTGGGAGCGCAGGACCCCGACGATCTGGCGGGCGGCCCGGTCGGTGACCTCCTCGCCGCGTTCCCCCTCGCCGGGGGCGAGCAGCAGGGCGAGGCCGGTGTCGTGGCGGAAGACGGCCTCGGCGAGGACGCGCGGGGTGATGTCGGCGATGGCGGCGAGGTCGACGACGGAGCGGCGGAACTGGATGTCCAGGTAGGAGGCGATGTCACCGGTTTGCAGATCCAGGTCGACCAGGGCGGTGGGCCGGCCGGACGCCTGGGCGGCGAGGGCGAGCTGGATGGCGGTGAGGGTGGTGCCGACGCCGCCCTTGGCGCCGCTGACGGTGACGACGGTGCCGCCCGCGCCGGCGCTCGTCTCGGCGCCGTGGCCGAGGTGACGGCGTACGCCGCGCGACCACTGGGCCACCGCCTGCACCCGGCTGGCGAGTTCGTCGTAGCTGAGCGGCAGGGCGACCAGGCCGCGGGCCCCGGCGTCCATGGCGGCGGAGAACAGACCCGGGCCGGCGTCGCCGGTGACGAGGATGACGCCGACGGCGGGGAAGCGCAGAGCGACCTCGCGGACCAGTTCGAGCGCGGGCACGGGGCCGATGCGCTCGTGGACGACGACGGCCTCGGGCAGTTCGTCGATGGACTCGGCGGCGAGCCGGGCGAGCGCGTCGACGAGCTGGGTGGAGTCGGCGACCGGCGGCAGCGGTTCGGCGTCGGGGAGCTGGCTGAGCAGGGTGACGAGGGAGCGTGCGGCGTCCGGGTCACCGACGGCCGGGAGGATCCTGGTGGGCATGCGGGCCGCCTCTCACTTGTCCGTGGCGAGTTCGTACGTGCGGTCCTTGTCCGGGACGGTGCTCTCGCCGCCGGGTGCCACCAGGGCGAGCCGGACCCGCTGCGCGAACGACTCGGCGTACGTGATGCGCTGGGCGTCGAGGGTGGACAGCGCGAAGGTGATCGGCACGGCGTCGGTCGGCTGCCGGCTCTTGTCGTCCGGTTCCAGGGAGGTGAGCCTGCCGACGTCGATGACCCGGGCGCCGGTCACGATGATCTTGGACTGGTCGGGGTCGCCCTGCTGCTTGCCCTCGAAGGTGGCGTAGACGTTGACCCGGGAGCCCGGGGTGATCTTGCCGGCCACGCCGGTGGCCGCGTCGATCATGATGGCGACCTCCTGCTGCCCCGGCTGGAGCGCGGGCTGGTCGACGATCATGTCGTTCTGCAACAGGGAGCCCTTGCGCAGGGTGGTCACGGCGATCTTGCCCTGGATCTGCCGCAGGCTGGTGACGGCGTTGGCGGACAGCCACCGCTCGGGCATCCGGATCTTCTCGAACTGGCCGGTGTCCAGCGGCGTGTACGGCGCCACGTCGGACTTGACCTGGTACGCGGTGACCTCGGGGCCGACCTTGGACTTCACGTCGTCGATGACGGAGAGCACGCCGGCGAACGCGCCGAGGGCGCAGACGACCGACAGGATCAGGAGTATCACGCCGCGGCGCTGACGGGAGTTCATGAGCCGTGCAACCTCATTGGGGGAATCGGTCGTGCGCAGTCGTATGGGTGAGCGGTGTGGCGGTGAGGCGGTGTGCGGGTGGGGCGGCAGGCCGGGCGGTCACGCGGGTGCGCGTTGTTCGAGGGCCCGTGGGGCGGGTGGTTCGTGGCCGGGCGGGATCGCGGAGCAGAAGACGCAGCGGTCGCCGATGACGTCGATGCCGCACCAGTGGCAGGTGCTCTGCCGTACCGACGTGACCAGTTGGTAGAGGACCGACAGGTCGGCCAGGTAGCTGCAGAACTCGATGATCCGGCCCGTGCCCCACCAGCTCGTGGACTCGGCGGGCAGCGGGGCCTCGCGCAGCCCGTGTGCGCCCCACGCCTCGGAGAGGGTGCCGAGCCAGTCGGACTGGAGCTGTCCCTTGGCGACCAGCATCCAGGTGCTGAACTCGGGTCCGGGCAGGGTCGCTTCGGGTCCGACGCGCACGAGCCGCGGTTCGGGGTGGGCGACCACCGCGAACTGACTGCCCGGCACCCAGGACTTGGCGTGCGCCCGCAGGCCCACGGGGACCCGGTCCAGCCTGGCGACCGAGCCGAGGACCGCACCGGCGTGGATGTAGTGGGTGAGCAGGCGGCCCGCGGAGGCGAGCACGCCGGGGCTGAGGTCGCAGGAGGCGAGCTGCCTCAACTGGCGGGCGAGGACGGCGATACCGAGGGGCGGCAGGCCGGGCCGGAACAGGGCGATGCGGTCGCTCTCCATGAGGGACCTGAGGGTGTGCAGCCGCTGTGTCACCGCCGCGGGTACGGCCTGCGAGCCCACGACGATCACATGTCCGTGCTGCTCGACGAGGTTCTGGAGGTCCGCCAGCGCATGGTCGAGCGGCCGCTTGTCGAGGTCCCCCAGGACGACGGCGGGCACGGTCCGTTCGTCCTGCGCGGGCAGCGCCAGGTCGGCACTGGTCACGGCAATGGCAGTTGGCACGCGCAGCTCCCCGATCCTCGCATCCGCGGGCCCCTCGGTGTTGCTCCAGTGCTCCGGGACGACTTCACTGCGTGACTACGTGAGCACTGTAACCACGCCGCTGTGGCCGGAGAACACCGTTTGTGCGGCCGGACGCGATCCGCCTTCACACAACTCACTCCAAATCCGGACAGGTTGCCCTTCTCTCCCCCACGGACTTTGGTCTGGACCTCTTGACAGCAGGATTGGTCTGGACCAAATTGTCAGGCCAGCGGTGGCCACCGTCCCCCACTTCTCTCCCCGCCCATCTCCCCGCCCACTCCCCCACCCGGAGGCCCCAGTGGATCGCGCACCAGGCACGCCCAGACGCAGCCGACGGCGGATCCGGACCTGGTCCGTGACCGCCGCGCTCGCCCTGTCCGTGGCGGGACTCGCCGCCGCCCCCGCATCCGCGGCGGACGTCAACAACGCCAAGAACGCCGGCTTCGAGTCCGGCCTGACCAACTGGACCTGTTCCGCGAACAGCGGTACGACCGTCTCGTCACCCACCCACACGGGCGCGAGCGCACTGAAGGCCACGCCCGCCGGGCAGGACAACGCCCAGTGCACCCAGGCGGTCGCGGTGCAGCCCAACTCCACGTACACGCTGAGCGCGTGGGTGCAGGGCGGCTACACCTACCTGGGCGTGACGGGCACCGGCACCACGGACGTGTCCACCTGGACGCCCGACGCGTCGTCGTGGAAGCAGTTGTCGACGACGTTCACGACGGGTGCCGCCACCAAGTCCGTCAACGTCTACACGCACGGCTGGTACGGCCAGGCCGCGTACCTCGCGGACGACGTGTCCGTCTACGGCCCGGACGGCGGAGGCGGCGGCGACCCGGCCCCGACGGTCCCGGGCACCCCGGGCGGCCTGGCCGTCTCCGGTACGACGTCCTCGTCGGTCTCCCTGTCCTGGAACACGGTGTCCGGCGCGACGGGCTACAACGTCTACCGCGACGGCACCAAGGTGACGGCGGTGACCGGCACGTCGGCGACGGTGTCCGGCCTCGCGGCGGCCAGCTCGTACTCCTTCCAGGTGACGGCGACGAACGCGGCGGGCGAGTCCGGCAAGTCGGCCGCGGTGACCGCCACCACCGGCACGACCGGCGGCGGGGGCGGCGGGACGGTGCCCAAGCACGCGGTGACCGGCTACTGGCAGAACTTCAACAACGGGGCGACCGTCCAGAAGATCTCCAACGTGCCGTCGGCCTACGACATCATCGCGGTGGCCTTCGCGGACGCCACCTCGACCCCCGGCGCGGTCACCTTCAACCTGGACTCGGCCGGTCTCGGCGGCTACACCGTCGACCAGTTCAAGGCCGACATCAAGGCCAAGCAGGCCGCCGGGAAGAAGGTCATCATCTCGATCGGCGGCGAGAAGGGCACCGTCTCGGTGAACGACTCGGCCTCTGCGACGAACTTCGCCAACTCGGTCTACTCGCTGATGCAGACGTACGGGTTCGACGGCGTCGACATCGACCTGGAGAACGGGCTGAACGCGACGTACATGACGCAGGCGCTGCGCTCGCTGTCCACGAAGGCGGGCTCCTCGCTGGTGCTGACGATGGCCCCGCAGACGATCGACATGCAGTCCACGTCGGGCTCGTACTTCCAGACGGCGCTGAACGTGAAGGACATCCTCACCGTCGTCAACATGCAGTACTACAACAGCGGCACGATGCTCGGCTGCGACGGCAAGGTGTACGGCCAGGGCACGGTGGACTTCCTGACCGCGCTGGCCTGCATCCAGCTCGAAGGCGGCCTCGCGCCGTCGCAGGTCGGCCTGGGTCTGCCGGCCTCGCCGAGCGCGGCGGGCGGCGGCTACGTCTCCCCGACGGTGGTCAACAACGCGCTGGACTGCCTGGCGAAGGGCACCGGCTGCGGCTCCTTCAAGCCGTCGAAGACGTACCCCGACCTGCGGGGTGCGATGACCTGGTCGACGAACTGGGACGCGGCCTCGGGCAACGCCTGGTCGAACACGGTGGGCCCGCACGTGGACGCCATGCCGTGATGACGGGGACGGGAACGCCCTGCCGTAGCGGCGGGGAGCGGTAAAAAGCAGAGAAGAGGGGCGGTGACTTCGGTCGCCGCCCCTCTTCCGTACTGCCCGTACCGTACTGCCCGTACCGCGTACCGCGGGCCTCGGCGCTACTCCTCGAAGTAGGCGTCGAGCACCGCGTCCAGTTGGTCCTCCCACTCCTTGAAGCGCGCCCTGGCCGTGGCCTCGATCTCGATCGGGTACCAACGGTTGTCAGGGGTGTGCACCGTGATGGTGAACCGCTTCCCGAAGCGGGGCGACTCCGTCTCGACCGCGCCGATCTCGTCCCAGCGGAACTCGCAGGACTCCTCGTCGAGGCGGAGCCGGACGCCCTCCTGGTCGGCCACTATCCGGGCGCGGCGGTCGGCGGCCTCGAAGACCGGGCCGTCCGACGAGTCCTCGCCGCCCTGCTCGTCCTCATCGTCCGCCACGGACTCCGCGTCCTTCTCGGAGACCGCGTCCTTCTCGGACTCCGGGTCCGTGTCGGATTCCGGGTCCTCCACGGACTCCGTTTCCGTCCCGGACTCCGGGCCCATCGCGGACTCGGACTCCTCCTCGGACTCCTTCGTCTGCTCGGTGGCCTTCCCGGAGACCGGCTCGGAGACCTTCGCGGCGGGCGCCTCCGCGTCCGCCGAGGCCGGGTCGTCGGTCTCGGCGGCGTCCGCGGGCTCGGTGCCCTGCCGCTCCGCCGGCACGGGCGCGGTGATCCCGGGGATGAAGGCCGGGTCGAATCCGGCGCCCTCAAGGGGCTGGCTGCTCGATCCTATGCGCTGCTCCACGCGGGCAGTATGGACGACATTCCTGTGCCGGAACCAGTCAGCCCGCCCGTCACTCCGGTTTCAACCTGGTGACGCTCTCGCACACACGTGCGCTCAACTCCCTGATGCGGTCAGCCGAGTACCGCGAGCGCGTCGATCTCGATCAGCAGTCCCGCGGGCAGCCCGACGTACACGGTGGTGCGCGCGGCGGGCGGCTGGGTGAGCCGCTGCTCCTCGAAGTAGGCGTTGTAGATCTCGTTCAGCTCGGCGAAGTGGGCGACGTCGGTGAGGTAGACGCGGATCATCAGCACGTCGTCCCAGCTCGCGCCGCCCTCCTCCAGGATCGCCTTGACGTTGGCGAGGGTCTGGAGGGTCTGCTCGCGCAGGGCGGGACCGGCCGGCGTGGGCGGCTTGCCCGGCTCGGCGGGGAGGAAACCGACCTGCCCCGCGACCTGGAGGATGTTGCCCTTCCGTACCCCGTGCGAGAACTGCGCGGGCGGCGTGGTGTGGGTCGCGGGGGTGAGCGCGATCTTCTCGGTCACGGTCTTCTCAGTCATGCACATGTCCTTCGCTGGGTCTCGGGGGTCTCGGGGGTCTCGGGGGTCTCGGGAGGCAGGGGGGCACGGGGAGCACGGAGAGCACGGGGGTCTCGGGGCCACCGGGGTCGACGGGGGCGACCATGTCCCTGGGGGCAACCAGGACCCTGAGGTCGACGGGGTCACTGCGGTTCGGCCGGGGTGCGGCCGGAGTACTCGCCGCTGATGGCGTCGGCGGTGCGGCGCACCTGCGGGAGCAGGGTGAGGAGTTCGTCGGCGGTGACGACGACGTTCGGCGCGGAGACGGACATCGCGGCGACCACCCGGCCGTCGGCGCCCCGGATGGGCGCGGCGACGCAGTTGATGGACTCCTCGTGGCCGCCGAGGTCGGTGGCCCAGCCCTGCTCCCGGACCTTGTCCAGCTCCCGCAGGAAGGCGGCGGCATCCGGGGTGGACCGGGCGGTGTACAGGGGGTAGTCGAGCTGTTCCGCGAGCACGCGGCGCTCGGCGGCGGACAGGTCGGCGAGGAGCAGCTTGGCCACGGCGGCGACGGTGATGGCGACGGGCTTGCCGATCCGCGAGTACATGCGCACCGGGTAGCGGCTCTCCACCTTGTCGATGTACAGCACCTCGTGCTCCTCGTACACGGCGAGGTGGACGGTGTGTCCGCAGTTCTCGTTGAGGCGGACGAGGTGGGGGTGGGCGATCTCGCGGATGTCGAGGTTCTCCATCGCCTCCTGGGCGAGGGCGAAGAGGCGGGCGCCGAGCCGGTAGCGCTGGTCGCTCTGGCGGTAGA
Source organism: Streptomyces sp. NPDC001270 (assembly GCF_042896695.1). Taxonomy (NCBI): domain Bacteria; kingdom Bacillati; phylum Actinomycetota; class Actinomycetes; order Kitasatosporales; family Streptomycetaceae; genus Streptomyces; species Streptomyces sp. NPDC001270. The sequence continues at coordinate 609,417 of NZ_JBIAXM010000001.1, read as the reverse complement.
CGAGGCCGTGTTCGTGCAGGGTGCGCAGCAGGCGCAGGGCCGTGGACTTGTGCACGCCGAGCCGGTCGGCGACCTGGCCGAGGTCGGCGGGGCCCTCGGCGAGCAGCGGCAGGATGGTCAGCGCCCGGTCGACGGTCTGGCTCATGGTGTGGGTACCTCCTCGTCGGCCCGGCCCGGGGCCCGTGTCCAGCCGGGGCCGAGTCGAAGTCTCCCCCACGCCGCGTCGTCCAGCGCGAGCAGCCGGTCGGCGTGGTCCCGGGCGGGGGGTGCGGCGAGGTCGCCGGGGACGGTGAGGGCGGCGGCGGCCATCAGGTGCCCGGAGCGGATCCGCTCCCGTACGGGCAGTCCGCGCAGCGTCGCGGAGAGGAATCCGGCGGCGAAGGCGTCACCGGCCCCGACGGGCGCGACGACGTCGACCCGCAGGGCGGGCACGGAGGTACGCGTGTCCGGGGTGCTGCCGCCTCCGTCGGCGCGCCCGGCGGACCCGACAGGCTCCGCGGACTCGACGGACGCGGCGGCCTCGGCACGCTCCGCGGGCGCGGCGCGTTCGAAGACCGTCGCCCCGTGCGCGCCCTCCTTCACCACCAGCACCCGCGGCTCCGGCAGAGCGCCGCGGATCGCCTCCGGGCCACCGTCGACGCCCCAGGCCGCCTCCGCCTCGTCGGCGCCCACGAAGACCAGGTCGCAGCCGCGGGCCAGGTCCAGCAGCACGCGGGGCGCGGCGGCGTCCCGCCACAGGGCCGGGCGGAAGTTCACGTCGAAGGAGACGAGGGGGCCACCGCCGGGCCGGGGCGCGGTGAGCCGCCGGAGCAGATCGAGGCAGCCGCCGGACAGCGCGGCCGTGATCCCGGACAGATGCAGCACCCGGGCGGCCCGCAGGGCGGCCAGGTCCACGGTGTCGACGGTCATCGCGGAGGCCGCCGACCCGGCCCGGTAGTAGGCCACCTCGTGGTCACCGCCCGCCCGGTCGCTCGCCGTGCGGAAGTAGATCCCGGTGGGTCGCGCCGCGTCCCGCCGTACCGCGGCGACGTCGACGCCGTAGCCCCGTATCGCCTCGACGAGATGGTCGCCGAAGCCGTCGGTGCCGACCTGGCTGACCCAGCGCGCGGTGTGTCCGGCGGCGGCGAGCACGCAGGCCACGTTGGATTCGGCGCCGCCGATGGCACGCTCGAAGGAGGGCACGTCGGCGAGCCGGCCGGCCCTGGTGGGCAGGAACGTGACCATGGACTCGCCGAGCGCGACGACATCCACGGTGTTCACGGTGTTCACGACATCCACGGCGTCGGGAGCGGTGCGAGGTCCGGTGACTGTCACGGTCGTCGTGGCTCCTCGGTGCGGGCGCGGGTCCCGGCGGCTCCGTTGACCCACGATGGGCGAGATGTTAGACAGCGGTGAGCGATATACGCAACGGTAGTTGCAATGTGTGCAACGCACCTGATCGGGGAGGTTCCATGAGCACGGAGGCGCTCGCCCGCCTGGCCGAGGACCGCGTCGACCACCGTTTCAAAGGGCTCCCGCCGGACGCCGCCGGGCTGACCGTCGGCGAGCTGGCCGCCCAACGCCGCAACCTGTTCACCGACGGGTTCGCCACGCCCGTCCTCGCGCTGTCCGCCGAGCGCCTGGAGCACAACCTGAAGCTCATGGAGACGTACGCGGCCCGGCACGGTCTCGCCTTCGCCCCGCACGGCAAGACGTCCATGGCCCCGCAGCTCTTCCACCGGCAGCTCGCGCACGGCGCGTGGGGCATCACGCTCGCGATGCCGCACCAGGTGCGGGTGGCGCGGGCCTTCGGGATCGGGCGGATCTTCCTCGCCAACGAGCTGGTGGACGCGGCGGCGCTGCGCTGGATCGCCGCGGAACTCGCCGCGGACCCGTCGTTCCGCTTCGTCTGCTACGTCGACTCCGTGCGCGGCGTGGAGCTGATGGACGCGGCGCTGCGCGGGGCCGTGCGTCCCGTGGACGTCGTCGTCGAACTGGCCGCGGGCGAGGGCGCCCGTACCGGCGTCCGTACGGAGGTGGAGTGCGCGGCGGTGGCGGACGCGGTGGCGGCCGTGCCGACGCTGCGGCTGGCCGGGGTCGCGGGGTACGAGGGCGAGGTGCCGGACGCCGACCCCGAGCGGGTGCGCGCGTGGCTGCGCCGGCTGGTGGCACTGGCCGTGGACTTCGACCGGGCGGGCCGGTTCGCGGACGCCGGGGAGGGCGGAGAGGCCGGGGAGGGCGGGGAGATCGTCGTCAGCGCGGGCGGCAGCGCCTGGTTCGACACGGTGGCCGAGGTGTTCGCCGGGATCCCCGACCTGACCCGCCCGGTCCTGAAGCTGCTCCGCTCCGGCGCCTACGTCTCGCACGACGACGGCCATTACCGCAGGCTGACTCCCTTCAACCGCGTCCCGCAGGAGGGCGCCCTGGAGCCCGCCTTCCGGCTGTGGGCGCAGGTCGTCTCCCGGCCGTCCGCCGGGCAGGCGTTCGCCAACGCGGGCAAGCGGGACGCGGCGCACGACCTCGACCTGCCCTTCGCCCAGGTGGTACGCCGGGACGGCGCCGAGCGGCCGGCCACCGGCGTCTCGGTGACCGCGCTGTCCGACCAGCACGCCTGGCTGCGCACGGAACCGGACGCGGACCTGGAGGTCGGCGACTGGATCGGGCTCGGCCTGTCCCACCCGTGCACGTCCTTCGACAAGTGGCAGCTGATCCCGCTTGCCGAGGCGGACGGCACGGTCGTGGACTACATCCGTACGTTCTTCTAGCACTGTCCGTACCTCCACTATGGGCGGTACATCCCATGCATCCGTTCCATGCATCCGTTCCATGCATCCGTTCCATGCATCCGTTCCATGCATCCGTACGTGCTTCGAGGAGGCAGCCGGTGGACGAGCTGGTCATCAGGGACGCGGACGTCGTGGACGGCAGCGGCGGGCCGGCGTACCGGGCCGACGTGGTGGTCGACGGCGGCCGGATCGTCTCCATCGTGCAGGAGGCGGCGCAGGCCGGCTGCCAGCGGCCCAGGGCCCGCCGGGAGCTGGACGCCGAGGGACTGGTCCTCTCCCCCGGCTTCATCGACATGCACGCGCACAGCGACCTCGCCCTGCTGCGCGACCCCGACCACAGCGCCAAGGCGGCGCAGGGCGTGACGCTGGAGGTCATCGGACAGGACGGGCTGTCGTACGCGCCGGTCGACGACCGCACGCTGGAGGAGGTGCGCCGGGCGATCACCGGCTGGAACGGGTACGGCGACGACATCGACTTCGACTGGCGGTCCGTCGGCGAGTACCTGGACCGCCTCGACCGGGGCATCGCCGTCAACGCCGCCTATCTGATCCCGCAGGGCACGGTCCGCGCCCTCGCCGTCGGCTGGGCGGACCGTCCGGCCACGCCCGCGGAGCTGGACCGGATGCGGCAGCTCGTCGCCGAGGGCCTGGAACAGGGCGCGGTCGGCCTGTCCTCGGGGCTCACCTACACGCCGGGCATGTACGCCGGGGACGCCGAACTCACCGAACTGTGCCGGGTGGTGGCCCGCTACGGCGGCTACTACTGCCCGCACCACCGCTCCTACGGAGCGGGCGCGCTGGCGGCGTACGCGGAGATGGTGAAGCTGGCCCGGACGGCGGGCTGCGCCCTGCACCTGGCGCACGCCACCATGAACTTCGGCGTGAACGAGGGCCGCGCGCCCGACCTGCTGGCCCTCCTGGACCGGGCCGCCGCCGACGGGGTGGACATCAGCCTCGACACCTATCCGTACACCCCGGGCTGTACGACACTCGCGGCGCTGCTGCCCAGTTGGGCGAGCGAGGGCGGTCCCGCGGAGGTCCTGCGGCGGCTCACCGACGAGGCGACCGCGGAGCGGATCCGGCACGACCTGGAGGTCGTGGGCGCGGACGGCTGCCACGGCGTGCCCGTCGACTGGGACACGATCGAGATCTCCGGGGTGACCGATCCGGCCCTGGCCGACCATGTCGGCCGCACCGTCCTGGAGTCGGCGCGGCGGCGCGGCGAGGCCCCGTGGGCGACGGCCCGCCGGCTGCTGGTCGAGGACGAGCTGGGTCCGACGATCCTCCAGCACGTGGGCCACGAGGAGAACGTCCGCACGATCATGCGGCACCGGGCGCACACCGGCGGCTCGGACGGCATCCTGCGCGGCGCGAAGCCGCATCCGCGGGCGTACGGCACCTTCCCGCGCTATCTCGGCCACTACGTACGGGAGTTGGGGGTGCTCTCCCTGGAGGAGTGCGTCGCCCGGCTCACCTCGCGTCCCGCGGCCCGGCTGCGGCTGCCGGACCGCGGTCTCGTCCGCGAGGGCCACCGCGCCGACCTGGTCCTGTTCGACCCGGCGACGGTCGCCGCCGGGTCCACCTTCGAGCAGCCGCGCACGCTGCCCGTGGGCATTCCGTACGTCCTCGTCGACGGGCGGTTCGTGATCGAGGACGGGCGCCGTACCGATGTGCTGGCCGGGCGGGCGGTCCGCCGGACTCCGGTCGGCTGATCGTCGTCGGGCACGGCCGGGCGGGCGCCGAGGCAGGGGCGACCGCCCGGACCGCCGGCTACGGCTTGGGCAGGGTGCAGCCGCTCGCGCTCAGGTTCAGCTTGTTGCCGGTCGTGAAGCAGGCGGGGATCTGGTAGATCTCCTGGGCGTAGTTGATGCCCTGGCGGACGGTCACGGCGCCGTTCTGGTCGACCTCGCAGGGGTTGTTCACGGTGCAGCGGGCGCCGTCCTCGTTGCCGGTGTTGTTGACGGCGACGACCGAGCCGGTGGCGTTGTCGAGCACCGGGGAGCCCGAGGTGCCGCCGATGGTCTGGCACGCCGAGGTGTAGCGGACGGAGTCCTTCCAGGTCCAGTCGCCCTCCTTCAGCCGGTAGACGAAGCCGTCGATGGTGCAGGCGTAGGTCTTCTTCCAGTACCCGGAGACGACCGTGATCGCGGTGCCGGCGGTCGGGTGCGTGTTCTGCACGGTCAGCGGGCTGATCCCGTACGAACTCTTGATCTGCGCGTACGTGGTGGTCAACTGGTAGATCGTGACGTCCGTGTCGGTCATCGTCGAGTACGCGACCTTGCTGGCGCGCAGCGTGCCGACCTGGGTGGCCGACGCGTTGAGCAGGCCGAAGGTGCGGCTGGACGCCTGGTCGACGATGACCTGGCCGGCCGCCGGGAAGCCGGTCTCCAGGCAGTGGCCGTTGGTGAGCACCAGGGCCGGGTCGGCGTCGGTGGAGTTCGGGAAGCGGATGACGGAGCCGGAGCAGTTGCTGAGCGCGACGGTGCCGGCGAAGTTGACGGCCCGGATCGCGGGCGCGGACTTCGCGGGGGCGGACCGCACGGGGGCGGACTGTGCGGTGGCGGCCTTGCCGGGTGCGGCCTGCGTCGCCGCGCCGGTGGCGGCGTCCACCGTGGCGGCGGCCGCGGGTGCCATGCCCGCGCCGGTGATCACCAGGGTCGCGAGCACGGCAAGGAGAGGCTTCTTCATGTGGGGGTCCCCTCTGACGAGTTGGGCGACCGGACATCTTCCGGCTGCCCTTGCTTGTCATGCGCATTCTCAGCACACGGAGGGGCGGGAACAAGAAGCCGGATCAAGACATAGGGGTTTCCCTCTACGGAGAGACCGGGGCGACGCATACGGAGGGACCGGGGCGAAGCGCACGGAAAGACCGGGGCGATGCGCCCGTCATCCGCCCCGGACAAGACGGGGGGTGGGTGCCCGGTCCGCCACCGGGGAGTCCCTGGGCCCGGGTTCGGGCAGCCCGCGCACGGCGACCGCCACTCGGCCGGGCGCTCGGTCGCGGTGCACCTGATCGAGCCGGCCGTCCGACTCGTCCAGCACCGGGCGGCCGTCCGTCACGGCGGCCCGCACCCGCTCGACGACGCGCTCCCGGCCGTCGTCGGAGGCGAACAGGCGGAGTGGGGCACGGTGTCGCACGGCCTGGGAGCCGGGCGCCGGGCGGCGGCTTCCGGCGCCGCCGGGTGGCCGACGCCGAGGCCGTGGTGCGGCCTTGGGCGGAGAGCCTCTTGCCCTTCGCTACCTTCCGTGACCGCCCCCGCGTGGGCGATTACTGTCGCGGCGGCCCCGAGTCCTCTGATCGGTGTACTGAAGTTCTTGCCGCCGCCTGTCGGTTGTTCCGCCGGGCAGCAATCGGTTGGCTGCGACCGCCGCACGCTGGCCTGTTTCCGCCGCTCGTGCGGCGTCACGCCGAATGGACTCCTGTCGCGCCCGCTCGCTCCCTATCCGCTGCTCCCTCACCTGTTCGTGAAAGTTCACGGCTGCGATGTAGGTGTATCCCGCATCCTCCATCGTGTCGATGTCCAGGCGCCCGGCCCCATACTCCCTCCTTTGGTTCGTGTAGTCGTTCGCTGCCGCGTTCTCGGCCGCAGACGCACCCCTCAGCTCTGAGTCGCGGACGTAATCCAGGGCACTTGCGAACTGCCATGCGTCCTGGGCGTTCCCCTGCCTCCTCTCGAATGCTCTGCCAATCGCCGCCTCCATCCGGTTGAACCGCCCGGTTGCGGTGTTGAGCGAGAACTCGTCCTCATCCATGCCGACTCCCTTCTCCCGAGATCGGTGAACAGCCGGTCAACCTCGGACACGCCTCGTCGTCCGTCCATTCGATGAGGTCCGACCCGGCCTTCTTGCGGAGGACGACGGGCCCATGGCGCCGGTGGTTCCTCCGAAGGCTCGGGCTGCACGAGACCCACACCCCGGTCGACGGCCCGTCACCGTCCTCTCAGCGGCCCCGCCCGGACGGGCCGGCTCCGCCGGACGGGGCAGTCGCGCGTGTCGCGGGTACCACTCCGCCGGCCGCGGGCGGCGACCCGGGACAGCACACCCGAGGGGGCGCACCCGAGGAAGCACACCCGGGGCAGCACGCCCGAGGGGCGCAGCCCCGCACCCGACCCCCTCCCCCGGGTGCCGGATCCGCACCCGCGGCACCGCGGCCAGTCGCTCCGCCGTCGGGCAGGAGGCGAAAACCCCGCAGGGCGGGGGCGGCGGTCCCTGAGGGCAGCCGCCCGGCACCCGCGTGCCGCACGCCCTCGCCCCGTATCTCCGTTCCATGGACTTGGAGGGACATGGAGGGACATGGAGGCGGATCGCGCGGGCCACGAGCGATCCCGCTGCTGCTTTCGGTGATATCTGGGCAAACCTCTCGTCTCACGTGGTGGAAAACACGGCACGGGAGGCGTTACCGGGTCGTAAGCTCGCGGACATGCAGGTGATCCAGTCGACCAAGCTCGCCAACGTCTGTTACGAGATCCGGGGCCCGGTGCTTGAGGAGGCGATGCGGCTGGAGGCGGCCGGACACCGGATCCTCAAGCTGAACACCGGCAACCCGGCGGCGTTCGGCTTCGAGTGCCCGCCCGAGATCCTGGAGGACATCCTCCGCAACGTGTCGTCGGCACACGGCTACGGCGACGCCAAGGGCCTGCTCGCCGCGCGCCGCGCCGTGGTGATGCACAACCAGACCATCGGCATCGAGACCGACGTCGAGCACGTCTACATCGGCAACGGCGTCTCCGAGCTGATCGTGATGGCGATGCAGGGGCTGCTCGACGACGGGGACGAGGTCCTCGTACCGGCGCCCGACTACCCGCTGTGGACGGCGGCGGTCTCGCTCGCCGGCGGCACCGCCGTGCACTACCGCTGCGACGAGCAGTCCGACTGGATGCCCGACCTCGCCGACATGGAACGCAAGGTCACCGACCGCACCAAGGCGATCGTCGTCATCAACCCGAACAACCCGACGGGCGCGGTCTACGACCGGGCGATGCTCAAGGGCATCACGGACATCGCCCGCCGGCACAACCTGCTGGTCTGCTCGGACGAGATCTACGACAAGATCCTCTACGACGGTGCCACGCACACCCCGACCGCCGCGGTCGCCCCGGACCTGCTGACGCTGACCTTCAACGGCATGTCCAAGGCGTACCGGGTGGCCGGCTACCGGGTGGGCTGGATGTCGATCTCCGGCCCGCGCGCGCACGCGGACTCCTACATCGAGGGCCTGACGATCCTGGCGAACATGCGCCTGTGCGCGAACATGCCGGGGCAGCACGGTGTCGTGGCCGCGCTCAGCGGACGCCAGACGATCAACGAACTGGTGCTGCCGGGCGGCCGGCTCAAGGAGCAGATGGACGTCGCCTACGAGCTGCTGACCCAGATCCCGGGCGTGTCCTGCGTACGGCCGAAGGGCGCGCTGTATCTCTTCCCACGCCTGGACCCGGATGTCTTCAAGATCAAGGACGACCGCCAGATGGTCCTCGACCTGCTGCGCCGCGAGAAGATCATGGTCGTCCAGGGCACCGGCTTCAACTGGCCGGAGCCGGACCACTTCCGTGTGGTGACGCTGCCGACGGCCGGGGACCTGCGGGACGCGGTGACCCGGATCGGTACGTTCCTGGACGGCTACTCCCAGCCCTAGCTAGCCCGTCCCCACCGGCCCCGGCCCGCCCGCTCCCCGCCTCGGTCTCGACCCGCCGCCGGGGCTCACTCCGTGTGACCGACATCACGCACTTTCGGGACCAGAGCCAACTTTAGACGAAATCTAAGCTAGGATGGTCTTCTGTCAGCGCACAGGAGGCCATCTCCCATGTACGAACCGATCCGCACCGGACCGTCCCCCCGGTCCGTCCACAGTGGCCCGATGGCCGGCACCCCCTCCGACTTCCCCCACCGGTCGCGCGAGGAGGAGCTGGACATCCAGCTCGCCGGACACCTCGCGGCGCTGCTCGCCGTCACGGACGAGCTGCGTGCCCTCGCGCCCGCCGGCGAACTGGACGCGGCGTCCGCGCGGCTCGCCGAGCAGGTGACCCGGCTGCGCGGCGGAGCCGCCCCGGCCCGCGCCACCGGTACCGGCACCGAGCGGCGCCCGGCCGCCCTGCACCGGCGGGCGCACGCACTGGCCGGCCGCGCCCTCGTCGTCGCGGCGTCCCGGGCCGACACCACGGCGGCGATCCTGTCCGCCGAGCGGATGGACGCCCACGCCGCCGCCCTGACCGGCCTCGCGGAACCCGGCGCCGGCCAGAAGGAACTCAGCGCGGCCCACTGACCCCGGCCAGGGTCCCCCGGACGGCCCCGGTCCGCGCGCTCCCGCAGCGACGCGCGGACCGGGTGCCACCAGACCCGTATCCGCCCCGCACGGACCGTGCACGACCGCGCGCCCTGCCGCGCACCGACCCGCACGCAGGGCCCCGCACCGAGCACACACCGGGCCCCGCACCGGGCCCCGCACCGGCCCCCGCGCCAACTCCCCACGGCAGCAAGGGGAATGACCGATTCCCGTTGCATAACGGGATCGGTCCGACACCCTCCGTTCACCCACGCACCTACTGAACGTTGAGTTCCGGGAGCAGTGTCCCCGGCGTGAGACGTATAGCGGGAATAGTCCTCGCGGTGCTCCTGATCGGCGGTGTGGTGGCGGCCGTCGTGCTGGGCCGACAGGGTGGACACGATGGGGACAAGGGCACGGCAACGAAGACCGTGCAGGGAGTGATCGGATCGGAGAAGGCCGAGTTCTTCGCCGATCCGGCTGTGGTGAAGGCCCTCGCCGCCAAGGGCTTCACCGTCAAGACCGAGTCGTCCGGGTCATGGGCGATGGAAAACCTCGGCCTCAAGGGGTACGACTTCGCCTTCCCGTCCAGCCAGGCCCCGGCCGACGCGCTGGCCGAGAAGTACCACGCGCGCCAGCCGCTGCCCCGCCCCTTCTACTCGCCGCTCGTCGTCGTGGCGCACCGCAACGCGGCCGACGTGCTCGCCGCAGGCGGGCTGGCCACGCTCGACGGCAAGAGCCGCGGCACCCTGAAGATGGGTGCCTACCTCGGCGCCGCCGCCCACGACCGGACCTGGCAGCAGCTCAAGGGGGCCGACAAGCACACCGAGCTGACGGGCACCCTCTACATCACCAGCACCGACCCGGAGTCCTCCAACTCCGGCGCCCTCTACCTGGCGGACGCCTCCTACGTGGCGGGCAGCGGCAAGGTGGCCGCGAACACGGCCGACATCGACCGCACCGCGCCCCTGCTGCACAAGCTCATCACCGTCCAGGGCGCCCAGCAGTCCAGCTCGGACGGGCCCTTCCGGGACTTCATCAGCGGGGCCGGCAACCCGCTGGTCCTGGTGTACGAGTCCCAGGTCGCCACGCTGCTGCGCGAACAGCACTCGGTCGACGACCTGGTCGTCCTCTACCCGGACACCACCGTCAACAGCGACCACACCGTCGTACCGCTCACCGACGCGGGCCGCGAACTCGGGGACCTGCTCAGCACCGACCCGGCCCTGCGGGGGCTCGCCGTCCAGCACGGCTTCCGCCCGCAGGGCGACACCGCCGAGTTCGTCTCGGCCACGGCCGACGACGCCGCGTATCTCAACCAGAAGCTGACCGGAGTCCGGCAGGCGCCCGTGCCCACCTCCGAGGTGCTGCACCAGATGGCGCGCCGGGCCCGCGGATAAGGGGGAACCTTCCAAGTGACCAGCGCCGACAGCGATTTCACCCTCACCCCGCCCGAGGCCGTGGCCCCCGTGCCGCGGGAGAAGGCCGGCGGTCTCGTGCCCGTCGACGACAGCGTCCGGGCCGACATGGCCCGCAAGGCCGCCACGTACATCGAGGGGCTGGCCGCCCTCGACTCCCGCTCGCCCGAGTTCGCGGGCAAGGTCGGGGAGATCACGGGCCTCGGCGCGGGCGAGATGCGCAGCGCCGCCGCCCAGTCCAACCGCATGCTGGAACGCGCCGTCAACAGCCTGCCGAGCAAGGGCGGCGACGCCCAGTCCAAGGTGGCCGGGTCGCTCGTCGAACTCCGCCGGGTCGTCGAGGACCTGGACCCCCGCGACCTGCCCGTGAACAAGGGCCGCAAGTTCCTGTCCCGGCTGCCCGGCGGCAACAAGCTGCGCGACCACGTCGCCAAGTACGCCTCCGCACAGGGCACCCTGAACAGGATCGTCGGCTCGCTCCGCGGCGGCCAGGACGAACTGCGCCGCGACAACGCCGCGTTGCAGACCGAGCGGGTGCGGCTGTGGGAGACCATGGGCAAGCTCCAGGAGTACGTGGTCCTGACCGAGGCCCTGGACTCGGCCGTCGAGTCGCACATAGCGGGTGTGGAGGCCGCCGACCCGCAGCAGGCCGACACCCTCCGCGCGGACGTGCTCTTCCCGGTCCGGCAGAAGCACCAGGACCTGCTGACCCAGCTCGCGGTGTGCGCCCAGGGCTACCTGTCCATGGACGTCGTACGCCGCAACAACGACGAGCTGATCAAGGGCGTCGACCGCGCGGCCACCACGACCGTCTCGGCACTGCGCATCTCCGTGATGCTGGCCTCCGCCCTGGACAACCAGAAGAAGGTCATCGAGCAGGTCAACGCGTTGCGCGGGACGACCGAGGACCTGATCCGCGGCAACGCGGAGATGCTGAGCACGCAGAGCGGGGAGATCCAGCGGATCGCCGCCGACCCGGCCGTCGGGGCCGAGACCCTGCGCTCCGCCTTCCAGCAGATCTACCGCACGCTGGACGCGATCGACACCTACAAGGTCCAGGCCACCGAGGCGATGGCGACGACCGTCGAGAACCTCACCGCCGAACTCCAGCACGCCAGCGGCTACCTGGAGCGCAGCCGCACCCGCGGCGCCCTGGACGGGGGCCTCGCGTGATACGGCACCGCACCGTCCTGACCGCCCTCGCGACCGCCCTCCTGCTGACCGGCTGTACGTCCGGCCAGGGCGACAAGGACGGCAAGGACACCGCCGACGGCGACCGGGCCCGGCCCGGCACCGTCCGCGTCCTCGCCTCCAGCGAACTCTCCGACATGGCGCCGGTGCTGGACCAGATCCGCGCGGACACCGGCATCACCGTCAAGCCCACCTACATGGGCACCCTCGACGCGGTCACCCTGGTGGCGAAGGGACTGACCGACGGCAAGTACGACGCGCTGTGGCTGTCGTCCGACGACTACCTGCGGCTGCGTCCGGAAGCGGCGAAGAAGGTCGTCTCCGAGACGCCGATCATGTCGAGTCCGGTCGCGATCGGCATCCCGCAGCCGGTGCTGACCCGGCTGCACTGGAATCCGTCGGACGTCACCTGGGCCCGGGTCGAACAGGCCGTGCAGCACGGGAAGCTGACCTACGGCATGACCGACCCGATGCGCTCCAACTCCGGTTTCTCCGCACTGGTCTCGGTCGCCTCCGCCCTCTCCGGCGCCCAGTCCGCGCTGACCGACGCGGACGTGGCGAAGGCGGCGCCGCGGCTCAAGGAGTTCTTCAAGGGCCAGCAGCTGACGTCGGGTTCGTCGGGCTGGCTCGCGCAGGCGTATGAGCGGCGGGGCAACGTCGACGCCCTGCTCAACTACGAGTCCGTCCTCAAGGGCATCCCGGGCCTGACCGTCATCCGGCCCACCGACGGTGTGATCACCGCCGACTACCCGCTCTCCTCGCTCGCCTCCGCCGGTGCCACCGCCCGGCAGGACGTACGGAGGCTCACCGACGCGCTGCGCACCGACTCCGCGCAGCGCATGATCACCGAGAAGACGCACCGCCGTCCGGTCGTCCCCTCGGTGAAACCGGCCGCGGGCCTCGACACCGGCCGGCGGCGCGAACTGCCCTTCCCCGGCACCCGTTCCGTCGCCGACGGGCTGGTCGACGCGTACGAGAACAAGCTGCGCCGCCCCTCGCGCACGGTGTACGTGCTCGACACCTCGGGCTCGATGAAGGGCGACCGGCTGGACCGGCTGAAGAAGGCGCTGACCGATCTCACCGGGGACTTCCGCGAGCGCGAGGAGGTCACCCTGATGCCCTTCGGTTCGGACGTGAAGGGCGTGCGCACCCATGTGGTCAGCCCGGCGGACCCGCGGCGTGGCCTCGACGGCATCCGCACGGACACCGACGCGCTGACCGCGCAGGGCGAAACCGCCGTCTACACCTCGCTGGAGAAGGCGTACCAGCACCTGGGCAGCGGCGCCGATACCTTCACCTCGATCGTGCTGATGACGGACGGCGAGAACACCACCGGCGCCAAGGCCGGGGATTTCGACGCCTTCTACCGCGGGCTCACCCAGGCCGAGCGTGAGACGCCGGTCTTCCCCATCCTCTTCGGCGACTCCGACCAGGCGGAGCTGGCGCACATCGCCGACCTGACCGGCGGCCGGCTGTTCGACGCCCGTACGGGCTCGCTCGACGGCGCCTTCGAGGAGATCCGTGGCTACCAGTAGGACCAGCAGATTCGTACGCTATCTGGAGTCCCGCAAGAACATCGCGGGCGGCGCCGGCGGCCTCGCGGGGCTCGTGCTGACCTTCACCGGGGTGGCCGGACCGTACTGGCCGGTCGTGGTGGCCGGGCTGTACGGGGCGGGCGCGCTGATCGCCCCGCCGGAGCGGCCCGCGGTCCCGGACTTCCCCGACCCCACCGCCCAGCTCGACGAGTTGCGCGGCGACTACGAGAAACTGCGCGGCTATCTCGCGGACATCGAACTGCCGCCCGCGGCGGCCGGACGCCTCACGGAACTCACCGAGCTGCTGACCGCCCTGCTGGACCCGGGCTGGGTCACCGAGGTACTGGCCCAGGACCCGGAGGGCCTGCACGCGCTGGCCAGGGCCGTACGGCAGGACATCCCGGAGGCGGTCGACACGTTCGTCCGCACCCGGTGGTGGACCCGGCTGACGCCGGGCACCGAACCGCCGGAGCGGCACCTGGAGCGCCAGCTGACGCTGCTGCACGAGGAGGCCGAACGGCTGGCGTCGGCGCTGCGCGAGGCGGAGGCCCGGCGGCAGGAGTCGCACACCCGGTACCTGGAAGACCGCTCGAACTGAAGTCGGCGTGCGGCCCGGCTACTTGCCCGCGCCGACCGCGTTGACGGTGATGCCACCGTTGCTGGGCGCGTCAGGGTTGTCGACGGGGACGTTGATGGCCACGCTGAGGGTCTTGGAGTGGGTCTCGTTGGGCGGCGTGACGATCAGGGTGGTGAACGTGAAGCCGGTGCCGCCGCTGTTGTTGAACGGGTAGTTCAGGACGAACTCGGTCTTCTCGCCGGGGGCCAGCTTGACGGTGGGTACGTCGGAGTTGCTGCAGTCGGCGCTGACGGTGGTGTCCGAGCCGTTCGAGAGGTCGACGCCCGGGAAGCCGTGCATCGTGCAGGTGCTGGAGCCGCTGTTCTTGAGGCTGACGATCTCCTGGCCCTCGCCCGAGATGCCGTGATAGGCGGAGAAGGTGAGGTTCGCGGTCTTGCACATGCCGCCGGATGCGGAACCGGACCCGGAACCAGAACCGGAAGCCGAAGATCCAGAGCCGCCGCTCGTGCCGCCGCTGTTGGAACCGCTGCCGCTGGAACCGCTGCCGGCGGATCCGGTCTGGGAGCCGGAACCCGCAGTCGTGCCGCCGGTGCTGGAACCGCCGCCGGAGGAGCCGGCCTGGTCGGCGACGGAGCCGGACGCCGACACGGTGCCGGAGGCGTTGGTGGTGCCGGGGTTGCAGGCCGTCAGGGACAGGCCGGCCGCCGCAACGACGAGGGCGAGAACCGGAAGCTTCTTGCTGCTGCGCATGTCTTCTCCGTAGGTCGGGGATCCGGCCCACCCGGTGCGGGCCCTTCTGCGCTGTTGGAGGACCGCGGAACCGGAGTTGTTCGCACACGGGCCGGGCCAGGACACTCCTGTGACATAAGCGCGGTCTGCTCGCGACATACCGAACGCGGTGGCCGGCACGATGGCCGGCAGCCAGCCGTGCCCGCACCCCGCACCCCGCACCCGGGCAGGCGAACTGCGCACGTTGTTCCATCGATCGGGCCGGTGTCCGTGGCGTGGCACCGTGAAAGCAGCCACCGAGGGTACCGATCCCGAGCCCCAGAACCGCCCTCAGCCGTGGAACGCGGAATCACCTTCGACAAGTACCAGATCCTCGGCTACCTGAAAAGTTTCCACGACATTTCCCGTGACGTTCCGGGCTATCCCCCGGTTCCGCGCGTGTGCCTGCTTGAACGAATCTGATACGACCCACGCCCGGAAGTCATCCTCACTGTCGAACTCGTTGATCGAAACGTACGGATGTTCAGCGCTGACAGGGCGCAGGAGTGTGCTACGTCGCAGACCCTTCACTCCCGCAAGATAGCTGTTCATGTTGTTGCGGAAGAGCGCTTCGAATTCCTCGGACTGGTCAGGTGACACGAACAGGCGGTTGGTGGCGATGAACATGTCTCCGGTATCTCCTCTTGAGTTCCGATGCACTGCGCACCAGCGGCTTGTGCACGCGCGCGTGTCGGGATTCATAGCCGCGACCTCAGGACAGGAAGTGAATCTTCATGCAGTAGTGAGCCTCCAGCAATAGGCGGCTCAATGTCAACAAGCTTCCGGGGGCAGTTGCAAAGTCCTATC
Source organism: Streptomyces sp. NPDC001270 (assembly GCF_042896695.1). Lineage (NCBI taxonomy): Bacteria > Bacillati > Actinomycetota > Actinomycetes > Kitasatosporales > Streptomycetaceae > Streptomyces > Streptomyces sp. NPDC001270. The sequence continues at coordinate 594,097 of NZ_JBIAXM010000001.1, read as the reverse complement.
CGTCAAGAATCCGTTCCGGTCAGGGCATTATGACGGTGGTGTGACGGGCTGCCGCGCATGCAACGAAGTCCCGATTAGTGCCGGTGGCTAACAAGTTGCCTGAATCGTCTGGAGCTTCTGCGGCATGGAGGTCGTCCAGCCCGTCTGCACGGACCAAGTAGCCTGCCCAGACGACAGTTCGGATACACCTGGAGTTTGACCGGCACACTGACGGCAGGGTGGTGAGCACATCGGCCGGATCGAGCCGGGACTCGTCGGCCACGATGCAGGTGGCGCCGTGGCGCCCCCAGCGCACCCTCGAAATTCTCGTCGGCTTCAGCACCCTGGGGCGCCGGTTCGCCAAAAGCCCCCAGGTCCCCGGCAGAGACCGCTGCCGGACTCCCGTACTTCTTCCCCGGATTGAGGCGAACTCACCGGGCTGAGCCTTGTAAACGCCCGACCGCCGCCACCGCTATTCATCCTTCCGGCCGCTCACAAATGCGGAAACTATCCATGCCGCCAGCATGACGAGGAAGAACATACAATGATTGCCGGAAGCGCTGACATAACTTTATGGCCCTATGAGATGTGTCCGCTTCTGCCCGAAGTGTGCGGTACCTGGAGCGAATTGAAGGTACCGAGAGCTTCCTACCGGCCTCCACGCCCGGCAGGGCCGACCGGTTCCCCTTGTCCGTGCTTCGGCCACTGGCCGTGACCCGGCCCCGGCCGTCGGCCGACAGCCAGCAGATGCGAACTCGCCGCCAGCAGCTCCGGGTACGGCTCGGCCATACGCGCTGCGGTCAGCGCCGACTCGAACAGAGGGCTGTCGCGGAAGTCGTCGCCGGTGTTCCGCTCGGCCGCCGCGAGCATGGACCAGGCCGGGCCCTCGACACCGAGCACCTCGGCGGCCTCGAATCCGGCCGCGGCGACTTCCTCCCGCAATTGCTCGCCGCTGTGGAAGTACGCGGCGGTGAACGCCTTCTTCCCGTCGTGGATCTGGGAGGCGAGGATGCCACCGATACTTGTCCGCATCTGGTCCTTGTGCAGGTGCGCGAAGGCGGCGTGCTCGAACAGGCTGGAGTAGCGGTTGATACCGGCTGCGGCCAGCAGACCGCCAGGCTTGAGTACGCGGTATGCCTCCGCGAGCGCCTGCCGGCGGTCTGCGCCGTCGATCAGGTGATAGAGCGGGCCGAGCAGCAGGACGACGTCGGCCTCACCGTCTTTGGCGGTCAGCTTGCGGGCATCGCCGACTTCGACCGTGGCACCGGCGGCCTTGGCCTGTTCGACATGCCGTGGGATCGGGTCGACCAGGTGCACGCTGTATCCGTCCTGGACCAGCCATCGGGCGTGGGCGCCAGGACCGCCGCCGACGTCGAGGATACGGGCCGGCGGGACCGGTAGGTATCGGCGCAGCAACTCCTGGGTGCGCACCATCTCCAGGCGCCCGTCGGCCGTGGTGGTCAGCCGGTCCGCCTCGTCGATGGTCTCGCTGTAGAACCTCAGGATCTCCGGCGCTAGCTCAGGAAGGGGCATGCGGGCATTCTGGTGGTGGAAGCCGGACGGTGGAGAGTGCATCCAGGATCAGGCATCCGGCGCGGCATCGAAGGAGTACTCGTAGCCGACGGCCAGCCGGTAGGGCAGGCACCACTCGCCGTACTCGATGACGCCCTGCTCGTCCCACAGCCGATGGACACCGGCCAGGATGGGCGACCCGATACGCAGCGCAAGGAAATTAGCCTCGCGCGCATCCGCGTCCCTGCCGTGCAGGTCATCACGGCCTGCGATCACACGTCGGCCGGTGGCCTGCTGGATACGCACCAGCAACCCTGGCGACGACTGCCGGGACGTGGACAGCAACTCGGGGACCAAGGCGGCGAAATGCGCGGGGTACCAGGTGACGAACAGGCCGGTGCGCTGCTGGCCCTTGCCGGTGTGCCACTGGCGGCGCACCACCTGGGCACCCTCATCGAGGTCGAAGATCTCCGCGACGTACTGCGGCGGCTTGATCAGCTCGGCCGCTGTGACCACCATCGTTTCGCCCTCGGCGAGGACGGAACCGGTACGAAGTACGCGAGTGATCCGGTCATAGCTGGAGGGGGCTACCTCCGGCGCGTTGGCCACGAAGGTGCCTCTGCGTGAGGTGGTGATGTAGCCCTCGACCTGGAGTTGGTCGAGCGAACGGCCGAGGGTGGCGACGGACACACCCTCCTGCTTGGCCAACTCCCTTATGGGAAGGAGCTTTTGGCCCTCCTTGAGCGCGCCGTCAAGGATGCGGCGCCTGATGCGCTCGGCAACTCGCATGTAGGGGTACTCAGGGTCCGGCATGACACCTCCCAGTCGGTGTCCTAGGGCACGACTGACTGTACTAGGACACAGGTAATCCAGGCGAGGGTAATTGCACAAAGTCGCTGACTCACTGTCCTAGGACACGCTAGTTTCTGCCCTAGGACGCAGAAACCCCGGCGGCCGGTCGCAACGGCCCCGGGGCATGGCCAACGCCCAACCTGAGAGGGAGCGTCAACATTGACGAACGATATCGCCCGGCCCCCGGCACCGGCCCCGGCCGATCCACAGACCGGCGGCATGACCATCCGCGTCTACACCGTGAACCGCCACGGCACCGTCATCCGGGAGCGCGGCACGGTGACCGTCCCGCCCGGCAGCAGCCGGCCCCTGCCGTTCAGTTCGGGCTTTCCGCCGTGCGACTGCCTGGGATGCCGGAAGTCCCGGACGGTGAGTGTGGATCCGGTGCGCGCCACCGCCGGGAGTCGCAGCGCCACCTCGCCACCCGACATCGCGGCCGTGCTGAGGACCACGGCCCTCCTGCTCGGCCCGGACGGAGGGGCCGGGGGACTGCCCCCGGTCCCCGAGGACCTGGGCGTCCTCACCACGAAACTGCGAAGCCACCTGGAACTGCTGATCCCCGAGGTGGAAAGGCAGGCCGGGTGACTGCCGGATGACAGCGTTCCCCGGCACTGCGCGCTCGCCTGTATCGGTGAGGCGCAGCGCAGGCTCGACGCCGGGCCCAGCCCCCGGTACGGCGGAGACCCTGGCCACGCCCGCCGCCTGGCACGCGTGCTGCTCGCGCTGCGCGGGCACTACGAGGCCGCGTCCAGGCAGGCTCCGCAGGCCCCGTGAAGCCAGGCACCGTAAAAGCTGCCGCCGGACTGCTACTCTGCGTGGCCGCCGTATCCGCCCCGGCTCTCGCGCCGGTCCTCGCCCTGGTGCTGGCGCGGACGTCCGGCTGACGCACCCCCATGGCGACCGAGGGGTCAGGGTCGTAGCCGGGCAAACCCTCGCCTGAGCCGGGTAGGCGAAGGCCCGCCGCCGTCCTTCCGCCGGGGCGGGCGGAAGGGCGGCGGCAGGCCGCGGCCCCGTACGCCGTTGTACGGAACCTCGCCGGTCCGTGTACCGCGGCCGGCCGGGACGTTCGCTGTCCAGGGCAACGCCTGCCGGCCGCGGAGTCGGTGGTGGAACCGGAACCGAGCTGGTTCAGCCCAGGCGCTGCACCAGCGCCCGGTACTCGTCCCAGAGTTCCCTCGGGGTGTGGTCGCCGAAGGTGTTGAGGTGCTCGGGGACCAGGGCGGCCTCCTCGCGCCAGACCTCCGGGTCGACCGTGAGCAGGAAGTCCAGCTGGGCGTCGGTCAGTTCGAGGCCCGCGGTGTCCAGCGCCGCCTTCGACGGCAGGATGCCGATGGGGGTCTCGACGCCTTCCGCCGTGCCGTTCAGGCGCTCCACGATCCACTTCAGGACGCGGCTGTTCTCGCCGAAGCCCGGCCAGACGAACCGGCCGTCGCTGTCCTTGCGGAACCAGTTGACGTAGTAGATCTTCGGCAGCTTCGACTGGTCCTTGTCCTTGGCCACGTCGATCCAGTGGGCCATGTAGTCGCCCATGTTGTAGCCGCAGAAGGGCAGCATGGCGAACGGGTCGCGGCGCAGCTCGCCGACCTTGCCCTCCGCGGCGGCCGTCTTCTCGGACGCCACGTTCGCGCCGAGGAACACGCCGTGGTTCCAGCCGAGGGACTCCGTCACCAGCGGCACCGCGGTGGCCCGCCGGCCGCCGAACAGGATCGCCGAGATCGGCACGCCCTTCGGGTTCTCCCACTCCGGCGCGATGATCGGGCACTGCGCGGCGGGGACGGTGAAGCGGGCGTTGGGGTGGGCCGCCGGGGTGCCGGACGCGGGCGTCCAGTCGTTGCCCTTCCAGTCCGTCAGATGGGCCGGGGTCTCCTCCGTCATGCCCTCCCACCAGATGTCGCCGTCGTCGGTGAGCGCGACGTTGGTGAAGACCGCGTTGCCCCACAGCGTCTTCATCGCGTTGGCGTTGGTGTGCTCACCGGTGCCCGGCGCCACCCCGAAGAAACCGGCCTCGGGGTTGATCGCGTACAGCCGCCCGTCCTCGCCGAACCGCATCCACGCGATGTCGTCGCCGATGGTCTCCACCGTCCAGCCGGAGACGGTGGGCTCCAGCATGGCGAGGTTCGTCTTGCCGCAGGCGCTCGGGAAGGCTGCGGCGACGTACTTCGCCTCCCCGGTGGGCGGGGTCAGTTTCAGGATCAGCATGTGCTCGGCCAGCCAGCCCTCGTCACGCGCCATGACCGAGGCGATACGCAGCGCATAGCACTTCTTGCCGAGCAGCGCGTTGCCGCCGTAGCCGGAGCCGTAGGACCAGATCTCGCGGGCCTCGGGGAAGTGCGAGATGTACTTGGTCTCGTTGCAGGGCCAGGGGACGTCCGCCTGGCCCTCCTCCAGCGGGGCGCCGACGGAGTGCACGGCCTTGACGAAGAAGCCGTCGGAACCCAGCTCGTCGAGGACGGGCCGGCCCATGCGCGTCATCGTGCGCATCGAGGCGGCCACGTACCCGGAGTCGGTGATCTCCACGCCGAGCGCGGACAGCTTCGAGCCGAGCGGCCCCATGCAGAAGGGCACCACGTACATGGTGCGGCCCCGCATCGAGCCGCGGAACAGGCCCTTCTCACCGCTGAAGACGTCCCGCATCTCGGCGGGCGCCATCCAGTGGTTGGTGGGACCGGCGTCCTCCTCCTTCTCGGAGCAGATGAACGTCCGGTCCTCGACCCGCGCGACGTCGGTGGGGTCGGAGGCCGCGTAGTAGGAGTGGGGGCGCTTGACCGGATCCAGTTTCCTGAACGTGCCCTTGCCGACGAGCTCCCCGCACAGGCGCTCGTACTCGGCCTCGGATCCGTCACACCAGACCACGCTGTCCGGCTGCGTCAGCTCGGCGATCTCGTTCACCCACGAGATCAGTTCCTGATGTTCGGTGGGGACGACGGGGGGAGCAGCGATGTCGCGCGCCACGATTGCTCCTAAATGAGGGGTTTTTTTGTTGTGGCCCCATGGGGGCTGCGGCCCGGACGCTTCGTAGCCGCTCATCCGGTACCGACCGCACTCATTTGATCATCCGCCGCAACTGCGCATCTGTCCAGAGGGCCGCACAGGTGAGCGGCGTGAGGAACGCCACGATCAGCGGATCCCGGCGCGTTTCTTTACATGCACGTAGCGTTCGTCTGACGGTCCCTTTGCGGTCCCGGCCCGGTGATCCCGTGAGAGGATGGCCACTATCGCGTGGGCATGAGAGTTCATTGGTCCGCAACTTACGGTTCCGTAGGTACGATGCCGGGCATGACTGCGTCCGTCCCCGACGCGCCCCTGGAGCCGCCGGCCACCGGTCGGCGTTCCGCCGCGCTCTCCCTGCCGCACCCGGTCAAGCCCAAGCTCCGCGGCTGGCTGCATCTCGGCATGTTCCCCGCCGTCCTCGTCGCGGGCCTCGTCCTCACCGCACTCGCCGACTCCCCGCGGGGCCGGGTCGCCTGCGGGATCTACGTCCTGACCGCATGCCTGCTGTTCGGCGTGAGCGCCCTCTACCACCGGGGCAACTGGAGTCCGCGGGTGGGCGGCTTCCTGCGCCGCCTGGACCACGCCAACATCTTCCTGATCATCGCGGGCACGTACACCCCGCTGACCCTGCTGCTCCTGCCCGGCACCAAGGGACGCTGGCTGCTGTGGGGCATCTGGGCCGCCGCGGCGGCGGGCATCGTCTTCCGGGTCTTCTGGGTCGGCGCCCCGCGCTGGCTCTACACGCCCTGCTACATCGCCATGGGCTGGGCGGCCGTCTTCTTCCTGCCGGACTTCCTGCGCACCGGGGGCATCGCGGTCCTCGTCCTGGTGATCGCCGGCGGGCTGCTGTACAGCGCGGGCGGCGTGGTCTACGGCATCAAGCGGCCGAACCCGTCGCCCCGCTGGTTCGGCTTCCACGAGGTGTTCCACTCGTTCACGCTGGCCGCCTTCGCCGTCCACTACGTCGGCATCTCACTGGTGGCGTACCAGCACACGTAATACGCGCTGACCCCCATCGACCCCCGCCCTTCCGGTCCCGGCGGCCACGGCTTGCGAGCCGTGGCCGCTTTTTCGAGCCGGAACGCTGTTCGGCGCCGGGGAGCGGGTCGCCGCGCACCCGGTCGCCGAGCACTCCGGCGCGGCCCGTCCGGTGGCCTTCGCGCACAGGTCCCACGGGCACGCCACCGGCCTGGTCCTGGTGGTCCGCGGCATCGTGTCCCGCTGGCCGCCGCGCCGCTGACCGCTGCGTTCCCGCCGAGTGCCGCGGCCGTACCGCGCACCGCGGATGCCCAAGGTCAGGCCATGGCCACACCCCGGGCGGATGTCCGACAATGACCACCATGACGGCCGCACGCTCCCCCAAGCTCTCCCCGCCGCCCGACCGGGCCGGTGCGTCCTGCTCCCCCGCCGACCGTCCCCGGCTCAGCCTGCGGGAACGGAAGAAGATCAAGACGCGTGAGGCGATCAGAACCGCGACCTACCGGCTGGTCGAGGAGCAGGGCTACGACGCCACCACGATCGAGCAGATCGCGGAGCGCGCGGAGGTGTCGCCGTCCACGGTCTTCCGCTACTTCCCCACCAAGGAGGACATCGTCCTCACCGACGAGTGGGACGCGCTCATCATGGCGGAATTGCGCGCCCGGCCCGTCGACGAGCCCTGGCAGCAGTCCCTGCGGTGCGTGATGCACCGGGCCGTGCGACTCGGCGGCGAGGACGACGCCGAGGTGGCCCGGCTGCGGTCACGGCTGATGGTCGAGGTGCCCGCGGTGCGCTCGCGGACCATGGAGGGCTTGTCGGTCACCGGCCGCCTGCTCTGCCGGGCCATCGGCGAGCGGACCGGCCGGGACCCCGGCTCCCTGGAGGTGCGGGTCCAGGCGATGTCCCTCATCGGCGGACTCCTGGAGGTCTCCCTGTACTGGGCCGAGAACCGCCACGAGGACGAGCTGGTCGACCTCGTCGACCGCGCCCTGGACGTCCTGGAGCACGGCCTGCCCGCCGAAAACCCCTGAGGCCCGCGCCCCGGCCCGTGCCATCCTGGCCGGGTGAACGGTCCCGAGATCCACGTCGAAGTCGCCCCCGAGCTGCGGCTGTTCGTGACGCCCGCCCGGCGCGCGGGAAGCACCCCGGTCGGCACCGACGGCGTCTCCACCCTCGGCCATCTCGTCGAGTCCCTGGGCGTCCCGCTGACCGAGGCCGGCGGCCTGCTGGTGGACGGCCGCACGGTGCCGGTGTCGTACGTACCGGAGGGCGGTGAACGCGTGCTGGTGCGGGCGGTGGCGCGGCCCCAGCGGGTCCCGGGCGCCCCGTTGCGGTTCCTCCTCGACGTGCATCTGGGCACCCTCGCCCGGCGGCTGCGGCTGCTCGGCGTGGACGCGGCGTACGAGTCGACGGACATCGGCGACCCGGCCCTGGCCACCCGCTCCGCGACCGAACGACGGGTCCTGCTCAGCCGCGACCGCGGCCTGCTGCGCCGCCGCGAGCTGTGGGCGGGCGCCTTCGTCTACAGCACGGCGCCCGACGACCAGCTCCGCGACGTCCTGGGCCGGTTCCGGCCCGAGCTGCGCCCCTGGACCCGCTGCACCGCCTGCAACGGCGTGCTGCGGGCGGCCGGCAAGGACGAGGTCGCCGACCAGCTGAAGGGCGGGACCGAGCGGTCGTACGACGTCTTCGCGCAGTGCCGGGCGTGCGGCCGCGCCTACTGGAAGGGCGCGCACCACGAACAGCTGGAGGCCATCGTGGAGCGCGCCCTCGACGAGTTCGCCGACCGGGCCGAGGGAGCCTAACGCCCCCTCACGTCGCCCTTGCCGCAGGCGATGCCGTCCCGGTCGGGGTCGAGACGCAGCGGGTCGTCGGCGCCGTTGACCTCCAGCCGCCCGTAGTCGTTCTGCGCCAGCCAGCCGCACCGGGCGGCGGTCGTCCGCTTCACCTGGGGCGGGAAGACGGTCGGCACGCACACGTTGGCCGAGCCGTAGTGCCGGTCGCAGCCGGAGACGGTGCTGCTCACCGGCTGGGCGGCGCGCTTCTTGCCGGGCCCGGTGACCTTGCCCGCGGGCGCGTCGGCGAAGGAATGGACGTGCGCCGACGCGTCGGACGCGCTCAGCGCCGCCGGGCCCTGGAGGTGCACCCACTTCGCCACGGACGGCACCCCGTTCGCGTCCACCGCGAACAGCATGTACCAGCCGGGCGGGGCCAGGTTCGGGTTGCTCGTCACGTTCAGGTCGACGTTGTTGCCGTCGACGGACAGCGGCAGGTCGACGAAGCGCTGGTTGGGGTCGGAGGAGTGGGTGACGGCGGCCGGACGGATCAGCTCGGCCTTGGCGATCGGCCGGTCGACGGTGATCCGCTGCGTGTCGCCGTAGGTCCACTCGGTGTCGATGACGGAGGTGATCGTCGGGCGGGTGCCCTTGTACAGGTAGGGCGGGGTGTAGATCGACACGTTGTGGTTCCAGGTGCCGTTGCCCGGGTTGTCGCCGGTGGACATCACCCGGCCGTCCGGGAGCAGGAACGACGAGGAGTGGTAGCCGCGGGCCTCGGGGTCGGCGGCCACCGGGTCGAAGGTGCCCTGCCCCGGGTCGTAGATCGAGGACTCGTGGACCGGGTTCGCGCGGTTGTGCAGCGCGCCGCCGGTCTCCAGCACCGAACCGTCGGGCAGCAGCACGGCCGAGACGTACATCTTGCCCTGGCCGCCGGTCTCCGGCTGAGGCCCGTTGCCCAGGTCGACCGTGCCCTGCGGCAGCGGCGGCCCGGCCACGTACGACGGGTTCGCCTCCTTGAGGTCGATCACGTCGGTCAGCCGGTTCGCGTCCGGGTTGGCGTCGATGTTGCCGCCGCCGATGGTCAGCACCCGCTGGTCCTGCGCCGGGGGCAGCAGCACGCTCGCCGACTGGTCCCGCACGTCCTTGTCCTGGAGGCCCGGGACCTGGGTGATGGTGTTGGCCCCGTAGTCGTAGATCGCCGCGCCGGTGCCCGGGATGTTGTTGCCGAAGACATGGCTGCCCGTGTAGAAGAGGCGGCCGTCCTGCATCAGGATCATCGACGGGTACAGGCCCCAGTACGACCAGGTCTGGTTGACCTTCCACAGCGGCAGCCACTGCTGCTCGGCCGCGGACCAGTACTCGGTGGTCACCGATCCGGTGGAGTCCTCGCGCAGCCCGCCGAAGGAGATGACGTCGCCGTTGCCCAGCTCGGTCGCGGACGGGTACCAGTGGCCGTCGTTGAGGTCGTTGGTCCTGCTGTAGGTCTCGGTCGCCGGGTCGAAGACGTACGAGTCCTTGTAGCCCTCGTAGCCGTGCGAGCCGTCCGCCGCCGGATAGGCCAGGTTGCCGCTCATCACCAGCACCCGGCCGTCCTGGAGCTGGACGTGCCCGGCGCAGAACATGTCCTTCGGGGTGGGGACGACCTTGTAGGTGCCCTTCGCCGGGTCGTAGACCGCCGAGGTGAAGGTGCCCGCGGCGAAGTTCTCCTCGCTGTTGCCGGAGCCCGCGATCAGCAGCACCTTGCCGTTGTTGAGGACGACGGAGTGCATGGAGCGGACCGGGTTCTGCGTCGGCAGGACCTGCCAGCTCCCGTCCGCGCACTGCGCCTGCGTGCCGGTGCACCCGGCGGGCGGCAGCGTGTCCGGGACCTGTTCCATGGCGTAGTCGTCGGTGGTCGCCGAACCCGTGCCGTACACCGACACGCCCCAGGTGATCCGGTCGGTGCCGGCCGGCACCTCGGGCGTGCGGACCGTCGCCCGGGTCCAGCTCGCCGCCAGGTCCAGGGTCTTGAGGTCGGTCCAGTACTGCCAGCCGGCAGTCGGGTCGTGCCGGAACAGGGTGAGCGAGGTGTCGGGCGTCGTCGACTTGTACCAGAGCGACAGGTCGTACTGCTTGCCCACCGACACCACCGGCGCGCACTCCGCGGACTCGGTGATCAGTGCCTTCCGGTCGCCGTCGACCCGGCGGGACAGCGTGACCTTCATCGCCTTGGCACCGCTGTGCGCGTCGCCCGTCGTCTCGAAGGCGAAGTCGTTGTCGCCCCAGCCGGACTTCTCCCAGCAGTACGGCATGTCGTCGCCCGCCCCCAAGGCCGCGGTCTCGAAGCCGGGGTTCTTCACGAGGTTGGCGGCCGCGGCGGGCTGCGGGGCGGTCAGGAGCAGACCGGCGGTCAGGGCCCCCACCCCGACCAGCGCGGTTCTTCTGCGGTGGAGTTTCACACGGCTCTCCTTGCGGCGGAGGTACGGCTGGACCGCCCGGCGCCCTCCGGGACGCGCCGGCGCGGCAGGTAGACCAGCGCTTCCGTGCCGAGGAAGCGCAGGACGAACGTCGTCACCAGGGCGAGCGCGGTGGCGGACAGCGCGCCCATCCCGAACCGGTGGACGAACAGCGCGATCAGCGGGATGCGCAGCACGAGGTCGGCGTTGGCGAGCAGCGCGAACCGGCCGGCGCGGTCCCACCAGCGGCGGTGCCGGCGCCGGTCGCGGAACAGCAGGTGCTCGATGAGCAGGAAGTTCCAGGCGACGCCGAACTGGTTGGCGAGGATCTCGGCGGGGACGTAGTGCACGCCGAGCGCGGTCAGCGCCACGAGGCCGGCCAGGTTCGGCACGAACCCGGTGGCGCCGATCAGACCGAAGGCGACCATGCGCGCGACAGGTGAGGAGGTGCGCAGGCCGAGCAGGTGCCGCAGGAAGCGGAAGCCTTCCCGCGCACTCGACTTGGACTCGCCCGCGAACCGCTCCTGGAAGACGAACGGCACCTCGGCGACCCGGCCGGGCCTGGTGCGCACGGCCAGTTCGAGCAGGATCTTGTAGCCGAGGGGCCGCAGCGCGTCCGCGGTGACCGCGCTGCGCCGGATGGCGAAGAAGCCGCTCATCGGGTCGCTGATGCCGTGCAGCCGGCGCGGGAAGAGGGACTTGGCGAGCCAGGTCGCGGCGCGGGAGACGGCCACCCGGTAGCCGCCCGCGAGTCCGGCGCGGCTGCCGCCCTTGAGGTAGCGGGAGGCGACGACGAGCCCGGCGCCGGTCCGCTCGCCGGTGGCGACCAGCTCCGGCACCAGCGACGCCGGGTGCTGGCAGTCGCCGTCCATGACGACGATCCAGTCGGAGGCGGCTGCCCGCAGCCCCTCGACGACCGCCCCGCCGAGCCCGCCCGCCGGCTCCTCGCGGTGCAGCACGGACACCGGGAACGGGCAGTCCTGCGCGGCCCGGCGGATGACGTCGGGTGTGTCGTCGGTGGAGTCGTCGACGAAGACGACCTCGCAGGGCAGCCGGGCGGGCACCGCGTCGGTGATCTGCCGCAGCAGCGGGCGGATGTTGGCGGACTCGTTGAACGTCGGTACGACGATGGTGACGGCGCCCGGCTCGGCCAGAGAGGCCGTGAGATCACCGAGGTCGCCGGGGGCGGTGTACTCGTGGCCGCTCATCACTCGCCTCCCGTGGTCGGCTGCCTCGGCTGCTGGAACTGCTGGAACTGCTGGGCCTGCGGGATCTGCCGGATCTCGATGCGGTCGGCTCCGGTGCCGAAGGTCGCGACCGGCGTGGAGTGCTGGATGGCGGCCCGTACGTTCGGCAGGTCGCGTGCGTCGCGCCGGACCGTCGGCGAGGCGACCACGTAGTCGATGTCCCGCCAGCCGTGCGGCATGGTCTTCGTCACGGCCGGGTCGAGGTCGGCCTTGTAGAACCAGATGGCGCCGAGCCCGGGCTCGTACCCGGCGTGCACCAGGTCGAGCCAGAGCGCGTCGTCGACGAGGACGCGGGTGTCCGCCGGGTCGTCGACCTCGGTGCTCAGCCATGCCGACGCCTGCCGGTAGGGGGCGTTGGCGTCGGCGGTGACGGCGGTGCGGTCGCCGTCGTACCACTGCGGTACGACATGGGCGCCGGCGGCGACGGCGAGGACCGCGGCGAGCGCGTACCGGCCGCCGGTGACGTACCGCTTCTCGTGCTCGGATCGCCGTCTGCGCAGCACCGCGTGGGTGACGGAGGCGGCGCCGCCGGCGAGGACGAGGGCGAGGAAGGGCAGCGCGCCGATGATGTACATGGCGGGCAGATAGCCGTTCGGGCGCAGGGCCATCGCCGCCAGGATCGCCACGGTCAGGGCCGGTCCGGCGAGCGCGCGGGCGGTGACCGACCAGCGCCAGGTGACGAGCAGCAGCAGCGCCCCCGCGAGGCCGCCGAGGGGAAGCACCCGGTCGTAGTACAGCCAGGAGTGGAAGACCGCGTACGAGCCGGAGGAGGGGTCCAGGATGAATCCCGAACCGGGCCGGGACAGCTGGTAGGTGATGCCGTCCCACAGCGAGACGTGTCCGCTGCCCGGCAGCAACTCCCCCTTGAGCAGGGCGAACAGCGGATAGGAGAAGCCGGCCAGGGCGCAGGCGGTGACCGCGCCGGTGAGCGCGAACTTCCGGGTGTCGCGGTGGCTGTGGCGCCACATGGTGACCAGCAGGGCGGGCAGGACGATGAGCATCGTCTCCTTGGTGAGCACGCCCGCGGCGGCGGCGAGGCCCGCGCCGAAGTGGTGCCAGAGGTGCCTGCTGGGCGAGGCGGCGAGGCAGAAGGCCAGCAGCAGCCACATCACCGCGATGTTGTCGAGGAAGATCTCCCGCTGGAGGACGACGGCCAGCGGCGACAGGCCGATCAGGGCCATGCCGAGTGCGGCGGCCCAGCGGGGCAGCGCGAGCCGCCGTCCGAGGACGTACACGAGGACCGCGCTGACGCCGCTGACCAGCAGCATCGCCAGGCGCATGGTGCCGACGGTCATCACGCCGGGGTCGAGTGCGGAGGGGATCCAGGTGAGCAGGGCTATCTGGAGCCAGCCGAGCGGCGGGTGGTCGTACCAGTAGGTGTAGTGGGCCAGGCCCTCGCCCTGCTGCACGGCCCACGCCTGGGCCAGGTAGGTGCCCTCGTCGTCGCTGAAAGTCGGGTAGGCGGAGATGTTCCAGCCCTGGACGACGAGGATCGCCGCCAGCAGCAGCCCGCACAGCAGCAGGTCGGAACGGGAGGAGCGGAGCCGGGCCGGCGGCCGGGCCCGGCCGGTCGAAGGATCCGTCAGGGCATGGCGGGGCGGCGCGGGGACCGTCGGAGGGGTCACCGCGGGAAGGGTGGAGGTCACGCGGGAACGTCCTCTCGGATCGGCTCGGCCGCGGTGAGGTGCGCGCCGACGTGAGTGGTCAACTCCCAGTCGTTGCGGCCGCGTTGCTCACGCCATACGGCGCGGACGGCGGCCCCCGCGAGGAGCACCTGGTAGAAGGGGCCGCCCACGATGAGCTTCGCGTAGTGGACGAGGCGGACGCGCAAGCCGTACTGCTTGCCGAAGTCGTGCAGTCCGACCACTTCGAAGACGAAGGTGACGGCGGCCGTGACCAGCGGCAGGAAGGTGAGGAAGGCGATCCCGACGGGCACGTCGAGGAAGATCGCGACGGCCGCGTTGACCGGGATGACCACGCCGGAGAAGGCTTGCAGGAACGGCGTCATGAGCGTGTACCGGGCGAGCAGCCGCTGTCCGAAGCCGGGCAGCCCGCGCCAGTCCTTCTTGCGGTAGACCTGGAGGAAGCCCTGGTTCCAGCGGGTGCGCTGCTTGAGCAGCGACATCAGGGAACCGGGTGTCTCCTCCCGGGTGACCATGTCGGAGTCGTAGGCGACGACCACCTTCTTGCCGACGCTGGACAGCCGGACGCCCAGGTCGCAGTCCTCGGCCAGGCAGTCCGGGTCCCAGCCGTCGGCCTCGCGGAGCACGTCGGTGCGGACGAAGACGGTGTTCCCGCCGAGCGGGATGAACCCCTTCTGGGCGTGCAGGTGCAGCCGGGAACGGAACCAGAAGAAGTACTCCAGGCAGTTGCGCAGGCTGTACCAGCTGGAGTGGAAGTTGATCAGCTGGACGCCGCCCTGGACGACGTCCGCGCCGGTGGTCAGGAACGCGTGGTCGACGTGGGCGAGGAGTTCCGGGTGGACCTGGTCCTCGGCGTCGAAGACCCCGACGACGGCGCCGCGGCAGTGCGGCAGCGCCGTGTTCATGGCCTTCGGCTTGTTCTTCTTCTCGTGGGTGTCGACGACGACGCGGACGCGCGGGTCGCGGGCGGCGGCCCGCTCGGCCACCGCCGCGGTCCCGGGGTCGTCGTGCCCCACGATGACGATGATCTCGAAGTCGGTGTGCGTGGACTCCAGCAGCCGCTGGATGGTGTGGTCGAGCACGGCCTGCTCGTGCCGCGCGGGCAGCAGCAGCGAGAACGACACGTGCCCGTCGCCGTCCGGTCTGCGGAAGCGGGTGGACGCGAGCACTTCGGGCGTACGCCACGCGTGCATCTGCCACCACAAGGTGAAGGCCGCCATCCAGAACAGCGCAAGCGAAACGGCAGCGATGAAGACAGACGTCAGCAACAGATCCCCCCAGATCCCCGATGCCCCCCTGACGCGGCGGTGAGTCAGAGCCGCCGCGTCACCTTGCAGAGATTATGCGCGATCTGTGAAGCGCGTAGGCACTTTGGGTGAAGAACTTGTTTCCACACAATCGGGTCGCGGGTGAACGAATGCGTCGAGCACGAACGTTCGGGGCACTGCGGGACATGTCCTTTCAGCCGCTCAGCACGGTACGCAACCGCTCCGGATCGGTCGTCGGGGCGTCGCAGGTGAAGTTGCGGCAGACGTACGCGGCGGGCGCCCCGTCCACGAGGGACCGGCCGGCGAGAAGCGGGAACTCGGTGCCGTCCGGGGTGCCGGCGGCGACCACGGCGCCCGGAGCGGTGCCCTGCAACGCCGTACGGTGCAGGACCCCGGTCGCCCCGTCGGCCAGGTCCGGGCCGACGACCGCGATCTCCCGCGGGCCGTCGAGCAGGGCCTCGGCGACCGCCAGCCCCCAGCCGATGAACCGCGGGACCCGCGGCCCGAGCGCCGTCACCACCCCGAGCGCCCGCTCCGCGGCGGCGCGCAGGGGTTCGGAACCGGTGTGCGCGGCATAGCCGAGCAGGGCGCCCGCCGCGGCGGTCCAGCCGGCCGGTGTGGCGTTGTCGGTGGGGTCCTGCGGGCGGCGGATGAGCCGCTCGGCGTCGGCCGCGGTGTCGTAGAGGGCACCGCTGTCCACGTCCGTGAAGCGGGTGAGGACCTGGCCGAGGAGCAGCCCCGCGAAGTCGAGCCAGGCCCCGTCGCCGGTGACGGAGGCGAGCGCGAGGAAGCCCTCGGCGACGTCGGCGTAGTCCTCCAGCACGCCCGCGTTGGCGCCGGCCCGGCCGTCCCGGCTGGTGCGGAGCAGCCGGCCCTGGTCGTCCAGGTGCAGCCGGACCAGCAGGTCGGCGGCGGCGGCCGCGGCCTCGACCAGGTCGGGCCGGTCGAAGTAGGCGCCGGTCTCGGCCAGCGCGGCGATCGCCAGGCCGTTCCACGCGGCGACGACCTTGTCGTCGCGGCCGGGCGCCGGGCGCTGCTGCCGCGCCCGCAGCAGCCGCTCGCGGATCGACGCGATGCGCTCCGCCTCGAACACGCCCTCGTCCTGCGGGAGCCGCAGGACGGACCGGCCGTGCTCGAAGGTGCCTTCCTCGGTCACGCCGAAGTGCTGGGCGGCGACCTGCGCGTCGTCGTCCCCCAGGACCTCGCGCAGTTGCCCGGGCGTCCACACGTAGTACGCGCCCTCCACGTGCCGTCCGCTGTCGTCGTCGCTGTCGGCGTCGAGGGCGGAGGCGAACCCGCCCTCGGCGGTGCCCAGTTCACGGACCATGAAGTCCGCGGTCTCCACGGCGACCCGACGGGCCTGCTCGGAGCCGGTGGAACGCCACAGGTGGGCGTGGACGCGGCACAGCAGGGCGTTGTCGTACAGCATCTTCTCGAAGTGCGGCACCAGGGGTCCACCGGGCCTGGGCGTGAGTACGTACCGGTGGAACCCGCCTCCCACCTGGTCGTACAGGCTCGAACGGTCCATCGCGCCGCACAGCCCTTCGGCCATCTCCAGCGCCGCCACGGAACCGGCCCGCGCATGGTGGCGCAAAAGGAACTCGATCACCATCGAAGGCGGGAACTTGGTGTCTCCCTTGAACCAGCCGCTCGCGGGATCGATGTCCCGGGTCAGCTGGAGGAGGGCCAGGGCCTGGGTCTCCTCGGTGGGCGTCCCGGCGCCCCCGATGCTCAGCTCCTGCGCGGCGAGGTCCCGAGTGATCTTCCCCGCAACCTCTCCCACCTCGTCCCGTCGGCTCGTCCAGGCGTTGTGCACACCTTCGAGCACCTGACGGAAGGACGGCATGCCGTGCCGGGCCTCGGGCGGGAAGTACGTACCGAAGTAGAAGGGCTCCCCCTCCGGCGTCATGAACACCGACATCGGCCAGCCACCCTGCCCGGTGGCCGCCTGCACCGCCTCCATGTAGACGGCATCGACGTCGGGGCGCTCCTCACGGTCCACCTTGACGGACACGAAACGCTCGTTCATGTACGCGGCGGTGTCGTCGTCCTCGAAGGACTCGTGCGCCATGACGTGACACCAGTGACAGGCGCTGTAGCCGACGCTCAAGAACACAGGGACATCACGCCGCCGGGCCTCTTCGAACGCGTCGCTCTCCCAGGGCCGCCAGTCGACGGGGTTGTCCGCGTGCTGGAGGAGGTACGGGGACGTGGCCTGCGCAAGTCGGTTGGGCATACCCCCATCCTTGCGCACCCGCCTGCGCCCTGGCCACGCGCCACAGGGGCAGCGCACGACCGGGACGGAAGCGGGCGAAACCGCCGCCGAGCTGGTCGTGGATCCCGCCGCGCGCCATCCACTCGCAGGCGCCGCGGGCCATCCACTCGCAGGCGCCGCGGGCCATCCGCTCGCAGGCGCCGCGGGCCATCCGCAACGCGCCCTCGGACCCAGTGCGGGCGCGGCATCGATTCCGACCGCCGTGAAAATGATCGAACGCCCTGGACGTCACGAAACCGTCCCCGATGATCGCGGCCCCCTCGCGTTCGTGCCGCGTCCGAAGGACACTCGTAGCCCTGAGAGTTACGGCCGGAGGGGGACGGGACATGCGGGACAGCCATCGCACCGAGGCCGAGCGGCTGGTGGTGCGGGCGGTCGAGGAGGAGGTGCGGCGTTCGGGCGGGCGTGTCGACGGGCAGGTGCTGCTGACCCGGGCGCGCGGTTCGCTGGACGCCATGGCGCAGGCCGCCGCCGAGGAGTACGCCGCGTACACGCGCGCCCTCGACGAGACGGAGGACGGCCGGCTCACCTTCGCCCAGCGGTACGCGAAGGACGGCGCCGGAACCCCGCTGCTGGTGGCGGGCGTCGCCGCGGTCGCCGCCCTGGTGGCCGACCTGTCGCTGGGCACCGGGACGGGCACGGCGCTGGGCGCGGGCGCGGCCGTGGGCGTGGTGGGTGCCGCCGCCACCGTGGTGAAGGTGGCCGGCGTCCATCTGCCGGCCGCCCACCACCGGGCGGGCGCGGTGAGCCAGCCGGGCGGCCCCGAGCAGCTGCGGTTGCAGTGGCTGACGGCGCTCGAAGTGCGCGGCATCCGGCCGTTCCTCGACCAGCAGCGGGTGCTCAGCGCCTCGACCGGCCCGAAGCAGCAGGGCCCCAAGCTGCGCGGCGCGGACAAGAGCGCGGCGGCCCGCAGGCGCACGGTGCTCCGGGAGTCCTTCGGTCAACTCCCCGAGCCCGAGGGCCCGTTCGCGGGACGCCGGGCGGAGACGGCACAGCTCAGGCAGTGGGTGCGGGCGGCCCGCGCGAACACCGAGACCCGGCCGACGGTGGTCGTGCTGCACGGCCGTCCGGGCTCGGGCCGCACCACGCTCGCCGTCCGGGCCACGCACGAACTGCGGGACCACTTCCGCGGCGCGGTCGTCGTCGATCTGCGCGGGGGCAGCCGCCACGAGCCGCCGCTGCCGACCCGGGACGCCCTGCTGCATCTGCTGAACCGGCTCGGGGCCCCCCGCGAGCAGTTGCTGTTCCGCGAGCGTTCCTCCCTCGACCAGCAGGTCAAGCGGCTCAGCGAGCTGTACCAGCAGCACCTGACGGGCCTTGCGGTGACGATCGTGCTGGACGACGCCTCGGACCCCGAGCAGATCCGCACCCTGGTCCCCGAGCGCTCCGACAGCCTGGTCCTGATCACCGCCGCGGAGCCCCTCGAACTGCCCGCCGACCTGCCCGCCTGGGTGCACCACCTCCCGGTGGAGGCCCTGGACGAGGCGGGCGCGGAGGAACTGCTGGGCGCCGCCGCCCAGGACTCCTCGGGCCCCTACGACGCCGAATCCACCGACCGGATCCGGCAGTTGTGCGGCGGTCTGCCGCTCGCCCTGCGCATCGCCGGCTCGTCGCTCGGCCCGCGTTCACCGCGCCGGCTGGCCACCGACCTCGACGCGTACGGCCCGGTCGATCCGGTCGAACGCGTCCTGTGGCTGCGCTACACCGACCAGACCGAGGCGGCCCGCACGCTGCTGCGCAGGCTGGCCCTGGCCGGCCGCGCCTCCCTGGGCGCCGCCGCGGCCGCCGCCCTGCTCGGCACGGACGAGTCGGAGGCGGCCCGGCAACTGGCGAAGCTCGCGCAGGCGGGCCTGATCGACCATGTGCGGGGCCGCCGGTACCGGATGCACGACCTGGTCCGCGCGTTCGCCCAGGCCCGGCTGCTCGACGAGGAGGAGCAGGCCGGGCGCACGGCGGCGCAGGAGCGTCTGATCGTGAACTACGGCGAGCTGGCCGACTCCGTGCTGCGCCTGGTCGACGGCAACATGTCGACCCGCTCGGACCGCTTCGGACCGCACGGCTTCACCTCGCTCGAAGAGGCCCTGCGCTGGCTGGACGACGAGTCCAGCTTCATCACGGCGGCGCTGCGCCACGCGGAGGGCGTGAACCAGACCGCCGTGCTGAACCTGCTCGGCGCCCTGTGCGACTACTGCCTGCTCCGCGGCGACCTGTACCGCCTCGGCGAGATCAGCGAGCTGGCCCAGGCCGTCGACCAGGGCCTGCTGATCCGCTCGGTGCAGTGGCGCACCGGCATCGCCGCCCGCCAGCTGGGCGAGCTGGATAGGGCCCGGACAACGCTCAGCTCGGTCGTCGACCTCTACCTGGAGGCCCACCACGACGCGGGCGCGGCCCGTGCGCTGTGCTCCCTGGGCATCACCCTGCACCATCAGGGCCAGCTCACCGAGGCCGCGGCCAAGCTCCAGGAGGCGCTGGACCTCCAGGCGGCGCCCGAGCTGGCGACCGACCGGGCCTGGACGATGCACGCGCTGGCCGCCGTCCAGCGGGACCGCGCCCGGCTGGCGGAGGCCCTGGACCTGCTGACCAGGTCCCTGGTCCTGCACCGCGAGGGCGGTTCGGTGCACGGCGAGGCGTGGGCCCACTTCCAACTGGGCCAGCTGGCGCTGCGGATGGGCGACGTGCCGCGTGCGGAGCGGGAGCTGGGGGCCGCCCTCGACCGCTACCGCCGTACCCGTGACGCCCGCGGGGAGGCATGGGCCCTGACCCAGCTGGCCCGGACCCGGCTCGTCGGCGGGGACGCCCCCGAGGCGGCCGAGGCGCTGCGGCAGGCCGCCGTCCGGCACCATGACAACGAGGACGCACGCGGCGAGGCGTGGACGGCCTACTACCTCGGCCAGGCCCTGGAGGAGACCGGCGACCTGGACCGGGCCGTGCGCGAGCTGGAGCGGTCACGCACGATGTTCTCCCGGATGCGCGACGTGTACGGCCTGGCCTGCGCCCGCCACCACTCGGCCCGTGTCACCCGCGACCAGCGCGCCACCCAGACGGGCTCGCTGCGCAACTCCGGCTTCGCCCGTCAGCTCCTGATGGACGCCCGCGCCGACTTCCAGCGCATCGGCGTCACCCACGGCGAGGCCTGGACCTGCCTGGAGCTGGCGGTCGTCGACGCGGGCAACACGCGCACCCAGCAGGCGCTGGCCCTGTGCGACGAGGCGATCGGCCTGTTCACCTCGTACGGCGACCAGCGGGGCGAGGACTGGGCCCGCTTCCTGCGCTGCACCCTGCTCCCCTACGCCGCCCCCGGCGGTGTGGAGATCGGCACGGCGGTGGCGCAGGAGGAACTGGCCCAGCTGGTCCGGGCCGCGCACGGCACCCGGGACGAGAAGCTGGCCGAGTACCTGACGGCGTACGCGCTGCTGCTGGAGCGCGGTGTGCAGTTGGAGGCCGGGTGGCAGGCGTGGCGTCTGGGCATGGTGCCGAACCGGCACGCCCGCGAGGTAATGGGGGTGCCGGTGCCTGCCGCGTCGTGAGGCCGGTCAGCCCCGCCCGGTGTCCGGGCCGGCGGGGGCCGCCTCCCCGGACTCCGCGCGGGAGTCCGGGGACTCCTTGAAGTCGACCTTCTGCATGTGCTTGCTCATCGACTTCATCAGACCCCACACGGCCAGGGCCATCACCGCGAAGACGATGAAGCCGAGGACGCCGGGGGTGACCTTGTTGTCGTCGATCTCCGCGAGGGGGACGACCTGTGTCAGTGCCTGGCTGAAGCTCATGTCAGGCATTGTCGCGGATGCCCGCAAAGAGGTCGTCCTCGGGTAGGGAGGTGTCGACGAGCGACTTCGCCAGCTCGTACTCCTCCGTCGGCCAGACCTCCTTCTGGAGGTCCATCGGCACCCGGAACCAGCCGCCGTCGGGGTCGATCTGCGTGGCGTGCGCGATCAGCGCCTTGTCGCGGATCTCGAAGAAGTCGGCGCACGGGATGTGCGTGGTGAGGACGCGCTCGACGCGCTCGATCTCCTTCCAGCGCTTGAGCCAGTCCCCGTAGGGCGACTCCAGACCGCGCGCCAGCAGCGCCTTGTGCAGCGCCTCGGTGCGCGGACGGTTGAAGCCCTGGTTGTAGTAGAGCTTGCTCGCCTGGAAGGCCGGGCCGTACTCGGACTCCGGGTACTTCTCCGCGTCCGCGGCGCCTTCGAAGGCCACCATCGTGATCTTGTGGGTCATGATGTGGTCGGGGTGCGGATAGCCGCCGTTCTCGTCGTACGTGGTGATCACCTGGGGACGGAAGGAGCGGATCTGCTTCACGAGTTCCCCGGCCGCCTTGTCGACGTCCTCCAGGGCGAAGCAGCCCTCGGGCAGCGGCGGCAGCGGGTCGCCCTCGGGCAGGCCGGAGTCGACGAAGCCGAGCCACTCCTGCTTGACGCCCAGGATCTCGCGGGCCTCGTCCATCTCCTTCTTGCGTACCTCGTGGATGTGTTCCTCGATGTACGTGTCACCCTTCAGCTTCGGATTGAGGATGGAGCCGCGCTCCCCGCCCGTGCAGGTCACGACCAGCACGTCCACCCCCTCCGACACGTACTTGGCCATGGTGGCCGCGCCCTTGCTCGACTCGTCGTCGGGGTGCGCGTGGACGGCCATCAGTCGCAGCTGGTCAGTCAAGACTCAATCCTCGGTAGGTCGGCGCCCGGATCTTCGGACGCAATCCAGTTAGGGCCGTGCCGCAAGCACCTCCTTGCGGGGTGGCGGTCAGATGGCCGACGGGCGGCTTCTATAGTGACCGAATCGGGGGGCGAATAATTCCACGGGCCGGTCCGGGCTCCCGCCGGGGCTCCTGTCCCCGGTCCTGCCGAGAGGACGATCATGAGCACGGTGAGCACGCGGTTGCCCGAAGGCCGCTACGGGCGTTCCTCGGACGACCGCGCCGACCACAAGCTCAAGATCATCGGTGCGGTGCTCGGCGCGGCCCTGCTCGCGCTGGTCGGCTACTTCGCGTACCACTACGTGGTGCGGAGCGAGATCAGCGCGGAAGTGATCACGTTCCAGGCTTCGGACAGCTCGGTCTCCGTGCATCTGGAGGTCCACAAGGACGCCGGGACCGACGGCTACTGCACCGTGCGCTCGCAGGCCGCCGACGGCGCGGAGGTGGGCCGGGCCGACTTCCGCTTCACCGGGTCGGCGACCCGCATCGACCGGGTCGTCACGCTGCGTACGACCTCTCAGGGCACCACGGCCGAGCTGCTCGGCTGCCACGCCGACTGATGCGGTCCGGATACGTCCTCCCTGACCTGCGCTGACACGATTCTGATGGCTTATGTCCTCCCCCTTCCGCCGTTGAATTGTTAGGCTCGTGGTTTCGCCCTTCCGTGAAGGAACATTCTTCTGGGTAGGGCGATGCTTTGTATCCCCAGTACCGACGAGGAGCACCTGTGACCCAGACCAGCGAGAACGTCACCTGGCTGACCCAGGAGGCGTACAACCAGCTCAAGGCCGAGCTGGAGTACCTGTCTGGTCCTGCGCGCACGGAGATCGCCGCCAAGATCGCGGCCGCGCGCGAGGAGGGCGACCTGCGGGAGAACGGCGGGTATCACGCGGCCAAGGAAGAGCAGGGCAAGCAGGAACTCCGTGTACGACAGCTGACCCAGCTCCTGGAGAACGCCAAGGTCGGCGAGGCCCCCGCCTCCGCGGACGGTGCGGTCGCCCCCGGCATGGTGGTGACGATCGCCTTCGACGGTGACGAGGACGACACCCTGACGTTCCTCCTCGCCTCCCGCGAGTACGCGAGCGCCGGCATCGAGACGTACTCCCCGCAGTCCCCGCTGGGCGCCGGCGTGACCGGCCACAAGGTCGGCGAGAACGCGGAGTACGAACTGCCCAACGGCAAGAAGGCCACGGTGAAGATCCTCAAGGCCGAGCCGTACTCGGGCTGATCCCAGGCTGTACGCGAACCGGTCCCAGCCGTGCGCGGGCCGGCTCCGAACCGTGCGTGAGCGGTCACCAGCCCGTACGCGAACTGCTCCGTACAGCACACGCCGATCGGACCGTCTGTTCCGAACCGTACGGGGACCGACAGGACCATCTGTTTCGAACCGTACGCAGACCGACCGGATCGTCTGTCTGTTGCGTTGCCCTGACGAGGCCCCTGGTTTCCCGTCGATGCCATCGACAGGACGCCGGGGCTTCGCCGTCCACCCGGAGAACGACGGGACGGGGCGCCGTCGATCTCCACCGTGGCCACACGCCGGGCGCCCAGCCGGGCGGTCAGGAGTCCGGCGTTCCACCGGGTACCGGTCTCCGAACGACCGGGCGAGGGACGTGAGGGACTCGCCGTCGCGGTAGGGGGTGGTGAACGCGGCGCGGCTGCCGATGAACTCGGCCTGGGCCGCGCGCACGCCATCCGCCCTCGGAAGAGGCGCCTGGCGGGGCGGCGGCGCGGATGTGCTTCGCAGCGCCGGCGGCGCGGGACGCCCCATGCGTCGAACCGGAGGTCAGCCAGGCGGCCGTCACGCCGTACGCGTCGGCGATCCGGCTCACCGGCCCGGTAGCGCTCGATGACGGTGTCCTTGTCCGCTCGGGCGGCTTCCCGTGCGGCGGCCTTCCCGGGTGGAACGGCGCACGGTCCTACCTCCAGGAATCTTCTGCCGGTACGTACAACGGGTACGGCAGACCACCGATACGGTGCGTACGCACTGCGGGCGACGGTGGGGCCGGATCGCGGTCGGGGAGCCGGGCGGGCCGGACGGACAGGGTGAACGTGCAGTCCACGTCGGGAACTCCGACGGTCAGCGGGCACCCACCCCTGACATGCTCGTGTGCCGCACGCTGCTCACCGGGATCGGCGGCTCACACGCGCATCTGCGAGGGACAGCCGGGCGCGGGTAGGCCGCGGTCCGCATGGCCCGCCGCACCCACGCCGACCGCTCCGGATCGGGATCCAGCCGGTCCGCCAGTCGCAACGCCGCGCCCCGCAGCCGGCGCAGCGCAGCACCGGGGCGATGGTCCGGAAGGCACCCCAGCAGGTACGGCACGATCTCGCCGGTACCGAACACCGGCCCGGCGGCCCGCACTTCGGCCCGGTACCCCTTCGCCCCGGCGCCCGTCTTCGAGGAGTCACCCTGGCCGTCCTTCGTCTCGGCACGCCGACTCGGCGAGGTCCGACGGCCCGGCCTTCAGCTCTTGCCGAAGTACACCGCCGCTCGAACAATCCTGATCACGGCAACGACTCCGGGCCAGCGGCCGGTCACCGGTCCGGAGCCGATACCCGGCCTCACTTCTACCGGGAATGCCCGGCCGACCGCTCAGCCGGTGGCTGGTACACCCCGCCCCGCACCGTCCCAACCCCCGGAAACCCGGAACCATCCCCCCACACACCCTGCCCCTGCCCATACCCCATCGAGCCGTCAACCGGATCACTCACCCGCGTATACGCCACACCCGAGAACCCCACCACAGGATTCACCACATCCCCCGCCGCCGGATACCCGAAACCCGCACCCGCCACCCCGTCCATCCCCTGCGACAGCACATCCACACCAGAACCCGGAAATCCACCCGCCATGTAGAACCCAGCAGGATTGACCGGAGCAGCAGACCAAGAACCAGAAACTCCCGGAACCCCGGAAACAAGGTCAACCACCGGGTCATCCATCACCGCACGCACCAACGGATCAGTACGCATCATCTCGTCCAAGTCCCTACCCGCAAACTCCTCATCGGCGAAAGGCAACGCCTCCTCGGACTCCACCCACCCCGCAGACCGCAACGAGGACCCAACACCCGCACCACCACCGTGATCTTTGCGAGGCAGCCACCACCGCCCGTCCTCACCTTGAAAGAATTTCAGGCCATGCCGCCCTGCCGCTTTAACCAGATCCTGCGAGGGAGGAGCCAAGCGCCCCCTGTTCCTCATGTTGCTCAGGAACCTGGTTAGGCGACGACCGGAAGCCACACCGTCCACCACGCGTGGATTCTTCCGATCTCCAAAGAGATCACCTATTTCCCGCCGGTTCAATTCTTCCACACAGAGAGAATCCACATCCTTCATACCTCTACGCCCAATGAGCGGCAGCCGCCACCGCCCGTCCTGACCTTGAGAGAGCTCCAGGTCATGCCGCCGCAACGCAGCAATCAGATCGTCCCCGGGATTCTCTATCCCCTGATTCCGTAGGTTTTTCAGGAAAACGGCGGTAGAATGGTGAGGCGCCTCGCGCTGCTTCTCCGGATCGTTTGTCCTCTTCGGCAGGTCACCTTTTTCCCGCGCATTCAATACCGTTACATGCTCGGCGACCGATGCGACAGGATTGACCGGAGCGGCAGAAAAGGAAACTGAAACTCCCGGAACCACCGGAACCAGGTCAACCACCGGGTCAGCCATCACCGCGCGCACCAACGGATCAGTGCGCATCATCTCGTCCACGTTCCTACCGGCGAACAACAACACCTCCTCGGACTCCACCTGCCCCGCAGACCACGACGAGGGCCCAGCCTCCGCCCCGACCGACCAGCCAGCGAACACACCATCCTGCCCAAAACGTGCACCCTTGATGATTGACAGCCGCCACTTCCTGTCCTCACCGGGAGAGAGCTCCAGGTCATGCCGCCGCAACGCAGCAATCAGATCGTCCCCGGGATTCTCTATCCCCTGATACCGCAGGTTATTCAGGAAAACGGCGGTAGAATGGTGAGGCACCTCGCGCTGCTTCTCCGGATCCCTTTCCCTCTTCGGCAGGTCACCTTTTTTCAGCGCATTCAATACGGCTATATGCTCGGCGACATTCGTTTTCCCCACCAAGAACCCCTTTCCTCGAACCGGCGAACACATTTTTCAACAACGGCTCCCAGGCCCCCGCAGTTCACCCCGGATCCCCCCAGTCGCCCGGCCTCACTTCTACCGGGAATGCCCGGCCGACCGCTCAGCCGGTGGCTGGTACACCCCGCCCCGCACCGTCCCAACCCCCGGAAACCCGGAACCATCCCCCCACACACCCTGCCCCTGCCCATACCCCATCGAGCCGTCAACCGGATCACTCACCCGCGTATACGCCACACCCGAGAACCCCACCACAGGATTCACCGCATCCCCCGCCGCCGGATACCCGAAACCCGCACCCGCCACCCCGTCCATCCCCTGCGACAGCGCATCCACACCAGAACCCGGAAATCCACCCGCCATGTAGAACCCAGCAGGATTGACCGGAGCAGCAGACCAAGAGCCAGAAACTCCCGGAACCCCGGAAACAAGGTCAACCACCGGGTCATCCATCACCGCGCGCACAAACGGATCAGTACGCATCATCTCGTCCAAGTTCCTATCCGCGAACTCCTCATCGGCGAAAGGCAACGCCTCCTCGGACTCCACCCGCCCCGCAGACCGCAACGAGGACCCAACCTCCGCCCCGACCCCCCTGACAGCAAACACACCCTGCCCAGGACCCAGCACCGCCTCACCACCCGCACCACCACCCACACCACCAGCACCAGTACCAGCACCAGCACCAGCACCAGCACCAGCACGACTCACCCGACCCGTGCGAGGCAGCCACCACCGCCCGTCCTCACCTTGAAAGAATTCCAGGCCATGCCGCCCTGCCGCTTTAACCAGATCCTCCGAGGGAGGAGCCAAGCGCCCCCTGATCCTCATGTCATGCAGGAAATTGGTGAGGCGACGATCGGAAGCCACCCCGTCCACCATGCGACGATTTTTCTTACCTACGGAGAGATTACCTATTTCCCGCCGGTTCAATTCTTCCGCACAGAGAGAATCCACATCCTTCGAACGTGGACCCCCGATGAGCGGCAGCCGCCACTTCCCGTCCTGACCTTGAGAGAGCTCCAGGTCATGCCGCCGCAACGCAGCAATCAGATCGCCCCTGGGATTCTCTATCCCTGATGCCGCAGGTTATTCAGGAAACTGCCGATAGACCGGCGAGGCGCCTCGCGCTGCTTCTCCGGATCCTTTTCCCTCTTCGGCAGGTCACCTTTTTTCAGTGCATTCAATACGGCTATATACTCGGCGGCATTCGTTTTCCCCACCACGAACCCCTTTCCTCGAACTAGCGAATACACTTTTCAACAACGATTCCCAGGCCCCCGCGGTTCGCTCCGTACCTACCACTCGGCAGCCGGTCCACAGCCGGCAAAACACGGAGAGGAGCCCGCTGAACTGGAACAACGGGAGCCTCTATGGACTCATCAGTCCCAGGGAACCACACCGCCATCCGGCCCTGTACTCCGCTCTGGCAGGAGGATGCCACGTGGGCCCGGCACATGTGGTGTGTGTGCCGGGCCCGGTCATCTGGTAGTCGATCAGCGGTCGTTGAGTCCCTTGTCCACCGCCGCCGTCAGCTCGCCGTCGGCCGTGTCGCCGTCCAGCGACCAGAACATCGCGCCGCCCAGGCCCAGCTTGCGGGTGTAGGCCGCCTTGGTCTTCAGCACCTGCGGGTCGTCGTACGTCCACAGCGTGGTGCCGTCGAAGAGCCACGCGCTGCCGTTCCGGCGGTCCCGGTGCACGGTGTACGTACCGGAGGCGGCCAGGCCCTTGAGGACCTTGTAGTCCTCGGAGCCGTCCGCGTACGTGCCCTTCGCCGGACCGGTGGCCGGCTGGCCGAGACCGTCGCCGCCGCCGCTGACCCCGGTCCAGCCCTGCCCGTAGAACGGCATGCCGACCACCAGCTTGCGCGGCTGGGCGCCCCTGCGCACCCAGTCCCGGACCGTCTGGTCCACGCTGAAGTCGCCCGGCGCGAACAGAGCCGACTGCTGGGCCGTCGTGGCCTGGCCCGACACGTGGTAGTCGTACCCCTGGAGGTTCACGAAGTCGACGTCCCGCATGAAGGAACCCAGGGGAATCCAGAGCAACCCACAGCAACCCACAGCAACCCAGGGAAATTCAGAGGAATCCGGGAGAATCCTGAACGAGTTCCGAAGGTACCCGACACACCATAACGCGATGTATCGCGTCTCTCAACGGATTTCCCCGAACGAGTGATGCGGACGTTCCTGACCTGGTGAAACGGCTGACGCGGCGGTCGGCGCCGGCTCAGTCCATGACGGTGTAACCCGCCTCGCGCAGGGCCTGGCCGACCTCGACGCAGTGCGTCGGCCCCTTCGTCTCCAGGTGCAGCTCCACCTCCGCCTCCGTGAGCCCGAGCCGCGGATCGGTCCGTACGTGACTCACGTCGAGCACGTTAGCGTCCACCACTGACAACACCCCGAGAAGCGTCGCGAGGGCGCCCGGCCGGTCCGTCAACCGCAGCCGTACGGCCAGGTAGCGGCCCTGCGCGGTCATGCCGTGGCGCAGCACCCGCTGGAGCAGCACCGGGTCGACGTTGCCTCCGGACAGCACGGCGACGACCGGCCCGGCGAAGGCGCCGGGCTCGCCGAGCAGCGCCGCGACCGGGCTCGCCCCGGCCGGCTCGACGACCAGCTTGGCCCGCTCCAGGCACAGCAGCAGCGCCGCCGACAGCTGGTCCTCGGAGACCGTACGGATCTCGTCGACCGATTCCGCGATGATCCGGAACGGCACGTCGCCGGGCCGCCCCACCTTGATGCCGTCCGCCATCGTCGCCGGGCCCTCGATGGCCACCGGCCGCCCGGCCGCGAGCGAGGGCGGATACGCCGCCGAACCCGCCGCCTGCACCCCGACGATCCGCACCTCGGGCCGCAGCGCCTTCACCGCGACGGCGATACCGGCCGCGAGCCCGCCGCCGCCGACGCCGACGACGATGGTGCCGACCTCCGGGCACTGCTCCAGGATCTCCAGGCCGACGGTGCCCTGGCCCGCGATGACGTCGGGGTGGTCGAAGGGGTGGATGAACACGGCACCGGTCCGCTCGGCGTACTCCTGCGCGGCGGCCAGCGTCTCGTCGACCACCTGGCCGTGCAGGCGCACCTCCGCGCCGTACTCCCGGGTGGCGCTGATCTTCGGCAGCGGGGCGCCCTTGGGCATGAACACCGTGGCGTGCACGCCGAGCAGCGACGACGCGAGCGCGACGCCCTGCGCGTGGTTGCCGGCGCTCGCGGCCACCACGCCGGCGGCCCGCTCCTCCGGCAGCAGCCCGGCGATCCGTACGTAGGCGCCGCGCAGCTTGAACGATCCGGTCCGCTGGAGGTTCTCGCACTTGAGGAGCACCGGCGCGCCCACCAGCTGGGACAGATGCCTGCTGCTCTCCAGCGCGGTCACCCGGGCCACACCGGAGAGCATCTTCTGGGCACCGCGTACGTCGTCGAGGGTGACGGGGCGCAGCGAGCCGGCCGTGCTGTAGCTCATGGCTCAAGTCTCGCAGTTCACAGTCGCGGGCAGCCGGTGTGACCAAGCACCGAGACCGGTTCGTGCAGCGCCGGTACGGCCTGCGTCCCTTCCGCGTACCCTGTCCCCCAACCCAGCAGCCCTCATGAAGTGAGCCCCCGCCATGCCCACAACACCTGAAATGTCGATGGACATGACGACCGTAGGTGACACCGGTCTTCTCGACACCCTTCAGCACCAGGTGGCGCTGTTCGCCCGTCGTGCCGAGCAGACCCGGCTCGGTGGCGTCGGGCAGGTGCGCAATTCCATGGACCGTGCCGCGTACCTGCTGCTCAACCGCCTCGACAAAGAAGGCCCGATGGGGGTCAAGGCGCTCGCCGCGAGCATGGGGATCGACTCGTCGACGGTCACCCGGCAGGTGGCTCCGCTGGTCGACACCGGGCTCGTCAAGCGGACCTCGCACCCCGAGGACGGGCGCGCGGTGGTGCTCCAGCTCTCCCCGCGCGGGGCGGCCCGGCTGGACGAGGTGCGCTCCTCCAGGCGCCAGTTGATGGCCGAGCTGACACACGACTGGGCGGCGGAGGAGCGCGAGTCGTTCTGTGCGCTCCTGACGCGCTTCAACAGCGCTCTCTCCGCCCGGACGGCGGTACCGGGCGTCGCAACGGAGGAGACTCCCCCGGTCTCCTGACGACCGGAGTCTTGACCTTGGGCCGCCGCTGTCCTCATATGAGACCGGGGTCCCGCGGCGTATCCGGCGCCACATCCCGCCGTACCGGGTGGGGCCCCGTACGGGGGGAGGCACGGTGCGCGAACGGCAGGCGTCGCAGGGCGCCCGCCGGGCCCGGGAGTTCGAGGCGTTCGTCGCGGGCGCGGCAGGGCGGCTGCTGCATGCCGCGACCCTGCTCACCGCCGAGGACCCCGGCGACAACCCGCGCGCGCGGCGCCTGCTGACGCTGGCGCTCGCGCACACGTACGCGTGCTGGCACCGGCTGCGCGGCGAGGACCCCTACGACCGGGCCCGCCAGTACCTCGCCCTGCGCTTCGCGCGCACGGCCTGGCACCAGTACGGCGGTTTGGGGCGTGCCCGCGCGCATCCCGCGAGCCCGATGGCCGTGCTCGCTCCCCAGGAGCGTCTGATCCTCGTCCTCAGGCTGTACGAGGGCGTCGCCGAGGAGCAGGCGGCGGCCCTGCTCGGGCTTCCGGTCGAACGGGTCCACGCGATCTGCGAGCGGGCGACGGCCACGCTGCTGCATCCGCCGCGGGTGGCCACGGCGGGTGCCGTGGCGGAGCCGGCGCCGTCCTGAGGCGGGGGCCGGTGCGGAGGTGAGAGGGACGAGCGGGGGGAGAGACGGGTGAACCGGCCGGAACGGGAGGCCGCCGCACGGCGGATCATGGAGCGGGTGCCGCCGCCGGTGCCGCCCGACCTGTACCCGGAGGCCGTACGGCGCGGGAGGCGCGAGCTGCGGCGCAGGACCGCCGCCCGGCGCCTGCTGTGGCTGGTCCTGTGCGCCGGGGCCGTGGCGTTCGCGGTCTGGGCGGTGACGGCGCGCCCCTGGGTGGAGCCGCCGTCCCGGACGACTCCACCGCTGACCGGCTGGTGAGCCCCTTCAGGGTGCCGCCGAACCGCGGCGGCCCTCGCCCGGCCGGGTCAGCCCAGCGCCTGCTTCAGGTCCTCCAGGAGGTCGTCGACGTTCTCGATGCCCACGGAGAGCCGGACCAGGTCGCCCGGGACCTCCAGGGCCGAGCCGACCACCGAGGCGTGCGTCATCCGGCCGGGGTGCTCGATCAGTGATTCGACCCCGCCCAGCGACTCGCCGAGGGTGAACACCTTGGTGCGGTTGCAGACCTCGACGGCCGCCTCCTCGCCGCCCTCGACCTGGAAGGAGACCATGCCGCCGAACGCCTTCATCTGCTTCGCGGCGACCTCGTGACCGGGGTGCTCGGGCAGGCCCGGGTACAGAACGCGCGTCACGCGCGCGTGCCGGCCCAGCATGTCGGCGATCTTGGTGGCGTTCTCGGTGTGCCGGTCCATGCGCACCGCGAGCGTCTTGGCGCCGCGCAGCACCAGCCAGGAGTCGAAGGGTCCGGCGACCGCGCCCATGGCGTTCTGGTGGAAGGCCAGCTCCTCGCCCAGCGCCCGGTCGGCCGCGATCAGCGCGCCGCCGACGACGTCCGAGTGCCCGCCCATGTACTTGGTGAGCGAGTGCACGACGACGTCGGCGCCGAGCGCCAGCGGCTGCTGGAGGTAGGGGGTGGCGAAGGTGTTGTCGACGACGAGCCGCGCACCGGCGTCGTGGGCGACCTGAGCGACGGCGGCGATGTCGGTGATGCCGAGCAGCGGGTTGGAGGGGGTCTCCACCCATACGGCCTTGGTCCGCGGGGTGAGGGCGGCCCGCACCGCTGCCGGATCGCTGGTGTCGGCGACGGACCATTCCACCCCCCACCGGGCGACGACCTTGGAGAAGAGACGGAACGTACCGCCGTACGCGTCGTTCGGGATGACCACGTGGTCGCCGGGGCTGAGCAGCGTACGCAGCAGGGCGTCCTCGGCGGCCAGGCCGGACGCGAAGGCCAGACCGCGGCGGCCGCCCTCCAGCGCGGCGAGGTTCTCCTCCAGCGCGGTCCTGGTGGGGTTGGCGCTGCGGCTGTACTCGTACCCCTCGCGCAGACCGCCCACGCCGTCCTGTTTGTACGTCGAGACCTGGTAGATCGGCGGGACGACCGCCCCGGTGCGGGGATCGGCGGTGTTGCCCGCGTGGATCGCGAGTGTCTCGAAGTGCTGACTGATGTGCCTGTCGCTCATGGGCCCCGAGCGTAGTGCGCCGAGGGGCCCGCCGCCGGGTCATGGCTCGCCCGGTCCTGACGGAAGGGTTCTCCCGGTTCGCGGGTGGGTGGTCCTGCGGTTCGCGGGTGAGTCGTCGTGCGGGCCCCGCGGGGGGTGCGGTGCCGGGGCGCGGGTGGTTTTCCACAGGGGATCGAACGGGTTCGCCAATTGTCGGCGGCGTCTGGTTCGCTTGAGGCATGTCGATTCTCTGGGTCCTGATGGCGCTGCTCTTGCTGAGCTTCGTGGCGATTCCGTTCCTGCGGCGCAGGCGCGCCGGGATCGAGCGCGTCTCCCCGGACCACCCGGACGCGGCGGACCCGGCGACCTACGGCTTCGTGCGCCAGGAGGACCTGGACATCCGGATGCCCGGCCCCGACCAGGACCTCCTCGACGTCCTCGACCTGGTGCAGCGCACCCAGGACTACCGGGCGGCGGCGCAGTTGCTGGCCGGCACCGAGACGGCGGGCGAGCTGCGCTGGCAGCGCGTCCAGGCGTTCGCGGGCGCGGCGGCCCTGGAGTTGCAGCAGCGGCCGGGCGGGGTCCACGAGACGCCGGGCGGCCAGTGGCTGCGGGTGTGGCGGGCCGAGCAGCCCAAGGACGCGGGCGGCGCCGCGGTGCACGCGGAGTTCCTGGTGCAGCAGGCGTGGCGCACGTCCACACCGGGGACGGACGAATTCCGGATCATCATGGAGGAGGCCGGAAACGCCTGTGGGCAGGCTGCGCTGCTGGCGCCCGGTGACCCGGTCCCGTACATCGTCGAGCTGTCGGTGGCCCGCGGACTGGCGTATCCGCGCGCGGAGTTCGAGCAGCTGTGGCTGAAGATCCTGGACCGCGCCCCGGCCCACATGGGCGCCCACCTCGCGGCGCTGCACTACTGGTGCGAGAAGTGGCACGGCTCGCGCGAGCTGGCGTACTCGTTCGCCGAGGCCGCCGCCGCCCGCGCCCCGCAGGGCTCCCTGCTGGCCGCCATGCCCCTGTTCGCGGTCTTCGAGCACCTGCCCGAGGTGAACCTGGTCAGCAGCTTCTACCAGAGCGAGGTCGTCACGAAGGCGATGCACGGCGCGCTGTACGCGGTGCACGCGGCCCGCTCCGACGACCCGATGCTGGCGCACGTCCGCCATCTGCTGGTGTTCTTCCTGGTCCGCGCCGAGCGCTGGGCGGAGGCAATGAGCCAGCTGGTGCACGTGGACGGCCATGTCGGCGCGCTCCCCTGGACGCTGTCCGCCGAGCCGGCCGCGGAGTTCGCCGTCTACCGCGCCCTGGCGGTCGCGGGTTTCGAGGCGAACGGCGGCAGCCCGGCGTCGCTGCTCAACTGACGCCCCCGGACGGGGAGTCGGCGGGCGGGCGGCAGCGGTGCCAGGGGCCGGGGGCGCTGCCTGCCGGAGTGATCCGCCCGAGTCCGTGCCCGGCGCGGACCGGGGCGACGGACAGGCTCGCCGCATGGACCTCGGGACAGACATGGACATCCGCGTGGACATCGCCCGGGAAGCGAGTCAGGAACTCGTCGACGCGTTCGCCCGGTTGCTGCCCCAGCTGTCCTCGACGGCCAGGCCCCTCGACCACGAAGCGATCGACCGCATGGTGACGTCGGACGCGACCACGGTGCTGCTCGCGCGGATGTCCGACGCGATCGTCGGCACCCTGACCCTGGTGCTGCTGCCCCTGCCGGCCGGGCTGCGGGGCCGCGTCGAGGACGTCGTCGTCGACGAGGCCGCGCGGGGCCGGGGAATCGCGGGGCTCCTGCTGCGGGAGGCGGTGCGCATCGCCACGGAGGCGGGTGCCCGGACGGTCGATCTCACCTCCCGGCCGGACCGCGCGGCGGCGAACCGCCTCTACGAGCGCCTCGGCTTCCAGCCCCGGCACTCGACGGTCTACCGCTTCCCGGTCGACCGGTAGGAGATCACCGGCCGCCGCCGGGCCCGCGGCGGCCGGGGCGGGTTCAGCGCGACTGGAGTGCGTCCAGCGCCACGGCCTGCGCGAGCACCAGCCGCCGGTCGTAGCGGTCGTCGTCCATCCGTACGACGTAGTGGTCGCGGAAGCGGGTCTTCTTCTCGAAGGAGCCCACCTTGCGGCCGTCCGCGTCGATGAAGTCGAAGTGGTACTTCCAGATGAACGGCAGGTCCCCGATGTACGGGAGCACCCCCCACACCCGCCGGAAGACGGCGAGCGCGGCGTTGCGTTCCTGAACCGTGACGGTGGGCAGCCCCGGCTGGTCGAGCTGCCAGGTGGAGCGCAGCAGCGACTTGCCGAACTTCTTGCCGAACACGCCGATGGGCCCGCCCTCGCCGGTGACGTCGTAGGCGCTGGCGAGGTCGACGACCTTGCGGGCCTTGAACGCGGCGACGACGGACTGCTTCGACTCGTCGGTGTAGAGGGTGACCTCTTCCTTGAGCTTCATGCGCTTCTGCTCGATGAAGGCGACCTGCGTGCCGGGTGCGCCGGCGCCGTCGTCGGCGAACACCTCGTAGCGGTTGATCATCATGGTCACCCGCTGGTGGATGTGGAACTGTCTCTGGGTCTGTATCGCGACGGCGTTCATGGTCCCCTCCCTGGGATAGAGCGGCGTCAGCGTAGCGGGCGGCGTCCGCCGCGTCACTTCGGTGCCCATCCGGGCGCCGGGGCCCGGTGGGCGGACCCGGCCGACGCCCTTCGACGGCCGCCCGACCAGCGGCGTCACCGTGCGGGGTGAACGGTGCGCCCGCGCCCCCACATCACCGCGTCCGGCCCACCGCGCAGAGCTGACCGCACGCTCCGCTGGACGGGCCGGGACACGACCTGTGGGCGGGCCGTGACCCGGAGCACCCCCGCTGAAGGCCACCGGGAACTCCGCTAACCCAGCCGCTCCGCCAGGAAGTCCTCCCAGGTGCGCTTGCCCGTGTCCGCGTTCTGCGGGGCGAGGTTCGCCCCGGCCCGGTAGGCGCGGCCCGCCTTCCCGGGGATGCGGACCGGCAGGGTCGGGCGCCGGCGCCTGCCGCGCAGGTCGAGGTAGGGGCGGGCGAGCGCGCCGAGGTCGTACGGGCGCGGGCCCGCCAGGTCCGGGACCAGGCCCGCGGGGGCGCCGAGGGCCAGGTCCACCAGGCGGGCCGCCACCTCGCGGGAGTCGACCGGCTGGAGGCGCAGGCCGCCGGGGACCGGCAGGACGGGCAGTTTCGTCATCTTCTCGACCACGGTGAACGCCAGGTCGTGGAACTGGGCCGCGCGCAGCGTCGTCCACGGGATGCCGGACTCGGCGACCGCCCGTTCCGCGGCCAGCTTCGCGCGCAGCCAGGCCAGCGGCACCCGGTCCGCGCCGATGACGGAGATGTACACGAGGTGGCGTACGCCGGCCGCTGTCGCCGCCCGCACCAGGGTCCGGGTGGCCGTGTCGTCGCCTTTGGGGCCGCCCGCCAGGTGCAGCACGGTGCGGGTGCCGGCGACCGCCGCCGCCACTCCCTTGTCGGCCAGCAGATCGCCGGTGACGTGGGTGATGCCGGGCACGGACGGCCGGGGCCCGCGGCTGAGGATCCGCACCTCGTGGCCGGCCGCCCGCAGCAGCGGGACGACATGGCCGCCCAGGGTGCCCGTGCCGCCCGTGACCAGGATCGGTGATGCCGAGGACGTCGTCATGGCTGCTCCCTCGTCGGGTCGAGTGGGGCCTCCTGCGGGCCCCTCCTGCCGCTATGAACCGGCCTGACGAGGGAATGTGACAGCCCGTCCGCGTCTTTTCGCGTTTCTCTTCGCTGTCTTGTCGCGCTTCTCTTCGCTTCGTTCTATGACTGAATGCGCCGGTCTACGGTTTCTGCCCGGTTCAGCTCCCGCTGCCGTACGGCCGGGTGAGGATCTCCAGGTTGTGGCCGTTGGGATCCTCGAAGTACGCCCCGCGGCCGCCGTCGTTGGTGTTGATCTCGCCGGGCCGGCTGTGCGCCGGGTCCGCCCAGAAGGTGAGCCCGGCGTCCTTGATACGGGCGAATATCGCGTCGAAGTCCTCCTCGGAGACGAGGAAGGCGTAGTGCTGGCTGGTAACGGCGTCGGCCGTCTCCATGTAGTCCAGCGTCACGCCGTTGGGAATCTCGACCGGCGCGAACGGACCGAATTGTGGGCTGACTTGGAGCCCCAGGATGTCAGCGAGGAACTTGGCCGATGCCTGCTTGTCCCGCGCGGAGACGATGGTGTGGTTCAGGTTCACGGTCATCGTTGAGACCTCCTTGTAATCCAAGATACTCCGACACCAGTTAAGGTAAGGCTTACCTTATTTGGTGAACGGAGTGCTGGTCGTGCGTATGTTGGGGTCGAAGGCCGTCCTGGCCGTGTGCATAGCCGGAGGTCTGCTGGCCGGTTGTTCCTCGACGGGCGGCGGCAAGGGGGACGCCGGGGGCGGCGGGTCGCGCAACCTCGTCGCGGGCGCCTCCCAGGGCCCCTCGGCCGCGCCGGGCACGCTCGCCGACGGGATGGGCGCGGACCCCGCCGAGGACGGGGTGTTCCCGCGCACGCTCACCCACTTCGAGGGCAGCACCGTCCTGAAGACCGCGCCCGCGAAGATCGCCGCGTTGAGCACCGGGCAACTCGACGACCTGCTCTCCCTCGGCATCGTCCCGTCCGTCACCACCCGCGCCGAGAACGCCGGACTCGTCCCGGACTACCTGTCCGACGCGTTCCCGCAGTACGAGAAGCAGCTCGCCGCGATGTCCGACGCGGGCACCAGAGCCGCGCCCAACCTGGAGTCCCTGGCCGCCGCCAAGCCCGATCTGATCCTGGTCAACGACTCGCTCGCCGACCTCTACCCCAAGCTGTCGAAGATCGCGCCGACCGTCGTCACCGCGGGCCAGGGCATCAACTGGAAGCGGGACCTGCTGCTCGTCGGCGCGGCGGTCGGCAAGGGGCAGCAGGCCCGGAAACTGCTCGACGGGATCGCCGGCGAAGCCGTCGCCGCGGGCCAGGGCCCCGGGAGCACGACGGTCTCGATGGTGCGCTTCACCCCGGACCGCACCCGGATGTTCGGCGTGTCCTCCTTCACCGGTTCGCTCGCCGTCGACATGGGGCTCGCACGGCCCGCCTCCCAGCGGTTCACGGCCATTTCCGAGGACATCGGCGCCGAGAGCATCGACACCGCGGACGCCGACTGGATCTTCTACTCCGTGCAGGGCGACCCCGGCGGGACCGACGCCGGGGCCACCCTCGCCGGGCCGCTGTGGAAGTCGATGAAGGCCGTGCGGGCCGGGCACGCGGTCAAGGTCGACGACGACCCGTGGTACCTCAACGCCGGTCCCACGGCCGCACGTCTGGTCGTACGACAGCTCGCCGGGCACCTCGGCAAGTGAGCCTCCGTACGGCCCTTCCGCTGGCCGCCGTCACCGTCGCCGCCGCCGCGCTGCTCAGCCTCGCCGTCGGCACCCGGCCGGTACCGCCCGCCGCCGTGCTGGACGCGCTGCTGCACGGCGGGAGTTCACCCGACGCCCTGGTCGTCCGGTCGCTCAGGCTGCCGCGCACCGAGATCGGACTCACCGCGGGCGCCGCGCTCGGGCTGGCCGGGGCGGCGCTCCAGGCGGTCACCCGCAACCCGCTGGCCGACCCGGGCGTCCTCGGGCTCAGCCAGGGCGCGGCGGCCGGCGTGGTGCTCGCCGTCTCGCTCGGTCTCGCCGACGGCTTCGGCGGCTACGTCTGGTACGCCTTCGCCGGTGCCGTGGCCGCCGCGTGCCTGGTGTACGGCATCGCCGCCCGCGGCCGGGGCGGGGCCGCACCGGTGAAACTGGCGCTGGCCGGGACCGCGCTGGCCGCGATGACCACGGGCGCCACCACCGTCGTCCTCACCTC
The DNA here is from genome assembly GCF_042896695.1 of Streptomyces sp. NPDC001270. NCBI lineage: Bacteria > Bacillati > Actinomycetota > Actinomycetes > Kitasatosporales > Streptomycetaceae > Streptomyces > Streptomyces sp. NPDC001270. The sequence continues at coordinate 556,293 of NZ_JBIAXM010000001.1, read as the reverse complement.
GTCCGCCGCCACGCTCGACCAGTTCCGCTTCTGGCAGGTGGGCGCGCTGAGCGGACGGGACGCGGGCGCCGTCGCCCGGATGCTGCCGTTCCTGGCGGCGGGCGCGGTCCTGGTGCTGTGCTGTGCACGCGGTCTCGACGCGCTGGCGCTCGGCGACGAGACGGCCCGGACGCTCGGGCACCGGGTCCCGCTGGTACGGGCGTCCGCGGCGCTCGGCGCGACGCTGCTGACCGCCGCCGCGGTCGCCGCGGCGGGCCCGATCGTCTTCGTCGGACTCGCGGTCCCCCAACTGGCCGGGCGGCTCGTACGCGGCTCCGGGCACCGGGTGCTGCTGCCGCTGTCCGCCCTGCTCGGCGCGGCGCTGCTGCTCGCCGCCGATGTGGCGGGCCGGGTGGTGCGCGCCCCGGCGGAAGTACCGGCCGGGGTGATGACGGCACTGATCGGGGTGCCGGTCCTGGTGGTGCTGGTGCGGCGGACGTACGGACGGAAGGGGACGGTGGGATGAGGCTTCGGCCCGCCGCGGCACCCGGTGCGGCTCCCTCCGGGGTCACCGTCCTGCGCGCCCGGCCACGCGTCTCGATCCTGGTGCACCGGCGGTCGGCCGCGGTGGCCTGCGTGCTGGCGCTGGTGCTGGCGGCCGTGCTGGTCACCTCGGCCTGCGCCGGCCAGACCTGGGTCTCGCCGGGCGAGGTGTGGCGCACGCTGCACGGCGCCGACACGCCCGACCGGCTGGTCGTCGCCGAGTTGCGGGTGCCGCGCATCGTCCTGGGCGCGCTGGTCGGCGCCGCGCTCGGGCTGTCCGGCGCGCTCGTGCAGACGGTCACCCGCAATCCGCTGGCCAGTCCCGACGTCATCGGCGTCGGGCACGGGGCCGCCGCGGCGACCGTCCTCGCGCTGGCCGGCGGCACGGTCACCGCCCCCGGTGCCCTGCCGGCCGTCTCGGTGGCGGGCGGTCTCGCCGCCGCCGCGCTGGTCTACGTGCTGGCCTGGCGGCGCGGCATGCAGCCCGGCCGGTTCGTACTCACCGGCGTCGGCATCGGCGTCGCCCTGTCCGCGATCGTGCAGCTGTACCTCACCGGCAGCGAACTCGACGCCGCCGAGCAGCTGAAACTGTGGCTGACCGGCAGCCTCAACGGGCGCGGCTGGGACCAGGCGGTGCCGCTCGCGGCCGTCCTGGCGGTCTGTCTGCCGGGGCTGGTGTGGGCGAGCCGGACGGCCCGGCCGCTCGGTCTCGATCCGGAGACGGCGGCCGGGCTCGGCCTGCGGGTCGAGCGGGCCCGGCTCACGCTGACGGTGCTCGGGGTCGTCCTGGCCGCGACCGCGACGGGCGCGGCCGGACCGATCGGGTTCGTCGCCCTGACCGCGCCCCAGCTGGCCCGCCGCCTCACCCGCACCGCGCAGCTGCCCCTGCTCTGCTCGGCCCTGACCGGCGCGGCGGTGCTGGTGGGCGCCGATCTCGCGGCGCGCACCCTGCTGCCGCCACTGGAGATCCCGGTGGGCGCGCTGACCTCGCTGGTCGGCGCGCCGTACCTGCTGTGGCTGCTGGGGCGGTCCGGGATCAGGCAGTGATCAGGTACTGACCGGACAGTGGTCAGATGGTGGCGGCGTCGATCACGAAGCGGTAGCGGACGTCGCTGGCGACGACCCGGTCCCAGGCCTCGTTGACCTGCTCGGCGCGGATCAGTTCGATCTCGGCGCCGAGGGCGTGCTCGGCGCAGAAGTCGAGCATCTCCTGCGTCTCGGCGATCCCGCCGATCAGGGACCCGGCCAGCTTCTTGTTGCCCATGATCAGCGAGAAGAGGTTGACGGAGACGGGGTGCTCGGGAGCGCCCACGTTCATGAGCACTCCGCCGGTCTTCAGCAGCGACAGGTAGTCGTCGAAGTCCAGCGCCACCGAGACCGTCGACAGGATCACGTCGAAACTGCCCGCCAGCTGGTCGAAGGTCTTCTGGTCGCTGGTGGCGTAGTAGTGGTCGGCGCCCAGCTTGAGGCCGTCGTTCTTCTTGCGCAGGGACTGCGACAGGACGGTCACCTCGGCGCCCATGGCGTGCGCGATCTTGACGGCCATGTGGCCGAGGCCGCCCATGCCGAGCACCGCGACCTTCTTGCCGGGGCCGACGCCCGCGCTCCGCAGCGGGGAGTAGGTGGTGATGCCGGCGCACAGCAGCGGCGCCGCCACGTCCAGCGACAGTCCGTCGGGGATGCGCAGCACGTAGTTCTCGTCGACGACGATCTTCTGCGCGTACCCGCCGTAGGTGGGCTCGCCGTCCCGGCCGCGCGCGTTGTACGTGCCGACCATGCCGAGGGACCCGGTGCAGTGCTGCTCCAGACCAGCCTTGCAGTTGCCGCACTCGCGGCAGGAGTCGACCATGCAGCCGACGCCGACGTGGTCGCCGACCGCGAACCGCGTCACGCCCGGACCCACCTCGGCGACCACACCGGCGATCTCGTGGCCGGGGACCAGCGGGAAGAGGGCCGTGCCCCACTCCTCGCGGCCCGTGTGGATGTCCGAGTGGCAGATGCCCGCGTACTTGATGTCGATCAGCACGTCGTACTCGCCGACCTCGCGGCGCTCGATCGTGGTCCGCTCCAGCGGAGCCTTCGGTGCGGGGGCGGCGTATGCAGCAACGGTGGTCATGCCGAATATCTCCTTGCGGGGGGAGTGCCCGGTTGCCTTCCGACCGGGAACGCGTCCCAGCGTGCTGCGCGGCAGGCATTTCACCCAGACCACCGTTTTGCCTACGTCCGCTGTTCCTACTACTGACCGGGTCAGCCTCCTGTGCGTAGCACTGCGGATTACGACCGATACTGGGCCCATGGACGTACCGCCCGAATCCCCAGGCCGTCCGCTGGACCGGCGTGCCGAACTCAGCGAGTTCCTGCGCACCAGGCGGGCCCGGCTGAAGCCGCAGGACGTGGGACTGCCCGACTTCGGCCGGCACCGCCGCGTGCCCGGACTGCGCCGCGAGGAGCTGGCCCAGCTGGCCGGGGTGTCGGTGGCCTACTACACGCGCCTGGAGCAGGGCAACGGGCGCAACGTCTCGGTGGAGGTGCTGGACTCGATCGCCCGCGCGCTGCGCCTCGACGACGCCGAACAGGCGCATCTGGTCCACCTCGCCAAGGGCAAGCAGCACAAGAAGAAGGCGCTCGGCCGGCCCCAGCAGGTGCGGCCCGCGCTGACCCAGCTGCTGGAGACGATGGAGGGCGTACCGGCGTACGTCATCGGGCGGCGCTCGGAGATCCTGGCGTGGAACCGGATGGCGGCGGCGGTCTTCGGTGACTGGGCGGAACTGCCGCCCGGCGAGCGCAACTGGGCCCGGCTGGTGTTCCTGCGGCCCGACTACCGCAGTCTGTTCATCGACTGGGAGCAGAAGGCGATCGACATCGTGTGCACCCTGCGGATGGACGCGGGCTGCTATCCCGACGACCCGCGGCTGTCCGCGCTGATCGGTGAGCTGTCGGTGAAGAGCCCGGACTTCCGGCGGCTGTGGGCGAGGCACGACGTCAAGGAGAAGAGCCACGGCGTCAAGCGGCTGCACCATCCGCTGGTCGGGGAGCTGTCCCTGCGGTACGAGACGTTCCGGATGCCCGCCGACGGTGACCAGTCGATGGTCGCCTACCACGCGGAGCCGGACTCCGCGTCGGCGGAGGGCCTGCGGCTGCTGGCCAGCTGGGGCACGGACGCGACCCGGGTGGCGTCGTCCTCGTCCCCGTGAGGCGCGTTCCGCCGAGGTTCCCGTGCGGCGCGTACTCGTGCGGCGCGTTCCCGTGAGGTAGTTCCCGTTCCGTGACGGCGGAGAGGGGCGTGGCGGACCGGATCCGCCACGCCCCTCGGGCCTACCGAGTACCTGTCGTCGGCGCTCGGCTACTTGCCGTAGTACGCGTTGTAGATCGACAACGCCGACTTGTTGCCCTTCTTGTCCGTGATGTCGGCGCGGAAGGAGATCGCCTTCGCCTTCGCCGGGTTCTTCACGGTGATCTTGCCCTGCCTGACGGTCGTCTTCTTCCAGGTCCTGCCGGAGTCGTACGACACGTACACCGTCAGCGACTTGAGGTTGGCGCCCGCGGCGGCACCCTCGACGGTGACCGGGAAGGTGACCGTGCGGCCCGCCGGGACCTTGCTGTCCAGCCCGGTCCTGGCCTTGAAGCGGAGGGTGGAGACCGGGAGCCTGGCCGCCTCGTTGACGGTCGGCTTCTTCGAGCGGAAGGTCCAGCTCGCCGTGATCCGGGTGGAGGCCGCCGCGACCTTGGTGCTGCGCTGCACCGAGGTGGTCAGCTTGTACGCGGCGTCACCCGCGGGCACCTTGAACGTCTCCAGGCCGAACAGCGGGTCGTGGTTGGAACCCACCTTGGTGCTGCCCCGGTACAGGGTCGTGGTCACCGCGGTGAAGTCCGAGGAACCGGCGTTCCCGGCGCCGTCGGTGAACAGCGGCACCATGCCGTAGATCTCGTTGCCGTCGCGGAACACGCCGTAGTCGGCGTTGAGGTGCGGCCCGAAGACCGCGGTGTTGACGGTCTTCGTGTAGGTCTGGCCGGCCTTGAACGTCTGCGCCTGGCCCAGCGTGACCAGGGCGTCCGTGATCGGGAAGCCGTCCGCGTCGACGCCGCTGATCTGGTCGAAGCCCAGTTCCCACTTGGCGCCGCCCACCGCGGACAGGTGCAGGGTACGGGTGCCCGGAGTGCGCTGCGGCACGCCGATGGTGAAGGCGTCGGAGCTGCCGGGCAGCCAGCCGTACGCGCTGACCGCGCCCTTCTTGCCGCTCGCCGACGCGCCCATGCCGATCTTCACCGTGGCCAGCTCGGCGGCCTTGTAGTGCTTGGTGTAGCCGGTGGCGAACTGCTTGACGGTGCTGCCGGCGGTGACGTCGTACTGCTCCGTGCCGCCTTTGCTCCAGTGCGCTTCCCAGTGCTGGTAGAGCGAGCCGTCGGTGATCTGCGGGCCCAGACCGGCGGTGCGGAAGTTGTCGTACGAGTCCAGGATCCAGCCGTAGGCGTAGTCGCCGCCGCCCGTCATGATGTCGAACGAGCCCACGGCGAGTTCCGGCTTGACGGTGGCGGGCACGGTGATGTTCACCGGCTTGGCCGTGCGCGCGTCCAGGGTGATCGTCTGGTCCTTGGTGACGCTCAGCTTCGGCTGGGCGATCCAGTCGACGCCCTTGGTGAAGTCCTCCGGGTTCACGTAGACCGCGGAGTTGAGGATGTACGTGCCCTTGGGCACGCGCACCGTCACCGTGCCGGAGGCGTCGTACGGGTGGAACGACTTCTGCGCGGCCAGACCGGCGACGCCGTCCAGGCCCGCCTCGTAGTACGGGGCCGGCTTGCCGTCCCGTCCGACGGCCTTCAGCGTGACGTCGTACGACTCGACCTCGCGCTGCACCGCGGCGGCCGTGCGTACGTTCTGGCCGCCGCCGGTCGCCGTCACATAGGCCGAGTAGGCGCCGTCGAGGGTGCCGCCCAGCTTGGTGTTCACGGTGAGGTCGACGGATGCCTTGCCGCCCGCCGGGACGGTCACCTGGGTCGCGCCGAGGGTGAAGAAGCCCGCCGGGGCCGGCCGGCCCTTGGGGTCGAGGCCGGTGGCGGCGAGGTCGAGGGTGACGTCCTGGTCGCCGAGGTTGCGGTACGTCACCTGCTGGGTGACCGGCTGGTCGTCGGTGTGCGGCCACTGCTGGGTGGGGAAGCTCACCGACACCGGGTCGGCGACCACCGACTGCCCGATGGCCTTGTCCACCTGGATGCGGCCCGAACCCTGCTCGAACGGCGTGTAGTTGCCGCCCTTGGTGGAGCCGGTCAGGGCGCCCTTCAGCTCGGCGTAGCCCCAGTCGGGGTGCTGCTGCTTGAGGAGCGCGGCGGCGCCCGCGACGTGCGGGGTGGCCATCGACGTACCGGAGATGGTCAGGTAGCCCGGCGGCTTCTCGCCGACCTCCTTGTCGATGACGCTGCCCGGGGCCGCGGCGGCGGTGATGTCGACGCCGGGCGCGGTGACGTCGGGCTTGATGGCGCCGTCGCCGACCCGCGGCCCGGTGGAGGAGAAGTCGGCCAGGGCGTCCTTGTCGTCGACGGCGCCGACGGTGAGCGCGGCGTCCGCGCTGCCCGGCGAGCCGATGGACTCGGGGCCCTCGTTGCCCGCGGCGATCGCGAACAGGATGCCCTTCTGCTCGGAGAGCTTGTTGACCTCGGCTTCGAGCGGGTCGATGCCGGGGCTGTCGGGGCCGCCGAGGCTCAGGTTGACGATGTCGGCGCCCTGCTGGGCCGCCCACTCCATGCCGGCCAGGATGCCGGAGTCGTCGCCGAAGCCGCTGTCGTCGAGCACCTTGCCGTTGAGGATCCGGGCGTCGGGCGCGACACCCTTGTACGTGCCGCCGGACTTGGCGCCGGTGCCGGCCACGATGGACGCGACGTGCGTGCCGTGGCCGAAGTGGTCGGTGGCGTCGGCGGCGGCGCTGAAGTTGGCGGACGTGACGACCTGGCTCTTGAGGTCCGGGTGGCTGGTGTCGACGCCGGTGTCCAGGACGGCGACCTTGACGCCCTTGCCGGTGTAGCCGGCCGCCCACGCGGTGGGGGCGCCGATCTGCGGCACGGACTTGTCGAGGCTGGCCTCGCGGACGCCGTCGAGCCAGACGTGGGAGATGCCGGCGGCGGACCGGTCGCCGTCGGTGATCGCGTCCCACAGCCGCGGGACGGCCGCGAGCGTGGTCTGCACGGCGTCCGCGTCGAGGGCCGTGAGGCGGTGGCGCAGGGTGCCCGCGTCACGGACGTCGGCCTTGGCGGCGGTTGCCGCGCCGCGGTAGCCGACGATGACCTTCAGGCCCTTCCGCTGCGCCTTGCGGGTGGCGGCCTTGTCGAGTTCGGTCACGTCGAACAGCCGCTGGTCCAGCGTGCCGGAGGCGATCAGGCGGGCCGCGTCGGCGGGCACGACGAGGGTGTGCCCGGCGGCCTTGCGGATCTCGTACGGTATGTGCTCGCGTCCCTTGGCCCGGTCCAGGCCGACGACCCGGCCCTTGGCGTCGAGGGCGACCCGGTCGCCGGTGATCAGGGTGACGCGGTGCTCGGCCGTGAACGAGCCGGCGGCGGCCCGCTGCTGACCGGGCTTCGCCGACGCCGGGGTGGTCATTCCCGCGGCTAGGGCGACGGCGGCGGCGGTGGCCACGGTGGCCACCGCCGCCCTTTTCATGTGTCTGCGCAAGACTCCCCCTGGGAGATGGAGTACCGGGTGAATTCCCCGTTCACCCGTCCGGGGGTATTTCCGTACGCATGCGCGTCGCCCCCCGGCATACGGAGTATGACGGGGGGTGATCAGCGCGCTCAAGAGATGAGAGAAGGGTGAGAAAACCGCGCGGAAAATGTTACGCCGCGGCCGGAACACCGTTACGAAACCGCGTGGTTGACGGGCCGTCATCGGTGCTAGGCGGCCACCGTGCGGTCAGGCGCCGGCATTCTCCTTGACGGTGATCTTCCCCTTGCGGATGGTCGCCAGGCGCGGGGCCTTCTTCGCGATCGACGAGTCGTGGGTGACCATGATGAAGGTCAGCCCGTGCTCCTTCCACGTGCGTTCGAGCACGTCCATGATCTCGTCGCGCATGCTCTCGTCGAGGTTGCCGGTGGGCTCGTCGGCGAGCAGCACCTTGGGCTGCTTGACGAGCGCACGGGCGATGGCGACGCGCTGCTGCTGGCCGCCGGACATCTCGGAGGGCAGATGGCCGCGCCGTTCGCCGAGGCCGACCGACGCCAGCGCCTCGGCGGCCCGCTCCCGCCGGTCCTTCGTGTTCACGCCGAGCGGGACGAGGGCGGTCTCGACGTTCTCCTGGGCGGTCAGCGTCGGGATCAGGTTGAACGCCTGGAAGACGAAGCCGATGTTCTCGCTGCGCACCTTCGTCAGCTTGGCCTCGGACAGCTTGCCGAGGTCGACGCCGTCCAGGATCACCTCGCCCGAGGTGGGCCGGTCGAGGGCGCCGAGCATCTGCAGCAGCGTCGACTTGCCGCCGCCGGTGGGGCCCTGGATGACCAGGCGGTCTCCGTCCCCGATGGTCAGGTCGACGCCCTGGAGGGCGTGCACGGTGTCCTTGCCGCGCGTGTAGCGCTTGGTGACGTCTCTGAGTTCGTACATGGTGGAACAACTCCTGGAAAACGGGTGGGGGTTGGGTCGGTGGCGGGGCGCCGGCCGGCGGTTCGCCTACTCGACCCGGCGCAGCGCGTCCGCGGGACGCAGCCGCGACGCCCGCCATCCGCCGAACCCGCCCGCGATCAGTCCGCCGGCCACGGCGAGGCCGACCGCGACGACGATGGTGGTGACGCTGACCGGCGCGGTCAGGGCGACCTCCAGGGACTTCGAGGCGGTCTGCCGGGCCTGCCCGAAGCCACCGCCGCCACCGCCGGGACCGCCGCCCGCGTTGCCGGCGGTGCTGCCGAGCTGGGCCTTCAGGGTCGGGCTGATCGCGTTGACCACCTCGGCACCCGCGATACCGATCACGATGCCGAGGACACCGCCGACCAGTCCGTTGACGATGGCCTCGCCGACCACCTGCCGGGTCACCCGGCTCGACTTCCAGCCCAGCGCCTTCAGCGTGCCGAACTCGCGCACCCGCCGCGAGACGGCGGACGAGGTGAGCAGACCGGCCACCAGGAACGCCGCGATGAGCACGGCGATCGACAGCCACTTGCCGACGCTGGTGGCGAGGCTGGAGGCGGTGGACAGCGAACCGGAGACGGTCTTGGCCATGTCGGCGGAGGTGGTGACCGTCGTACCCGAGACGTTCTTCTGGATGTCGCTCTTGACGGCGTCGATCTGCTGGGAGTCGGCCGACTTGACGTAGATCGTGGTGACCTTGTCCTTCTCGTCGGACAGCGTCTGGGCCTGCTTGAGCGGGATGTACAGGTTGGCAGCCGAGTCGCCGCTGTCGGCGGTGGCGATGCCGATGATCTCGTACTTGGTGTCCTTGACGGTGACGGTGCTGCCGACCTTGTAGTCCTTCTCCTTGGCGTAGGCCGAGTCGGCCACGGCCACCTTGGCATCGGTCTCGGAGGTCTTGAAGGTCCGGCCGCTGGTGATCTTCGAGGAGGTCAGCGGGCCGAGAGCGGTCTGGGTGACGTCGGTGCCGTAGACCGAGTACGAGTTGATGTCGAAGTTGGCTCCGCCGCCCTGGACCGAGCCGCCACCGCCGCCCATGCCGCCGCGCATGCCGCCACCGCCGCCGCCGTTCTCCTGGAACTGGCCGCGCGTGAACTGGCCGCTGACCTTCATCACGTTGAGGTTGAGACCGCCCACGGCGTTCGAGACGCCCTTCTGGTCCTTGACCTTGGTGATGGTCGAGTCGGACAGGGTGGTGAAGCCCTGCACCATGACCCGGTCACTGCTCTGGGTCTTGTCGGAGCCGCTGTCCTGGGCGTCGAAGTTGAAGCGCGGGCGCTGCGAGTCGCCGGTGCTGGGGTCCGATGCCTTGGTGACGGTCATGTCGGTGCCGAGGCCGTAGAGCGACTGGAGCACCTTGTCCTGTGCCTTCCCCATGCCGTTGGACACGGAGTTGACCACGATGACGAGCGCGATGCCCAGCGCGAGCCCGGAGGCGACGACGAGGGCCGCCTTTCTGCGGCGGCGCAGTTCGCGCCTCAGGTAGGTGAAGAACATGCCCGCAAAGTAGGGACGGACCGTGATGGCAGCATAAGGCCGAAATAAAAGAAGGATGAGAAGACCGCCGCCGCGGTTCCAAACCCCTTGACTTTGCCCGGACATGACCGATGCCACCCCGGAGGGTGGCATCGGTCACGGAACGGTCGGCTGCCGCGGAGCCCGGCCTCAGACGGCCGAGCCCGCCTTCCACTGCGCCCAGTCCATGTTCCAGCCGTTCAGGCCGTTGTCCGGGGCGACCGTCTTGTCGCCGGTGTTCTGGACGACCACGACGTCACCGAGGATCGAGTGGTTGTAGAACCACGAAGCGGGCGTGTTCGGGTCGTTCGCGCCCTTGGTGTCGGACAGGCCGACACAGCCGTGGCTGGTGTTCACCGAGCCGAAGATCGACTTCGCGCCCCAGTAGTTGCCGTGCACGAAGGTGCCGGAGTTGGTGAGCCGGATGGCGTGCGGCACGTCCTTGATGTCGTACTCGCCCTTGCCGTCGTCGTCGGTGAAGCCCACGGTCGCGCCGTTCATGCGCGTTTCCTTGTACTTCTCCGACATCACCATGATGCCTTCGTACGTCTTGTTGTCGGGCGAACCGGCGGAGATCGGGATGGTCTTGACGGTCTTGCCGTCCTGCGTGATCTTCATCTGCTTCGTCTGCGCGTCGACGTAGGTGATCTGGTTGCGGCCGACGTGGAAGGTGACCGTCTTCTGCTGCACGCCGAAGACGCCGTTCGCGCCCTCGACGCCGTCGAGGGCGAGCTTCAGGGTGACGGTGGAGTTCTCGGCCCAGTAGTCCTGCGGGCGGCAGTCCATGCGGTTGGCGTTGAACCAGTGGCAGGCGACCTCCTGGCCGCTGCTGGTGGAGACCGTGATGCCCTTCTGGACGGCGGCCTCGTTGGTGATCGCCTTGTCGAAGTTGATCGACACGGGCATGCCGACACCGACGGTGGAGCCGTTCTCCGGGGTAAAGCTTCCTATGAAGCTGTTGCCCGGGGAGACCGTGGTGAAGGAGCCGTTCTCGTGGGCGACGCGGCCCTCGGAGTCCTTGGCCGTGGCGGCGACCTTGTAGGTGGTGGAGCGCTCCAGCTGGGCGCTGGGCTGCCAGCTCGTCCGGTCGGCGGAGAGCTTGCCCTGGACGGCCGCGCCGTCGGCCGTCGTCACCGTCACATCGCTGAGCGTGCCCTTGGCCACCTTGACGATGCCGGAGTTGTTGATGGAGGCGTTGTTCGAGCCGTCCTTGGGCGTGATCGCGATCTGGGCCTCGGACGTCTTCTTGGCCGCGGCCTCGTCGACCTTGGCCTGCGAGGTGTCCTGGTTGCCGTCGGCGCTGGCGTCGCTGCCGGAGCATCCCGAGAGCACCAGCACACTGCCCAGCAGAGCGGACGCGGCCATCAGGCCCCTGCGCCGCTTACTGTCCGTCATCACACGCTTCTCCATCATTGCCGATTCCGCGAAAACCCCGAGAGCTCCATGAGAGCTTTTAACGCTACGACCGGTTCGTCCGGTTCCACACCCTTCGGGGGTGTGGGGCACACCACGTTCGCCGGAGCCAGCGGTGCCGTACCGGTCCGCGCGCTCCTTGAGACGACAAAACCCCGGACGGCGGTTGCCGTCCGGGGCAACGAATTCCCCCGAACGCTCAGCCGATACGGTCCTCTTCGTCGTCCTCCCCACCATCATCCTCGTCGAGGTCCCACTCGGGCGAATCCGGGTCGTACGCGATCCGCTCGCTCGACCAGGACGCCTGCTGGAGTTCGACCCCCGGCACCTCATTGACCAGGTCGAACGGATCCACGAGATAGGCAAGGGCCTCGGCCGTGTCTTCCGTCACAGCGCCCTCGGCCTGCGTGCGCTCGTCGTCCGGCAGCTCCGGGTCCTCGGCGACCCGGCGCACGGCGGCCTTGGTCACCGCGTCCGCGTCCTCCACTTCGAGGACCAGCTCCACCCGAAGGCGCACAAAACGTGATGTCTCTGGAGTGCTCATGACGGGAGGGTACGGCCGAAACCTCCCGTGACTTTCCCGTGACCCGCCACTTTCACTAACATCGCTCCGCACGGCCAATTCGCCAGCGCCACAAGGGGATCGATATTCCGTGTCATCCGCTCGCCGTTCGCTGCTGACCGCCACTGCCGCGGGCACCCTCCTGGGGGCCCTGTGGTTCGTCCCGTCCGCCACCGCCACGCCGGACACCCCGGCGCGCGCCGACTTCGCGACGACGCAGGTCACCCAGCAGGCCAGAGCCGTGTCCGCGGCGGACACCCGGACCGCGGACGGAACCGGGGACGGAACCGGCGAGCAGACCGGGGACGGCGTCCGGCTGGCCGACACCGGAAGCTTCGACACCACCCCGTACGTGGCCGCGGGCGCCGCGCTCCTCGTCGTGGGCGCGGGCTTCGTGGGCTACTCGATACGGCGTGAACGGCTCGATTTCTGAGCCCGCTTGACGCCGCGTCGGCACCGGGGTGACGGGCCGGGAGCCCGGACGCCGGCACCCGGCCGCCGCCCGCCGGCTACTGCAACGGCCCGGTGACCGTCTCCACCGCGGCGACCAGCCCCCCGCTGCGCACGAACGCGTCCGCGGCCGCCAGGTCGGGCGCGAGGAACCGGTCCGGACCGGGCCCCTGCACCCCCGCCGCCCGCACCGCCTCGACGACCGCCTGCGACGCGGGCGCCGGGGCCGCCCCCTCGCGCAGTTCTATGGCCCGGGTCGCGGCGTACAGCTCGACGGCGATGACCCGGGAGAGGTTGTCGACGGCGGTACGCAGCTTGCGCGCGGCCGACCAGCCCATGGACACGTGGTCCTCCTGCATGGCGGAGGACGGGATGGAGTCCGTGGAGGCCGGTACGGCGAGCCGCTTCATCTCGCTGACCAGGGCCGCCTGGGTGTACTGGGCGATCATCAGCCCGGAGTCGACACCGGCGTCGTCCGCGAGGAACGGCGGCAGGCCGTGGCTGCGGTTCTTGTCGAGCAGCCGGTCGGTGCGGCGCTCGGCGATGGAACCGAGGTCGGCGGCGGCGATGGCGAGGAAGTCGAGGACGTAGCCGACCGGGGCGCCGTGGAAGTTGCCGTTCGACTCGACGCGCCCTTCGGGCAGCACGACGGGGTTGTCGACCGCCGAGGCCAGTTCCCGCTCGGCGACCAGCCGCGCGTGCGCGACGGTGTCCCGCCCGGCGCCCGCGACCTGCGGGGCGCAGCGCACGGAGTAGGCGTCCTGGACCCGGGGCGCCTCGTACGGGATGGAGCTGCCGCCGGTGCGGGCGGCGCCGGCCGTCCGGGGGAGGCCGGTGAGCTGGGAGCCCTTGAGCACGGCGAGCATGTTGGCGGCGCTCGCAGCCTGGCCGGGGTGCGGCCGGATGGCATGCAGTTCGGGCGCGAGCACCCGGTCCGTGCCGAGCAGGGCCTCCAGGGACAGGGCCGCGGTGACGTCGGCGGACTTGTAGAGGGTGTCCAGGTCGGCGAGGGCCATGAGCAGCATGCCGAGCATGCCGTCGGTGCCGTTGAGGAGGGCGAGGCCCTCCTTCTCGCGCAGTTCGACGGGCCGGATGCCGTGTTCGGCGAGCAGCTCGCCGGCGGGCCGGACACTCCCGTCGGGCCCCTCGGCGTCGCCCTCGCCCATCAAGGTCAGCGCGCAGTGCGACAGCGGGGCCAGATCACCGGAGCAGCCCAGTGAGCCGTACTCGTGGACGACCGGGGTGATCCGCGCGTTCAGCACGTCGGCCATGGTCCGGGCGACCTCGGGCCGCACGCCCGTGTGTCCCGTGCAGAGGGTCCGCAGCCGCAGGAACATCAGGGCCCGTACGACCTCGCGCTCCACCCGCGGACCCATGCCCGCGGCGTGCGAGCGGACGATGTTGCGCTGTAGCCGGCCGCGCAGCTCGGGGCCGATGTGCCGGGTCGCCAGGGCGCCGAAGCCGGTGCTCACGCCGTAGACCGGGTCCGGTTCGGCCGCCAGCGCGTCCACGATCTCGCGCGCCGCCGCGAGGGCCGCCACCGCCTCCGGCGACAACTCCACCCGGGCGTCACCGCGCGCCACGGCGAGAACGTCGGACGCGGTCACGCCGGATGTCCCCACCACCACAGTATGCATATCCATATTCAGGAGCGTACGCATTGAATGTCTTGGTGTCACTAGTGGTGGACAGGTTCACCCCTTACCGCGGGACGCCCTGCTGGAGGAGTCTGCGCCGCCGTACCTCCGGGCCGCCGCACCGCCCGCTCACGGCCTGCGCCCGCGGAAGCGGCGCCGCTCGGCCCGCGCGGGCGACGGCTCGTCGGCGAGGCGGACGACCGGGTCGTCGGGGCCCTCCCCGCCGGCGACGACCGGCCGGTCCGCCCGCACCGCCTTGGCCCGGTACTGGGCCGCGTCGGCGAGCCGGAACAGCCGGCGCGCGGACCGCACCGGGCCTATGGCGTGCGCGGTCGAGGCGACCCCGCACGCGACCCCCTCCCCCAGTTCCAGTTCGGCGGCGCGCCGGCACAGTTCGTCCGCGACCTTCACCACGTCGTCGGCGGGCGGCCCGACCGCCAGCAGACAGAACTCGTCGCCGCCCAGACGGGCCACGAGGGTGCCCGGCAGTATCGCCCCGCACAGCGACAGCACGGAGCCGAAGCGTTCGAGGAGACGGTCCCCGACGGCGTGCCCCTGGGTGTCGTTGACCCGCTTGAGCCCGTTGAGGTCGCAGACGACGAGGCTGACCACGACGCCCTCCGCGCGGTGCCGCTCGATGGCCTCGTCCATGCGCATGTCCACCGCCCGGCGGTTGGCGAGCCCGGTGAGCGCGTCGGTGTACGCCAGCCGCTGGGCCTCCTCCAGCCGCTCGGTCTGCGTGATCCCGGCGGCGACGACCGCCGCCAGCACGGTGGCGAAACCGGCGTCGGACCGGTCGAAGACCGGCGCCCCGACTGCGCGGGCCACGTACAACTCGCCCCAGGCGCGGCCGTGCAGCACGACCGGCGCGACCACGCAGCAGCCGCGCCCGCGGCGGCGCAGCGCGGTGACCCGCTGGTGGTGGTAGCCGGGGCGGCCGGCCGCGGTCCCCTCGGCGGTCTCCACCCAGGCGTGCGGGCCGCCGCCGAGCGCCCAGCGCTCGTGCAGGAACTCGGTGATCTCCGGGAACTGGTGGACGGGATAGGTCTCGTTCTCCGGGAACTCCTCCTCGTCCGGGGCCCGCTCCCCCACGTTCACGAGGACCCGCAGCCGGCCGCGTTCGCGCTCCCACACCGACAGCGCGGCGAAGCTCCCGTCCAGCGCCCGGCACGCACCGCCCGCCGCGGCCCGCCAGGACTCCGCCGGAGTGTGCGCCGCCGCCATCCCCTGGGCCAGCGCCACGACAGCCGCGAGCCGCTTGTCCTCACCCATCACTCCAGGTTAGGGACGTTTGGTATGAATGGGGACATCGGAGTGCCGAACAGGTGTTTTTAAGAGGCGCCGTCCGGTCGGCCCGTCACCCGGCCGCTCCCCGCCCCGGTCACTCGCCCGGCCACCGGGGCGTCCGCTTCTCGTTGAACGCCGCGACCCCCTCCGCCCGGTCCCCGGAGAACGCCACCGAGCGCCAGGCCGCGTCCTCGACCTCCAGCCCGGCCCGCAGGTCCAGCCCGTGCCCGAGCCGCAGCGCCCGCTTGGCCGCGCGCAGGCCGACCGGCGAGTTCCCCGCGATCCGGGCCGCCAGGGCCAGCGCCTCCTCGCGGTCCCGGCCCTCGTCCACCAGCTGGTCCACCAGCCCCAGCTCACGGGCCTCGGCCGCCGCCACCCGCCGCGCCGAGAAGATCAGCTCGGCCGCCCGCGCCGCACCGACCCGGCGCGGCAGCAGCTGGGTCCCGCCGCCACCCGGAATCACCCCCACGGACACCTCGGGCAGTCCGACCACGGCCGTGGCGTCGGCCACGATCAGATCGCAGGACAGCGCCAGTTCGAAGCCCCCGCCGAGCACGAAACCGTGCACGGCGGCGATCGTCGGCACGGGCAGCTCCAGTACGCCGGTGTAGGCGCCCCGCGCGACCGGCCGCTGCCGCACCAGGTCCGCGTCGCTGAAGGAGTTCCGCTCCTTGAGGTCGGCCCCGACGCAGAACGCGCGCTCGTGCGACGACGTCAGCACCACCACCCGTACGTCCCGGTCGGAGGCGAGCGCCGCGCAGGCGCCCGCAAGGGAGCGGGCCATCTCCGTCGAGACGGCGTTCATGGCCTTGGGCCGGTCCAGCACCAGCTCCGCGACGTGCTCGTGCCGCCGCACCAGTACGAACTCCCCGAACCGCTCCTCGCTCATGACACCCTCCGGTTAACGCGGGTTAACTCCTCGACGCACCGATCATCGCAGTCGGCCCCCGCCGGGGAAAGAGGCGGCCCCGGCTCCTCGTTCGAGTGACAATCCGCCCGACTCCGCCTCGACCGCCCAGGGGAGCGCATAGCGTGCGCTCCGCCACGGCGCATCGGGGGCGCGAGCGGGGAGGGACGCGATGACGCAGACGCACACGGGTGCGCACACGGACGACGCAGACGACACGGCCGCCATACCCGAGGCACCGGTCGCTCCGACCGGACCGGAGGCCGCCGCCGGGACCGAGACCCAGACCGGGACCGGTGTCGACGTCGACACCGACATCGATACCGACACGGTCCGTCCGGACGGACCGGATGACCCCGCCGGTCCCGCCGCACCGGCGGGGTCAGGGGTGGCAGGAAGGCCGGACGCCCTGCCCGAAACGGCGGAAGGACCGGGGAAGGGCCCACGAGGCCCAGGGGGGCCAGGAGGTTCGGAAGGTGCGAAAGGACCGCCCGTCAGGGGTGGGGGCCGCCCCCTGCTCGTGACCCGGCGCGGGCGGCACCGGCGGCCCCGCCGCCGCCCGCTCCTGCTCGCCGTCGCAAGTCTCGCGCTGGCCGTCGGCGTGCTGGGCCTCGTACGGGTCGCGCCCGAGCCACCGCCCGGCAGTCCGGTCACCGCGGAGGCGGATTCCCGGCCGGGTCGGGCCGCCACTGCCGAACGGCCGCCGCACGAGTCCGCCGCCGGGGTCGGCACCTCCCCGACGGATCCGTCCGCGACCTCCGCCCAGGGCCTGGCCGACGGTGCCCGCGTCCCGGCCGCCATGTCACCCGGCGCCCCGGTGGGCCCCGCTGCGGGGAGGGAGTCGGCCCCGGTCCCGGGCACGGTCCCGCGGGCGGATCCGTCCGGCACCGCGTCCGGCACCTCGACGTCCCACACCACCCCGTCGCCGTCGGCCGCTCCGAGCATCCCGCACCGGCCCGCACCGGCGCCGAGCCGGACATCCGCCACCCCGGCTCCGGCCCCGAGTCCCAGGCCGAGCCGGCCGGGCGGCGTGTGCGTGCCGATCATCCGCCTGTGCATCGACACGCCGCTGGCCGGGAGGCGGTGACGGCGGCTCCGGTCAGCCTTCGCCGTCGCGCCGGGTGAGCAGCCAGGGCTCGACCACACCGAGCCCGCGGACCGGGCGCTGCCACATCGGCTGGAGCGCGAAGCGGTACGCCGGCGGTTCCTCGCCCTCCTTCTCGGCGGTCGCCGCCGCCTCGGCCGCCTCCGCCTCCGAGGCGGGCGCCTCGGAGGTGCGGATCAGTTCCTCGGCGAACGCGCTGTCGACGAGGACCGCGTCGCGCGGCGCTATCGAGGTCAGCCGGGAGGCGAGGTTCACCGTCGTACCGAAGACGTCGCCCATGCGGGTGGTGACCGTGCCGAACGCCATGCCGACGCGCAGCTCGGGCATGGTCTCGTCGTTGGCCATCGTCTCGATGAGGCGCAGGGCGATCTCGGCGGCGGTGCCCGCGTCGTCGGCGGCGTACAGCACCTCGTCGCCCAGGGTCTTGATGAGCCGGCCGCCGCGGGCGGCGACCAGGTCGGCGGCGGTGGTCTCGAAGGCTTCGACGAGTTCGCCGAGTTCCTCCTCCTCCATCCGGCGGGTCAGGCGGGTGAACCCGACGAGGTCGGCGAAGGCGACCGCGAGCCGCCGGTCCACCATCTCCTCGTCGTCGCCGGCCTGCACGACCCGGCCGGTGGCGGCGGCGAGCTGCCGGCGCCAGACGTAGACCAGGAACTCCTCCAGCTCGGGCAGGAGCAGCTCGACCAGGGGATACGTGACCTCGGTGCGGGTCATGCCGGGCTCGGGCGGTTCGGTCAGCCCCTCCAGGAAGGAGTCGATCTGCCACTCGGCGAGCCGCGCGGTGGTCTGCCCGGTGGACCGGGCCACCTGCACGGCCATGGCCTCGCTGAGCAGGCCCGCCTCGACAAGGCCGGCGAGCCGGCGCAGCGCCAGGACGTCGGCCTCGGTGAGGGCCTTGGCCTGGCCGATGTCGGCGAAGCCCATGGCCCGCCAGAAGCGCGAGGCCAGCTCCATCGAGACACCGGCGCTGCGGGCCGCCTGAAAGGGGGTGTAGCGCCGCTCGGCCCCCAGGATGAGTGTTTCCAGCCGCAGGGTGAGCGGGTCCTCGCCGGCGCCGAGGTGCTGGGGTTCCCCCCGGTCGAGAGCGGCCGGGGCCGGCTGGTCGTCCTCCCGGTCGAGCGAAACCGGGCGGGAGCCCTCCCGGTCGAGCGGGGCCGGGCGGGAGCCCTCCCGGTCGAGCGGGGCCGGGCGGGAGTCCTCCCGGTCAAGTGGAACCGGGTGGGAGTCCTCCCGGTCGAGTGCAGCCGCGACCGCGGGCGGATCCACCCGGCGGCCCGCGTCCGCACCGGAGCCCGTGTCGTCGACGGTCACGCCTGCTGCCCTTCTGATCTGCCACGGTCACGTATCGACCGGCCTCAACTCTACGGCAGGTGTGCGCCAGCTCACTCCGTCAGGTTCCGCGGGATGGCACACCGCCCGGTGCCGGCCGGTCGGGTCCGGACCTGTGGTGGACGCCCACCGGGGCTCGCGGCCCCAGGCCCCCCGCCATCAGTCTGCGGGCACCGGCCGCCGTACGCAGCCGCAGGCCCGTCGTGGCCGTACGCGCGGTTCCCCGCGCCCCTTCGAAGGCGGGCGGCGGACCGCCCTCGCCAAGGCAGCGGCCCGCCCTCGTCGTCCTTCGGCCGCGTCAGGCCGGCCGCAGGTGCACGATGTCCCCGGCGCCCACCGGCTCCTGCACGCCCTCCGCCGTCGCGATCACCAGGCGGCCGTCACCGTCCACCGCCACGGCCTCACCCGTGATCGCCCGGTCGCCGGGCAGCTCCGCCCGCACGG
This sequence comes from Streptomyces sp. NPDC001270, assembly GCF_042896695.1. Lineage (NCBI taxonomy): Bacteria > Bacillati > Actinomycetota > Actinomycetes > Kitasatosporales > Streptomycetaceae > Streptomyces > Streptomyces sp. NPDC001270. The sequence goes on along the minus strand of NZ_JBIAXM010000001.1, from coordinate 537,519 downwards.
TGCGGCCCAGCGTCGCGCAGCCCGCCGCATAGGTCTCCTGGAGGCCGGCGGCGGCGGGATCGCCGCCTGCCGAGCGCCAGCGGCCGTACCAGTCCTCCAGGGAGCGCAGCACGGCCCGCAGCAGCGGGTCCCGGTCCGTGCTCACCGCCCCGGCCAGCGCCAGCGACCCGGCCTGCGGCACCGGAAGCTCCGCGGCCCGCAGGGTGACGTTGATGCCGACGCCGACGACCACGCCGTCGTCCCCGGCCCGTTCGGCGAGGATGCCGCCGGCCTTGCGCTCCTCGCCGCCCACCGTCACCAGCAGGTCGTTGGGCCACTTCAGCGCCGTGTCGACGCCCGCGGCCCGAGCCAGTCCGGTGGCCACGGCCACGCCCGTGAGCAGCGGCAGCCAGCCCCAGCGGGCCACCGGCACCTCGGCGGGCCGCAGCAGCACCGAGAAGAACAGGCCGGAGCGGGCGGGCGCGGTCCACCGGCGGTCCAGCCGGCCCCGGCCCTGCGTCTGCTCCTCGGCGACGAGCACCGCGCCCTCCGCCAGGCCGCCCGCCGTGGCCCTGGCCACCAGGTCGCTGTTGGTGGAACCGGTGCGCTGCACGACCTCCAGGTCGGTCCACAGGCCGCCCGCGCGCAGCAGTCCGCGCCGCAGCGCCGTACCGTTCAGGGGCGGGCGGTCGAGGTCGGACCACCGGTTGTCGTTCGCGTCTGCTGGATCTCGCGGCGTCATGCAAGCCACCCTAGGTGTGGTAAACACCGCACTGCCGACCGGTAGGGCCACCACTACTCTACGGATGAGTAACCGTCCCCACTCTTTTGAGCAGGCAGGGAGCCGCATCCCGATGTCCGAGCCGGAAGCGCGTCAAGAGATCGACATTCATACGACCGCCGGGAAGATCTCGGATCTGCGGCGCCGTATCAAGGAGGCGACGCACGCCGGCTCCGCTCGCGCCGTCGAGAAGCAGCACGCCAAGGGGAAGCTGACGGCCCGTGAGCGGATCGAGCTGCTGCTGGACGAGGGCTCGTTCGTCGAACTGGACGAGTTCGCGCGGCACCGCTCCACCAACTTCGGCCTCGACCAGAACCGGCCGTACGGGGACGGCGTCGTCACCGGCTACGGAACCGTGGACGGACGCCCCGTCGCCGTCTTCTCCCAGGACTTCACCGTCTTCGGCGGGGCGCTGGGCGAGGTCTACGGCCAGAAGATCGTCAAGGTGATGGACTTCGCCCTGAAGACCGGGTGCCCGGTCATCGGGATCAACGACTCCGGGGGCGCGCGGATCCAGGAGGGGGTCGCCTCCCTCGGCGCCTACGGCGAGATCTTCCGCCGCAACACCCACGCCTCCGGGGTGATCCCGCAGATCAGCCTGGTCGTCGGTCCGTGCGCGGGCGGCGCCGTCTACTCCCCCGCGATCACCGACTTCACGGTCATGGTCGACCAGACCTCGCACATGTTCATCACCGGCCCGGACGTCATCAAGACGGTCACCGGCGAGGACGTCGGCTTCGAGGAGCTGGGCGGGGCCCGCACCCACAACACCGCCTCGGGCGTCGCCCACCACCTGGCCGGTGAGGAGAAGGACGCCTTCGAGTACGTCAAGCAGCTGCTGTCGTACCTGCCGTCCAACAACCTCAGCGAGCCCCCGGTCTTCCCGGAGGAGGCGGACCTCTCCGTCACCGACGAGGACCGCGAGCTGGACACGCTGGTGCCGGACAGCGCCAACCAGCCGTACGACATGCACACGGTGATCGAGCACGTCCTGGACGACGCCGAGTTCTTCGAGACGCAGGCGATGTTCGCGCCGAACATCCTCACCGGGTTCGGCCGGGTCGAGGGGCGCCCGGTCGGCATCGTCGCCAACCAGCCGATGCAGTTCGCGGGCTGCCTCGACATCGACGCGAGCGAGAAGGGCGCGCGGTTCGTGCGCACCTGCGACGCCTTCAACGTCCCGGTCATCACCTTCGTCGACGTGCCGGGCTTCCTGCCGGGCGTGGACCAGGAGCACACGGGCATCATCCGGCGCGGCGCCAAGCTGATCTACGCCTACGCGGAGGCGACCGTCCCGCTGATCACCGTGATCACCCGCAAGGCGTTCGGCGGGGCCTACGACGTCATGGGCTCCAAGCACCTCGGCGCGGACATCAACCTGGCCTGGCCGACCGCGCAGATCGCGGTGATGGGCGCGCAGGGCGCCGTCAACATCCTGCACCGCCGCACCATCGCCGAGGCGGACGACGCCGAGGCGACCCGGGCGCGGCTCCTCCAGGAGTACGAGGACACCCTGCTCAACCCGTACGTCGCGGCCGAACGCGGTTATGTCGACTCGGTGATCCTGCCGTCCGACACGCGCCGTCACATCGTGCGCGGGCTGCGTCAACTGCGCACCAAGCGGGAATCCCTGCCCCCGAAGAAGCACGGCAACATTCCGCTGTAGAGATCCATCCTCTCCAGATTCCCCTCTGGACCCGTTGGGAGGCGGCATGAACATCAAGGTCGTACGGGGCAATCCGACCCCGGAGGAGCTGGCCGCCGCCCTGGCGGTGGTCCAGGCCCGCGCCGCGGCGGCGGCCGCCGAGCCGTCCGGCGCGGCAGCCCCCGGGGACGCGTGGTCCGACCCGTCCCGCATCACCACCGCCCACGTCCCCCACCCCGGCCCCACGTCCTGGACCCGTACGTACTGGCCGTCCTAGAGAGCCCCCGGCTCCGGAGGGGTCGCGGGGCCCCGTTGCGCGGGCCGCGCGACCCCTCGGGGGGCGCGAGGAACCGCGCACAGCACCCCAACACCGGCCAGCACTTCCCCACCCCCCAAGGGGCGCGAGGAACCGCGCACGGCCCTGCAACCCCGCCGACCGACCAAGCGCCCCCGGCCCCCACACACCCAGCGGCCCAGCGGCCCGGCGGCCCGGCGGCCCAGCGATTGAGTACCCGTACTCAGGCGCCCGCCCCGCCCCGGCCCCACCCTTGGTGGCATGCTGTGGTCCGACCCGGAGAACGAACCGCCCGAGGAACTGCGTCACACGCAGGCCATGCTGCGGCGGCTCGGTCTCCTCGTGGCGCTGGCGATGGTGCTCGCGATGCTCATCGCGGGCCTGAGATGACCCGTCCGGGCCCGTCCGGACCGGCGAGAGCGCGCCGGATCCACGCCGTTACGCTGACCGCATGACAGACCATCCGCGCCGTCGGCTCGTGCTCGCCTCCCAGTCCCCCGCCCGGCTCGGTCTGCTCAGGCAGGCCGGGTTCGACCCCGAGGTGATCGTCAGCGGCGTGGACGAGGACGCGCTCAGCGCGCCGACCCCCGCCGAGCTGGCGCTCGCGCTGGCCGAGGCGAAGGCGTCCGTGGTGGCGGCCCGGCCGGAGGCCCAGGGCGCGCTGGTGATCGGCTGCGATTCGGTGCTGGAGCTGGACGGCCGGGCGCTGGGCAAGCCCGCGGACACCGAGGAGGCCACCGCCCGCTGGAAGTCGATGCGCGGGCGGGCCGGGATCCTCCAGACGGGGCACTGCGTCTGGGACACGACGAGCAAGCGGTACGTGTCGGCGACCGCGTCCACGGTCGTACGGTTCGGCGAGCCGACGGACGCCGAGGTCGCCGCCTACGTCGCGTCGGGGGAACCGCTGCACGTCGCCGGAGCGTTCACCCTGGACGGCCGTTCGGCCCCGTTCATCGACGGGATCGACGGCGACCACGGCAACGTGATCGGCCTCAGCCTGCCCCTGGTGCGCCGGCTGCTGTCCGAACTGGGCGTCAGCATCACGGAGTTGTGGGCGCCCACGCGGTGACGCCGGAGGCGGCCGACGCGGGCACGTCGTCCTGCGGCTCGGGCTCCGCGGCGTCCCGTGGGCGTCCGGCCCCGGCCGCCGGGTCCCCGGTCCCGGTCGCCGGCTCCCCGGCCCCCGCCCGTGGGCCGTCCACGGCCCGCGGCGCGCCACCGCCGTCGCCGGGATCGCCGCCGCCCGCCGGCTGCGCCGGACCGGGCAGCCCGTCGTGCGTCATCAGCAGCAGGACGACCAGGGCCAGCACGAACACCATGAGCAGGAACGCCCCCACGCCCAGCAGCCCCCAGACGACCGCACCCAGCAGCCCGTGCACCACGGCGACACTGACCAGCAGGGCGCGGCCGAGGCCGGACGGGGCCCGGTCGCGGATCGCGACGAGCAGGGCGACCAGGCCGCACAGCGCGAAGTAGACGGCGAGGACCACTCCGCCGATCTCCGAGGACGTCACCATCACACCCGGGTCGAGGCCGGCCAGGGACATGTCCTGACGGTCGACGACCACCGCCAGGATCCAGTTGAGCGCCACGACGGCCACCGCCTCGACGAAGAGGACGACCGCCACGATCCACGCCACCGGTCGGCGTACCACCGGCCCCACCCACTTTCGGCCCACCCGGGCAAGAATTGCTGTTACCCGGAGTACGTCGGGGACGTCGCGAACGCTACTCACCGGTAAACCGGGGCACAAGGGTTCTGCCGACGCCAGTAAACCGTTGGGCCATTCGTAGGGACTCCACAAAGAAACGAAGTGCGCCGCAGCACGCTCTCACAGAGACCTTGACCACATGACAGGACTAGGGTTTTCCGGTGGAGTCCTGCGTACCGCGGTGCGACTAGGGCTTTCGTGGGTCGAGCGGGCCTCGTATCACGCTCCGTGTGGGCAAGCTCACCAGTGGGGACGGGTCGAAGTGCCGTGTCGGCAGTCCCTAAACTCGGCTTGTTTCAAGGAGGGAGCCTCAATCGTGCGCAAGGTGCTCATCGCCAACCGTGGCGAAATCGCTGTCCGCGTGGCCCGGGCCTGCCGGGATGCCGGGATCGCGAGCGTGGCCGTCTACGCGGACCCGGACCGTGACGCTCTGCATGTCCGCGCCGCGGATGAGGCATTCGCCCTGGGCGGTGACACCCCGGCCACCAGCTACCTGGACATCGCGAAGGTCCTGAACGCGGCGCGCGAGTCGGGCGCGGACGCCGTCCACCCGGGCTACGGCTTCCTCTCCGAGAACGCCGAGTTCGCCCAGGCGGTCCTGGACGCGGACCTGATCTGGATCGGCCCGCCGCCGCAGGCCATCCGCGACCTGGGCGACAAGGTGGCCGCCCGGCACATCGCGCAGCGCGCGGGCGCCCCGCTGGTCGCCGGTTCGCCCGACCCGGTGAACGGCGCCGACGAGGTCGTCGCCTTCGCCGAGGAGCACGGGCTGCCCATCGCGATCAAGGCGGCCTTCGGCGGCGGCGGACGCGGCCTGAAGGTCGCCCGGACCCTCGAAGAGGTGCCCGAGCTGTACGACAGCGCGGTGCGCGAGGCGGTCGCCGCCTTCGGCCGGGGCGAGTGCTTCGTGGAGCGCTACCTGGACAAGCCGCGGCACGTGGAGACCCAGTGCCTGGCCGACCGGCACGGCAACGTGGTCGTCGTGTCGACGCGTGACTGCTCCCTCCAGCGCCGCCACCAGAAGCTGGTCGAGGAGGCCCCCGCGCCGTTCCTGTCGGACGCCCAGCTCGCGCAGCTGTACTCCGCGTCCAAGGCCATCCTCAAGGAGGCCGGCTACGTCGGCGCCGGCACCGTGGAGTTCCTGGTCGGCGCGGACGGCACGATCTCCTTCCTGGAGGTCAACACCCGCCTCCAGGTCGAGCACCCGGTCACCGAGGAAGTCGCCGGCATCGACCTGGTACGGGAGATGTTCCGCATCGCCGACGGCGAGGAACTGGGCTACGGCGACCCGGAGCTGCGCGGCCATTCCTTCGAGTTCCGTATCAACGGCGAGGACCCGGGGCGCAACTTCCTGCCCGCGCCGGGCACCGTCACCCGTTTCGACCCGCCGACCGGTCCCGGTGTCCGCCTGGACGCCGGGGTCGAGGCGGGCTCGGTCATCGGCCCCGCCTGGGACTCGCTGCTCGCCAAGCTGGTCATCACCGGCCGTACCCGCAAGGAGGCCCTGGAGCGGGCCGCCCGCGCCCTGGACGAGTTCCAGGTCGAGGGCATGGCGACGGCGATCCCGTTCCACCGCGCGGTGGTCAGGGACCCGGCGTTCGGGCCCGAGCTGACCGGCTCCGCCGCGCCGTTCACCGTCCACACCCGGTGGATCGAGACCGAGTTCGTCAACGAGATCAAACCGTTCGCGGCGCCCGCCGACGTGGAGACGGAGGAGGACGGCGCCCGCGAGACCGTCGTCGTCGAGGTCGGCGGCAAGCGCCTTGAGGTGTCGCTGCCCGTCTCACTCGGCATGAGCCTGGCCCGTACGGGTCTGGCCGCGGGCGCCAAGCCCAAGCGCCGGGCGGCGAAGAAGTCCGGGCCGGTGGCCTCCGGCGACGCCCTCGCCTCCCCGATGCAGGGCACGATCGTCAAGGTGGCGGTCGAGGAGGGCCAGGAGGTCAAGGAGGGCGACCTGGTCGTGGTCCTTGAGGCGATGAAGATGGAGCAGCCCCTGAATGCGCACAAGGCGGGGACCATCAAGGGGTTGAGCGCCGAGGTCGGTGGGTCTCTCACCTCCGGTGCGGTGATCTGCGAGATCAAGGACTGAGTGGTTGCGCGTTTGCGCGTCCGCGCGTTTGCGGTTGTGCGTACGCCCCACGGACCGATGGGATCGGTCCGTGGGGCGGTTCCACTCCGTGGGGGTGGTGGGTACGTGCGGGTGCGTGGGGGGTTATCGCGCAGTTCCCCGCGCCCCTGAGAAGGGCTGGGCAGTGAGGGCGGGTGCGGGTGCGTGGGGGCTTGTCGCGCAGTTCCCCGCGCCCCTGAGAAGGGCTCGGCAATGAGGACGGGTGCGGGTGCGTGGGGGCTTGTCGCGCAGTTCCCCGCGCCCCTGACAGGGGCTCGGCAGTGAGGGCGGGTGCGGGTGCGTGGGGGCTTGTCGCGCAGTTCCCCGCGCCCCTGACAGGGGCTCGGCAGTGGGGACGGGTGCGGGTGCGTGGGGGCTTGTCGCGCAGTTCCCCGCGCCCCTGACAGGGGCTCGGCAGTGGGGACGGGTGCGGGTGCGTGGGGGGTGCGCTGTTCCGCGCGCCCCTGACAGGGGCTGGGTGGGGTTGGTGGGGGCGGTGGCATGCTGGGGGGAGTTTTGGGGTGGGAAAAGGGAGGGTGGCATGGCGGGTGTGATCGTCCAGGAGGCCGGCGGAGCCCCGCGCGCCATGCGTGCCGATGCCCGACGCAACTACGAGCGGCTGCTGACGCAGGCCCGTGCCGCGTTCGCCGAGCACGGTACGGACGCGTCGCTGGAGGACGTCGCCCGGCGCGCGGGGGTCGGGATCGGCACGCTGTACCGGCACTTCCCGAACCGGCACGCGTTGCTGAGCGCGGTCTTCGAGGACGCGGTGGGCGAACTCGTCGCCCGCGCCCGTGAGCTGCTGCACGCCCCCGAGCCCTGTTCGGCCCTGGTGACGTGGCTGCGCGAGGTGGTCGCGCACGCCGGGGCGTACCGCGGTCTCTCGCTGGCGCTGATGTCGGTGTCGTCCGACTCCGCCGACCCCGGTTCGGCGCTCGCCCGTTGCGGCGCGCCGATCCGTGAGGCGGGTGGCGCGCTGCTCGGCCGGGCCCGGGATGCGGGCGCCGTACGAGCCGAGGTCACCATCGGTGACCTGCTCCAGCTCACCCATGCGATCGGGCTCGCGGCGGCGGAGTCGCCGGGAGACCCGGCCCTGGCGGACCGGCTCCTGCGGCTGACGCTGCGCGGCCTGACGCAGTAGGAGGACGTCGGCCGCGCGCCGCGAGCGGCGGCGGCCCGGTGGTGGGGTTCGGCACCCGGGCCGGACCGTGGTTCAGCGTCGGCGCAGGTCCGCGACGCGGGCGCGGTCCGCGGCCGTCGGCGCTTCACCGCCGAGCACGGCGGCCGTACGCAGCCCGGGGGTCGGGACCTGGCCGCGCCGCTGGCCGGGCAGGGGCACGTCCCGGCGCTGCTGGCGCGCCGGGACCTGGTCACCCCCCGGGCTTCCCGACGCCCCGGCCACGGCGATCTGCACCCCCTGGTCGGCCAGGGCCTGGAGTTCGGTGCCGGCCCGGTCGTCGTGGGCCAGGGGCTCGTCGGTGACCAGGCGGGTGATGACATCGGTCGGCACCGTCTGGAACATCGTGTCCGTACCCAGCTTGGTGTGGTCGGCCAGCACCACGACCTCCGCCGCGGCCTGCACCAGCGCGCGGTCGACGGACGCCGACAGCATGTTGGACGTGGACAGTCCCCGTTCGGCGGTCAGGCCGCTGCCGGAGAGGAATGCCTTGGAGACCCTGAGCCCTTGCAGCGACTGCTCGGCACCGGAGCCGACGAGGGCGTAGTTGGAGCCGCGCAGGGTGCCGCCGGTCATCACGACCTCCACGCGGTTGGCGTGCGCCAGCGCCTGGGCGACCAGCAGCGAGTTGGTGACGACGGTCAGTCCGGGCACCCGGGCGAGCCGACGGGCCAGCTCCTGCGTGGTGGTCCCGGCGCCGACCACGATGGCCTCGCCCTCTTCGACGAGTCCCGCGGCGAGATCGGCGATGGCCGTCTTCTCGGCGGTCGCGAGATGTGATTTCTGCGGAAAGCCGGACTCCCGCGTGAATCCGCCCGGCAATACCGCACCGCCGTGCCGGCGGTCTAGGAGTCCTTCTGCCTCCAGTGCGCGCACGTCCCGTCGTACGGTCACTTCGGAGGTCTGGACGACGCGGGCGAGTTCACGGAGCGACACGGCTCCGTTCGCTCGCACCATTTCAAGGATCAATTGGCGACGTTCTGCAGCGAACACGAAACTGACAGTAACCCCAACGACCGTCTGCTTTCAGCAGTTTGCGCCGAATAACAGAAGTTGTTCGCAACACTGGTCGCGAGGTGGTATAAGCACTGTCAGCACCGACTATGCCGTACGCATGCTCGCCAACTCCCCGTGACCGGCGGGGAGTCGGGCCGCCCGGCGTCAGCCCTCGCCGGTCTCCTTGCGGGTGTGGAGCTGGCGGGCCACCTCGGCGATCGAACCCGAAAGCGACGGGTACACCGTGAAGGCGTTCGCGATCTGCTCGACCGTCAGATTGTTGTCGACGGCGATCGAGATGGGATGGATCAGCTCCGAGGCGCGCGGCGCCACCACCACACCGCCCACCACGATCCCGGTGCCGGGGCGGCAGAAGATCTTGACGAAGCCGTCCCGGATGCCCTGCATCTTGGCGCGCGGGTTGCGCAGCAGCGGGAGTTTCACGGCCCGGGCGTCGATCTTGCCGGCGTCGACGTCGGCCTGGGTGTAGCCGACGGTGGCGATCTCCGGGTCGGTGAAGACGTTGGAGGAGACCGTCTTCAGGTCCAGCGGGGCCACCGCGTCGCCCAGGAAGTGGTACATGGCGATCCGCCCCTGCATGGCGGCGACGGAGGCGAGGGCGAAGACGCCCGTGACGTCACCGGCCGCGTACACGCCGGGGGCGGTCGTGCGGGACACCTTGTCGGTCCAGATGTGCCCGGACTCGCTCAGCTTGACGCCCGCCCCCTCCAGGCCGAGTCCGGCGCTGTTCGGGATGGCGCCGACGGCCATCAGGCAGTGGGTGCCGCTGATGACCCGCCCGTCCGCGAGGGTGACCTCGACGACGTCGCCGACCCGCTTGGCGGCGGCGGCGCGCGAGCGGGCCAGGACGTTCATGCCGCGGCGGCGGAAGACGTCCTCCAGGACGGCGGCGGCGTCCGGGTCCTCCCCGGGCAGCACCCGGTCGCGGGAGGAGACGAGGGTGACCCGGGAACCGAGGGCCTGGTAGGCGCCGGCGAACTCGGCGCCGGTGACGCCGGAACCGACCACGATCAGTTCCTTCGGCAGTTCGGTGAGGTCGTAGACCTGGGTCCAGTTCAGGATGCGCTCGCCGTCGGGCCGGGCGTCGGGCAGCTCGCGCGGGTGACCGCCGGTCGCGATGAGCACGGCGTCCGCGGTGAGCGTCTCCTCGCTGCCGTCGGCGGCGGTGACGACGACCTTGCGGGAGCCGTCGAGGGCCTGCATGCCCTCAAGGCGGCCCCGGCCGCGCATGACCCGGGCGCCGGCCCGGGTGACGGACGCGGTGATGTCGTGGGACTGGGCGAGCGCGAGCCGCTTGACCCGGCGGTTGACCTTGCCGAGGTCGACGCCGACCACCCGGGCCGCCTGTTCCAGCGGCGGGGTGTCGTCGGCGACGATGATCCCCAGCTCCTCGTAGGAGGAGTCGAAGGTGGTCATCACCTCGGCCGTGGCGATCAGGGTCTTGGACGGCACGCAGTCGGTCAGCACCGACGCGCCGCCCAGGCCGTCGCAGTCGACGACGGTCACCTCCGCGCCGAGCTGCGCGGCCACCAGCGCCGCTTCGTATCCGCCGGGTCCGCCACCGATGATCACGATCCGAGTCACGTACTCCATTGTTCCGCACCCATCAAAGGAGTACGGGCCGGGGGCGGCGGTGGTGTGCGTTCCGTTATCTGGGGCACGGAGGTACGGGGCGGGGGGACAGCCCGTGGGGAAGCGACCGCGGCGCGCCCGGCCCGGCTGCGGGCGGCGCCGAGCGACGGCATCGTGCACGGAACCCTACGGTCCGGCGGCTGGAGGACGTCATCCACCGGTCCACGGGCACCATGGGGAGCGAGCAGGCCGAAGAAAACACCAGAAACAGGTACACAAGGGGCCCCCGGGACTCGCGGGACGGATGTTTCCGCTGCCGTACCCTCGACCCATGTCGCTCTATGCCGCATACGCCGGCAATCTCGACGCGCGGCTGATGTCCCGCCGCGCCCCGCACTCGCCGCTGCGCGCCACCGGCTGGCTCAACGGCTGGCGGCTGACCTTCGGCGGCGAGCAGCTGGGCTGGGAGGGGGCATTGGCGACGATCGTCGAGGATCCGCTCTGCCAGGTCTTCGTCGGCCTGTACGACATCGCGCCCATGGACGAGGAGCCCATGGACCGGTGGGAGGGCGTGGGGCTCGGCATCTACCGGCGGCTGCGGCTGAGGGCGCACACGCTGGACGGGGAGGAGATGGCGTGGGGGTACGTGCTCAACGGGTACGAGGGCGGGCTGCCCGCGGCCCGCTATCTGGGTGAGATCGCCGACGCGGCGGAGTCCGCGGGCGCGCCCCACGACTACGTGATGGAGCTGCGGAAACGCCCGTGCTGAGGGAGAGCCGCACGGTCCGGCTCACCCAGAACACCCGGCTCACTCAAAACAGCTGACTCACCCGGGACATCCGGTGGAGTACACGGTCGGCCGCGGACGTCCGCCGATCTTCGTCGTCGAGGTTCGACGACAAGGACGTCCTCGTCGCGGACGTCCGAGCCGCCCCGCACAGTGTTTTCGTTGGAAACGACAAGACAACGATCGCACTTCTCATACACCCTTCATCTACGCGCGTAGGCCCGAACCGGCTACCCTCGTCCGCGTGAACGCATCTCTTCCTACGGACGACATCCAGGGCGACCCGCACGCCGCCGCCGACGCCGCCGCCGCGCGCCTGCGTGAACTCACCGGCGCCGAGACCCACGACGTCGCCCTCGTGATGGGCTCCGGCTGGGGTCCCGCCGTCGCCGCCCTGGGCGCTCCCGACGCCGAGTTCCCGGTCACCGAACTGCCCGGCTTCCCGCCGCCGGCGGTCGCGGGACATAGCGGCAAGGTCCTCTCGTACGCCGTCGGGAACCGGCGGGCGCTGGTCTTCGTGGGCCGTACCCACTACTACGAGGGCCGGGGCGTGGCCGCCGTGGCGCACGGGGTGCGCACGGCCGTCGCGGCGGGCTGCAAGACGGTGGTGCTCACCAACGGCTGCGGCGGACTGCGCGAGGGCATGCGGCCGGGGCAGCCGGTGCTGATCAGCGACCACATCAACCTGACGGCGGCCTCCCCGATCGTCGGGGCGAACTTCGTCGACCTGACCGATCTGTACTCGCCCCGGCTGCGGGCCCTGTGCAAGGAGATCGACCCGACGCTGGAGGAAGGGGTCTACGCGCAGTTCCCCGGTCCGCACTACGAGACGCCGGCCGAGATCCGGATGGCCCGGGTGATCGGGGCGGACCTGGTGGGGATGTCGACGGCCCTGGAGGCCATCGCGGCGCGCGAGGCGGGCGCCGAGGTGCTGGGCATCTCGCTGGTGACGAACCTCGCGGCGGGCATGACCGGTGAACCCCTCAACCACGAGGAGGTCCTCCAGGCCGGCCGGGACAGCGCGACCCGGATGGGTTCGCTGCTGACGCAGGTGCTGGGCCGACTGTAGGGCGGCAGGAGCGGGTCGCGGCGGGCGTCCGGGGCGGCGGGCCCCGGACGCCCGCCGTGGCCCGCACGCCCCCGTCGGCAAGACGCCCCCCGGCTCGTCGAGCGGGGGTACCCCGATGTGCCGGACCTGTTCGACCGGCATGCACGAGCAACGGAGGTTGACCGACCGTGCACGACGAACTCCTCGCGCGGGCCCGAGCGTGGCTGGCCGAGGACCCCGACCCGGACACCCGCGCGGAACTCGCCCGGCTCATCGACGCCGGTGACCACGCGGAGCTGGCCGCCCGCTTCAGCGGCACCCTCCAGTTCGGCACCGCGGGCCTGCGCGGTGAACTGGGCGCCGGGCCGCAGCGGATGAACCGCTCGGTCGTCATCCGGGCCGCCGCCGGTCTCGCCGCGTACCTGAAGCAGCAGGGCCGGACCGGCGGACTCGTCGTCATCGGCTACGACGCCCGGCACAAGTCCGCCGACTTCGCCCGCGACACCGCGGCCGTGGTGACCGGCGCCGGGCTGCGCGCGGCCGTGCTGCCGCGGCCCCTGCCCACCCCCGTCCTCGCCTTCGCGATCCGGCACCTGGGCGCCGTCGCCGGCGTGGAGGTCACCGCCAGCCACAACCCGCCCCGGGACAACGGCTACAAGGTGTACCTGGGAGACGGCTCGCAGATCGTGCCGCCCGCCGACAGCGGGATCGCCGCCGAGATCGACGCGATCGCCTCCCTCGCCGACGTCCCGCGCCCCGAGGCGGGCTGGGAGATCCTCGACGACTCCGTCCTGGACGCCTATCTGGCCCGTACGGCCGCCGTGCTCACCGACGGCTCGCCGCGCACCGCGCGCACCGTCCACACGGCCCTGCACGGCGTCGGCACGGAGGTGCTGTGCGCCGCCTTCGCCCGCGCCGGTTTCCCGGCCCCCGTCCTCGTCGCCGAACAGGCGGAGCCCGACCCGGACTTCCCGACCGTCGCCTTCCCCAACCCGGAGGAGCCCGGCGCCATGGACCTGGCCTTCGCCCAGGCCCGCGCGAGCGAACCGGACCTGGTCATCGCCAACGACCCGGACGCCGACCGGCTCGCCGTCGCCGTCCGGGACGGCGGCGCGTGGCGCATGCTGCGCGGTGACGAGGTCGGCGCCCTGCTCGCCGCGCACCTCGTACGGCACGGCGCCACCGGCACCTTCGCCGAGTCCATCGTGTCCTCCTCGCTGCTCGGCAGGATCGCTGGACGGGCCGGGCTGCCGTACGAGGAGACCCTGACCGGGTTCAAGTGGATCGCCCGGGTGGCCGGCCTGCGCTACGGCTACGAAGAGGCCCTCGGCTACTGCGTCGACCCGGAGGGCGTGCGGGACAAGGACGGCATCACCGCCGCCCTGCTCGTCACGGAGCTGGCCTCCGAACTCAAGGAGCAGGGGCGGACCCTGCCGGACCTCCTCGACGACCTGGCCGTGGAGCACGGGCTGCACGCCACCGACCAGCTCTCGGTCCGGGTGCGGGACCTGTCGGTCATCGCCGACGCCATGGCGCGGCTGCGCGCGCACCCGCCGGCCCGTCTCGGCGGCCTCGCCGTCACCCGGGCCGAGGACCTGTCCCGGGGCACGGACCGGCTGCCGCCCACCGACGGCCTGCGCTACACCCTGGACGGCGCCCGGATCGTCGTACGGCCCAGCGGCACGGAGCCCAAGCTGAAGTGCTACCTGGAGGTCGTCGTCCCGGTCGCCGACCGCGCCGGACTGCCGGACGCCCGTGCCCGCGCGGCCGGGCTGCTGGCCGGTCTCAAGCGGGACCTGTCCGAGGCCGCCGGCATCTGAGGCACCGGTCGTCCCTTTCGGGGTGCGCCGGGGAGCGGGGGGCACCCCAAAGGGTGATTTCGGGGCTACGGCTGCTGCACCGGCCGCACTCCGGCGCGCTCTGCGGGAACGGTGAACCGTACCGCCGCCCGCCGAGTACTGGAGCCGCCGCGTGTCCTCGACCGCCCCCGAAACCGCCCCCAGCGGACACATCCCGGGCACCCGGCGGCCCCCCGTCCCGGCCGGCACGCCCTCCCGGGCGCTGTGGCGCGGGCTGCGGCGCGCGGCGCCGGCGCTGGCCGCCTTCCTCGCCGTGCACGTCGCGGGGCTGCTGTTCCTGGCCGTCTGGGCGCACGAGCGGGGGCGCGGCGTCTGGCCGATGCTGGCGACGGAGTGGGACTCCCGCTGGTATCTGGGGATCGCCGGCCACGGGTACACACACGAGCTGGGCGTCGCGTTCGACCACAACAACCTGGCGTTCTTCCCGCTCTACCCGCTGCTGGTGCGGGCCGTCGCCGTGGTCACGCCGGGCAGCCTGGCCAGCACCGGGCTGGGGATCGCCGTGCTGGCGTCGCTGGTCGCGGCCTGGGGTGTGTTCGCCGTCGGTGACCGGCTGGCCGGGCGGACGGCCGGGTTCCTGCTCACCACGCTGTGGGCGGCGCTGCCGGTCGGCCTGGTGGAGTGGATGGGGTACACCGAGTCGCTGTTCACGGCCTTCGCGGCGTGGACGCTGGTCGCGATCCTCGACGAGCGCTGGCTGTGGGCCGCCGCGGGCGCCTGTCTGGCCGGGCTGACCCGGCCCACCGGGATCGCGCTGGCCGCCGCGGTCTCCGTGGCCGCCCTGCTCTCGTTGCGCCGCCGGTTCTCGGGCCGGGCCCTGGCCGCCGCGCTGCTGGCTCCGGCCGGCTGGTGCGCGTACCTCGGCTGGGTGGGGCTGCGGCTCGGCCGCTGGGACGGCTACTTCGCCGTGCAGCGGATGTGGCACAACGACTTGGACGGCGGCCACGAGACCCTGCGCCGGCTGCGCGAGCTGTTCAGCCACCAGTCGCGGCCGGAGCTGTTCCTGATCGTGGTCACCCTGACGATGCTGGTGTCGGTGGTGCTGTTCGCGCTGACGGTGTGGGACCGGCAGCCGCTGCCGCTGCTGGTGTTCACCGGGGTGCTGCTGGTGATCGTCCTGTTCAGCGGCGGCGTGTACTTCCCTCGTGCCCGCTTCCTGCTGCCCGGTTTCCCGCTGCTGCTGCCGCTGGCCGTGCATCTGGCGCGGGCCTCCGACCGCTACCGGGCGCTGGTGCTGGCGACGGCCGTGGCGGGCTCGGCGTACTGCGGCGCGTACATGCTGCTGGTGTGGCCGAGCGCACCCTGATCCGCGGCGGGGGCGGGGCGGGGCCGCGGCTGGGGTTGCCGACGGCCCGGGTTTCCCCCGGGTGGCCGAGTCCCGGCGTCCCGGGGCTTCGGCGTTCCAGGGCTTCGGCGTTCCGGCGTTCCGGGCCCCCGTCCGCGTGGTCGGGGGCCCGGACGTTCAGCCCGCTGCCGGCGTGCCGGTGCTCCGTTCGGAGGCCGCGGGGCCGGTGGTGTCGGTCGGGGTGGGCTCGGCGGTCGTCCCGGTGGGTGCCGGGGCCGGCAGCCCGGCCTCGGCCGCGACCCGCTGCTGTGCCGAGGAATCGGCGGCCCGCCCGTCCCACGCCTTCTCGGCGCCCGGCGCGCCGTTCAGCGGCGGCAGTTCGACGTGGTAGGAGTCGTCACCCTGCGAGGGCACCTTGGGCAGCGGGGCGTCCGGGGCCACGAATCCACCGGGCACGCTCGGGCCCTCGTCCTGCCGCGCGCCGGTCGCCGCGGCCGGCCCCGGTGCCTGGGAACCCGCGGTGAGCAGGGCGGCGGCGACCGTGGCGCAGGTGGCGACGGCGCGCGCCGCGCAGGCCGCGCCGGGTGCGCGGCCGTTGGCCCGTTCGGCGGAGGTTCCTGGTGAGCGGACGGGTCATGAAGCCACTCCTGAGAGTCGGGAGTGGTGGGTTCACGGGCGCCTTCGGGGGGCCGGAGGCGTACGGCGGGGGGTGACGTGTCGGTTCCGGTTGCGTGCCCGACGCTAGTGCCTCGGCAGGGGGCGACGGCGGTAGGGCCCCTGGCGGACTCCGAGAGACCAAGCGGAGGTGAACACCTGTGGAAGGTGACGGTGGTGTCCCCGCGCCACTCCTCCGGTCGCGGGCGCGGCCGGCCGGACACCGCGGGCTCAGAGACGTACGAGGTAG
This sequence comes from Streptomyces sp. NPDC001270, assembly GCF_042896695.1. Lineage (NCBI taxonomy): Bacteria > Bacillati > Actinomycetota > Actinomycetes > Kitasatosporales > Streptomycetaceae > Streptomyces > Streptomyces sp. NPDC001270. Next base: position 521,351 of record NZ_JBIAXM010000001.1, on the reverse strand, counting down.
CTGAAACCGGTGTCCGGCCCCACGCACGACTGGAGGGTCAGGTCCCCCCAGTACAGGCCCGCGGCGGGGGCGCCCCGGCCGGGGGTGAGGTAGCTGGCGTACACCTCGTAGGTCCAGGTCCCGTGGACGGTGCTGAGCGTGATCCGGGTGCCCTTCGGCAGGGTGGCGAAGCGGTCGAAGCCGTTGCAGTAGTCGTGGCCGACGATCACCACGGTGCTCATCTCGTACCCGTCCTCGGTGCCGATCTCCGGTCCGGTCCACTGCACGGCGTCCCGGCAGGCGTCCACCTCGTCCTGGCCGCCGCGCATGACGTACGAGGACCAGTCGCCGATCCGCAGGACGGCTCGGCCCGGTTTCGGGGCCGGGCCGGCGGCGGCGCGCTTCGGGGCGGTGGACGGCGACGGCGACCGGGAGGGCGGCCGGGAGAGGTCGGGGCCCTTGGTCCGGCCGGTGGCGGCGGGGGCCGGCACCGGGGGTGTGCGGGGGCCGGCCGGGTCCGGCGCGGGCGGGCGCGCGGTACCGGTGGGACGCGCCGGGCGCGTGGCGGGCGCGGACCCGGTGGCGGGCGCGGCCGGGGCCGGCCCGCTCCGCTCGTCGGCATCGCCGGAGGGATCGGCGGCGAGGCCCGGCGGGACGCCGGTGGCCTGCGCCCGCGCGGCCGGGACCCCGGACGGGCTGCCGCCCTGGCCGCAGGCCGCGAGCAGGACGGCGGCGAGCAGCCCGGCCGGCGCACGCAGGACGGGACGGCGCCGGGTGCGGGAGGTGCGACGGTGCGGGCCCGTCACCCGAACCGTCCGTTCACGTAGTCGGAGGTCCGCTCGTCCCGCGGGGCGTTGAACATCGCGTCCGTGTCCCCGTGTTCGACGATCACGCCGGGCGTGCCGTGCGAGGCGAGGAAGAAGGCGCAGGTGTCCGAGACGCGGGCGGCCTGCTGCATGTTGTGGGTGACGATGACGATGGTGACCTCGGACTTGAGTTCCGCGATGGTCTCCTCGATGCGCCGGGTGGAGGTCGGGTCGAGGGCCGAGCAGGGCTCGTCCATCAGCAGCACCCGGGGGCGCACCGCCAGCGACCGGGCGATGCACAGCCGCTGCTGCTGACCGCCGGAGAGGGCACCGCCCGGCTGGCGGAGCCGGTCCCTGACCTCCTTCCACAGGCCCGCCTTGGTGAGGCACTCCTCGACCAGGTCGTCCTTGCCGTCACGGGTGGCCTTGATGGCGTTGAGCTTGAGCCCTGCCAGCACGTTGTCGTAGATCGACATGGCCGGGAAGGGGTTGGGCTTCTGGAAGACCATGCCGATCTGCCGGCGGGCGTGGGTGATGCGCCGCCCACGGTCGTAGATGTCCTCCTCGTCGAGCAGCACCCGGCCGGCCAGCGAGGCCGTGCCGATCAGTTCGTGCATGCGGTTGAGGATGCGCAGGAAGGTCGACTTGCCGCAGCCGGAGGGGCCGATGAGCGCGGTGACCTCGCGGGCGGGCATGGTGAGCGAGACCCGGTCGAGGACCTTGTGGTCGCCGAACCAGGCGGAGACGGAGTCGGCCCGCAGGGTGGCGGGACCGTCGGCGAAGAGGGTGCCGGTGGCGCGGCGGTCTCCGGCGGTCTCCCTGACGGGCGGCTGGACGGCGGTGTCGACGAGGTCGGGGTTCTCGGTGGTGGACATGTCCTGGTGTCACCTTCCGTGCGGGGTCCGGTGGTTCAGAGCAGGTTCGGCAGGAGTGCGGTGATGGCCCGGGAGTCCGCGAGGCCCAGGGCGAGCAGCAGCGGGCCCGCGCAGATCCAGGTCTGCCAGCGGCCCCAGACGCGGAAGGAGAACACCGCGAGCAGGGCGGCGATCAGCAGGCCCTGCGACCACAGGAAGACGGCGAGCCAGGCGCCGGAGTCGGTGCCGAGCGCCTGCTCGGAATCGGCGATCCAGCCCGACTGGAGGTCACGCGGCGGGTTGGGCTGCACCGGCGTGATCAGCTTGGCGTCGACCCGGATCACCCCGCTCGGCGTGTACGGCGCTCCGGTCGCGGTGATGAGGGTGAGCCGTCCCCGTCCCCCGGTGACCGGGGCGGGCAGTTCGTCGCCGGCCCGGCGGACGCCCGTGACCTCGTAGACCGGCTTGCCCTGGCCGGTGGTGATCTCGATGCGGGATCCGACGGGCAGCTTGTGCAGGTCGAGGAAGGGGCTGCCGTACGCCCACTGGCGGCCCATGACAACCGATGTGCCGGCCTGGCCGGGCAGCGGGGTGTCCCGGCGGTGGCCCGGTCCGGCCATCAGCACCTCGGAGGTGGTGCCCTCCGCGACGACCTCGTTGAGGCCGAGGGCCGGGATCTTCAGCAGCGCCACGGGCGCACCCGGCTTCAGGAGCTTGCCCTCGTAGTCGCGCTGGCCCACCGGGGCGGTGCCCAGGGCGAGTTCTCTGCGCAGTTCGTCGTAGGCCGTCTGCTGGTCACGGGCGTGCTGGAGGTGGCCGACGATCGTCAGGTTCGCGGCGAAGCCGAGGAGCACGGCGGCGAGAACGCACAGGGCCGCCCCGGCGAGTGCGAGCCCGGGGCGGGCGGGGGGCCGCGGGGTTTCCTGGCGCGGCTCTCGGGCGGTCGGGGGCGGTGGTGGTGCGGGCGGGCCGTCGGTGGGCGCCGACGCGTCGGCCGGGGGCGGGGCGAGCGTGGTCACGGGGTGCGCTCCTCGAAGCGGGACGGTTTCCTTCGTACGAGGCCACTCGTCCGGCGTGTCCCGTACGACGGGTTTCGTACGGCGTGTTGCCTACGACGGGTCTCGTACGGCGTGTTGCGAACGACGTCCGTACGAGGGGTCTCGTACGGCGGCCGGACGGGCGGGCCCGGGGGCGCGTCGGGTGCGCGCCCCCGGACCGCCCGGCCGGTCAGTGGTGCTGCGGGGTGTCGCCGCCGAAGGTCAGCAGGCCCTTGCGGCGCATGTGGAGCACGAGCGCCGAACCCGCGGAGAGCAGCGCGAGCGAGGCCAGGCCGATCGCGCCGACCTGGGCGCCGGTGGACGCCATGGAGCCACCGCCACCGCCACCGCCGCTGTCGCCGCCGGACAGGCCGCCGGGGTCCGCGCCGCCGCTGCCGGTGCCGCCGCTGCCCGTGCCGCTGGTGTCCGTGGCGGACGGGCTGGGCTCGGGCGACTCGCTGGAGCCGGCACCGGTCGTGAAGGCGAAGTCGAGGCTGTGCCCGTCGGTCTTGTCCTCGGCGAGCGTCAGCGTGTGGTCGCCGTCGGCGATGTCCTTCGGGACGGTGAACTCGTACGTGTCGACGGTCCCGGCGGCGTTCGCCTTGGCGTCGTCGAACGTCGCCTCGCTGTCGGCGAGGGTGACCTTGACCGTGGCGTCCGCGGTGTAGCCGCGCGCGGTGATCTTCACGGTCTGGCCGGGTTCGAGGTCGGGGTTGTCCGCGAGCGCCTTGCCGTCGGCGTCGGTGACGTCGAGGTCGGGGTTGTCGGTCGGAGGCGGGGAGGAGGCTTCGTCGGTGCTGACGAAGGTGAAGCTCGCCCGGTTGTTGGCCGAGCCGCCTTCGGCGAAGTACACGTTCGTTTCGCCTGGGATGCTGCGGTCGGGAACCGTGAACGTGTAGTCGACGACCGTTCCGTCGGCGTTGGCGGTGGCGTCCGGGAGCTGCGCGTCGGACGACTCCTGGATCACCTTGACCGTGGACCCGGGGGTGAAGCCCTGGATGGTGATCTTCGCGCTCTGGCCGATGGCGAGGGTCGGCTTGTCCCCTAGGGGGGCGCCGCCTGCGTCCTTGGCGGTGAGGAGGTACGTGATGCCCGCGGGATCACTGCCCGTCGCGTCGGTGTAGGCATCGGGGTCGGAGGTCGTGAAGACGGCCGTGTAGGTGTAGGCGCCTCCGATGGCCGGTGCCTTGACGGTGAGTTCGGCCTTGCCGCCGGTCACCGGAGCGGTTCCGAGTGAGGTGTCACCCTTCTTGAACTCCACCGAGCCCGGGGCGCCCGCCGGTACCACCGTCGCGGTGAGTTTGAGATCGCCGTTGACGGGGATGCCGTCGGGTGCGTCCAGGGCTACGGTCGTGGGCTGCTGCTGGAGCAGAGTCCACGTATCGCCCGCGACCCGGACCTTGGCAAGGAACTGGGCCGCAGTGCCGAGTCCACCCCTGCACAGCAAGGCCAGCGTGTATGTGCCGTCCAGTGACGGTGCGGTGACATAGCTCCGCAGCGCCGTCTCCAGGCTCGCCGGCTCGAAGGGCGACTTGAGGTTCACGGTGAAGGCGTCCGCGCCGTTCGGTATCTTCGCCGTGGCCTGGGCGACAGCTGTCCCGCTGTCCGCCTTCTGCGGATCGAGAACGAAGAGCCAGGGCGAGTTCCCGCTCTGTCCGTTTGTCGGGTCCGGGCAGCCCGTGCTCGACGTCGCGGACGTGGCCATGAGAGTGTCGGAGATCTTCCCCGTGGCCGGGCTGAGTGTGAACGAGCCGAGGCTGGTCCCCGCGGCGTTGGCCCTGCCCGCGAAGGCGACGATCCCTGCCAGGGTGGCGCACAGCAGCGCGAAGCATGACAGCAGTGCCACGGGTGATCTGAGTTGTGCCGGACGATGGTTCACGTGGTGATCCCCCCAGGGGGTTTGGATTGCGGATGAATACGCCGCCGGGCCGGGCACCCACTGGGTGCCCGGCCGTTGTGCGGGGTTACTGCGCGGTGATCAGTTCTCGCCCTTGAGGGACGTGTTGCCGCAGGTGGAGACGGTGCCGAAGCCGAACTTCGTGATCGTGGCCGTGGCCTGGCAGACCTTGGAGCCCGAGCCGACGAAGGTGGCGGCGATGGTGGCGTCGGTCAGCTTGGCGCTCGGAACCACGTTGTAGACGTCACGGCTGTACTGGCCGCCGTCGATCGTGCCCAGGACGGTGTCACCGTGCACGTCGTCGATCAGACCCTTGACCTGGGAGGTCCACTTCGCCACCGAGTACGGGGCGATGTCGGAGCCCTGGGTGAGCGCCTCACCGTTGTGCTCCTGCATCTCGTGGACGCAGGAACCCAGGGTCGGGTTGCCGATCTGGGTGAGGAAGAAGCTACGGGTACCGGAACCGCTCTGCGGGATCAGCGGGGTCACGGGGCGGTCGACGCCGCCCACGGTCACCGTGGTCTTGGTGCACGCGTAGATGGCACGCAGGTCGGCCGTGGAGACGTTCAGGTTGGCCAGCGGGCCGTCCGCGCGGGTCGCGACCGTCAGCTTGTCCGACGCGAACGGGATCCAGGTCAGGTCCGTGCCGGCGGTGGCGACACCGCGCGAGGAGCGCGCGAAGTCCAGGCAGCCGGTCTTGTTGTCGATGGCGGTGTTCAGCGCGGTGATGCCGTTCGACGAGCCGTTCGGACGGTCGATCTCACAGCCGGTCGCGCGGGTCTTGATCTTGGCCGAGCCGGTCGCGTCGTACGACGCGACCAGCGAGCCGCCGTCGATGTCGTTGCCCAGGCCGTTGACGACGTCCTCCGTCGTGTCGGAACCGACACCGGCGAGCACACGGTAGACGCCGGGGGCCGGGTCGGCCGAGGCGACGGGGGCCATGACGGTGAGACCCAGGGCGGCGGCACCGACGACGGCACCGGCGAAAGCACGGGACTTGACGTTCACTTCTGTTCTCCTCCGTGGAAACGGATTACGAGCATGGGACGGTCAAGCGGAATCCGGATTTCATTGCTTTTACCGGCCCGTCGGCCGGCGGCTAAAAACTTTCCATGGATCCGCACCGGCAACCACCAATTCCAGTCGCTCATCAGGTTACGAGACCATTTCCTAGGCGAATCCAAGGGAATTCACAGAACGGTGTACGGATTCCCCGGGACCGGATTGCGCCCCGGGGAATCCGGATGCCGCGGAATGGTCAGCCGCCGCCGGCCGCCCGACGGGCGGAGAGCCGGAGCATGACCGGGCCGGCGAGGGCCGCCACACCGCCCGCGATCAGGACACCGAGCAGCACCCAGCGGATCAGCCCGAGCACCTCCGACGGCGTGAGTCCGCCGGACTGGGCCACGTTCTGCTTGGCCGGGTCGGTCTCGCTCGGCACGGGGGAGGGCCGGCCGCTGCCGGACGCGCCGCCGTCGGACGCGGCGCCGGCCGACCCGGCTCCGGTACCGCCGGCCAGGCCACCGCCCGACACCCCGCCGCCGCCCGGTGCGCCGTTGCCGGTGCCGCCGACGTCGCTCCCGCCGGCGGTGCCGCCGGAGGAGGATCCGCCGGAGTCCGGCACGCCCTTCTCCAACCGGTCGGCGGCCTGCTCCGCCTGCCGGCGCAGCGCCGTGGTCAGCGGGGCGTATCCGTAGGGCAGCCGGCCCCGCTCGGCGCCCTGGGTCTGGCCCTGGCCGGCCGCGTACCGGATCACCCTCGCGTAGTCCTGGCGCGCGTCCTTCGCCTGGTCCAGCGGGGCCGCCGCGTACACCAGGGCGGCCAGCGGATAGGCGCCGTCCTTCATCTTGGCGGGATCGGCCTTCCTGACACCGGTCACGCCCGAGTCGGGCATCTCGGCGACCGCCTTGAGCAGCGAGTCGTTGGTCGGCTGGACGTAGTCTCCGTCGGCGTTCGGCAGAGCTGCGGTGCCCAGCTGGTAGCGCACGGCGGACGGGTTGTCCACGACGCCCATCTGGCGCTGGTCGACCGGGGACGGCCGCCCGAGCTTCGTCAGGCCGGCGGTGGCCGTGTTGGCCATGCACTCGTAGGCGGTGCCGATGTCACCTTGGCGGATCTCCACCGCCGCACTGTGCATGCTGTCCGCGTAGGGAACCACGTCAAGACCGCTGCGGTTCAGTGTCTTCGGGGCATGGGGACCGCCGTTCTTGCAGGGGACGGCCGTGGCCGTGAGGTCCGCCTTCGGGAAGTAGTCCAGGGAGTCCGAGATCACCCCGTCCGCGAGGTAGGCGGGGTTGACCTTCATGCCCCAGGGGTCCTTCTGCCCTTCGAGGAACTTCCTCGCGTCCGGGTCCGCCAGAATGTAATTCCAGAGCATGCTGGCCGAGTCGGTGTTGTCATCGCTGACGACCAGACCGATCGGCGATTGGTAATCATCCCCCACGAAATCGGGGTTGAGCTTCCTGAATTCCGGATCCCCTCCGATATAACCCGGATTTCCGGACAGGTAGTCGGGCTTTCCTTCGATCCGGGGGAGCAGGCTACTGGCGTAGGACTGGGTGAGTACCTTGGCCAGCAGTCTCTGGTTGAGTTTCAGCTTTTTCAGCGGTACGTACTCGAAGGTCGACTTCTCGAACATCCAGACGAAGCCGATCGTCACGCCGGTGATCGCGGCAGGTGCGTGCACCACTTGGACCCCGCCCTCGGCCGCCTCGACGGGATTCACCGTCATGGCGAGGCCCCCGGCGCCCGGTGTCGTGATGGCGTCACGTGCCTGCGGCTCACCCTGGGTGGCGTAGGTGAACCTGCTGTCTCCGGTCTTGCACAGTTGGCTCTGCCACGAGGTGACCGCGTCGGTCGCCAGTTCGGAGCCCGTGATCGGGCGCTCCGACTGGTCCGCGGCACAGTTCTGCTCGATCGGCTGGAAATCGAGACGGAAGACGATCCGCCTGTCCCAGTTCGACTGGCTGAGCGCCGAGGTGACGGTCGCCTTGTTGGCCGCCGAGGAGCCGTCCGGCTCGTACTCGCCCCTGGGCACCACGACCAGCCAGCAGGGCTCGATCTCACCGTTCGCGTTCCTGCGCGCCCCGCAGCCCAGGTACTCGGACTCGCCCGCGGACCGCAGCTCGAAGACCATCTCGCCCGATCCGTTGCCGTCGTTGGGGATCCACGAGACGGAATTGGTGTTCTCGGAGCTGAAGTAGGTGGTGTCGTACGCCCCGGCGGTCGTGGCCCCCGAGACCGGCCGGAAGGGCACGAAGGAACCCGCACCGGCGGAATCCTGCGGGAGACTGTCCGACTCCTCGGGGTCGGTCGTGGCCGAGGCCAGTCGCAGGGAGCCCGGCGGCGTCCCTTTCTCCTGCCCGAACTCGCACTGCGTCCGGTCCGGGCCCTTCGCCGGATCGTCGCCCCAGCACTGCATGAACTGCAGGAAGTTCACCTTCTGGGCGCTCTTCGGCGCGGGCGCCCCACCTGTCCACGACACCTTGACGCCCTGCCAGGTCAGGCCCTTCGTCTGATGCACCGTGACCTTGAGACGGGAGAAGTCGTCGTACTTCCCCTTGGTCCCGCTCTTGGTCACCGCCGAGGACCCGGTGGTGGCCGCCTGTGCCTGCTCCGCGCCCCTGGGCAGCGGCAGCACCGCGAGCAGCAGCGCGGACAGCAGGCAGACGACGCCCGCGTTCACCCGCCGCCGCACGGGAGCTGTCCGTATCGTCAACCGTCTCATCACAGCTCTCCCTTGCGGCGCGAACGTGCTGCCAGCACCCGCGCGGTGAGCGGTGGTCCCACGACCACCGCGACGAGCAGTACGGCCGACAGGGCCATCAGGGCGCCGCGCATCCCGAGGGCGTTGTCGGAGGCGAGGCTCACCGGGTTGGCGGCGACGGACGTGTCGCCGGTGCCGGTCCCGTCGCCGCTGACGACTTGGCCGGTGTCGGGGTCGATGACGCCACCGGAGGTGCCGGCGGCAGCCGCGGCGCTCGCGGTGCTGTCCGGCTTCCCGTCGCCGTTGGCGTCCGTACCGCCGGTGCTGCCGCCCGTGGCGGAGGAACCGCCGGAGGACGAGCCGCCGGACGACGAGCCGGAGCCGCCCGAGTCGTTACCGCCCTGCGCGCCCGGCTTCACCGGGGTGTCGGTGCCCGCGGCGCCCGCGGTACCGGTGGTGCACTGGGTGGACCCCTTCTTGTCGCAGCTCTTGGGGTAGGGGGCGTTCTTGATCAGGGTGTTGACGCCGCCCGAGAAGGTGGGGTTGCGGCAGTCGTTGATGTTGATGGAGGCGGTGGGCGCGCCCGGCACCTTGCGGAGCTGGTCGAAGCCCGCCTCGACGAGGTTCTTCGGCAGCGGTGAATAGCCCAGCCGGTCCGCCTGCTGCTGGCCGTCGCACAGGAAGTAACGGCCGAACGTGCCGAGGGAGTTGCCCTTGGCCTTGGTGAAGCCGGCCTCCTCCTTCGTCGGCAGGATCATGTAGCTGTAGCTGGACAGCGGGTAGGTACGGGGATCGCCGTAGGTGTAGACGTTGTCGAGCTTCTGCGTCAGGTAGTTGACGGAGCGCGAGTCCTCGTTGATCTCCGCCTTGGTCAGGGCGACCGCGACACTGGAGGCGGTCGGCTCGACGTAGTAGTCGGCCTTGTTGAGCACCTTGGCCACCGGGAAGTTGGCGTTCCTGGCGTAGGAGTACTCGACGTAGGTGATCGCGCCCTCGCCGGACGCCTGGCGGACGAAGCCGGCGACGTTGAGCGAACTGGCCTTGGAGATCATCGCGGACCCGCCTAGCAGCGGGTAGTTGGAGGTCATGCCGCAGTTGCCGCTGCCACGGCCGGTGCGGGAGCAGTAGTCGCCCCACAGGTCCGGGTACTCCTTGGACATCCACATGGTGAACTGGGCGCTGGTACCGGAACCGTCGGAGCGGACCACCGGTACGACCGGCGTGGGCGGCAGGTTCAGGCCCGGATTGTCCGCGGCGATCGCCCGGTCGTTCCAGCGGGTGATCCTGCCGGTGAAGATCTTGGTGATGACGTCACCGGACAGCCGCAGGTTGGTGACCATCTTGCCGTTGATCTTGAGGTTGTACATGAACGCCGTACCACCGGCCACGATCGGCATGTAGGCGTAGCCACGCCTCGGCGGCACTTCCGTGACGCCCTGCTCCTTGAGGCCGTAGGGGATCTCGGAGACCGCGAAGTCGGTGGTGTTGTTCTTGAACTGCTCACGGCCCGGCGAGGAGCCGTTGGCCGAGAAGTTGACCGTCAGGCCGTAGTTGGCCTTGACGTTGGTGATCCATTGCTGGAGAGCGTTGGAACTCCAGGTCGAACCGGAGCCGGTGATCTTGGCGTAGGTGGCCGCGCCGGCGGACGGCGTCTGGACGGCCAGCAGGGCGCACAGCAATGACAGCACGGTGGCCGCCAGACGGAAACGAGTGGCGGGTTTCACGACGAACTCCCGGGTTCGGTACGGAGGACGGAGTGCGGGGTGGGTGCGGGGGGCGCCGGGCGTTCGGCGAATCGACGCGCGTCACGCCGCGAGGCGAGTACGCGCCGGTGTTCCTGACGGCGGGACAGCCGGCCCGGTCCGCGGCCGCCGATGACGCGGGCCGCGACGAACAGCAGCAGTACCAACGCCAGCAGCAGGGCCGCCGTGCCGAAGCCGCGCGAGATCATCGTCGGCTCGGGCGACTTGACGAACTCGAAGGTGGCGAGCGGCAGGGAGACCATCGGGCCGTGCAGCGGATCGAGGTTGAGTTCGTTCGTGAAGCCCGCGGTCAGCAGCACCGGGGAGGTCTCGCCGATGCCGCGTGCGGTACCGAGGATCACGGAGGTGGTCAGGCCGGAGCGGCAGGTCGGCAGCACCACGTGCCAGACCGTGCGCCAGCGGCTCGTGCCCATCGCGTAGCTGGCCTCGCGCAGGGTGCCGGGCACCAGCCGGATGATGACGTCGGCGGCCCGGATGATGATCGGCAGCATCATCACCGAGAGGGCCAGGGCGGCGGCGAGGCCGGACTGGTCCAGGCCCAGACCCAGGATCGCGGTCGCGTAGATGAACAGGCCGGCGACGATCGACGGCAGCGCGGTCATCGCCTCGACGATGGTGCGCACGAACCGGGCGAACGGACCGGGCACCTCGCTCAGGAACACCGCGCAGACCAGTCCGACCGGCACTGTGATGACCAGCGCGATCGTGATCATGATCAGGGTGCCGGCCGCCGCGTGCAGCGCCCCGCCCACGCCGAGCGGCTCCAGCGGGCCGGCCAGCTTCATGTCCTCGGTGAAGAAGTTCAGGTGCACGAGCGCCTTGCGGCCCTCGACGAGCGCGTAGAACACCACGAACGCGAGGATCGCCACGAGCAGCAAGCCCAGCGACCGCACGACCGCCGCCGCGATCCGGTCGACGATGGCGGGCCCGTCCTCGTCGAAGGAGACCACCAGGGCGTAGATCAGGAGGAAGAAGCCGTACGCCATGACGACGAAGCCGACCACGCCGTTGAACGGCAGCAGCCAGGCGAACAGCAGCCAGGTCAGTGACAGCGCGGCGCCGACGGCGCCGACCATCGCGTAGGTGTCGGTGGCACGCAGCTGCGTCAGGACACGACGGCGCTCCCCGCCGGGTTCGGCGCTGCGGGCCGGACCCGGCAGCGTGGTCCGCGGGCGGCCGGTCGCCTGACGCGCACCGGGCGCTTCAGGGGCAACGGTCATGGTCGCTCATTCCTGTGTGGCGTAAGGGACTGCGGGCGCGCCGTGGGGGGTTGGCGGTGCGGGAGAAGGAGCCGCGGCATCAGGCGTCGCTCGCCGCGCCCGAACGGGAGCGGGCGACGATGGTCGAGGCCACGAAGTTGACGATCAGCGTCATGACGAACAGCGTGAAACCGGCCGCCATCAGGGCGGACATGCTGAACTCGCTCGCCTCGCCGTAGCGCAGGGCGATCAGTGAGGAGACCGAGCTGGTGCCGGCCTGGAGGACGTGCCACTGGATGTCGAAGGTCAGCGAGATGATCATGTAGACGGCGATCGTCTCGCCGAGCGCGCGGCCGAGCCCGAGCATCGTGCCGCCGATCATTCCGCCGCGCCCGAAGGGCAGCACCACGCTGCGGATCATGCCCCAGCGGGTCGCGCCGAGCGCGTAGGCACCCTCGCGTTCACCGGCGGGCGCCTGGGAGAAGACCTCCCGCATGATCGAGCAGACGATCGGGGCGATCATCATGCCGACGACCAGTCCCGCGATGAAGGTCGAGGAGGTGTAGACGCTCGGGGATGCCAGCGGATCGTCCGGCTCGGCCCCGTTCACATGGAAGACGGGGATCCAGCCGAAGTACGCGGAGATCCAGCGGGCGGTGGGCAGGACCTTGTCCTGGAGGAAGAACGCGCCCCACAGGCCGTAGACCACCGACGGCACCGCGGCCATCAGGTCGACGACGCTGATCAGCGTCTGGCGCAGCCGCGGCGGTGCGTACTCGGCGATGTACAGCGCCGCACCGGTGGCCAGCGGCACGGCCACCAGCACGGCGACGACGGCGATCAGCACGGTGCCGACGAGCACAGCCGCGATGCCGAACCGTCCGGCGTCCGGCGCCCACTGCGCGGTGGTCAGGAACGACAGGCCGGCCTTGTCCAGCGCCAGCCAGGCCCGGTAGAGCAGGAAGCCGCCCACGAGCAGCATGACGGCCAGCACGAAGCCACCGCCAAAGCGCAGCACCCAGCGGAAGATCCGGTCGGGCAGGCCGGGGTCGGCGTACAGGCGTCTCGGTACGTCATCGGCCCCCGCGGACGCGGGCAGGGGCTGTCTCTTCAACATGGGCACGCCCCCGACGCTGCGGTCGGCCCATTGACATGCGCATCCCGAGAGGTTAACTACAGCCCCCTTAAGGGCAACATCCGGCACCCTCCGCCGCGCCCCACCCACCCTCAACCGGCGCCCGAACAGGGCCGGTTGGGACACGGGCGCCGCACGGCCACCGTCCGGCACCCGGACTCCGCCCGCGCCGGCAGCCCCGCACGGACCGCCCACGCGAGCGGTACGGGGGTCCGGGCGGCCGGTACCGGGCCGGGCCGGTGCGTCGGCTCAGCCAGGGCCCGTCGCGGGGCCTGCCGGTACGCCGGTACGCGGGAACGCCGGTACACAGGAATGCCGGTACACGGGAATGCCGCAACACGGGAATGCCGCAACACCGGTCCATCGGCAGGCCCGCTCATCCGGGCGGCGCACCGCCGCGTCCCGGCGGGCGGGCTACTCCCCCCACAATTCGGGCCCCGCCACAGCCAGTTCCACCAGCAGGGCGCGGAAGCGGTCGTAGGAGGCACGGCACGTGGCGTGCCGTTCGTAGGTACGCGCCGAACCGGCGAGATGCCGGCCCGACTGGTCCCACACGGCCCACACCCAGCCGCCGCCGTCGGAGCTGTGCTGCACACCACCGCCCATGTCGGCGTGGCACGTGCACAGCCGGTGTAACGCGGCGCGACACCGGGCGTGGGTGTCGTGCCAGGTGAGCGACACCGCCACCGACCGCCCGTTGGGCGCCACCAGACGCCAGCCGAATCTGCCCTGACCGTCGATGTCGACCTGACATCTCATTCCCGCCGCGGCGACGGCGGGTCTCGCCGTCTCTCCGGACCGCTCCATGTCCCCACCCCCGCCGCCCAATAGAAGAGTAAAACCCGCAGGTACGGCGTTATGGGCGACAGATGCAATCTACTGAGACAGGAGTACGAGCGCGCGGACAAAACTGACGGCCGCGGCCACGCTTCATCCGGATGTATCCCCTTGGCAACCCCTAGGAAAGACACGGGGAAAGCGCTCACCGAGGCGTCGGGACAACGTTGCCGCGCGGACGGCCGACGGCCCCCGGCCGCGCATGGAGCGACCGCCCCGGGTCAGCCCATGGCGAGCAGGATCGCCAGCAGGACCGCCCCGGCCACCGCCGGACCCGCGACCTCGTACGCCCAGCGCACCGTGACCTCGCCCTGGGCGGCCTGCTCCGGCCGGCGGCGCTCCAGCGTCTCGCGCAGGTGGTCCATGATCTGGTCGGTCTCCGCCCGCACCGGACCGGACGGCTCGGCGCCGTCCGCCTGGCCGCCGCCGAAGCCGAAGGCCGCGCCGCGGCCCGCACCGGCCACCGTGCCCGCCCGGCCGCGGCCGGACGTGCCGGACTCGCCCGACCCGCCGGACCGGCCGCCGGGACGCGCCGCCGTCTCGGCCCGCGCCTGCCGCCGGACGGCCTTCTTACGGGCCCGCAGCGAGACGGGGATGGCCCACAGCTGGTACTTGGCACCGGACTGGGCGACGACCTCGTTCGAGTAGCCGGAGCGCAGGCCGGCGATCTCGCCCCAGGGCAGGGTGATCACCCGGAACGGGTTGCGCACCCGCAGCCGGTCCTCACCCTCGAACACGGCCGGGCGCAGGGTGAAGGCAGCCACCAGCGGCACGAGGAGGATCATCGCGGCGAGGGCCAGCCACGGGGCCCGGCCGTGCCCGGTGAACAGTGCGTCGAAGCCGAGCCACAGGACGAGGGCGAGCAGCAGCACCCCGCCGGTGAGCGCGGCGGGCGACCGGTACACCCGGTCCTTGGCGGTGGGCACCGGGGGCTGTGGCACGGAAGACGGGTGGTCCGGGGTCGTCATGGTCCCGATTCTGCACGACGCCGCCCGCGGCCCTCCCCGCGGCATCGGATCGGACCCGGGGCCGTGGACCGGAAGGGGGGTGGTCCGCGAGGCGAAACGGGACGGGAGACCCGCGGAACAGCCGCCCCGGGCCCTGTCCGGCGGCGGCCGGTCCCCCGCATCCGCCCCCATTACGGGGCTGTACAGCCGCTACGCGCGTAGATATGCTCGTCTGGTGACCATGCCCACCACTGATCCCGCACCAGCGGCCCACGCTCTCGCCGACGTCACCGCGTCCGACAGCTCGCTGCGCCGCTTCCTGCACGGGCTGCCCGGCGTCGACGCGGTCGGCCTGGAGGCGCGCGCCGCCTCGCTCGGCACCCGTTCCATCAAGACCACCGCGAAAGCGTACGCCCTCGACCTCGCCATCTCGATGGTCGACCTGACGACGCTGGAAGGCGCGGACACCCCGGGCAAGGTCCGGGCGCTCGGCGCCAAGGCGGTCCACCCGGACCCGACGGACCGTACGGCCCCGACGACCGCGGCCGTCTGCGTCTACCCCGACATGGCCGCCGTCGCCAAGGAGGCCGTCGCGGGCTCCGGCGTCAAGGTCGCCTCGGTCGCCACCGCCTTCCCGGCCGGCCGTGCCGCGCTGGAGGTCAAGCTGGCCGACGTGCGCGAGGCCGTCGCCGCGGGTGCCGACGAGATCGACATGGTCATCGACCGCGGCGCGTTCCTCGCCGGCCGGTATCTGAAGGTGTACGACGAGATCGTCGCCGTGAAGGAGTCCTGCGGCGCGCACGCCCGCCTGAAGGTCATCTTCGAGACGGGCGAGCTGGCCACGTACGACAACATCCGGCGCGCCTCCTGGCTCGGCATGCTCGCGGGCGCCGACTTCATCAAGACCTCCACGGGCAAGGTCGCCGTCAACGCCACGCCCGCGAACACCCTGCTGATGCTCCAGGCGGTGCGCGACTTCCGCGCCCAGACCGGCGTGCAGGTCGGCGTGAAGCCCGCCGGCGGCATCCGCACCAGCAAGGACGCGATCAAGTTCCTCGTCCTGGTCAACGAGACGGCCGGCCCGGACTGGCTGGACAACCACTGGTTCCGCTTCGGTGCCTCCTCGCTCCTGAACGACCTGCTGATGCAGCGTCAGAAGCTGGCCACCGGCCGCTACTCCGGCCCCGACTACGTAACGGTGGACTGACTCATGGCATTCGAGTACGCACCCGCGCCCGAGTCGCGCGCGATCGTCGACATCGCCCCGTCGTACGGCCTCTTCATCGACGGGGAGTTCGTCGACGGCTCGGGCGGCGACCTGGTCAAGACGGTCTCCCCGGCCACCGAGGAAGTGCTCTCCGAGTACACGCAGGCCACCGCGGAGGACGTCGACCGCGCGGTCGGCGCCGCCCGGAAGGCGTTCGAGACGTGGTCGGCGCTGCCCGGCGCCGAGCGCGCCAAGTACCTCTTCCGCATCGCCCGGATCATCCAGGAGCGCAGCCGCGAACTCGCCGTCCTGGAGACGCTGGACAACGGCAAGCCCATCAGGGAGACGAGGGACGCCGACCTGCCGCTGGTGGCCGCGCACTTCTTCTACTACGCGGGCTGGGCGGACAAGCTGGACCACGCCGGTTTCGGCCCGTCGCCGCGGCCGCTGGGCGTGGCCGGCCAGGTCATCCCCTGGAACTTCCCGCTGCTGATGCTGGCGTGGAAGATCGCCCCGGCGCTCGCGACCGGCAACACGGTGGTCCTGAAGCCGGCCGAGACGACGCCGTTGTCCGCCCTCTTCTTCGCGGACATCTGCCGCCAGGCGGGCCTGCCCAGGGGTGTCGTGAACATCGTGACCGGTGACGGCAGGACCGGCGCCGCGCTCGTCGCGCACCCGGGCGTCGACAAGGTCGCCTTCACCGGTTCCACGGCCGTCGGCAAGGCGATCGCCCGCACGGTCGCGGGCACCCGCAAGAAGCTCACCCTCGAACTCGGCGGCAAGGGCGCCAACATCGTCTTCGACGACGCCCCGATCGACCAGGCGGTCGAGGGCATCGTGACCGGCATCTTCTTCAACCAGGGCCAGGTCTGCTGCGCGGGCTCGCGGCTGCTGGTCCAGGAGTCGATCCACGACGAGCTGCTGGACTCGCTCAAGCGCAGGCTCGCCACGCTGCGCCTCGGCGACCCCCTGGACAAGAACACCGACATCGGCGCGATCAACTCCGCCGAGCAGCTCGCCCGGATCACCGCGCTCGTCGAGCAGGGCGAGGCGGAGGGCGCCGAACGCTGGTCCCCGGCCTGCGACCTGCCGTCCGCCGGCTACTGGTTCGCCCCGACGCTGTTCACGAACGTCACCCAGGCGCACACCGTCGCCCGCGACGAGATCTTCGGGCCGGTGCTGTCGGTGCTCACCTTCCGCACGCCGGAGGAGGCCGTCGCCAAGGCCAACAACACGCCGTACGGCCTGTCGGCGGGCATCTGGACGGAGAAGGGCTCCCGCATCCTGGCGGTGGCGAACCGGCTGCGGGCCGGGGTGATCTGGTCCAACACGTTCAACAAGTTCGATCCGACCTCGCCGTTCGGCGGCTACAAGGAGTCGGGCTTCGGCCGCGAGGGCGGTCGCCACGGCCTGGAGGCGTACCTCGATGTCTGACCACGTGTCCGTGAGCGGCTCCGCCGCACGGCTTCCCGACGACCGTCCCAGCAACCGTCTCAGCGTCTTCAAGACCTACAAGCTGTACGTGGGCGGCAAGTTCCCGCGTTCCGAGAGCGGCCGGGTGTACGAGGTGACAGCAGGAGCATCAGCCGCGGACGCGGCGGGGAAGGGCGAGTGGCTGGCGAACGCGCCCCTGGCCTCCCGCAAGGACGCCCGGGACGCGGTGGTGGCCGCGCGCAAGGCGTTCGGCGGGTGGTCCGGCGCGACCGCGTACAACCGGGGCCAGGTCCTCTACCGCGTCGCGGAGATGCTGGAGGGCCGCCGCGAGCAGTTCGTGCGCGAGGTCGCCGACGCGGAGGGCCTGTCGCCGGCGCGGGCCGCCACGCAGGTGGACGCGACGATCGACCGCTGGGTCTGGTACGCGGGCTGGACCGACAAGATCGCCCAGGTGGTGGGCGGCGGGAACCCGGTCGCGGGCCCGTTCTTCAACCTCTCCTCGCCGGAGCCGACGGGCGTGGTCGCCGTGCTGGCCCCGCAGGAGTCGTCCTTCCTCGGTCTGGTGTCGGTGCTCGCCCCGGTGATCGCGACCGGCAACACCGCGGTGGTCGTGGCGAGCGAGCGGTCCCCCCTCCCGGCGCTCTCCCTCGCCGAGGTGCTGGCCACCTCGGACGTGCCCGGCGGCGTCGTCAACGTGCTCTCCGGCCGTACGGCGGAGATCGCGGCGCCGCTGGCCGCGCACCAGGACGTCAACGCGATCGACCTGGCCGGCGCGGACACCGACCTGGCGAAGGAGCTGGAGATCGCGGCGGCGGACAACCTGAAGCGCGTCCTGCGTCCACAGTCTGTGGACGACTGGTCGGCGACCCCGGGCACCGACCGCCTGACGGCGTTCCTGGAGACGAAGACGGTCTGGCATCCGACGGGTTCGCTGGGCGCGTCGGGCTCGTCGTACTGACCGCCGCCCGCACCCCATGACCGAGCGCCGCGTCTCCCCTCCGCCCGGGGGAGGCGCGGCTCTCCTCCGTACGGCCGCCCCGTCCCACCGCCCCGGCCGGACACCGAGACGACGCCGACGGAGACAGCGACACCGACTCCACGATTAATACATGCCACACACACAACTCCCCCATATCCGCGTATCGTTGCCCGGGTTTGCATCGCAAAGTGCATGCCAACGGTCAACACTTGGGGGGTCAGGTGTTCCATCACCTGCGCACGAACGGCCGTACCCGGCGCACTCACCGTACGGCCACCGCCACCGCCGTCGCCGCCGTCCTCGCCGCCACGCTCACCACCGTCCTGCCGGTGACGGCGCACGCGGCCGACGCGGCCGAGGTGCTGATACCCGCGCCCGACGCCTACGGCGACGGTCCCGAGACGGTACTGGCGACCGGCAGCCAGGGCGTCCTGCACCGCGAGGGCGGCAGCTACCTCTGGACGACGACGTACAACCGCACCACCAAGTCCGTCCCCGCCCTCGACGGCGTACCGCAGGACGCCATCGTGCCCACCCACGACGAGTACAACCGCGCCGGCTACCTGGCGCCGCGCGCGGACGGCGGCACGGACCTCGTGCGGATCGGCATCGAGGACCCCGCCTTCACCAGCACCATCAGCCTGCCCGCCGGCTACCTGAACCCGCGCGTCGCGAACGGCTGGGTACTGGCCACCGTCGATCAGGGCGACGGCACGTACCAGTTGCGCGTGGCACGCGGCGGGAGCCCGGCGAGCGACCCCGTCGTCAAGCTGCCCGCCGGGGCCACCACCGGCGCCGAGCCCGAACTGCTCGGCGCCTACTACAACCAGCTCGTCATCGGCTACCGCACCGCCGACGGCACCCCGGGCTACGGCATCCTCACCGCGTACAACGGCGCGGTCACCCCGCTGCCCGTGACCGGCGAGGCGAGCAGTTTCCGCATCACGCAGACCACGGTCAGCTGGTTCTCCCGCGGCGACCAGCCGGGCGTGCGGGTCATGCCGCTGGGCAGCACGGCCGCCCCGCGCGTCGTACCGCTCGCCACCCGGACCCCGGACAGCCGGGTCACCGCCTTCGTGGTGGGCGACAACGTGCTCTGGTACGAGGGCGACGGCGGCCCGCTGCACCTGACGCCGTTCGCCGGGGCGGACACCGAGCGGACGCTGCTGAGCGACGTCCAGCAGGTGTTCCTGCGCAGTGAGGGCAAGGGTTCGCTGGTCGCGCTCGGCAGGGACGCCGACGGCAGCCGCGCCGTGCACCTGTTCAGCGTGGACGGCCTCGGACTCGTCGCCGGCCTGCCGCTGCGCCAGGTGGCGGACGTCAAGACGGCGGACGGCACGACCGAGGCGCTGAGCCTCGACCGGGGAACGCTGCGGTACGTCAACTCCCTCGCCGGAACGCGGACGTTGAACGGCAAGGACATCGGCACCGGACCGGACCCGGCGGACGGCCCGGCGCTCGCGGCCTTCCCGGGCCTGGCGGCCGGCCGCTTCGCCGACGGCCCCGACGAGGGGCCGGCCCGGCTGGTCACCGACCCCGGCACGGGCACCGACGCGCTGGTGACCGGCGACGACCCGGACCACCCGGCGGACAGCTTCCCGCTGCCGGGCCACAACGGCCGGATCCTGGACGCGGCACCGGAGTTCGTGCTCTACGAGGCGAACGGGGAGCAGTACGTCGTGGACACCGCCCGTGACCTGATCGTCCGCGAGCAGCCGGCGCAGGCCGCCGTGCTGGACCAGAAGCGGCTACTCAAGCCGGCGCTGAACCAGCCCGGCACGGTGAAAGTCATCAACGTACGCTCCGGCAGCCTCCTCGACACCGTCGACCTCGGCAGCGCCTGCGTCCCGGACGAACTGCAACTCGGCGGCACCCTGCTGTACTGGAGCTGCGCCGCGCAGCACACGGCGGGCGTACGCGATCTGGCGACCGGGCAGACCTTCCCCGCCCCGGCGTCCGGCGTCCTGCTGGGCGACCGTTTCCTGGCGCATCGCGAGGCGTCCGGCGAACTGCGCCTCACCGGCCTGGGCACGGACGGCGCCACCGCCGACCTGGGCACCGTCACGGGCCTGAAGCAGCCCGCGGACGGCGACGGGCGCGGCACCACCTGGGCCGTCGACCCGGGCGCGGGCAAACTCGCCTGGGTCGACGCGGACGACACCGTCCACGTCACCGCGCCGCAGCACGACGTCTCCGCGCTGCGCGTCGCCCGCACCGCCGCGCCCGGCACCACGACCGGCGCGTGGTCCGCCACCTGGTGGCTCTCCAAGCCCGCGGCCTCCTGGCAGGTGACGCTCACCCGCCGCGCGACCGGCGAGACCGTCCGCACCTGGACGGACGAGGGCACCCGCAGCGCGGTACGGGTCACCTGGGACGGCACGGACGGGTCCGGCGCCCCGGCGGCGGCCGGTGGCTACACCTGGCGGCTGACCGCCGCCCCGGCGGACGGCACGGGCCCGGACGTGACGGCCTCGGGCGTCGTGACGGTCACCGGCTGAGCACAGCGGCACCGGGCGGCCGGTCCCTTCCCCGGCGTGCGCAGGACGGGACCGGCGCCCGGTACACCGCCGGACGGACCTCAGCGCTGCGCGCCCTCGACCAGCCTCGCCGCCGGCCCCACCACCGGCATCTCACCGACCGACTCCGCCTGTGCCACGGGCCGGGTCAGGGCCTGGCTGTTCAGCGGCTTGAAGTCGGCGAGCTGGGTGCCGACGCCGTTGTCGAGGGGATCGACGCCGGTGCCCGCGAGGGGGTTGGGCTTGAGCGCGGTGACCGGTCCGGTGACGTAGGGGACCGAGCCGGTGACGCCCGCCAAGCCCGCCTGCGGGTCGAGGCGGCCGAGCGAAGCGGGCCGGTGCGGCAGGTCCACGGCCGGGTCGGTGGCCGCGGCCGCCGTCGCCGCGCCCGCGCCCAGGGCTGCCGAGGCGGTCGCGAGGGCGATCAGGGCGCGCTGCGCCGTGGGGTGCTGGGAGGAGGTGCGTCCGGCCATCACTGATGCCACCTTATGAGTGCAAAGAGTAACAATTTCGACACATAGGGTAGTTGAGGTGTGGCGTGTGCTCCAAAGCCGACCCGCGGGGTCGGCAAGAGCCCGGTCTTACGTCAAACTGGTGTTCCGTGAGCATTCATCCCCCGTCCCCCGCCCGCGTCGTGCTGCTGTGCGGCCCCTCCGGCTCGGGCAAGTCCCTCGTCGCCGCCCGCTCCGGACTGCCCGTGCTGCGCCTCGACGACTTCTACAAGGAGGGCGACGACCCGACGCTGCCCCTGGTGGCGGGGAGTTCGGACATCGACTGGGACCATCCGCTGTCCTGGGACGCGGACGTCGCCGTCGAGGCCATCGCCCGGCTGTGCGCCACGGGGTCGACGACCGTCCCGGAGTACGACATCGCGCGCAGCGCCCGCACCGGCGAGACGGCGCTGCACATCGGCCGCACCCCGCTGTTCGTGGCGGAGGGCATCTTCGCGGCCGAGATCGTCGCGCGCTGCCGTGAACTCGGTCTGCTCGCCGACGCGCTGTGCCTGAGCCGCGGTCCGCTCACCACGTTCCGCCGCCGCTTCCTGCGGGACCTGAAGGAGGGCCGCAAGTCGGTGCCCTTCCTGGTGCGCCGCGGCGTCCGGCTGATGCGCAGGGAGCAGTCGATCGTCGCCCGTCAGGTGTCACTGGGCGCCCACGCCTGCGACCGGGACGAGGCACTGAGGCGGCTGGCCGTCGCGGTGACGGCCCGGCGGCCCCGGCCCGCGGCGGGAGCACACCCGCGGACGCGGCCGGAGAACCAGACGCAGACACCGGCGTAGCCGCGGCGGCCCGGCATCCGGCGCGGCCACCGCGCCCACGGGAAGCGGAACCGGAAGGACGTACGGGCGGGCGGAGCCGGACGGACCCGCGGGCGGACGGGACCGCACGGACACACGGGAAAGCGGGACTGGACAGACCCCCCGGCCCTCCAGTCCCGCTCATCCCCCGTGATCTCCCCCGTGACCCCCGTGCACCCCCTCGGGACCCCCGTGTCCCCCAGCCTTCAGGCGACCAGTTCGCCGAAGGCGCTCTCCTCGTCACGGCCGAAGCTGAGGACCTCGTCCTCACGCAGCCGGCGCAGCGAACGCCAGATGCTGGACTTGACCGTGCCGACACTGATGCCGAGTATGTCCGCGATCTCCGGATCCGTACGGCCCTCGTAGTAGCGCAGGACCAGCATGGTGCGCTGGAGTTCGGGCAGCCGGGCCAGCGCCTGCCACAGGACCGCGCGCAGTTCGGTGCCGCGCATCGCGTCCGTGTCGGCGGGCGTCTCCGGCAGTTCCTCGGTCGGGTACTCGTTGAGCTTGCGGCGCCGCCAGGCGCTGATGTGCAGATTGGTCATGGTGCGGCGGAGGTATCCGCCGACCGCCGCCTTGTCGCTGATCCGGTCCCACGCCCGGTACGTCGAGAACAGCGCGCTCTGCAACAGGTCCTCGGCCTCGAACCGGTCACCGGTCAGGTGGTAGGCGGTGGCGTACAGGGAGGCGCGGCGCTCCTCGACGTAGGCGGTGAACTCCGCCTCGCTGGACGAACGCCGCTCCCCCGAGTCCTCCCTGTACGCGGCTCCCCCGTGAGCCCCCGTGGTGCCCGCCCCCGTATGTGCGTCGACCACCGTCATGTACGCGGTGTGCTGACGCCCGGCGCCGCGGGCGCAACTCCGCCCTCCCCCGAGCGGAGCGGTGCCCGCACCGGCACCGGACTTCTCCGAACCCCGGTTCACGTCGTGCAGACGCGTGACCACTGCGGTGGTGCTCATACCGTGCAGCGTGTTCATCTCGCGCCCCCTGTCGTGGACTTCGGTGTTCGGTTCTTCCTTGCCTGTGCCGAGAAGCCTGCCGGGGCGACTTCATGGCCGTGTCCCCCGACTGTCACAGACGTGTCACAGGGGCCCGGCACACTGGTATTCACAGAGAGTGCATGGGCTGTGGCGGTAACGGGGTTTCCGGCACCCGCGGGACCCACAGGTCGTACGACACCCCCTCCATGGGCCAGAATGAGCCTCGTGCCTTCCCTGTTGCTGATCGAGGACGACGACGCCATCCGAACGGCCCTGGAGCTCTCACTGACGCGCCAGGGACATCGGGTGGCCACCGCTGCCACCGGCGAGGACGGTCTGAAACTGCTGCGTGAGCAGCGGCCGGATCTGATTGTGCTGGACGTGATGCTGCCCGGCATCGACGGCTTCGAGGTGTGCCGGCGGATCCGGCGCACGGACCAGTTGCCGATCATCCTGCTGACCGCGCGCAACGACGACATCGACGTGGTGGTCGGGCTGGAGTCCGGCGCCGACGACTACGTCGTCAAGCCCGTCCAGGGCCGGGTGCTCGACGCCCGGATCCGGGCCGTGCTGCGCCGCGGGGAGCGGGAGTCCAGCGACTCGGCGACGTTCGGGAGCCTCGTCATCGACCGTTCGGCGATGACCGTGACCAAGAACGGCGAGGACCTCCAGCTCACCCCGACCGAGCTGCGGCTGCTGCTGGAGCTGAGCCGGCGGCCCGGCCAGGCGCTGTCCCGGCAGCAGTTGCTGCGGCTGGTGTGGGAGCACGACTACCTCGGTGACTCGCGGCTGGTCGACGCGTGCGTCCAGCGGCTGCGCGCCAAGGTCGAGGACGTGCCGTCGTCCCCGACGCTGATCCGTACCGTCCGTGGTGTCGGCTACCGCCTGGACGTCCCTCAGTGACGAACGCGCAACAAGGGCTCCGCAGTTGGGCCGACGGTCGTAGGGGAGCCTTGTCACGGCTGCGTTTCACCAGTCTGCGGCTACGGCTGGTGGTGGTCTTCGCCCTGGTCGCGCTGACGGCCGCGGTGTCCGCGTCCGGCATCGCCTACTGGCTCAACCGGGAGGCCGTGCTCACCCGGACCCAGGACTCGGCGCTGCGCGACTTCCGGCAGGAGATGCAGAACCGCGCGAGCGTGCTGCCCGTGCAGGCCACCCAGGACGAACTGCAGCACACCGCGAGCCAGATGGCGGGCAGCAGCGAGCGCTTCAGCGTGCTGCTGGTCGGCCAGGACACGACCGGCCGCACGGTGTACGGCAACTCCGGCGGGCTGAACGGGTTCTCGCTGGAGGACGTGCCCGCGTCGCTGCGCGCCACCGTGGGCAAGCAGCAGCCGCTCGGCGACGGCAACAAGTCCCCGTACCACCTGTACTGGCAGCGCGTCGACGCGCACGGCACCCCGTACCTGGTGGCCGGCACGAAGGTGATCGGCGGCGGTCCGACCGGCTACATGCTCAAGTCCCTGGAGCCGGAGGCGAAGGACCTCAACTCCCTTGCCTGGTCGCTCGGCATCGCCACGGGGCTCGCGCTGATCGGCGCGGCGCTGCTCGCGCAGGCCGCCGCGACGACCGTGCTGAAGCCGGTGCACCGGCTGGGCGTGGCGGCCCGGCGGCTCGGCGAGGGCCGGCTGGACACCCGGCTGCGGGTGTCCGGGACGGACGAACTGGCCGATCTCTCCCGGACGTTCAACAACGCGGCCGAGGCGCTGGAGAAACGGGTCGCCGACATGGCCGCCCGGGACGAGGCGTCCCGGCGCTTCGTCGCCGACATGAGCCATGAGCTGCGTACCCCGCTGACCGCCATCACCGCCGTGACGGAGGTGCTGGAGGAGGAGCTGGAGTCGGAGTCCGGGAGCGTGGATCCGATGATCGAGCCCGCGGTGCGGCTGGTGGTGAGCGAGACGCGGCGGCTGAACAACCTGGTCGAGAACCTGATGGAGGTCACCCGGTTCGACGCGGGCACGGCCCGGCTGGTCCTGGACGACGTGGACCTCGCCGACCAGATCACGGCCTGCATCGACGCCCGTGCCTGGCTGGACGCGGTGGACCTGGACGCCGAGCGCGGCATCCACGCCCGGCTCGACCCGCGCCGCCTCGACGTCATCCTCGCCAACCTGATCGGCAACGCGCTCAAGCACGGCGGCTCGCCGGTGCGGGTCTCGGTGCGGGTGGCCGACCACCCGAACGACGGGACGGACGGGGCCGACGGGGCCGACGGGGCCGACGGGACTGGCGAGGCCGACGGGGGCTCGCAGATCGTCATCGCCGTCCGCGACCACGGGCCCGGCATCCCCGAGGACGTCCTCCCGCACGTCTTCGACCGCTTCTACAAGGCCAGCGCGTCCCGCCCGCGCTCCGACGGCAGCGGACTCGGCCTGTCCATCGCCATGGAGAACGCGCACATCCACGGCGGCGAGATCACCGCCGCCAACTCGCCTCAGGGCGGTGCGGTGTTCACGCTGCGGCTGCCCCGGGACGCCTCCGAGCTGACGCGGCGGACCGAGGAGCCGGCCGCCGGCGGCGACGACGGGGGGCAGGCGTGACGCGGGTTCGGCGGCTGCTGGCCGTCCCCGTGCTCGCCGTGCTGCTGGCCGGCTGCGGGATCCGGGCCACGCAGGTGCCGACGGACTTCGGCGGGGCGCCCTCACGGGTGCCGTGTTCGCTGTCGGAACCGGACCCGTCGGCGCAGACCACGCGGGGCGTGCCCGTGCAGGTGTTCCTGCTGTGCGGTTCGTCGCTGGTGACCGTGGACCGGTCGGTGACCGTCCCGGACGGCACGGTGGACAGCCGGCGCCGGGTGCTGGTGGCGCAGGCCCTGCTGGACCAGCTCGCCCGGACACCGTCCGAGGGCGAGCGGAACGCGGGCTACACGACGTACGTGCGGGGCGGCATGACCGTGAGCGGGCCGCGGGCCAAGGACCCCGAGGACACGCTGCGGCTGAGCACGGCACCTGAGCAGCTGACCTCGTACGCGCTCGCCCAGATCGTCTGCACGTTCTCCGACTCCACGGCCGCCGAGGGCGACGGCTCGGTGATCCTGGGCGGGCCGGACGGCGAGCCGCTGCGCCGCTACGAGTGCAGCGACGACGTCCGCTCCCGCCCCGGCACCACCCGGCCGCCGTCCAGCGAGGTGACGGCCGGCTGAGCCGCGTGGGAGCGGCGGCGGACCCGGCCCGCACGGTGCGGGGCGGCCTGGCCGGTGGGCGGCGGCCGGTCCGCCCGCGGGCGGGGACGACGGGATGTGTCGCACGCCTCACGCGGTGCGGGGCCGCTGCGGAACCGATCGTGCATGGGGGCGCGTCTAGGGGGGCGTGCAGCGTCAAGGCTCCATCGGCGGCAGCGCCGCGATCCGTATCCGGGTGACAGGGAGTGTCCTCCTCGTCGCGCACCTCGCGCTCGTCGCCTGGCTGATGCTGCGCCCGCTGCACGTGCCCTGGGTGCTGCCCGCCAACCTGCACCCGCTCGCCGGCATCCGGGCCGATCTGGCGCTGGGCTGGCCCCAGGCGGCCCAGCGGATCGGTGAGGGACTCGCCCTGCTCGCCCCGCTGGGCGTGCTGCTGCCGATGGCCCACGGCCGGCTCGCCGTCTCCCCGCTCGCCTCCCTGCTGCGTACGGCGGCGGCGGGCGCCCTGCTCTCGCTGGGCATCGCCCTGCTGCAGACCGGTGTGCCGGGCCGGGTGGTGGACGTGGACTCGCTGCTGCTGAACACGGTGGGCGTGGCGGCGGCGCACCTCGCCGTGGTACCGGCGGGCCGCCACCGGCTCCGCCGCAGGGGCGAGCGGGCCGGGCGCGCGCCCCTCCCTCAGGAGGAAGCGACTCAGGGCCGCACCCCGACGATTCCCAGGGTCGGCATCGCTCCGTAGAGCGACGCCCCGCGGGCCGCGGCTCCGTAACGTTGCAGGCAGCTGGGCAGCCGAGCCCACGAGAACAGCGTCCAGGGCCGTCGCGGGCCCGTGTCCCCACGCATCGGCCGGGAGTGTGCCGAAGGGGGCGCGCCGGTGGCGGGAGGGCGAGCCGTCCAGGTCCGCGGGGCCGGGCACGGCCGCCGTCCCGCTGTCGGCTGAGGCGCCCCATGGACACACGACCAGATCGAGCCCGATCAAGCCGGACCGAGCCCGATCAAAACCGATTCAGCCTGATTCATCCTGTTCAAGAAGGAGGGCGACATGAGTGCCCTGGCCCGCCCCACCCACGGCCGTGTGATCGGCGGAGTGTGCGCAGCTCCCCCAGACTCCGTCCGGGGGTACCCCCAGCGCGGCGCTTCGGCACCTCGGCGACGACGATGCGGGTGATCTTCCTGGTGTCCTGCCTGCTGCCGGGACCGCAGTTCCTGGTCTACCTGGCGCTGTGGATCCTGCTGCCCGCGGAGGGGAAGGCCCGGACGGCCTGGTAGCCGCCCGGCCGGATAGCCGCCCGGCCCGGTCCGCAGACGCGAGAACGCCGTTGGAGCGCACCCCGGGAGGAGGAGGTGTGCCCCAACGGCGCGTCGTGGTGCCGGCTCAGCCGAGCGGGATCCCGTTCACCGGCAGGCCGTGCGTGGGCAGCCCCTGCACCGGCAGTCCGCCGATCAGGCCGGCGGCCGGCGCGGCCGGCGCGGCCGGACGCTTGGCGAGCGCCTTGTGAGCGGCGGGCCGGGCGGTGGCCAGCCCGGTACCGAGGGCAGCCTGTCCCTGGGCGAGTGCCCCGCCGGCGCCCGGCAGCGCCTTCGTGACGGTCTCGGCGGGCAGCGTCCGGGTGATGCCGTCCAGCGCCTGGGCGGCGGCCGGGGCGGCCGGGGCCGCGTCGGCGGTGCCCGCGCCGACGGCGGCGAAGGCGGCACCGAGGGCGGCGACACCGAGGGTCTTGGCAGCAGACTGCTTCATGGTGAATGCGTCCTTGAATGCGTTGACGGGGATGAGCGGTTCCCGACCGTAAACACCGCGGGCCGCCCGCCGCAAACATCAAAATGCGGACGGGTCGTGAAACCCGTCCGCATTCCGTACACCCCGACCGGGTGAATTCACCCCTCCTGCGGGACAGAGCCGCTGGTGGAGGCGGTCTGCCGGAACAGCCATTCGGATTTCAGCTCCGCATATCCGGGCTTTACCACGTCATTGATCATGGCCAGGCGTTCATCGAAAGGAATGAACGCTGATTTCATCGCATTGACGGAGAACCACTGGAGGTCGTCGAGCGTGTAACCGAACGCGTCGACGAGGTGCTCGAATTCGCGGCTCATGCTGGTGTGCGACATGAGCCGGTTGTCCGTGTTCACCGTGGCCCGGAAGTGCAGCCGGCGCAGCAGCCCGATCGGGTGCTCGGCGTAGGAGGCCGCGGCACCGGTCTGGAGGTTGGAGCTGGGGCACAGTTCGAGCGGGATGCGCTTGTCGCGGACGTACGAGGCGAGCCGGCCGAGCTTCACCGAGCCGTCCTCGGCGACCTGGATGTCGTCGATGATCCGCACCCCGTGCCCGAGCCGGTCGGCGCCGCACCACTGGAGGGCCTGCCAGATGGACGGCAGCCCGAACGCCTCACCGGCGTGGATGGTGAAGTGGTTGTTCTCGCGCTTGAGGTACTCGAACGCGTCGAGGTGCCGGGTGGGCGGGTAGCCGGCCTCGGCACCGGCGATGTCGAAGCCGACGACGCCCAGGTCCCGGTACCGGTTGGCCAGCTCGGCGATCTCCAGCGCGCGGGCGGCGTGCCGCATCGCGGTGAGCAGGGCGCCGACCCGGATGCGGCGGCCGTCCTCGCGGGCCAGCGCCTCACCCTGCCGGAAGCCCTCGTTCACGGCCTCGACGACCTCTTCCAGGGTCAGGCCGCCCTCCAGGTGCTGTTCGGGGGCGTAGCGCACCTCGGCGTAGACGACACCGTCCGCGGCGAGGTCCTCGGCGCACTCCCGGGCGACCCGGACCAGCGCGTCCTTGGTCTGCATCACCCCGACGGTGTGCGAGAAGGTCTCCAGGTACCGCTCCAGGGAGCCGGAGTCGGCGGCCTCGCGGAACCAGACGCCGAGTTTGTCCGGATCGGTCTCGGGGAGCTGGGAGTAGCCGGAATCCCGGGCGAGCTCGATGACGGTGCCGGGGCGGAGGCCGCCGTCGAGGTGGTCGTGCAACAGGACCTTGGGGGCGCGGCGGATCTGGTCCGGTGTCGGGACGGTCCCGGTTGGCGCAGTCTGGCTCGTCATTTCCGCACTGTAACTCCTACGCGCGTAGAACGCCCGTCCCCGGACGGCGTCGATACGTAAAGGTGACCGCACGGAGGGGTCGCGTACATCGGCACTTCTGACACTGTTCTGCCATGGCACAGCAAGCGACACCGGTACGAACGGCCAGGCTGGGGAGGGCAGTCGGCCAGGAGCCGACGGCGGTGAGCGGGGCGGTGCTGCTGCTGCCCGGCGGCGAGGAGGTGTCCGGCCGCAGACCGTCCCCCGTGTGGGCGACGGTGTTCGTCCGTGCGCTGGGCCGGACCCTCGCCCGGGCGGGCCGCGGCGAGGGGCTGGTGACGCACGCCGTCCACTACCGCTACCGCGGCTGGAACGGCAGCGAGGCGCACCTCGCGCGGGACGCCTCCTGGGCGGTCGAGGAGGTCGTACGGCGCCACGGCGACGTGCCGGTGTGCCTGGTCGGGGTCGGCATGGGCGGCCGGGCGGCGCTCCGCGCGGGCGGCCACGAGGCGGTCAACTCCCTGGTGGCCATCGCCCCTTGGCTGCCCGAGGACGACATGGCGGCACCGCCGGAACCCGTACGGCAGCTGGCGGGGCGCCGGGTGCTGATCGTGCACGGCACGAACGACGAGCGGACCGACCCGGAGCTGTCGTTCCGGCTGGCCGCCCGCGCGAAGAAGGCGAACCGGGACGTGTGCCGGTTCGAGGTGCACTCCGACGGGCACGGGCTGCACCAGCACCGGGACGAGGTGCTCGCGCTCGCCGCGGACTTCGCGATGGGCGCGCTGTTCGGGCACCCGGTCTCCCGGCCCGTGGAGGACGCCCTGGCCGCGCCACCGCCCATCGGCCTCAGAATGCCGCTCGCCGCCGGATTCGGCAGGTCACTGCGCCGAGGCTGAGGCGGGACGCGGGCCGGGCGTCCCGGCTCAGGCGAGCAGGCTGCCCCGTTTCGACAGCAGGAACCGCTTGAACGCCGCCACCGGCGGGGTGTCCGGACGGCCGTCCAGCCAGGCCACGCCGATCTCCCGGACCACCCGCGGCGCCGTCACCGTCAGCTCGACCACGCCCGGACGCGGGACGGCCGGCGGCGGCAGGAGGGCCACGCCGAGACCGGCCGCGACCAGCCCTCGCAGGGTCTCCACCTCCTCCCCCTCGAAGGCCACCCTGGGCTTGAAGCCCGCCTCCCGGCACGCGTCGTCGGCGATGCGGCGCAGGCCGTAGCCGGGCTCCAGGGTGACGAAGGTCTCGTCGGCGGTCTCCGCCAGCCGGATCCGGCGGCGGTCGGCCAGGCGGTGGTCGGCGGGGACGACCAGGCGCAGCCGCTGCTCGTCCAGGCGGCGGGCCACCAGGTCGGGGGCGTCCGGGACCGGGGAGGTCAGACAGAGGTCGAGTTCGCCCCTGCGCACCCGTTCCACCATGGCCTCACCGTAGTTCTGCACCAGGCTGAATCGCACCCGCGGATGGTCGGCGCGGAACTCGTGGATGAGGCCGGGAACCGTCTCGACACCCATGGTGTGCAGAAAGCCGAAGGCGACCTTGCCGGCGGCCGGGTCGGCGTCCGCGCGCACCTCGTCGGCGGCCCGCCCGATCTCGGTGAGGGCGCGTTCCACGGAGGCGAGGAAGGTGCGGCCGGCCGGGGTGAGGGAGACGGTGCGGCCGCGGCGCGTGAAGAGGTCCACGCCGAGGTCCTGTTCGAGGCGGACCATGGCCCGGGACAGCGTGGACTGCGGGACCTGTGCCTCCAGCGCGGCCCGCGTCACGTGCTCGGTACGGGCGACGGCGGCGAAGTGGGCGAGCCGCGGGGCCAGCAGTCTCGCCATGTCGGCCTTGTCTTCTACGTCACTGGACGGTGACAGGCGAGGCTGTGGCCTTTGCTGATGCACCATGGGAACGATTATGCCGATTCCATGCATTGGACGGATGAACCGCGGGGTCCGTAGCGTCGCAGCATGTCTCCCGCCAGTACCGGGGCGTCCACCACCGTGGGCGCCGTCCCGACCCCTTCCGCCGAAGTCCCCGTCCCCGATCCGGCCACCGCATCCGGCTCCGCATCCGGCTCCGACCCGGCGGCCGCGTCCGACGCCGAAGCCGCCGACACCCGGCTCGCCCCGGGCGACCCCGGCTACCGCCGGATCAGCTTCGCCCTGTTCCTGGCCGGTGTCGCGACCTTCGCGCTCCTCTACTCCACCCAGGCCCTGCTGCCGCTGATCTCCGGGGAGTTCGGGGTGGCGGCGAGCGACGCGAGCTGGACGGTGGCGGCGGCGACCGGCGGACTCGCGCTGTTCGTGCTGCCGATGAGTTCCCTGTCGGAACGTTTCGGCCGTCGTACGGTGATGACGGCCTCGCTGGCCGTCGCGGTGGCGGTCGGCCTGCTGGTGCCGTTCGCGCCCTCGCTGGGCGTGCTGGTGGTGCTGCGGGCGGTGCAGGGCGCGGCGCTGGCCGGACTGCCCGCCTCGGCGACGGCGTACCTGGCCGAGGAGGTCCGGCCGCGGGCGCTGGTCACGGCGATCGGCCTGTTCGTCGCGGGCAACAGCGTGGGCGGCATGAGCGGCCGGATCATCACCGGCTGGGTCGCGCAGGAGTGGGGCTGGCGGGTGGCGGTCGGCGTGGTCGGCGTGCTCGCGGTGGGCTGCGCGGTGGCGTTCCGGATGCTGCTGCCTGCGCCGAGGCACTTCACGCCGGGCTCACTGCGCCCGCGCGTCCTGCTCCGCACGGTCCGCGACCACCTCGCCGACCCGCTGCTGTGCCGCCTGTACGCGATCGGCGCGCTGTTCATGACGGTGTTCGGCGGCGTGTACACGGTGATCGGCTACCGGCTGAGCGAGGCGCCGTTCGGGCTGCCGCAGGGCATCGTCGGCTCGATCTTCCTGGTGTACCTGGTCGGTACGGTGTCGTCGGCGGCGGCCGGCCGCCTGGTGCTCCGCCTCGGCCGCCGCGGCACCCTGTACCTGGCGGGCGGTACGACCGCGGCCGGGCTGCTGGTGTCCCTGGTGCCCTCGCTGCCGCTGGTCCTGCTGGGCCTGGTGCTGATCACGGCGGGCTTCTTCGCGGGGCACGCGGCGGCGTCCTCGGCGGTCAGCAGGACGGCGACGCACGGCCGGGCCCAGGCCGCGGCGCTGTACCAGTCCGCGTACTACATCGGGTCCAGCGCGGGCAGCACGGTGGGCGCCCTCGCCTTCCACGCGAGCGGCTGGTCCGGGACGGTCGGGGTCGGTGTGCTCGCGGTCGTCGGTGTCGTGGTCATCACGGCCTTCGGTTCGCTGGCGGCCCGGCACGCCGCGCGCCGGGAGCCGGTGGCGGCCCGCTGAGTTCCGGCCTTCCCGGTACCGGTGGTCCGGCCTTCCCGGTGCTGGTGCCGGGTCGCGGCAAGCGGTCAGTAATGCGAACAGTCCGGAAGCAAATGGTCTGGCCTGGGCGTTTGTTGGCTCGGGGGGCCATTGTCAGTGGGCTGCGGTAGCTTCCCGAGTACTGGGCGCGACGACGCGCGGACCGGAACGGCCACAGGGGTGGGTGGACGATGGGCAACAGTACGGCGACGACAGATCTTGACGTCGCACTGGAGAAGCACCGGATCGAGCTGACCGGCTACTGCTACCGCATGCTCGGGTCCTCCTTCGAGGCCGAGGACGCGGTGCAGGACACCCTGGTGCGCGCCTGGCGGAGCTACGCGAAGTTCGAGGGCCGCTCCAGCCTCCGCTCCTGGCTGTACCGCATCGCGACGAACGTCTGCCTGGACATGCTGGCGGCCGGCACCAAGCGGGCCCGGCCGGTGGACCTGACCGACGCGACACCGCTCGCGCAGGCGGCCCTCACCCCCCGTCCGGACAACACCTGGCTGGAGCCCATGCCGGACGCCCGTGTGCTGCCCACCCTCGACGACCCGGCGGAGGCCGCCGTCGCCAAGGAGTCCGTCCGGCTGGCCTTCATGGCGGCCCTGCAACAACTGCCGTCCAAGCAGCGCGCGGTGCTGATCCTGCGCGAGGTGCTGGCGTGGAAGGCGAGCGAGGTCGCCGAGCTGCTCGGCACCACGGTGGCCTCCGTCAACAGCGCCTTGCAGCGAGCCCGGGCGACGCTCGCCGAGCGGGCGGACGCGGGGGCGGACGCGGCCGTCTCCGACCCGTTGGACGAGGAGCAGCAGAGACTCCTGGAGCGCTATGTGAAGGCGTTCGAGGGGTATGACATGACGGCGCTCACCGCCCTGCTCCACGAGGACGCCATCATGACGATGCCGCCGTTCGACCTGTGGCTGCGCGGCCCGGCCGACATGGCCGGCTTCATGACCACCATCGGCGCCAGTTGCGCGGGTTCCCGGCTGCGGCCGGTCCAGGCGAACGGGCTGCCCGCCTTCGCGCACTACAAGCCGGACCCGGAGAAGGGCGGTTTCAGCCCCTGGGCGGTGCAGGTGCTGGAGATGTCAGGGGGCCGCATCACCGGAATGCACTGCTTCCTCGACACCGCCCGCTGGTTCCCCCTGTTCGGCCTGCCGCTCCATCTGGAAGCGGAGACCGACGACATCGAGGAAGGCGCGTAACGCGGGATCGGTGTCCCGCAGCCGAATCCGCCCGCCGGCCCGGCGGGCGGTCAGTTCCAGCCGGGCCAGCAGGTCCACGGCTGCGAGTCCCGGCGGCCCCAGCCCGCCCACGTCCACGACGACATGCCCGAGCCCGGTGGCCTCCAACAGCCCTCGCACGCGGTCGCAGAGCCCTGTCACCTCGTCCTGGGCGACGGGGCCGGTCAGCACGAGCACGGCTGGTGTCTTGGCGTCCACGTACGGATAGACCGCACGGGCGGGCCCAACTCATCGGCGGGCAGGCGTGTCCCCGCCCGGCCGGACTACTCCGCCGGGAACTCGGCGGTGTCGACCGTGATGCCGAACGGCTCCGGCAGCTTGATGGGATCACCGAACTTCACGGCGCTGAGGACCCGGTAGACATCGCCCTTCGGCTCGCCGTAGAGCGTCACGGTGGGACCGCCGGGGGCCCAGCGGTCGACGAGGAGGTAGAGCGGGATGCCTGCGGTGGCGTAGGCGGCGGGTTTGGTGACCCGGTCGTGACGGCCGTTGGACTGGGACGTGACCTCGACGACGAGTTCAGCGAGGCTGGCTGGAAGGTAATTGTCCGTCTCCGGGTTCTCCTGGAGTGGAGCCACCACCAGGTCGGGGATGAACATGCCCAGACGAGAAGGCACAGCGATGGCCTGTGTCTGGAAAACCTCCCAGTCGTCGGGGATCACGGAGTAAAGGCGACGCTGGATGCGTGCCGCGATCACATTGTGGCGGTACGCGGGAGCAGGTGACACGGTGACGATCCCCTCGATGATCTCCACCTTGCAGCCCTCTGGCGCGTCCGTCTCCTGCCAGATCCGGACGAGGCCGTCCCACTCGTGGCCGTTGGCCGTCATGTGGTCGACGGTGAGTGCGCTCATGGCGGTATCTCCTTCGGTACGTCACCGATCCCAGCATGCCGAACGGGACCGGCGCGGGTCCACCGATCCCGTTCACCCGAAAGGGAATGTCCGGGGAATCTCCCCTGGTCAGGCGATTCGTTCCAGCACCACCGGCGATGCGGTGAAGGGAGTGCCCGCGGGCGCGACGTCGTAGGCGCCCTCGATCGCATCGAGCGCGTACGCGAAGCGTTCCGGGGTGTCCGTGTGCAGGGTGAGCAGGGGCTCGCCCACGGTCACCGGCTCGCCCGGCTTGGCGTGCAGCTCGACGCCCGCCGCTGCCTGCACCGGGTCCTCCTTGCGGGCGCGGCCCGCGCCCAGGCGCCAGGCGGCGACCCCGATGTCGTAGGCGTCCAGGCGGGTGAGGACGCCGGTGGCCGGGGCCGGGACGACGTGCTGTTCGCGGGACGTGGGCAGCGGGGCGTCGGGGTCGCCGCCCTGGGCCGCGATCATCCGGCGCCAGACGTCCATCGCCGAGCCGTCGGCGAGGGCCTTCGCCGGGTCGGCGTCCCGGATGCCCGCCGCAGCCAGCATCTCCCGGGCCAGGGCGAGGGTCAGCTCGACCACGTCCGCGGGGCCGCCGCCGGCCAGCACCTCGACGGACTCGCGTACCTCCAGGGCGTTGCCGGCCGTGCGGCCGAGCGGGGTCGCCATGTCGGTGAGGAGCGCGACGGTCCGTACCCCGTGGTCGGTGCCGAGGCCGACCATGGTCGAGGCCAGTTCGCGGGCGTCCTCGATCGTCTTCATGAAGGCACCGGAGCCCACCTTGACGTCCAGGACGAGCGAGCCGGTGCCCTCGGCGATCTTCTTCGACATGATCGAGGAGGCGATCAGCGGGATCGCCTCGACCGTGCCGGTGACGTCCCGCAGCGCGTACAGCTTCTTGTCCGCCGGGGCCAGCCCGTCGCCCGCCGCGCAGACCACCGCGCCGGTGGTGTCGAGGACGTGCAGCATCTCCTCGTTGGAGAGCAGCGCGCGCCAGCCCGGGATGGACTCCAGCTTGTCGAGGGTGCCGCCGGTGTGGCCGAGGCCGCGTCCGGACAGCTGGGGCACGGCGGCCCCGCAGGCCGCCACCAGGGGCGCCAGCGGCAGGGTGATCTTGTCGCCGACCCCGCCGGTGGAGTGCTTGTCGGCGGTGGGCCGGGACAGCGAGGAGAAGTCCATGCGCTCGCCGGAGTCGATCATCGCGGCGGTCCAGCGGGCGATCTCGCGCCGGTTCATGCCGTTGAGCAGGACGGCCATCGCGAGGGCGGACATCTGCTCGTCGGCGACCTCCCCGCGGGTGTACGCGTCGATGACCCAGTCGATCTGCTCGTCGGTCAGTTCGCCGCGGTCCCGCTTGGTGCGGATGACGGAGATGGCGTCCATGGCCATGGCATTCCTTCCGGAGGTGCACAGGGGTGCGGCCCCCCTGAGCGAAGTCAAAGGGGCCGCACGGGAGTTACTTGGTGAGATGGTCCGGACCGAAGGCCTGCGGCAGCATCTGCGACAGCGGCAGGACGCCCGCCGGGGTGTCGAGCACCAGATCGGGCCCGCCGAACTCATACAGCAGCTGGCGGCAGCGCCCGCACGGCACGAGCAGCTCGCCCCTGCCGTCCACACAGGTGAAGTGGGTGAGCCGGCCGCCTCCGGTGCGCTGGAGTTCGGAGACGAGACCGCACTCCGCGCACAGGCCGAGACCGTACGAGGCGTTCTCCACGTTGCAGCCGGAGACCGTGCGCCCGTCGTCGACCAGGGCCGCCGCCCCGACCCGATAGCCCGAGTAGGGGGCGTACGCATGGGACATGGCCTCCCGCGCCTCGGCGCGCAGCGCCTCCCAGTCGACGTCGTCGGCCCGGGTCACTTGCCCTGTCCCTTCCGGTACGGCAGGCCGTCCGCCTTCGGCATCCGCAGGGACTGCGCGGACAGCGACAGGACCAGCAGGGTGACGAGGTACGGGGTGGCGGTGACGACCTGGTTGGGCACGTCGTCCGTGGTGGCGTACCAGAGGAACATCAGGGCCGTGATCACGGCGGTCACGACGGCAGGGACGTACTTCTTCCGCCAGGCGAGGTACGCCGCCCCGAAGACCAGCAGGATGGCGAGGAGCAGGATCAGCGCGTGCACGTTCACCGTGCCGCCGCGCAGGTTGAGGCTGTCGGTGTAGCCGAACAGGCCCGCGCCCAGCGCGAGGCCGCCCGGCATCCAGTTGCCGAAGATCATCGCCGCGAGGCCGATGTAGCCGCGACCCGCGGTCTGGCCGTCCAGGTACACGTTCGAGGCGACGATGGACAGGAAGGCGCCGCCGAGGCCGGCGAAACCGCCCGAGATGATCACCGCGAGGTACTTGTACTTGTAGACGTTGACGCCGAGGGATTCGGCCGCCACCGGGTTCTCGCCGCAGGAGCGCAGCCGCAGGCCGAAGGACGTGCGCCACAGCACCCACCAGGTGACCGGCACCAGGGCCACCGCGATGACGGTGAGCGGCGACAGGTCGGTGACCAGACCGCCGAGCAGCCCGGCGATGTCCGAGACCAGGAACCAGTGTTTCTGGTTGAGGGTGTCCAGCCAGCCGGACAGTCCTGGAATGTCGAAGGTGCCGAGCGAACTGATCGGCGGGGACTGCTTGGCGGAGCCCTGCGGTGCGTCGGCGAAGGTGAACTTCGACAGATAGCGGGTGGTGCCGAGGGCGAGGATGTTCAGGGCCACACCGGAGACGATGTGGTTGACGTTGAAGGTGACGGTGGCGACGGCGTGCAGCAGGGCGCCGAGCGCACCGCCGATCACGCCGAAGAGCACACCGGCCCACGGGCCCCACTGGTATCCGGCCCAGGCGCCGAACCAGGTCCCGAGGATCATCATGCCTTCGAGGCCGATGTTGACGACGCCGGCGCGTTCGGCCCACAGACCGCCGAGGCCGGCGAGCCCGATCGGCACGGCGAGGCGCAGGGCGGTGGACATCTGGCCGGTGGAGGTGATGCCGTCCGCGCCGGTGACGAGGCGGACGATCGCCGTCAGCACCAGGACACCCGCGATGATCAGCAGGAGTACCGGGAGGGACAGGCGGCGGCTGCCCCGGACGGGCTGGGGCGCCTTCGGCTTCGTGACGGTCGCGGTGCTCATCAGGCCGCCACCTCTTCCTTCTTGATGGTCACGGCGGCGGCGGCCAGTTCGGCACCGACCTGGCGCTGCTGGCGGCGCAGACCCCACTGGCGTACGGCCTCGTACGAGATGACGACCGCGAAGACGATCAGACCCTGCATGATCGTCGCGATCTCCTTCTCGTACGCCACCGGGGTCGCGTAGTCGAGGGCGGGCGATGCCTTGTCGAGGAAGGCCCACAGCAGGGCGGCCAGCGCGATGCCGCCGGGGTGGTTGCGGCCGAGCAGGGCGATGCCGATGGCGGTGAAGCCGAGGCCGGCCGGGAAGCTCAGGCTGTAGGTGTGGGTGTCGCCGAGCAGCAGCGGCAGGCCGGACAGGCCCGCGACCGCGCCGGAGATCAGCATGGAGACCAGCACCATGCGCCTGGCGTTGACGCCGGAGGCCGCGGCGGCGGTCTCGGAGGCGCCGGTGGCGCGCAGGTCGAAGCCGAACCGGGTGCGGCCCAGGACGAGCCAGTACAGGACGCCCAGTACGACGGCGAGGAAGACCAGGCCGTAGATCTCGCCGACGTCGGAGCCGAGGTCGATGCCGGGGAACCAGCCGGACTCCTTCATGACGCCGGTCGTCATGTTGTTGCCGACCTGCACGCCCCAGACGTTCGCGAGGGTGACGTAGCCGATGACGGAGGTCGCGATGGAGTTCAGCATGATCGTGGCGACGACCTCGCTGACCCCTCGGGTGATTTTCAGGACACCGGCGATGCCGGCCCAGAAGGCGCCGGTGAACATGGCGACCAGCAGGAGCAGCGGTATCTGGAGGAAGGCCGGCAGGCCGATGTTCGCGCCGACCACGGCGGTCATCACCGCGGCGAGCCGGTACTGGCCGTCGACACCGATGTTGAACAGGTTCATCCGGAAGCCGAGGGCGACCGCCAGGGCGGCGATGTAGTACATCGACGCCTGGTTGACGATCAGGACCTGGATGTCCGAGTACGGCAGCTGCTGGAGCATCAGCACGTACGGCTGGAACGGGTTCTTCCCCGAGGCGAGCAGCACGATCGAGGTCAGCGCGATCGCGAGGACGAGCGCGATGACCGGCCCGGCCACCGCGAGGAGCACCCGCTCCTTGTCGAACTTCTTCATCGGGCCTCGTCCTCCGGAGGGGTGCCTACGTGTTCGAGGTGGCCGGAGACGGCCCCTGTCATGGCCGAGCCCAGTTCCTCCGGGGTGACGGTGGCCGGGTCGGCGTCCGCGACCAGCCTGCCGTTGTAGATCACCCGCAGGGTGTCCGACAGGCCGATCAGTTCGTCCAGGTCGGCGGAGATCAGCAGCACCGCCAGGCCCTCGCGGCGGGCCTGGCGGATACGGTCCCAGATCTGCGCCTGGGCGCCGACGTCGACACCGCGGGTGGGATGCGCGGCGATCAGGAACTTCGGTGCGTGGCTCATCTCACGGCCGACGATCAGCTTCTGCTGGTTGCCGCCAGACAGCGAGGCCGCGGTGACGTCGATGCCGGGGGTGCGGACGTCGTACTCCTCGACGATCCGCCGGGTGTCCGCCTGGGCGCTGCCGAGGTCGAGCCAGAAGCCCCGGGCGTTGGGCTTCTCGGTGACATGGCCGAGGATGCGGTTCTCCCACAGCGGGGATTCCAGCAGGAGGCCCTGGCGGTGGCGGTCCTCGGGGATGTAGCCGACGCCGGACTCGCGGCGCCTGCGGGTGGGCCAGGGGGTGATGTCCTCGCCGAGGAAGACGATCCGCCCGGAGTCGGCGTGCTTGGTGCCGATCAGCGCGTCGATCAGCTCGGTCTGGCCGTTGCCCTCGACACCGGCGATGCCCATGACCTCGCCGGCGTGGATGGTGAAGGAGACGTCGTCGAGGACGCGTTTGGCGCCGTCGGCGCCCGCGGACTCGGTGCGGCCCTGGCCGGCCGGTTCGGCCTCGGTGCCGAGGGAGGCGCCGCCGCCCGCGTAGACGGTGAGGTCGTCCACCTGGAGGACCACCTGGTCGGTGACGGTGGACTCGGCGGTCTCCGGGGTGGGCAGCTCGCTGCCGACCATCATCTCGGCGAGCTGGCGCGGGGTCGTCTCGGACGGGACGGCGGTGCCGACCGTCGTGCCGCGCCGGATGACGGTGATGTCGTCGGCGACGGACAGCACCTCGCCCAGTTTGTGCGAGATGAAGATGACGGACAGGCCCTCGGACTTGAGTTCGCGCAGGTTGTCGAAGAGGGCGTCGACCTCCTGCGGCACGAGGACGGCGGTCGGCTCGTCGAGGATCAGGATCCTGGCGCCGCGGTAGAGGACCTTCAGGATCTCCACGCGCTGCCGGGCGGCGACGCCCAGGTCCTCCACCAGTACGTCGGGGCGGACGCCCAGGCCGTAGCGGTCGGAGATCTCCTTGATCTTCTTGCGGGCGGCGCCGCCGATGCCGTACAGCTTCTCGCTGCCGAGGGCCACGTTCTCCAGCACGGTCAGGTTGTCCGCCAGCATGAAGTGCTGGTGCACCATGCCGATGCCGTGGGCGATGGCGTCGGCGGGGCTGGCGAAGGCGACCTGTGCGCCGTCGACGGCGATGGTGCCCTCGTCCGGCTTCTGCATGCCGTAGAGGATCTTCATCAGGGTCGACTTGCCGGCGCCGTTCTCGCCGACGAGGGCGTGCACGGTGCCCTTGCGGACGCTCAGGTGGATGTCGTGGTTGGCGACGACACCGGGAAATCGTTTGGTGATGCCCGCGAGCTCGACCGCGGCTGTCGACGGAGCGGTGGGCGGAGGGCTGCTGGACGCGTCGATGGCGCACTCTCCTCGGAAAAGGGGCCGCTCTACGCGCATAGCGCCCCTGCTTTAGATAGTGCTCGGGTCCGGTCGACTTGTGTCGCACTCGATCCGTTCCGAGCGGTCTGCCGCGCGAACGGGGCACGGGGAGGTCATCCTCCCCGCACCCCGTTCCGCGGCCGTAACGCTGCCATTACAGCGCTCTTTTGGCCATGCCCCGGACAGGCCGGCGCTCCGGTTCAGGACGTCTTGACCGTGATGCTGCCGTTCTTGATGCCGTCCTCGGCCTTCTTGAGCGCGGCCTGGAGGGCGGCGTTGTTCTTGAAGACCGGGTTGGAGTCGGCGATACCCACGCCGCCGTTGTCAAGGGAACCGCGGATCTCGCCCGACAGCGGCTTCTTGTCCTTGAGGACGGACTTGGCGAGGTCGTACACCGCGCCCTCGACGTTCTTCGTCGCCGAGGTCAGGATGTGGTCCTTGTACTGGGCGAGCGCGCCCTGGAGGTACTGGTCGGAGTCGACGCCGATCGCCCACACCTTGTGTCCGGCGGCGGACTTGATCACGCCCTGGCCGGAGAGACCGGCCGCCTGGTAGACGACGTCGGCACCGGCCTCGATCTGACCGTCCGCCGCGTTCTCGCCCTTGTCGGGGCTGGAGAAGCCGCCCTCGGCGGCGGTCTCGGTCAGGTACTGCTTCTCGATCTTGATCTTCGGGTTGACCGACTGCGCGCCCTGCACGTACCCGGCCTCGAACTTGTGGATCAGCGGGGTGTCCACGCCACCGATGAAGCCGATGTGGTTCTTCTTCGTGGTCATGGCCGCGGCCACGCCCGCCAGGTACGACGACTGCTCCTCGTGGAAGACCATGTCGGCGACGTTGTCCGCCTTGATGGTGTCGTCGTCGATGATCCCGAAGCTGACCTTCGGGTACTTGGCGGACACTTCCTTGACGGCCGGCGCGTACGCGTAGCCGACCCCGATGATCGGGTTGTAGCCCTCCTTGGCGAGGGTGTCGAGGCGCTGCACCTTGTCCGCGTCGGACTCGCCGTCCTGCGGCTCGATGTCCCGGCCGCCGGCGCCGAAGTCCTTCTCGGCCTTCTGGAAGCCCGCGTAGGCGGCGTCGTTGAAGGACTGGTCGCCCTTGCCGCCGACGTCGTACGCCAGACCGATACCCTTGGACTTTCCGCTGCCCGCGGACGAGGTGGACGAGCTGCCACAGGCAGAAACTGTGACGGCGAGGGCTGCGGTTGCAACGCCCGCAACCGCGATACGGGACACCCGGCGCATGGAACGAGACTCCTTCGTGCAAGCGCCCATACCAGGCGCTGATTCCGGCGCAGCGTAACGCGCGTAGACCAGACGGAAAACCCCTTCTGTCCGCTCCGTTATCGAGATGTGGCGTAAGCCGGGCCCAGCCGACACACAGCAACGTGCCCCTTGCGGGAGGCAAGGGGCACGTCATCGCGGGGAAGCGCGGGCGGCGCCGGCCGGGACCAACCGGCTTCGGTGCCGGGGCGCGGGTCCCGGTGGGCTCAGGTCCGCGGGCTCACTGGGTCCTGACGGTGATCTTGCCGTCGATGATGTCCTGCTTGGCCTTGTCCACGGCCGAGACGACGTCCTTCATCGCCTGGTACTTGGGGTTGGTGTCGGCGAAGCCCACCCCGCCCGACGTGAGGTCGCCGCGCACCTCACCGCTGAGCGGCTTGCCGTCGACGACGGACTTGGCGAGGTCGTACACGGCCCCGCCGACGTTCTTCAGGGCCGAACCGAGGATGTAGTCCTTGTACTGGGCGAGCGCGCCCTGCTCGTACTGGTCGGAGTCGACACCGATCGCCCACACCTTGTGCCCGGCGGCGGACTTGATCACACCCTGACCGGAGAGACCGGCCGCCTGGTAGACGACGTCCACGCCGGCCTCGATCTGACCGTCCGCCGCGTTCTCACCCTTGTCCGGGCTGGAGAAGCCGCCCTCGGCGGCGGTCTCGGTCAGGTACTGCTTCTCGATCTTGATCTTCGGGTTGACCGACTGCGCGCCCTGCACGTACCCGGCCTCGAACTTGTGGATCAGCGGGGTGTCCACGCCACCGATGAAGCCGATGTGGTTCTTCTTCGTGGTCATGGCCGCGGCCACACCCGCCAGGTACGACGACTGCTCCTCGTGGAAGACCATGTCGGCGACGTTCTTCTCCGTGATGGTGTCGTCGTCGATGATCCCGAAGGTGACCTTCGGGTACTTGACGGAGACCTCCTTCACCGCCGGGGCGTAGGAGTAGCCGACCCCGATGATGGGGTTGTAGCCCTGCTTGGCCAGCGTCTCCAGGCGCTGCACCTTGTCCGCGTCGGACTCGCCGTCCTGCGGCTCGATGTCCCGCCCGCCGATCTTGAACTCCTGCTCCGCCTTCTGGAAGCCGGCGTAGGCGGCGTCGTTGAAGGACTGGTCGCCCTTGCCGCCGACGTCGTACGCCAGGCCGATGCCCTTGCCCGCGTACTTGCCGTCCTTGGTGGTCCCCGCGGAATCGCTGCTGGACTTGCCGCATCCCGCGGCGGCGACGGCGACGACCGCGACGGCCACCGCGACTTGGGAGAACCCCGTCCTCCGAGAGTTCAGACGCACAGCAAGCACCCCTTCATCCCCACGGCGCCGTCGCCGGCCCCGCCGCTTCCCCAATGTGCCGCCTCTGGAGGCGATTTCGGCGCACAGTAACGCGCGTAGAAGGGGAGGGGAACGGGGTTGTACCCGGCCGTTACCGATTCGTGCCGCCCCATGGTTACGGCCCCGCGTCACGGGTTACGCCCGGATGACACAAGGGGACGAAGCGGCACCGATCCGGCACCGCTTCGTCCCCTGTCCTCTGCGTCGTCTCCTGCTGGCGTCGGCGCCGTCTCCTGACGTCTGCGCCCCGCGCGGCGGGCTTCGCCCGGCCCCGCTTACCGTGCCGCGTCGAGCAGCACGGCGGCGGTGAACAGCTCGACGCCGACCGTGATGGCGTACTCGTCCACGTCGAAGTCACCCTGGTGCAGGTCGCGCGACTGCCGCTCACCGGGCGGCCGTACGCCGAGCCGGGCCATGGCGCCGGGCACGTGCTCCAGGTACCAGGAGAAGTCCTCGCCGCCGAGGCTCTGCTCGGTGCCCTCCACGGCCTCGGCACCGCGCCGGGTGACCATGGCGTCCCGCAGCAGTTCGGTCACCGCCGGGTCGTTGACCACGGGCGGCACCCCGCGCACATAGGTGATCTCCGACTTCGCCCGGTGCATGGTGGCGACCTCGTCGACCGCGGCGTGCACCACGTCCGGGGCCAGCCGCCAGGCTCCGAGGTCGAGGCAGCGCACCGTGCCCGACAGCTCGGCGTGCTGCGGGATCACGTTCGGCGCGTGTCCCGACTCGATCCGCCCCCAGGTCACGGCGAGCCCGCCGCGGCTGTCCACCCGCCGGGCCACCAGCGCGGGCACGTCGGTGGCGACGCGGGCCGCGGCGGTCACCAGGTCGGTGGTCAGGTGCGGCCGGGCGGTGTGCCCGCCGGGGCCGTCCAGGGCCACTTCCAGCCGGTCGCAGGCGCTGGTGATCGCACCCTGCCGCAGCCCGATCCGTCCTGCGTCCACCCGTGGATCGCAGTGCACGGCGATGATCTTCCCCACGCCGTCGAGCACCCCGGCCTCGATGGCGTCGGCGGCGCCGCCGGGCAGCACCTCCTCGGCGGGCTGGAAAAGCAGCCGCACGGGCCGCGGCAGCAGCCCCTGCCGGTGCAGCTCGGCGAGGACGAGACCGGCCCCCAGCACCACCGTCGTGTGCACGTCATGCCCGCACGCGTGGGCCCGGTCCGGCACCGTCGACCGGTACGAGCAGTCACTCTTGGTGTCCGGGATGGGCAGGGCGTCGATGTCGGCGCGCAGGGCGAACAAAGGTGCGGACGGGCCGCTCTCCGGTACGCCGATGTCACAGACGAGACCGGTTCCGAGGGCGAGGACCCGGGGTGCGAGCCCGGCCTGTTCGAGTCTTGCCTTGATCGCCTCGGTGGTACGGAACTCCTGGTTGCCGAGTTCGGGGTGCATGTGCAGGTCGCGCCGGAACGCCACCAGCTCGGCGTGCAGCGCCTCGCTGAGCGTGCCGGGGAGCACGGCATCCTCGGG
Source organism: Streptomyces sp. NPDC001270 (assembly GCF_042896695.1). Classification (NCBI taxonomy): domain Bacteria; kingdom Bacillati; phylum Actinomycetota; class Actinomycetes; order Kitasatosporales; family Streptomycetaceae; genus Streptomyces; species Streptomyces sp. NPDC001270. Next base: position 477,216 of record NZ_JBIAXM010000001.1, on the reverse strand, counting down.
AAGGTCGGCCTCGGACTCTCTGGACATCAGTTGGTTCACCCTTTGAAGGGTATGCCGACCCGCCGGTCAACTACCCCTCGATCAACAAAACTTCAGCCCGTCAGGCGAAAAAACCTGGCCACCGGGCGCATAGCGGTCGACAAAGATGGGTAAACTCGCTCGCTCGTCGTCCGTGACGATCATGAACCCGACGGTTCCTCCCTCCACGACTACCACGCCCGGCCCGGCCGGGGCCCCGGCCGTCCACCTGGCGGGACCACCGGCGCGGGTCCGCGGCGGTGGTCCCGGGAGGGCCCGCGGCAGCACCGCACCCGGCCGCGTTCAGCCACCACAGGCCCGGTAGCCCGCGCCGACGTGACCGACGCCGACACCACCACGGATTTCCTCGACGCCACCCGTTCCTTCTCTCCTACGACGTCATCGCCCCCAGGACTACGCGGGCCGCTTCCCGGACGGGTTCGGGGAGGGCGTCGACCATGGTTCCCGCGGAGGTTCGTCCCGGCCCGGAAGGCCGGGTGACGCGTGCCGAGCCGGGGGGAGCCTGATCACCGGGGAGGCCGGCCCGGGTGTAGGTCACCCGCCTCCGGATACGCCGCGCCGACTATTTCTTCCGGGGTGTACCGGATCCCGTCCTGGTCCAGGAGAACGTGGCCGGGATCGCGGTAGTAGGCCGACATCAGACGACCGTTCCACGGAGTGATGACCCGCTCCATCGGATAAAAGCCACAGGAGTGGTAGTCCAGATCCGCCTTTCGCGCCAAGTCGGCGGCAGAGGTGAATATCTTGTGTTCCGACAGATCCTCGACGCTGATGAGCAGGCGTTTTTCACCCGCTTGTTGAGCGGTGCCCAGATGAAGGTACTCAACGGCGTAGGAAGTATTTGCCACGTCTCGCAGACTCAACGGCTTTTTTGATGCGGCAACCGGACGCCAGAGCGGATCCATTCCGGCCAGATGATCGACGGTCTCCACCGGATCGAGCGTTCCTCCGTGGTTTGTTTTCGACTCGATCAGCGGCATCAGGACCGACAAGAAGTCGGAGGCACTTATCGTCGGCGACGTATGCACTTCATTGGCCGCCAGATATCTGCGCAGGTGCGTCTTGAAGACACTGCACAGCAGCTCGTGCCGCTCGTCCACCAGGAACATCCATTGCTCCAGTGCCTGCCTGGTGAGCGTTCCCTGCGCGTACCAGGGAAAGAGGTGGAGGTAGTACTGCACGCGGGGCACCTGGATGACCACGTCGACGGGGATCGCGGTCGGCAGGACCGATACCAGTGCGGCCGTCATGCCGGCGAGCAAGGTGCCCATCTGTATCTCGTACAGGTTCAGGCGGGGATCGCTCCTTATCTCGTGGATGACGTGGCGTGGGTCGGGCTGGACATCGAGTATGGGCGCGTCGAGCCGACTGCCGTTTTCGAGGTGGGCGTGTACGGAGCGCGCACTGAACAGGCATGAACCGAGGACGAGGGTCACCCGGTCGTATTCGGATACTTTCTTCAGCAGGTTCGCGCCGCGCCGCAGCAGCGCGAAGTCGGTCGTCCCGCCGACGGTGACCTGCGGCAGGAACACCGCGGAGCCGTCGCCGCGTGTCTCACGTATGACATCTCCGCCAGGGTTCACCTCGGCCGTCTCAAGGAATTCGGCGAACCATCGGATACGGTCGCGGCTCCGCCGGAGGGGTCGGGCGTCCTGGTGGGCGACAGGGTCCGGTCGATGGGCCGCCTTGGGCCGTTCGGCTGCTTCGTCGAACTCGGGTAGGCCGACGACGGTGAGGTTTTCGGCATTCTCCAGGGGACGGTCTCGTCGATCAGCACCAAGATCCTGCCACGAAAACCTTGCTTCACTCCCATCCTCATGCATGACCGAGGTTGTCTGTTCATCAAATATCGCAACCTTTGGCGACATCTTACCGCCCTTCGTGATTCAGATTCGGCAGCAAGGCCGCACGGCAACGTATTCGCATTCCCCGGCAGCCCCCTTTCACTTTTCTATCGATCACGTGCGTCCTACAATCAATTACCTGGTGAATTCGCGGTCGACCTTGACCATCAAGTGGGTTCGCATCCTCAGGCACGGTCGTCCGGCGCCGAGCGGCGGGGCCCGATGACGTATCGGGAGGCGTTCGATGGCCAGGGCGGGGTAGACGTGCAGGATCGGCGGTAGGCGGTGGGACACCGGCCGGGCGACCGAGCGGCCCGGTGCCGGGGAGGGGAGACCGAGGTATGACAGCGGAGCGGGCCGACGCGGACACGGTGGAAGCGCTCGTCGGCTACGACGGTCGGCTGCTGCTCATACGCGGGACGGACGGCTGGGGTCTACCCTCCGGCACCCCGCAGCCGGCCGAGACGGCCGAGGCCACCGCGGCACGTGTCGTCTACGAACTGACGGGCTATCTGGTCGACGGCGCCCAGCCGCTGGAGCCTCAGGAGGGCGTGGTACCGGCCGTGGTGTGCCAGTTGCTGAGCGAGTCACCGTCGGAGGGCGGCCGGCTCCCATCCGATCGGATCCGCTGGATCCCGTACGAGGAGACCGCGGAGGCGGCGCTGTCCACGGTCGTACGGGACTATCTGGAGGGGCACACGCCCACGTGACGGCCCCGTTGCAGCCCTGGCCCGGCGGCGGCAGGGCGTGGGCCGTCTTCCGTCTGCGGCGGCAGTGTCGTGATGGGCCGCCGCCCGCTCAGGCTGCGGCGAGTTCGCACCACACGTATTTACCCCGGTCCCCGAACCGGGCCGAGGGCCGCCAGCCCCAGCAGTCCGCGCAAGCCATCACCAGCCCCAACCCCCGCCCCTCCTCCACATCCAGGGCCAACTCCAACGGCTTGGGTGGTCCGGCGGCTCCGGGTCGGTGTCCCACGCCCCGATCCACACCATGCCCTCCAGGGAACGCCGGACCCTGAGCGCGGCCGGCCCCTTCGTATGCCGCACGGCATTGGACACCAACTCCGCCGCCAGCAACTCCGCCGTGTCCACCAGCCCGATCAGACCGTGGACGGTCAGGATCAGACGGAGAGTACGACGGCAGACCGTGACCGCTCTGAGGTCGTTGGGAACATAGAGGGTGTAGTCCCAGCTCTCGTGCACGTTCTCGGGCATGCAGCGTCAACTCCATTGCGGTGAAGGGGATTTCGCGCGCGGTGGCATTGCCGCAGCCGTCGCGGCAGGACGGGGCGGTGCGCTTCCGCAGCGTGTGCGGTACATCACCGACGGTAGACCTTAGAATTAAGAATTGGCAAGCCGATCCCGTAATCTGGCCCCCGAACGAGTTGCACAGCCACACATGTTGAACCAGGAGCGGCCCATGGGGACCAAGCGCGAACCCACAGCGCGACAGATGCGGCTGGCCGTGGAACTGCGCAGGCTCCGCGAGGCGGCAGGCATCAGCTCCCGTGAGGCAGCCGCACTGCTCGGCGTGAACTCCGTCCAGATCAGCCAGATCGAGTCCGGCACGTCAGGGGTGAGCGAGGAGCGGTTACGGCGAATGGCAGCCAACTATGCGTGCGTGGACAGCGAGTTCATCGACGGTCTGTCAGCAATCGCCACGGATCGGACGCAGGGCTGGTGGGAAGAGTACCGAGGCCGACTGCCTACACCGTTCATGGACCTGCCCGAGCTTGAACATCACGCCCGCTTTCGATGGGATGTGGAATTCCTGCACGTCCCGGGCCTTCTCCAGACGGAGGATTACGCTCGGTCTCTCTTCTCGTACGTGAACCCGGAGTTTCCGCAGAGCGATGTCGAGCAGTGGGTCGATCACCGGATGAAGCGCAGGGTCATCATCGAACGCCCGAACCCGGTGCCGTATGAGGCGGTGATCCATGAGGGAGCACTGCGCATCAGGGTTGGCAACCGACCCACAGCGCAGGTTCAGCTCTCCCGCATCCTGGAGCGCTCCGAAGCCGACCATGTCACCGTACGTGTAATCCCCTTCGACTTGGACGACTTCGGTGGAGCGGGAAGCGCAATGGTGTATGCGGGCGGCTCCACTCCCAGGCTGGACACTGTTGTCCGTGACGGCCCCGGCGGCCCGGTCTTCATCGATGCCGAAGCCCAGCTCAACCGATATCGAGCCCGGTTCCATAAGGTGGAAGCAGTGTCGTTCGACCCCAGCCGTTCGCGTGACTTCATCCACCGGCTATCGAAGGAGCTGTGAGCATGCTGTCCCCCGCCCCCTGGCAGAAGTCATCCTTTTCCGGTGGCGACCAGGGCGACGCCTGCGTCGAAGTCGCCGACCTGGACACCCACATAGCCATCCGCGACTCCAAGGACCCCGCCGTGGGCACCTTAGCCTTGCCCGCCGAGGCATTCACGGCGTTCATCACGGCATTGAAGGCGCGGCCGAACCTCTGAGGAGACACCAGGTCAAGCGCCGGGTGTCACAGCCAACGGGCCTCTATCCCACGGCCGTTCGGCAAGGTGGGGCACGGCGGACCATCGGCCAGCACGAACCCGGCGGCCGTCGGCCCACACGCCGACGCGGCCTTCCTCGACTCGCGCCCCGCCCGTATCGTCCGCAGCCCCAGGTGGGCGCGGCCGAGGTGCGCGGCGACCCAGAACACCACCCGCGCCCAGGCCCTGGCCCTGGCCGCGCGAGCGGAAAGCCAACTCTCCGCCGCCCCCGTATCCGGTCATGAGGGGGCGGGCAACCAGTGACAACTGCGCCCGCCGGTGGGCGCCCCGCTGGCGTGAGCGCGGCGCTGCCCACCGGCGTCCGGACGTCTTCGGCAAGGTCCACCGGTCACGTAAAGCACCGGTCGTCGGACCGTAAAGACTCCGTACAACCATTCCCTGGTCCCGCGTGTCGTGATCGCGGACGCTCTTTTCCGCGTCCTGATCCGATCAGAGGACCGAATGAACCCAGCCAGACGACGCACGACCGCCGCCACCGCCACCGCTGTCGTGCTCGCCACCACGGGCGGCCTGCTCACCGCGCTCGCCACGCCCGCCTCCGCAGCCGTCAACTGCACCTCCCCCGTCTACAAGCGGCAGTTCTTCGCGAACACCGCGTTCTCGGGGACGCCGAAGAAAACCGACTGCGACTCCACGATCAGCGAGAGCTGGGGCGCGGGCGCCCCCGCCTCCGGTCTGCCGTCCAACAACTTCGCCGTCCGCTGGTCACTGACCCGCGACTTCGGCTCCGGCGGCCCCTTCGCGCTCAGCGCGTCGGCCCAGGACGGCATCCGCGTCTACCTCGATGGCACCCGCAGGATCGACCTCTGGAAGAACGTCTCGTCGACGGTCTCGAAGACCGTCAACGTGACCGTCCCCGCGGGCAAGCACACCCTCCGCGTCGACTACGTCAACTGGACCGGGAACGCCAACGTCAAGTTCGCCTACGCGCCCCGGACCACGGCGGCCGTGGACAAGGTCAAGCCGCTCGCCCCGGCCGGAACCTCCGTGTCGTACGACAAGGCGACGGGCAAGGCCAAGCTCGCCTGGTCCAAGAACAAGGAGATGGATCTCGCGGGTTACCGGGTCTACCGGCGCCCGAAGGACAGCACCACGTGGACGAGGCTGGCGGCCACCACCGCCACGTCGTACACGGACGCGACCCTGCCGGTGACCGGCGCCGCCTACTTCTACGAGATCCGTGCCTACGACAAGGCGGGCAACGAGTCGGCGGGCACCGCCGATCAGCTGGTCACCACCGTCGACCGCACGGCGCCGGCCGTGCCGACCGGCCTGAGCGCCGACTCAAGACAGGACGGTCTGCAGGTCGGCTGGAGCGCGGTGCCGGGAGCGGTGTCGTACCGGGTGTACCGGGCGGCCGGTGCCGACGGGACCTACACCCGCGTCGGCAGCACCGGCCAGGTCTCGTACCTGGACACCTCGGCCGCCGAGTACACCCCCTACTACTACCGGGTTACCGCGCTGGACGCGGCGGGCAACGAGTCCGCGCGGTCCGCCGCCGTCAGCGGCACGCGCGAGGACCTCACCCCGCCGTCCGCCGTCACCGGGTTGACCGTCACCCCGACCGAGTACGGCTTCGAGGTGCGCTGGGACGCCAACCCGACCCCCGACCTGGGCTGGTACGTGGTCCATCGGGGCGAGCTGATGGAGTACGACGAGGGGCAGTACGTGTGCTACGCGAGCGGGGCGGGCACGTACCTACCGGCCGGCACCACCTCGTACACCTACACCGCCCTCCCGGACGGCGAGGAGTCCTGTTTCATGGTCGACGCCGTCGACGACGCCTCGAACTCCTCGTACGAGTGGACCGGCGAGATACAGGTCGTGAGCGCGACCGAGCTGGACATGACACCGACCGTGGCGACGCCGGAGGGCTCACCGGTCCGGTTGACGGCGGAATCCGTAGGGACGGGTGTCGCACTGTCCTGGTCCTCGGTGACCGACGCCATCGGTTACCACGTCTACCGCTGGAACCCGGACACCGAGACGTACGACAGGCTGGCGGCCACGGCGGAGACCTCCTACAAGGACACCGGCGCCGCCAAGGGCACCTCCCACTTCTACTGGGTGACCGCCCGGTACGCGGACGGCACCGAGTCCGCGCCCGGCGCCGACGGGGCGGCCCTGGCGCCCTGAGCGGACGGGACGGGGCCCGGAGCAGTCACCGGGCCCCCGGCCGAAGCGGACCGCTCCGCGGCCTGTACCCGATACCGCCCGGGTGTGGTGCCGAACTCCCTCTGGAAGGCGTGGGAGAGCGCGTACGGACTGCCGTAGCCGACGCGGCCGGCGATGGCGGCCAGGGTGTCCGGAGTGTCCCGGAGCAGACCGGCGGCCAGGATCAAACGCCACCACGTGAGGTACGCCATCGGCGGGCGGCCGATCCGGGCGGTGAACCGGCGCGCCAGTGTGGGCCGGGAGACGCCCGCCTCCGCCGCGAGGCGGGCGTTGTCCCACGGCGCGGCCGGGTCGGAGTGCAGCGCCCGCAGGGCGGCGGCCGTCACCGGGTCACCCAGCACACCGGGCCAGACTCCGCCGGTGGACTCGGTCATCCAGGCCCGGATCATGTAGACGAGCAGGAGGTCGAGCAGGTTCGGGAGCGCGACGCAGGAACCGGGCCGCCGTTCGTCCAGCTCACCGGCGAGCAGGTCGATCGCGGCACGCAGTTCGAAGTGGCCGCCCACCCGGTTGGGCAGGTGAACGACCTCGGGCAGCTCCGCCATGAGCGGGTGCATGCGGTTGCAGTCGAGCCAGTACGTGCCGCACAGCAGCTCCGTCCCGTCACGGTCCGGCCGCTCTCCCGGTCCTGTCCGCAGTTCCGTCCCGTCACCGTCCGACCGCTCTCCTGGCCCTGTCCGCAGCTCCGTCCCGTCACCGTCCGGCCGCTCTCCCGGTCCTGTCGCCGCGAGCCAGTGCGCGAACGGCACCGCCTTCTCCCGCGCGACCGCCGCGTCCAGCGGCGCGTCGGCGATCACATGGCCGGTGCCATGAGGCAGCAGCGCCGCGTCACCCACGCCCAGCGGCACCGGGGCACCGCCGTCGGTGAGCAGCCAGCAGGCGCCCTTCAGAACGACGTAGAAGCCCGCGCCGTCGTACGGGTCCAGCCGCGCGCACCAGCTCCCCCTCGTCCGCACCCGGTGGGACGAAGGGCGCCCGAGGTGCGCGGCAGAGATCGCGTCGCTCACCACATCCATCCGTGCAGCGTATCGCCCGTATGAAGGATGAGACGGATGCGTATTTCATTGAGCTGGATACGCATTGAAGGGATCGTTCCGGACTTCTTAGGGTCGGGCACGTGACGGATGAGGACAAGGACGAGAACGTGAACGAGCGTGTGCAGCGGATGGTGCTGGGGGATGTCGAGGTCGTCCGGGTCGTCGAGTGGCACAGACCGTTCGCGCCGGCTTCGGGCATGTTCCCGACAGTCGCCGCCGAGGTGTGGCAGGACAACGCGGACTGGCTGGCACCGGACCACTGGGAGCCGGACAGCGGCCGGGCGGTGCTCGCGCTCCAGACGTGGGTGCTGCGCAGCGGCGGGCGGACCGTCCTGGTGGACACGGGTGTGGGCAACGGGCGCGAGCGGCCGGGCATGCCGCCGTTCCACCGGTGCCAGGGGGATTTCCTCGGCCTGCTGGCGCGGGCCGGTGTTCGCCCGCAGGACGTCGACATCGTCGTCAACACCCATCTCCACGTCGACCACGTCGGCTGGAACACCGTCGACGCCGACGGGGAATGGGTACCGACGTTCCCCCACGCCGAATACCTCATTCCGGCCGCCGACGACTTCCATTACGGTCCGGACAACGCGTACGGGCAGGGTAAGCAGGAGGTCGACCGCCTGATCTACGAGGACAGCGTCGCGCCCGTCCACCGGGCCGGGCAGGCCGTGCTGTGGGACGGCTTCCACCGCATCGACGAACACCTCACCCTGGAGTCCGCGCCCGGCCACACCCCCGGCTCCTCCGTACTGCGCCTCACGTCCGGGAGTGACCGCGCGGTGTTCGTCGGGGACCTGCTGCACAGCCCGGTGCAGATCCTCCAGCCCTGCTGCAACAGCAGCGCCTGCCTCGACCCGGAGCAGGCGGTGACCAGCCGCCGCGGGATCCTCGCGCGGGCAGCCGACGAACGGGAACTGCTCGTCCCCGCGCACTTCGGCGGCCCGGGTGCCCTGGAAGTCCGGCGGGACGGTGCCGGGTTCGCCCTCGGGCCATGGGCGGCGGCCGGCCCGGCGAGGAGCGCGGAGGGCGGGAGCGCGGCAGAGGACGGGAGCGGGGCGGAGGACGCCTCCCGGTAGCGAGGACGACCGGGAGCGTCAGCTTTCCCCGGGCTTCCCGGTGTCCACGGGCTTCACAGGCTTCCCGGTCGTCCAGGTGTCCACAGTCCCCCCGCTGTCCATGCTGTCCATGCTGTCCACGCTCTCCCCGCTCTCCCCGGGCGTCAGCATCTCGCGCAGGTCCGCGCGGCTGGTCACGCCGGTCTTGCGGTAGACCCGGTAGAGGTGGTTGTCGACGGTCCGTACGGTGATGCCCAGCCGGTCCGCGACGTCCCGGCTGCTCAGGCCTGCCGCGGCGAGCCGGGCCACGTCGCGTTCCCGGTCGGTCAGCTGGGGAGACCGGCAGGCCAGCACGGCGGGCGTGGTGACGCCCTCGCACCGGCGGGCGAGGCGGTGGCAGCGGTCGGCGGCCCGTTGGGCGGCCAGCGTGCGGCCCGTTCCCGACCACAGGCGCGCGGCCTGCGCGGCGGCCTCCGCCGCGTGCAGGTGCAGGCCGCCCGCCTCGAACGCGTCGCAGGCCCGTTCCAGGGCGTCCGCGTCGCGGGCCGCCAGGGCCGCGGCATGGTCGGCGTAGACGGCGATGTGCGGGGCGTCGCAGACGGCGACGAGTTCGGCGAGCCGACGGGCGACGGTCGAGGACCGGCCGAGGCGCACCGGGATGTGCAGCAGCTCGGCCTCCCACAGCAGGGCCCGCCGGTCACGGGCGTCAGCCGCGGTGCGCAGCGCCTGCCGCACGGCGTCGTGCCCGCGGCCCTGGGCGACCAGGATCCACGGCCGGGCCAGTTGGAACGCCGGCACGTCGAGGACGCGGTACGACTCCACGCGCGCCAGGTGCGCCCGGTCGAGCAGGGTCCGTGCCTCGGCCACCTCACCGAGCAGGGCCTCGATGGTGGCCAACTCCCCGAAGACCAGGGCCTGCTGACCCCAGGTGGTGTCCTCACGCAACGTCGAGGCGGCCTCCCGCATGTGCCGCCGGGCCGACCGGAGCCGCCCCCGGCGAGCGGCGATCCGGCCCAGGAAGAACTGCCACGCGCCCTGGTTGCCCACCCATCCGGACTCCCGCGCCACCCGGTACTGGGCGTCGGCGGTGGCCTCTGCCTCGTCCAGTCGTCCCGCGAATGCCTGGGCGGTGGCGAGCCAGCTCAGCAGCCCCACGCCCAGCATGGGCATGTCCTCCTCGGCGTCCCCGGCCGCCAGGGTCGCGAGGGCCGACTCGGCCAGTTCGAGCGCCGCGCATGTCCGGCCGTGGGTGAAGGCCGCCACGCATTCGGCGTAGCGAGTCCTGACCAGGGTGGCCGAGCCCGGCGACGCGTGCGGCCGGGCGCGCGCCAGGTCCCGTTCGCAGGCGGGCCAGTCGGCCTGGGTGGCCTGCAACACGGCCTGGAGTCCGGCGAGTTCGGAGCCGGCCGCCGGGTCGCGCACGGTGCTCTCGGCGCGGCGCAGCAGGTCGAGCGCGTCGGTGGGCCGGTCCAGCGACAGGTACATGTTGGCCGCCCGCAGTTGCACCGAGCGCACCTGTTCGCGTTCGGACGTGCCGGTCTGCGGCAGGCCGCGGTGCACCTCCTCGGCCTGGACGCCGTCCCCGGTGTGGCCGAGCGCCGCGGCCAGCACGCGCCGGGCGGGGCTGCCGCCCCCGGCGGCGCAGGCCGCCTCGGCGAGCCGGGCTGCCAGCGCGAAGTCCAGGGTGCGGACGGCGTGTTCGGCCGCGGCGAGCAGGAAACGCGGGTCGGTGTTGTCTCCGGCGGCCAGGCGCCAGGCACCCACCCGTGCGATGTCCCCGCGTCGGCGCAGACCCGTCCGTTCGGCCGCCGCGGCCAGTTCACGGCAGCGCCGGCGCCGCCGGTGGGGCGGCGTTCCCCGGCGCAGCACCTCGCCGTAGAGGGGGTGCGCCAGCCGGAGCAGGGTGCGCCGGCCGTCCTCCTCGCCGAGGACGAGGCCGTGCCGGTCGAGTGCGTCCACGACGGTGGGACCGGTGAGGTGTTCGAGGACGGCGGCCCCCAGGGGCTCGCCGAACGCCAGTAGTTCGGCGGCGCGTTGCTCGTCCGGCCCGAGCCGTCCCATCCGGTGGCTCACCAGGTCGGTGAGTTCCGTCGGCAGCCCCAGCGGACCCCGCCAGCGCCACACCCTCGCGACGGGCGCCAGTGTCCCTGCGGCGAGTCCCGCCTCCACGAGCTGCCGCAGCCACAGCACGTTGCCGCCGCTGACCTGCCAGAGCCGATACGCGCTCGCGGTCTCCACCTGCCCGGCCAGCGCCCTCTCCAGCAGCCGGACGACATCGCCTTGGTCCAGCGCCGGCACTTCGACGCGCGTCGCGTAGTCGCCGCGCAGCAGCGCCTGCACGGCGTCCGGTACCGGAGCGCCGGAGCGTGCGGTGAGGACGATCCGGGTACCGCCGCGCACGGCCAGGTGCAGCAGCAGGGCCGCGGAACCGTCGTCCAGCAGGTGCGCGTCGTCCACGAACAGGGTCCGGTCGTCGCCCGCCTCGGCGAGGAGCGCGTCGGCGAGGATCCGCAGCAGGTTGGGCCGCCCGCCGGTGGCCGGCAGGGACGCCGGCAGCAGGTGGGCGAAGGCTCCGAACGCAAGCTCCGCGGTGCTCTCGGTCGCCGCGACCACCAGGGCCCGGCCCGCGGCCGACCTCGCCAACAGCTCGCGGGCCAGCCGGGTCTTGCCGACCCCCACCGGACCCGTGATCAGAACGCCGGCCCGAGCCGGATCCGCCAGCAACGACGTCAGCTCCGCCAGCGAACCGTCCCGGCCGGTGAACGGCCATGAGCGGTCGAGGACGGGGCCGGGGCCTGGGCCGGGACCGGGTCTGTGGTCCGGCGCGTTCTCCTGATCCTTCATCAGCAGCCCCTCCACCCCTCCGCACAGGTCGGCCCGGGGCCGCCGGGCAATCCCGGGTCCGCACATTGAGTAACACATTACTCACGACTGGGCGCCGCATTACAGGTACGTTTTCGCCTTGCCGGCACGCGCCACAGGGAACGATTCCTCGGGCCACCCGAACAAATCGGCAGAGGAATTCATTAAACCGACGCGTGAATTCGACGTTTCCTTGCATCCGACCTATCCAGAGGGGTCACATGCGCGACACCGGAAACACCTCCGCCCGAAAGAGCCGAAAGGCCCGATCCGCTCGGCAGGCCCGATCCACCCGATCCATCCGGCCCGCCCGACGCGCCCGACGCGCCACGGCCGCGCTGGCCGCTGGGGCCGCACTGGTGACGGGTCTACTGGCGACGACGGGCGCCCAGGCGAGCGCGGCCGACCTGCCGTACGGGCCGTACACCTGCGTGAACGGCTATGTCTGGCGCACGGCCGTCCCGTCCGACCTGGTCTGCGTCACCCCGCAGGTCCGCGACCAGACCGCCACGGAGAACTCGCTCGCCGCCTCGCGTCGCGAGCCGAACGGCGGCCCCTACGGGCCCGACACCTGCAAGCAGGGCTACGTATGGCGGGAGACGAACCCCACGGACCATGTGTGCGTGCCGCCGGCCGCCCGCGACCAGGCCCGCGCCGACAACGGCAACGCGCCCTGGCGACTGGTCGACCCGGGCGCCACACCGCGCGGCGGGGTGTCGGTGACCACTGAATACGGCTACTCGACGGGCGCCTACCTGAAGGCCACCGGCAACGGCCTGTCCCCCGGCGGCACCGTGTCGTTCTACGCCGTCGGCATCAACACGACCGGCCCGTTCTCGTTGGGCCAGTTGACCGCCGACGCCTCCGGCCGGATTCCGGGCTACCAGTACGTCGGGTTCATCAACTGCCGCAGCGGCGTCACACAACCCGCCACCGTCGTGGTCCTCGACCGGAATTCCGGCCTCGTCACCACGGCCGGGACCACGGACGCGTTCCGCAGTTGCGGCTGAGCACCGCATCGTCCGCCCCGGGCACGGCGACGATGTCCGCCCCTGTTCATTCCTCCGCACTCGAAACAGAAAGCAGGCGACGACGACCATGTACTTCAAGGCTGCTGGACTGATCGCGGCAACCGCGGCGGCGATCGGCGGTTCGCTCCTGACCGCGCCGACCGCCTCGGCGACCGCCTCGGCATCCGGTTCGGCGTCCGGTCCCGCGTCGGTGACGCCCCGAGCGGCGTCCGCGACACCGGCGGCGGGGGCCGGGGCGGCAGCGTTCGGCCTCTACCTCGTGAATTCCAACAGCGGCAAATGTCTCAGCCCCGCCGGTGGCCGGGTGGACAACAACGCCTTCACCGTCATCTACAACTGCGACACCGACCCGTCGCGTTCCTGGTATCTGGTGAACAAGGGGAACAACATCTACCAGATCCTGAATCTCAACAGCGGCAAGTGCCTCAGCCCCGCCGGGGGTGCCGGCACCAACAACACCGAGACCGTCATCTACAACTGCGACAACGACCCGTCGAGACTCTGGTACTTCGTCGACAAGGGCAATCTCAATTACCACCTGGTGAACAACAACAGCGGCAAGTGCCTCAGCCCGGCAGGCGGGGGTGTCCTGAACAACACCCCCACCGTCATCTACAACTGCGACACCGACCCGTCGCGTCTTTGGTCCCTCAGAGCGCAGTAGCGCCCGCCCGGACTCAGAGCGTGAGCAGCCGCTTCATGAGGTGGGCCGCCGTGTCGGGCCCCGCTTCGAGGACGACACGGCAGTGCGCGCCGGGCTGGGCGGGGTAGCCGAGGTACTGTCCGCGCAGGTCGCAGATGGTCTGGTCGCGGCCGGGACCGTCCGTGGCGTCGACGAGTACGTCCACCACGGGTGCCAGGGTGGGTACGACGCCGCCGACGGCGACGGCCGCGGCCAGCGGGTCGTGGACCGCGGAGCAGCGACGTCCGTAGGTGGCCACGTGGAACTCGAAGTCGAGGTCGGTCGATCCTCCAGTCACCCCAGCCGGGAGCCATGCTGCGGTCCTGATCCGGCGCGGACCCGAACCCCGGCGGACATGACCCGGCACCGGCGAGCCCTGCTGCAACAGCAGCGCCTGCCTCGGCCCGGAGTAGGCGGCGGCCAGTCGCCGCCGGATCCTCGGGCAGGCCGCCGAAGAACGGGAACTACTCATCCCCGCACACTTCGGCGGCCCGGGAGCCGTGGAAATCCAGTGGGACGACGACTGGTTCGCCCTCGGCTCATGGACGGCAGCCGTCAGCCGGGCCAGAAGGACGGGAGCGGCGCAACGGGCGCCTCTCGCGCACAAGCCCCGCCTTGACCTGGGCCTTTCGGAGCCCTAGGGACTTACCTACCTAGTGGGACCGGACGCCCCTCCACCCCTCGACTGATGGGCCGTTCTTGCCAAGTACGCAGCACGCTGGCGCGACGCCTGCTCAGCCTGACGCCGCTGGGCCGCGCGGTCTGCGGCCCTGGCCAGCCCCGCGGGGTCCGTAACGATCGGGTGCGTCCAAGCCCCCGCCCCCCGGCGTTGTTGCACCTCCTGGTACGACGTCGAATGACCCTGCTGCGCTTGCTGTCCGTACTGTGCCTGTCCGTACTGCGCTTGTCCGTGCTGCGACTGCTGTCCATACTGCACGGGCTGCTGCTGGTACAGCGTCGCCTGACCGGCTTGTCCCGGCAGGAACGACATCGCCTGATGAACCGCAGGATCCACCGCGCTGACCGGACTTTCCGTCGGCGCCTGCGAGTAAGGAGCGGGGTAACTCGCGGCGTAAGCCGCGAACGATGCCGTTCCGGGCTGCGCGGCCTGGTTCGCTGCGGCTTGCTCCCGCAGCCTCCGAGCCCCCACACGACTTTCTCGCGCCCGGTCCGCAGCATCGTACGCACCCGCCGCGAACCTTGGACTGGTTACCCACAGTTGCTAGTCGTCACCACTTGCTCCATAAGGGTTCTGGTTTCCGCTCATGTCATCCCTACGTTGTGTATCCGCTCATGGTTCATTTTTGGCTTCCTGGCGTCAGGACGCGGTGGTCGGGCCCGCTGCCCGCTGCCGCGATGCGCGTGCTCGGGCGGATCGCGGCACAGGGTGATGCCTTGGAGTTGGGCATACAGCCGGAACGTTCGGCTTGGCGGTGGAATGCCGACGGCCCGGTCGGCATCATCACTTCTTCTTCAGATGGTTCTCTGTGCCGATTGGTTCGGTCATCTTGGCTGAATTCACAGTTCTCACGGAAGATCCACACAGAGGTGACAGGTAGGTACCGGCGTACGCGACGACGGTTGCCCGGACACGCCGGGCCAGGGCCCGGCACTTCATCGGGAAGCCGACGGCCAGGATCTTCGCACGCGGGGCCCGCTCGTGGAGGACTCCCGGGGCTGGGGGCGGACGACCCGCTGCTGATCCTGACGCAGACCGTCCAACTGGGCGGCAAGGCGGCCTACTTGGCGAAGTATCCGGTCGCGCCCACCGGAGACCGCTGTCGATCCTCCAGTCACCCGAGCCGGGAGCCACACGCGGTCCTGATCCGGTGCGGACCAGAACCGCAGCGAACTTCGCCCGGACTGCCGGGAGCACTGCGAAGCCGATCGGCCGCATTCCCGGCAACGCGGCGCATGCCCGTGCCAGGGGCGTTCCCGGCCACGGCCCCGGGCCGCGCACTTCGGCGGCCCGGGTGCCGTGGAAATCCGGTGGGACAGCGGCGGATTCGCCCTCGACCCATGGGCGGCAGCGGTCAGCCCGGAAAGCCAGGGCGGAAGGACGGAAGCGGCGCGACGGGCGCGTCTTTCCTATCAGCGCCTGCCTTGAACCGCTTTTCGGAACTCAAAGGACCTGCTAGCCCTACTTCCTTTTTGGCTTCTTCTTGAAGAGATCCTTCACGGCCGTGAAGTTTCCAGACGACGACGCTGCGCCCTTGGCTCCCTTCGAAGGGCCTTGCACAGGGTGCGGATTCGCGTTCAAGTACCTGCCTGCATTTGCATTTGCCGACGCGGCAGGCGTGTCATAACCTCTAGTCGATTCCATTTGCCACTGCTGCTCCGCCGCGGGCGGGACTGCCCTGACCGACGGGTTAGGCGTCGCCAGCGGTGATACATCATACACCGGGTCATTCGCCCCATATACCCGTGACATCTGTGATATCTGTCGCGCTTGTGATTGCTGCTGGTCTTGCTGCTGGTATTGCTGCTGGGACCAATCCACTGGCTGCTGCTGGTATTGCTGCTGGGACCAATCCGTTGATTGCTGCTGGTATTGCTGCTGGGACCAATCCGTTGATTGCTGCTGGTATTGCTGCTGGGACCAACCCGTTGATTGCTGCTGGTATGACTGCTGGGACCAACCCGTTGATTGCTGCTGGTATTGCTGCTGGGACCAATCCGTTGATTGCTCGGCAGTGGCCTCTGATGGAAACCCCGTCGCCGTTGCGAACGCGAGAGGATCGTCTACCGGGTGCTCCGACCCCGCGGCGTAAGACGCAAACGCTGACGATCCTGGCTCTGCGGTAGCCGTGTTCTGTGCATCTACCGCTGCACGTCTAACACGCCCCACAGCCTCAGGTCGGCGCGGTGCTGCACGCCTGGCCTCCTCCCAAGTTCGCCCCTCAAGGACAGCCGCGCGCCGTGCTTTAGCCCTGACCTGCTCCTTAGTACGCCCATCAGCGGTTACCCATGCTGTATCTTGGCCAATAGGGATCACATCGTCGTCCATACCACCACTACGTTTCATTCCCGCTGATGGTTCAATGCCACTTCCTGGCGTCGCGCGGAAGGGTGGTGGGGCGGGTTCACCCGCCCCGGCCGCAGGCGGGCCGCGATTCAGTCGGTACCGGTCACCGGCTGAATCCCGGCCTCCAGACACTCAAGGCCGCGCAGCCCTTTGTTGATCTGATCAGCGGCCGGGACTCCTGAATCTCGAAGCGGGCCACATGGTCGGCCAGCCGCTCCAGCAGCACGCCGATCTCCAGGCGAGCCAGGTGTGTGTCCCGGGGCAGACATGCTCGCCACGCCCGAAGGCGAGGTGGTCGGAGGGGCGCCGGGTGATGTCGAAGCGCGCCGGGTCCGGGTACTGGCGTTCGTCGCGGTTGGCGGAGCCGTAGAGCAGCGCGACCCGTGAGCCGACCGCCGGCGGAACCCCGTCGATCTCGTGGTCCTCGGTGAGCACCCAGCTGAACTGGGGTACCGGGCACTCCACCCGCAACGACTCGTTGATCGCGTGCGGGATCAACGACCGGTCCGCGCGCAGCAGATCCCACTGGTCGAGGTTCTCGGCGAACAGCGCGACCACGTTGGTGATCGCGAGGATCGTCGTGTCCAGGCTCGGCGTGACGTAGTCGAGCATCACCATCGGGCACTTGTCGAGCGGGATCTCACCCTGCTCGGCGGCCTGGTAGAGGTGGGCGGGCCGCCCGGTGGGGTTGAGCTTGCCCGGCACGGCGTCCTTCGCGGCGAACGCCATGAACTCCTGGACGGCCGGCAACGCCGCGGCTGCCCGCTCGTCGGCGGGACCCTGGGTGTCCCAGATGGCCGCCGCCCACTGAAGCATCTTCTGCCGCCCGTGATCGGGAGGCCCGACCAGATCGGACACGACGGCCATCGGCAGGTGCTCGGCCAGTTCGGTGACGGCCTCGAACCGGCCCCCGCCCACCAGTTCGGCGACGACCCGATCGGCCTCGGCCTCGATCCGCGGCATGACCTCACGCATACGGTCCTGGCGCAGCGGACGGCCCAGTACCGAGCGCATCGCCGTGTGCTCGGGCGGGTCGCTGCACAGGGCGATGCTGCGCGCCCGCGGCGGGGGCGCGCATCGTCCGACGGGCGGCACTTGGCCGCCGCCCGCTCAGGCTGCGGCGAGTTCGCACCACACGTACTTGCCCCGGTCCCCGAACCGGGCCGAGGGCCGCCAGCCCCAGTAATCGGCGCAAGCCATCACCAACCCCAACCCCCGCCCCTCTTCCACATCCAGGGCCAACCCCAACGGCTGCGGTGGGTCCGGCGGCTCCGGGTCGGTGTCCCACGCCCCGATCCACACCACGCCCTCCGGAGAACGCCGCACCCTGAGCGCG
This sequence comes from Streptomyces sp. NPDC001270, assembly GCF_042896695.1. Lineage (NCBI taxonomy): Bacteria > Bacillati > Actinomycetota > Actinomycetes > Kitasatosporales > Streptomycetaceae > Streptomyces > Streptomyces sp. NPDC001270. Next base: position 459,599 of record NZ_JBIAXM010000001.1, on the reverse strand, counting down.
GCAGGCCCCTTCGTATGCCGCACGGCATTGGACACCAACTCCGCCGCCAGCAACTCCGCCGTGTCCACCAGCCCGATCAGACCATGGACAGTCAGGATCAGACGGAGAGTACGACGGCAGACCGTGACCGCTCTGAGGTCGTTGGGAACATAGAGGGTGTAGTCCCAGGTCTCGTACACGTTCTCGGACATGCGGCGTCAACTCCATTGCGGTGAAGGGGATTTCGCGCGCGGTGGCATTGCCGCAGCCGTCGCGGCAGGACGGGGCGGTGCACTTCCGCAGCGTGCGCGGTACGTCACCGACAGTAGATCTAAATCTAGAGATTGAGCAAGCTGGTCGCGTAAACTGACACCGAACGAGTCGCGCTCTTGCGCGCGTTGGACAGGGAGCAGTTGAGAGCTTTGAGGCGCCAATCAACGGGCCGTCAGTCACGTCTCGCGACAGAACTTCGCAGACTTCGCGAATCGGCGGGTCTGAGCGCCCGCCAGGCGGCGGGGCTGCTTGGCGTGAGCCCCGCACAGATCACCCACATCGAGTCCGCACTCGCAGGTGTCAGCGAGAAACGACTCCGTCGTCTCGCCTCGCATTACGCGTGCACGGACGCGGGTTTCGTCGACGCTCTGGCCACCATGGCCGCTGACCGGACAGTCGGTTGGTGGGAGAAGTACCGGGGTTCGTTGCCCACATCCTTCCTGGACCTGGCAGAGCTGGAGTACCACGCCACCTATCGCTGGGACGTGGACTTCCTGCACGTTCCGGGCCTTCTCCAGACGGAGGATTACGCTCATGCTCTCTTCTCCCGCCGGGTACCCGAACTCACCGAGGACGAGCTGAGTTTGCGTGTCCGTCACCGCCTTGAGCGGCGCATCATCATCGAGGGACCAAGGCGGGTGCCGTACGACGTACTGGTGCACGAGGCGGCATTGCGAATCAGAGTGGGAGGGCGCGCCGTCTCCAGGGCCCAGCTCGCCCACATCCTGGAGGTGTCGGAGGCGGAGCACGTCACCGTACGCGTTATCCCGTTCGACCTGGACAGCTTCGCCGACATCACGGCTGCCATGGTCTACGTCGGCGGTGCCGTACCCAAGCTGGACACCGTAGTGCGCGACGGTCCGCATGGATCGCTGTTCATCGACTCCGAGGCACAGCTGGCGGTCTTCCGAACGCTCTTTCGTAGAGTGGAGGCGGCATCACTCGATCCTGAACGGTCGCGTGATCTCCTCCACGAGCTGGCCAAAGAACTGTGAGGCGTTCGGTGATCACCTTCGATAACTGGCGGAAGTCTTCCTACAGCGGCAGCGGCGACGGCAATGCGTGCGTAGAGATCGCCACCAGCCCCGCCCACATAGCCATCCGGGACTCCAAGGACCCCACCGTCGGCTCCCTCTCATTCCCCGCCGAAGCCTTCGCCACCTTCGTCGAAGCCCTCAAGGAACACCCCAACCGCTGAGCCCCGCCAAGTCACGAGACTTGATCAACCACACGTCGAAGGAAATGTGATGACCGCCCCTGACAACTGGCAGAAGTCGTCCTACTCAAGCTTTGGCGACGGAGACTCCTGCGTGGAGATCGCCGACCTGGACACCCACATAGCCGTCCGCGACTCCAAAACCCCCACCCGAGCCACCCTCACCTTCCCCACCCCCGCCTTCGCCGCCTTCGTCGAGGCGCTGAAGGAGCCGCATCACTCCTGAGCGGGTGGCTGCACCGTGCTGCCGGGTCGGCATCACATGTGGGAGCTGATCACACCGCCGGCGCTGAGCACGATGTAGGAGCCGTTGGCGTCGAGGCCGACGTCGTGCCCGTTCGTCTCCAGCGTGGCTTCCACGTCGCCCTCGTTGCCGAGGATCTCCGCGCGGTACTTGAGGTCGCCGACCTTGGTGACCTCGGCCTGCCAGCCGCCTTCGAGCACGAAGGTGCCCGGCCCCTGGTCTCCGCCGCCCATCCAGGACTTGACGTCGCCGCCCATCGTGAGCACGACGAACATGTCGTTGGCGTCGAGCCCGGCGTCGTGCCCGTTCGTCTCCAGCGTGGCCAGGACCGAACCCTGGTTGACGATCTTGGCGAGGTAGTCCTGGTCGCCGTCCTGGTAGACCTCGGCCTTGCTGCCGTCCACCAGCGACACGGTGCGGACCGGGGAGGACTTCGTGCCGCCCGCGGCGTCCGGTGCGGCGGTGTGCTCGGTGGACGTCTCGGTCTTCACGCCGGTCTGGTCCTTGTTCTCACTGGTCTTGGCGTCGTTGGACGCACCACCGTCACCGGTGGAGACGGAGCCGGAGGCAGTGCCGGAGACGGAGCCGGAGTCGTTCTTCACCGAACCGGCGGCGGCACCCGTGCCACTGCCCTGGCAGGCGGTCAGCGAGAAGGCCGCGGCGGCGGCGACAGCCAGCAGGGTGGCGGAACGGACGGTACGGCGAGTACGGCGAGTAGTGTTCATCGAAGTTCCCCCACGGGTGTCTGGGTGCGGCACCTGCGCCTGCTTCCGCAGGGCGACCGACCGCATCGGCTGTTCGTTTACACCCCGTGAGATGGCACCCCCGATGGGAGTTGTTCGCCGGGTTCTGTCCGCGCTTGGTAACAGGGGTATCCCGGCGCTGCGACACGAATTTTCAGGGGCTGGCCGAAGTCCGCCTGGTCGGCGGCGCACCACCACCGCGGACATCGTGTTCTCCGGCAGACGGGGACCCGCTCCCGTCCGGATGGTGGGCAACTCCTCGAACCCCGACAAGCCCTGGACCCTCCCCCGGGACGCGCACCTGGTCTCGTTCCTCGGCGGCATCGTGTCGACGACGGAGACCGGTCAGACGCAGTGGAAGGGCGGACGGGACTGGGTGTTCGCCTTCGACACCACGACCGGGCAGATCAAGGCGCGTGAACGAGAGACGCAGGAGACCGGCACCGCGGCGGCGAGTCCCGTGATGCTCGCCGCGGTGCCCCTGGTGGCGGGGGCAACCCGCTACCGGGCCGAAGTCATGGCCACCGACCCGACCGGCCAGGCCGCGACCTGGGTCGTCGAGCAGGGCCTCAGCAACATCGGCGACACCGTCACCCGGTGGGCGCCCGCCTCCCGGGTCCTCGACTCCTTCGGCACCGCCGGGGGCACGGTACCGGCCGGCTGGAACCCACCACAGATCGTCTCGCTCGGCCCGAACGCCGTGGTGGAGTGCACGGCACCGCAGGGACTGACGCTCGCCTACACCGTCAAGTTGCGGGCGACCGAAGGGCTGACCGCCTGACCCGGCATGGTCACCGCGCCGGCCCCTTTCAGCGTCCGCCTCTCGCCGGACCCTGCCCGCCGCCGTACCCGGGATGGCCCGGGGCTGTATACGGCGTGGGAGAAGGTGCTCTGCCGGTGCCGTAAGGGCCGGAGTACGGAGCCTGGTCGAACGAGGCGATAGGAGGAAGTGCTGTGCCGTACAGGCCGGCGATACGGTCGAAGGACTCGATACCGGGGAGAGGAGTGGGAGCGGCCTCCAGAGGGAGAGGTGTCGCGCCGTACGAGTCGGAGGAGCTGAGAGGGGTGGGCGTGGGCTGGGCCGCGGCGGCGGACGCCATGGCGCTCGAACCGAGGCCGCCGGATGGAACGTGCGGCGCGTCGGTCATCGTGACAGGGCGCCGCATGAAATCTCTCGATCTTAGGTTCTCCTCCAGACGCTCAGCCAGTTCTTTCCGCTCGTCATCCGTCAAAGCACTGCGACCACCCGGAGTCTTTGCGGATCTAGCCAACTCATAGGCGCTTCGCTCATTTATCCCATGGGATCCATTTCTGAGATATTCAACCAACCGCGCGCCCCGCGGCTGACTCAAAAAGCCTCGCAGGAACTCCGTCTCCTTCTCTCGCCCCATGCGGGGCGCACGATGCTTCGCCTGCCCGGGGGCCGATTCCGCCCCCTTCCTGTTAATGCTCGTACGCTGCTCAAGCTGGGTCCGCTCTCGTTCTGTCAAGCCTTGCAAATTTCCCTGACACGCTTCTTTGACCCACCGAGAGAGACTCACGTGGGATACACTCTCCCCCTCCTTCCTCTCAAATTCCTTCACGAAATCTCTGAACGACATAGGAAGTTTCGTATTCAAAAATTCCCGGATGATCTTTATCTTCTGCGCGTCGCCCAAATGGGGCCGACGAGGCAAATCAACACCGACACTCTTCTTTCCCCTGCTTTTATTGCTCCTACGCCGATCAAGCTCGGACTGCTCCCATGGTTCCAGTTCGCCTCGCGCACCATTTTCGTCATCGGCCCATCTGCTCAAGCTCGGTGCGGAAAAGTCCCTCCCGTCAACGAAACCCCTCAACGTCACGGTATCGTCCGCCGCCATAAATTCTCGGAGGATGGCAACTTTCGCTTCGAGGGATCGCCCAGTCCGGGAGCGCTGGTCGGGCATCGTGTGACCTCCGGTCGTCTGCAGCCGGGAAACCCCCGGCCGCCGCGGGCTTTCTCCCACCTGCAACGGAACCGATCCGCCGATGGTTCACGCTGCCGCCTGCGTCCGCGGAGATGCCGAAACCCACCGGACGTGCCTTGGCGGGGGCGGACGTCGTCCGACGGCACTTCACGCCCGCCCCCGACGGGTCAGACCTTGGCGGTGGGGTGGTGGAGGTCGAACCAGGCACCGAGGCCGAGGACGCGTTCCAGCAGCATCCGCTGCTGCTGGGTCAGGTCCGCGGCGGGCCCGCCGGTGGCCGCGGCCAGGCCCTCGCCGCTGACCAGGTGCACCGCCGCGCAGCCGACGTATTCGGCGAGGGCGTGCACGTACGGGGTGTCCTGGGTCGGCGCGACATCGATGGCCTGGAAGTGCTTGTCCTGGTCGGGGAAGTCCACCGCGAAGCTGCGGACGGAATCACCCTGGAACCCACCGCAGACCGTCCCGCTCGGCCCGAACGCCGTGGTGGAGTGCACGGCACCGCAGGGACTGACGCTCGCCTACACCGTCAAGTTGCAGGCGACCGAAGGGCTGACCGCCTGACGCGACATGGTCGCCGCGCCGGCCCCTTTCAGCGTCCGCCTCTCGCCGGACCCTGCGGACCGCCGTACCCGGGGTAGCCCTGGGCTTTGAACGGCGTGGGAGAAGGTGCTCTGCCGGTGCCGTAAGGGCCGGAGTACGGAGCCTGGTCGAACGAGGCGATAGAAGGAAGTGCTGTGCTGTACAGGCCGGCGATACGGTCGAAGGACTCGATACCGGGGAGAGGAGTGGGAGCGGCCCCCAGAGGGAGAGGTGTCGCGCCGTACGAGTCGGAGGAGCTGAGAGGGGTGGGCGTGGGCCGACCCGCGGCAGCGGACGCCATGGCGCTCGAACCGAGGCCGCCGGATTTAGCGCGCGAAATATTCTCCCTGCGATCCAGAAGCTTGCTCCGCTCCTCATCGTCCAACCCTGGTAGCTTCACCACCCCCCCGACTTCTTCACTTGCATCTTGGAGCCAACGACTGAAACTCGTCCTGGATAGATTCCTCTCGCTGTCGTCTGTACCATTCTCTCTAATTTGATCAACGTACTCCTTAATTGACACATTCTCGCCCGAGCTCAAAAATCCCCGAATGAGGACTAGCTTCCACGCGTCGGCGTCCCAACCGGGGTCGCCGATTTTACGCCGATTATTCTTCTGCCTGCGATCCTGAAGCTTGCTCCGCTCCTCATCGTTCAACCCTGGTAGCTTCACCACCCCCTCAACTTCTTCACTTGCATCTTGGAGCCAACGACTGAAAGTTCTCTTGGAAAGACTTCTCTCGTCGTCACCTTTACCATTCTCTTTAAGATCTGCAACGAACTGCCCAATTGACACACCCTCGTCCGAGCTCAAAAATTTCCGGATGAGGACTAGCTTCCACGCGTCGGCGTCCCGACCGGGGCCGCCGATTTTACGCGGATTATTCTTCTCCCTGCGGTCCAGAAGCTTGCTCCGCTCCTCATCGTTCAACCCTGATAGCTTCACCACCCCCTCGACTTCTTCACTTGCATCTTGGAGCCAACGACTGAAAGTGCTATCCTTTAGACTCCTAAATTCAGCGAACCCCCTAATCGAGATGCGCTCGTCCGAATCCAGAAATTCCCGGATGAGGACTAGCTTCTGATCGTCGGCGGTCGAAACGAGGTGCCGATTCTTCTGCCTGCGGTCCAGAAGCTTGCTCCGCTCCTCATCGTCCAACCCTGATAGCTTCACCACCCCCTCGACTTCTTCACTTGCATCTTGGACCCAACGACTGAAAGTGCTATCCCTTAGACTCCTCTCTTTGTCGTCTTTACCATTGTTTCTAACAAATTCAGCGAACCCCCTAATTGACATGCCCTCGTCCGAATCCAAAAATTTCCGGATGAGGACTAGCTTCTGATCGTCGGCGGTCGAAACGAGGTGCCGCCTGCGCGCCAGAAGCTGCTGCTCCTCAGCACTCAACCCTGGTAGCTTCACCACCCCATTGACTTCTTTAATTGCATCTCGGATCCAACGACTGAGAGTTTTATCCTTCAGATTCCTCTCTTTGTCGCCTTTACCATTGTTTCTAACAAATTCAGCGAACTCCTCAATCGACATGTCCGCGTCCGAATCCAAAAATTTCCGGATGAGGACCAGCTTCTGATCGTCGCTCATGACGACACGCATCGTGTGGCCTCCCGATCGTCTGTGACCGGGACCCCCGGTCGCCGCAAACTTTCTCCTGTCCATAACGGAACCGATCCGCCGCTGGTTCACGCCGCCCACGCCCGCGAACCTGCCGAAAACCGCCGGGCGTGCCTTGACGGGGGCGGACGTCGTCCGACGGCACTTCACCGCCCGCAGCCGGCCGCCAGGGCGAAGGCTGGTGGGGTGGCGGGGGCGGGCCGAGGCGCCCGCCCCCGTCGGGTCGTCAGACAGGTCGGACGCGTCAGACCTTGACCGTGGGGTGGTGGAGGTCGAACCACGCGCCGAGGTCGAGGACGCGTTCCAGCAGCATCCGCTGCTGCTGGGTGAGGTCCGCGGCGGGCCCGCTGGTGGCCGCGGTCAGGTCGTCGTGGCTGACCAGGTGCACCGCCACGTGGCCGGTGCGCAGCAGGTCGGCCGCCTGGGACTGGATGGCCGCGACGTAGTTCGGGTCGAACGTGCCCGGGTAGCCGCTCTTCTTGCGGTTGGCCACCGATTCCGGCAGGACGTCCCGGGTGGCAGCGCGCAGCAGACTCTTCTCGCGGCCGTCGAAGGTCTTCAGGGACCAGGGGGTGTTGAAGACGTACTGCACGAGGCGGTGGTCGCAGAACGGGACGCGGACCTCCAGGCCCACGGCCATGCTCATCCGGTCCTTGCGGTCCAGGAGGGTCTGCACCATGCGGGTCAGGTGGAGATAACTGACCACCCGCATCCGCTGGTCCAGGCCCGTCTCGCCGTCGAGCACGGGGGTTTCCGCGACCGCCGAGCGGTAGCTCTCCAAGGTGTGCTCCCGCAGGCCGAGCACGGGTTTGAGGTCGTCGCCGACCATGCCGCTGGACTCGATGATCGACTGCCGGCCTGCCAGCCAGGGGAAGGTCTCGGTGTACCGGCGCTCATCGTGGAACCACGGGTAGCCGCCGAACACCTCGTCCGCCGACTCGCCGGACAGGGCCACCGTGGAGTGCTTGCGGACCGCGGCGAAGAGCAAGTAGAGGGAGTTGTCGCGGTCGCCGATGCCGATCGGCAGGTCGCGCGCGCCGACGGCGGCCCGGCGGACCTCGGGGGCGGAGAGCGCGGCTCCGTCCAGGACGATGTCCTGGTGGTCGCAGCCGACGTATTCGGCCACGGCGTGGACGTACGGGGTGTCCTGGGTCGGCGCGACGTCGATGGCCTGGAAGTACTTGTCCTGGTCGGGGAAGTCCACCGCGAAGCTGCGGACGGTCTCGCCCTGCGGGGCGAGGTGGATCTGGGCGAGCGAGGTGAGCGCGGAGGAGTCCAGGCCCCCGGAGAGCAGGGTGCAGCGGGGCACGTCGGCGACGAGCTGGCGCCGGACGATGTCGTCCAGCAGCTCGCGGATGTGCGCGACGGTCTCCTGTCGGGTGTCGGTGTGCGGTTCGGAGCGCAGCTGCCAGTAGGTGCGGCGGCGCAGTCCGCCGCGGTCGAGGAGGATGATCTCGCCGGGACGCACCTCCCGCATGCCCTCCCACACCGCGGCGCCGGGAGTCTTGGCCCCGGTGAACAGCTCCCGCAGGCCGTCGAGCCCGACGACGGGGTCGACGAGGGGGTTGGCGAGGATCGCCTTCGGCTCCGAGCCGAAGATCACGCCGTCGTCGGTCTCGTAGTAGTAGAACGGCTTGATGCCCATGCGGTCGCGGATCATGACCAGCCGCTCGGTACGGGCGTCCCAGATGGCGAACGCGTACATGCCGTTGAGGTGCTCGACGAGCTTCTCGCCCCAGACCAGGTAGCCGCGCAGCACCACCTCGGTGTCGGAGTCGGTGTCGAACCGCTGTCCGGCGCGGCGCAGTTCCGCGCGGAGTTCGGTGAAGTTGTACGCCTCGCCGGAGTAGACCATGCTCACCGCGCCGTCGGGGGTCTCGACGGTCATGGGCTGGGCGCCGCCCGGCAGATCGATGACCGCGAGTCGCCGGTGTCCCAGGGCCGCGTGGGGCGAGAGCCAGACGCCCTCGGCGTCCGGTCCGCGGCACGCCATGGTCCCGGTCATGGCGTCGAGGTCTTGTCCATGCCCCGTCAGGTCACGCTGGTAAGAGACCCAGCCGGTGATTCCACACATAAGCACCTCATTCCCGTCAGGAAAGTTGCCTCGGGATACTGGTGCCCTATGCATGTGACAGATTCACGCTCCGGGAAACCCGGACAATGTGGCATTTCACACAAGTAAACTTGTGTTAATAAGAGGTTTCGGCGGTGCCGCGGACCTGGCCTGTGGGGATGGGAATTCCCCCACCGCCGAATTACCGCGACACCCCGTGACCGCCCCGGCGGGCGGAGGCCGACGGGCCCGCCGTGAGGCCGGGGCCCACCGTCAGGCCGGTGCCACCGATACCGCCGCCAGCCGGTGCACGTCCTTCGCCGTCCCCGTCACCCCGGACAGGAAGCCCTGGGCCCGCGGTGACGCGTGTTCCGTCAGCCAGGCCGGGTCGATGTCGCACACCGCGATGCGGACGCCCGTCCCGGCCAGCGCCAGCGGGAGCGTGTGGACGACCGTGGACGGGAAGCTCAGGATGGTCCGGCCGATCGGGCCGCGGCGGGCGATCAGTTCCAGGGGGAGATCGGGACGGACGATCTCCAGGCCCGTCTCGGTCGCGAGGCGGCGCAGCTTCTCCGTGCTCTCGCGGCGGTGGGCGAAGTAGCGGTCGGCGCCGTGCGCCTTGGCCAGGCCGCGTACGGCCTCCACGTACCGGTCGCCGTCCACGACACCGGTCTCCACCAGCGACGTACCGACCATGTCGGCGCCCTTGGTGATGCGCGGCGGCCCGAACCGGGCGCGGGTCCAGCCGAAGCCGTTGGCGGTGACCGTGACGCCGTCGGGGACCTCCTCGACCGGCATGGAGGAGAACACCTCCACCCGGCGGCCGGCGCTCGGCGTCAGGCGGCGCCGGGCCGAGGAGGAGACCGGGGCGAACAGCAGGTCGCGCGGGCCCGGCCGGCCGCCCTTGCGGTGCCAGCGCACCAGCCGTTCACCGCGCGCGAGTTGGGCGACGAACTCCATCGTCGCGGTGCCGTCGTCGACCACCACCAGGTCCCGGGCCCGGGTGATGGTCAGCAGCAGTTGTACGTAGCGGGAGAACGGATCCCCCATGACGATCCGGTCGGCCCGGCGCAGCGCACCGGCGAGGCCGCCGATGGTGTGGAAGGGCGCGGTCGTACCGCCCCGCGCCTCCTCCCAGCGCACCTCGTACCCCTCGTCCCGGGCCAGGTCGGCCATGCGACGCAGCTGACCGCGGGTCATCGGGTCGGTCGGGGACAGCACGACGACCGTGAGGTCGCGGCCGGCGGACGGTTCGCCGTCCGCGACGGTCCGCCGTACCTGGGGCGGCACCGACCGTGCCGCCCCGGGACCGGACGCCTGCGCCCCGGCCGCTCCGCTCAGGGCGTGGGTGTGCGCCCACTCCAGTACGTTCAGCAGCTGTACCGGGCTCTCCACGAAGGCGAGCGTGCTCAGGCTGGGGCCGGCGTTACCGGCGCGGCGGTTCATCGGCGTACGACCGTCCCGTGAGGCGTTCGGCAGGCGTCCAAGGCGGACTCGGGTGCAATCGGTGTCAGACCTGGACCGGCTCGCCCGCCGCCGCGGCGATCTCCGCCTCGGCGACGGCACCGGCGACCCGGCGCAGCTTCTTCATGGGGCCAAGCTCCGAGTCGTAGACCTTCTTGACGCCGTCGCCGAGCGAGGACTCGATGATCCGGATGTCGCGGACCAGGCGCGTGAGGCCCTGGGGCTCGACGGAGGCGGCCTGGTCGGAGCCCCACATGGCGCGGTCGAGGGTGATGTGGCGCTCGACGAAGGTGGCGCCGAGGGCGACGGCGGCGAGCGTGGTCTGCAGGCCGGTCTCGTGGCCGGAGTAGCCGATCGGGACGTTCGGGTACTCCTGCTGCAACGTGTTGATCACGCGCAGGTTCAGCTCCTCGGCCTTGGCCGGGTAGGTGGAGGTGGCGTGGCAGAGCAGGATGTTGTCCGAGCCCAGCACCTCGACCGCGTGGCGGATCTGCTTCGGGGTGGACATGCCGGTGGAGAGGATGACCGTGCGGCCGGTGGCGCGCAGGGCGCGCAGCAGCTCGTCGTCCGTGAGGGAGGCGGAGGCGACCTTGTGGGCCGGGACGTCGAACTTCTCCAGGAAGGCGACGGCCTCGGTGTCCCACGGGGAGGCGAACCAGTCGATCCCCTTCTCCTTGCAGTGCTCGTCGATCTTACGGTAGTCGTCCTCACCGAACTCCACGCGGTGGCGGTAGTCGATGTAGGTCATCCGGCCCCAGGGCGTGTCGCGCTCGATGTCCCACTGGTCGCGCGGCGTGCAGATCTCCGGGGTGCGCTTCTGGAACTTCACGGCGTCGCAGCCGGCCTCGGCGGCCACGTCGATCAGCTTGAAGGCGTTGTCCAGGTCGCCGTTGTGGTTGATGCCGATCTCGCCGGTGACGTACACGGGACGGCCGGGGCCGGCCTCACGCGAACCGAAGGTACGGATGCGGGAGTTGGTGGTCATCAGGGGTGTCCTTACTTGGTGAGGGAATCGAGAGAGGGGCCGAGGATCCAGCTGGCGATCTCTCGGATGGCACCGTCGCCGCCGGGGACGGTGGTGACCGCGCGGGCGGCGTCGCGTACGACCTCGTGGGCGCTCGCGACCGCCACCGGCCAGCCCACGAGGGCGAAGCAGGGGAGATCGTTGACGTCGTTGCCGACGTAGAGCACGCGCTCCGGCGCGATGCCCTCTTCCTCGCACCACTGCTTGAGGGCGAGGTCCTTGCGGTCGATGCCGTGCAGCACCGGGATCTTGAGCTTGCGGGCCCGCGCGGCGACGACCGGGTTCTGCTCCGAGGACAGGATCAGCATCTTCAGGCCGCTCCTGCGCAGCGCCGCGATGCCGAGTCCGTCGCCGCGGTGCACGGTGACGAACTCCCGTCCGTCGGCGTCGATCTGCACCCGGTCGTCGGTCTGGGTGCCGTCGAAGTCGAGGACGACCGCGTCGATGTCGTCGGCCGCGGGGAGCACGGCACCGGCCGGCTCCGCCGCACGGGCGGCGTCCGCGTCGAACAGCGGGGCCAGCGCGCGGGCGCGGGCGAGGTCGTGCGGGTCGTCGACCTCCAGGACCCGGGCCGGGTCGGTGCGCACCAGCTCGGTGTGGCCGAAGAAGCGGTGGTTGTGCTTGCGGAACCCGGCGGCGTCCATGGCGTAGGCGGCGCCGGTCTCCAGCAGGTCCTGGGGGCGGTCCTGGCGGCGCGGCCGGAACGACTTGTCGTGGTTGACGCCGTAGCCGCCCTGGGTGGCGGTGGAGTGGGTGACGCGGGTGGTGCCGCCGGCGGCCTGCTCGCGGGCGGACTCCACGGCGACCGGGTCGTCGCCCGCGTCCCGCCAGACGAAGCCGTGGAAGGCGGCCACGGTCAGCGCGGTGTCGGCGCCGTTCTCGACGACGGCACCCGCGACCCCGTCCAGGTCCTCGTGGGTCAGGAAGGGGCTGGTGCACTGCACGAGCAGGACGACGTCCACGCTCGCGCCGTGCAGCCTCTCGTGCGCGTCCATGGCATGCAGCACGGCGGCCTCGGAGGTCGCGGTGTCACCCGCGATGGCGGCGGGCCGCAGCACGACCTCCGCGCCGGCCTGCCGCGCGGCCTCGGCGATGGCCTCGTCGTCGGTGGAGACGACGACGTCGGTGACCAGCCGGGCGGCCAGGCACGCACGCACCGCGCGGCCCACCAGCGGCACGCCGGCGACGGGCGCGAGGTTCTTGGCGGGTACGCCCTTGGAGCCGCCGCGCGCGGGGATCACGGCGAGCACCCGGCGCACGGAAGCACCTCGGCCCGCTTCGGAGTTGGACATGGGCTCTCCTCCTTGACGCGGGATCCGGTCGCTCACAGCTCTCCCATTCGTCGGATCACGGGTGCCACCCGCTGGACGCCGTGCCGGTACGCGCCGCGTGCCGCCCTGCGGACGATCTGGCGGACGGGTCCCGGTGACTTGTCGGCGGCGGGTGCGCCGGGCAGCGGGGAGCCGTCCGGGCCGAGGTGGTGGCGGGCGAGGATCCCCGGCAGATAGCCGGGCGCGGTCTCGGTCGTGTAGTAGGGGTTGAGGCGCGGCAGGCCGCCGGGCCGGTCGAGCAGCCGGGCGATGCGCTGCCGGGCGAAGTCGAAGGCCGTGCCGTACGAACCGTCGGCGGCGACGCCCTGCCGGGCCAGCCACGCGGGCTCGGGCGCGGGGCGGTGCCCGGCGTCCAGCTGGTCCCAGGAGGCGAGGCAGCCGGATCCGACGAAGTGGTGGTTGCCCAGCACCTCGCGGACCCCGAGGTCGGTCAGGACGACCGTGGGGATCCGGCGGTGCAGCGCTTCGAGGGCGGCCGTCGAGCTGACCGTGACCAGCAGGTCGGTGCGGTCGAGCACCTCGCCCATGTGCCCGTACACCAGCTGGAAGTTGGCGGGCAGTTCCTTGCCCTGCGCCAGCTTCTGGTAGGGCAGTTCCTCGATGTGCGTGGTGTGCTCGCCGGGCCGGGAGCGCAGCTTCAGCAGCACCTCGCGGTCGGGGAACGCCTGCGCGTGCCGGATCAGCCGGTCGAGCAGGTACGTACGGTCCTTGCGGCTGTCCGGGACCGAGGGCTGGGCCGCGAACACGACGGTGTAGGGCCGGCCGCCCGGCTCGCCGGCGGGCGCGGGGTCACCGGCGTAGGGGTCGCCGCCCAGGAAGGGCAGCGCGACCTCGGTCACGGACGAGGCGTCGGCGCCCACGCCCTCGTACACGGCGCGGAAACGGTCCGCGTCCTGGCGGGAGTTGGCGAGGACGAGGTCCGCGCCGTGCCGCAGCAGCAGACCGTCCGCCAGCTTCTCGTAGACGACGCCGACGTAGCCGGTGACGACGACGGGCCGGTCGGTGCGGTCCTCCCACACCCGCTTCAGACCGTGCAGCATGGCCTGGACGCCGCCGCCGACGAGGGCGAGGACGAGGACGTCGTACGACTCCTGGTCCATGGCGCGCAGGAACTCGACGGCGGTCACCTCGCGCAGCGAGTCGGCGTGCACGCCGACCTCTCTGAGCTGGCGGGCGGTGGGGGTGGCACGCCCGCGCAGGAGGTAGCCGTCGAGGTGGATGCCCGATCCGTCGGGTTCGGCGGGGCGGCCGGCGATGCGGGTCGCGGTGAGCGCGCCCCACTTCCACCGGGTGTCGGAATCCGCGAGGACGGCGACCCGCAGGGAGTTCGTTGCACTTACTGGCACACCGAAGAAGCTAGGAAGCCATTCCTAGCTTCCGCCCAACCCAAATACAACAAACGGTTAACAGCACGTCGCCGAATGGCGAATCAGGCCGGGATCCCACGGCGAAAAACCGTGGTTCACGGCTTCGCCACATGTCGTTCACCTGATATCAAGGCGGCCGTCAAGACGAATGCTGGGGCTCCCCCTAACGTCGACGGCGTGGTCAAGCTCTCCGTCATCGTGCCGTTCTACAACGTCCAGCAATACGTGCCGGACACTCTCCGAAGCCTGCGTGCGAACGCCCGTGAAGACTTCGAGTTCATCCTCGTCGACGACCGCTCGACCGACGGGACACCGGAGCTGCTCGCGCGCGCGGAGCACGAGCTGCCAGGCGCTGTACTCGCCCGGCACGAGAAGAACGGGGGACTGGCGACCGCGCGCAACACCGGTATCGACCGGGCACGCGGCGAATACCTGACCTTCCTGGACGGCGACGACTGGCTCGCCCCGGGCTACTACCCGCGGCTGGTCGCCGCCATGGACGAGCTGGGCTGCGACTTCCTGCGCACCGACCACGTGCAGTGCACGGCGCGGGCGCGGGTGGTGCACCGGGTGCCGCACGGCCGCCGCAACAGGGTGATGAAGCCGCGGGAGGCGATCCTGCCCGCCGACCGCACCACCTCGGTCGACTACGCCTACGCCTGGGCGGGGATCTACCACCGCCGGCTGGTGGACCGCGGACTGCTGCACTTCACCGACGGGCTGCGCACGGCCGAGGACCGGCCGTGGATCTGGAAGCTGCACCGGGAGGCGGATTCGTTCGCCGCGGTGAACCTGCTCGGCACCTTCTACCGGCGCGGGGTCGCCTCGTCGCTCACCCAGATCGGTGACGTCCGGCAGCTCGATTTCATTCGAGCATTCGATCAGGTCATCGAAGAAACCGCCCAGGACCCCCAGGCGGACGAACTGCTGCCGAAGGCCGTCCGGACTTACTGCGCCATCATTTCCCATCATCTGGGATCCATCGAAAGGTTCGAGCCGCCGGTGGCGAAGAAGCTGAAATCACTGAGTGCCGCGGCGCTGCGGCGCATGCCGCAGGCCGTCCTGGACGACGCCCTGGACTCCATGGACCTCCAGCGCGCCACGAAGCTGCGCCGGCTGCGCCGCCGCCCCGCCCCGTCGGGGGTCGCCGCGTGACCACGCAGATCTTCCAGGCGTCGACGCTGTACGGCATGGCGACGCTGGCCGCCGCCCTCGACTCCGGCGCGTTCCGCCCCGCCGACCGGCGCATCCTGCTGGTCTGCAACAACGCGACGACACCCGAGACGACGCCGGGCCCGGACGAGATGCCGGGCTTCGAGCGGCTGCGGGAGCGCTTCGACGACGTGATCTCGTACAACGAGACGATCTTCCCCTTCCACCCGGGCGGCTGGCTCCCGCGGCCGGAGGACGTCCCACTGTGGGAACGCTATCTGCGGCTGGCCTGGGACCTCGGTGACGACGAGGTCGAGCTGGCCGTCGAGTCGATCCAGGTCAACCCGTCGCTCGGCATCGCGCAGATCTTCACCGGCGCCGCCGTCACCGTCTACGCCGACGGCCTGATGAGCTACGGCCCCACCCGCAACAAGATCGACCCGCTGGTCGGCACCCGGGTGGACCGGCTGCTCCACCTCGATCTGGTGCCGGGCCTCGTGCCGCTGCTGCTCACCGAGTTCGGCGTGGCGCCGGAGATCGTCCCGACCGCCGTGTTCACCAAGGTGCTGGCCGAGCTGTCCGGCAGCGGTGACGGCCTGCCGGACATCGACGAGCCCGCCCTGCTGCTCGGCCAGTACCTGTCGGCGCTGGGCATCCTCAGCGCCGAGCAGGAGGAGGACCTCCATGTGCGGATGCTGAAGGGGGCCGTCGACCTCGGTCACCAGCGGATCGTGTTCAAGCCGCACCCGTCCGCCCCGGCCCGCTTCACCCGCACCCTGGAGCAGGAGGCCGAACGGCTCGGCGCCGACCTCACCGTCGTCGACACGCCGGTCCTCGCGGAGGTGCTGTACCAGCGGATGCGCCCGGCCCTGGTCGTCGGCTGCTTCTCCACGGCGCTGCTGACCGCGTCCGCGCTGTACGGGCTGCCTACCGCCCGCGTAGGCACCGACATCCTGCTGGACCGGCTGTCCCCGTTCGAGAACAGCAACCGCATCCCGGTCACCGTCGTCGACGCGCTGCTGCCCGACCTGGCGGACCGTTCCGCGGTCACCGAGCAGCGGCCCGGCACGGACGCGGCGGCCCTCGGCGAGCTGGTCCGGGCGGTGGGCTTCACCATGCAGCCGAAGATCTACCCGCGGCTGCGCCCGGATGCCGAGCGCTATCTGGCCAAGCACCTGAGCCCGCACACGCTGCGCTACTTCAAGCGCAAGCGGCTGACCTCGCTCGGCCTGCCCGGCGGGATCCCGGCCCAGCTGTCGTTCATCCCGCGCAACGCCACCGTGCGCCGGGTGGCCCGGCGGGCGCGGGCGCTGAAGAAGGCCGTCAAACGTTAAGACCGGGCATAACCGAACAAAAGCCCTTGGGCTAGCACGGACTGGATCACCGTGCTACCCCAAGGGCTTCTCTCTACCCTTTTACATAACGACTCATTGCCCAGAGTTCACCTGGGGTTCCGCATTGGTTAGACATGGAGGGGGAGATGGTCGTATTTCCTTAAGACACATGAAGGTTCGGTCGGCCCACGGCCACACACGGGGCGGGCCCGATTGAAGGATTGATAACGTCCATGCGCATCGCTGTGTTCGTCGAGAACCGTAACGGCGTCGGCCTCGCCGCACAGATCATGAACGCCCCGGAGGCCCAGGCCCACTCCTTCCACCTGGTCACAGCCGACCGGGACGGGGACGTCGCGGGCTGGATCGAGCAGGAGGCGGCAGCCCGCTTCGACGATCTCAAGGTGCACAACCTGTTCCAGGTCGACGAGGCACTCAGCGGTGCCGAGTTCCTGGAGGAGGTGGGCCACCGCATCCACGCCTTCACCGACCGGGAGCGCATCGACCGGCTGGTGTTCTTCAACGACCAGTCGCAACGGGGCCGCCGGGTGGCCGGGGAACTGGGCCGCACCCTGCCGCTGATCCTCGTCCAGGACGGTCATCTCGACTTCCACTTCAAGAAGACGGACTCGGGCCTGCGCGACCAGAACTGGTACTACGGTTCGTCCTCGCCGGCCGCCGTCTGCGTGTGGGGACCGGCGACGGCGCACCACCTGCTGTTCCGCCAGGCGGACGCCGACGCGCCCGTCCACATCACCGGAGCGCTCGGGCACAGCGACGACCCCCAGCTGCTCAGGGCGGCCCGCTCGACCACCCACCGGCACGCCAAACGCCCCGGTGAGCCGCTGCGCATGGTCATCCTCGACCAGCCGCTCAGCGACCAGAAAAAGCTCTCCCGGGGCGACCACCGGCAGCAGCTCACCGAGCTGTGCGAGGCGCTCACCGCCTTCGGCGAGGTGGAGATCAAGCCGCACCCCTCCACGCTCCGCGGCCACCTGGAATGGCTCCAGAACCTGCCGGACGTCACGGTGCTCGACGAGAGCGCGCTGCTGGAGGCGGAGGCCCTCGACGGCTACGACCTCGCGATCACCTTCTTCTCCACCACCTACCTCCAGACCCTGCGGGCGGGCACGCCGCTGATCCTGTTCAGCCCGCCCCCGCTGAACATCGTCTTCCCGACGATCAACCACCCGCTGCTGCGCAACGTCGGCACGGTCGGCGAACTCGTCGACGTCGCCGCCGACCTCCAGCGCTCGGGCAAGTTCACCGCCAACGTGCACGGCGAGCCGGTCGAGCACTTCCTCACCTTCCACGAGGACGTGCCCTCCCGCGTCCTGCGCCGCATCGAGGAGGCCGAGGTCCCCGTGGAGCGGCCCGCCCCGCGGTGGTCCGCACCGGACGAGGGCCCGCAGGCCCACCTGTCGCGCGCCGAACGCGCCCTGCGCGCCGTCGAGGGCCGGCTGAACCGGCCGCGCTCGCTGGCCATCCTCGGCCTGGGCTTCTCCTACGTCACCGGCGTGGCGATCCCCGTGCTCACCTACACCCAGGCGCTGCTCGCCCAGAGCCCGGTCGACATCCGCTACTTCGACCTCGGGGTCTACTCACGGACCGAGGACGTCCTGGCCGACCTGGAGGGCGCCGAGGTCGTCCTGATCAACAGCCTCGCCCCGTTCTGGCGCTCGCCGCTGGCCAACGAGCTGACGGAGGCGCTGCACGCCCTGGGCCGCACCGTGGTGCTGTACGCCCACGAGACCGAGTACGTCATGAACTTCGAGGGCGAACAGCACGCGCTGCGGCACGCCGAGATGCTCAAGGTGCTGCCCAAGATCAAGGTGCTGTGCGTCTCCACCTCCCAGGCCGACATGTTCCGGCAGCTCGGCGTGAGCGACCCGGTCGTCGTCTACAACACGGTGCCGCTCGACACCCACCGCGCCCGCGCCCGGCGGACCCCCGGTGAGCGCCCGCGGATCGTGATGGTCGGCTCGATGCAGGACCGCAAGGGCCTCGACCTGTTCTCGCGGGTCGCGGAACTCGCGTACGCGCAGGGCCTGCCGTGGCGCTTCGCCTGGATCGGCCACAAGACCTGGCGGATCGGACCCTCCACCCTGCTGTCGGACCGCGTCGAGTGGATGGGAGCGCTCTCCCGCGACCGGGTGCGCGAGGAACTCGCCGCCTCGGACGTCTTCTTCCTCTCCAGCGTGGACGACCCGATGCCGCTGTCGGTGGTCGAGGCGGTGCAGCAGCGGCTGCGCGCCGTCACCTACCACCGGGTGGGCTCCCGCGAGGTGCTGGAAGGCGTGCCCGGCTACCACTCGTTCGCCGAGTACACGCCCGAGGCCGCGCTGGACGCGCTGCGCAAGGTGCTCGACGAGGAGGTGTCGGAGCAGGAGTACCAGGACGTCGAGGAGCTGTTCGACATCTCGGCCTTCACCGCCCGGATGACCACGGCACTCGGCCTCGCCGGCCCCGAGGACGTGGTGCGGGGTGGCGGCGCCGGGCCGGAGCCGGACGGCGAGACGGTCTACGGCGAGGGGCCGTTCGCCGCGGTGCTCTCCCGGCACGGCAAGTACCTCGCCGAGGACTTCACCCGGCACCTCACCTCGGGCAAGCACGACGACGCGCTGCGCGTGGGCACGGAGATCCTGCGCCGCCGCCAGCCGGTGGACGTGCTCATCGGCATGGCCGAGATCCGGGCCGGGCGCGGTGAGGTCGACGAGGCGCACCGGCTGCTGTCCGCCGCCGCGATCGCGGGCGGCGACCGGGCCAGGGTCTGGTCGGAGATCTCCCGCGTGGCGGGCGCGCTCGGCAGCCGCGGAAAGGCGATACGGCAGCTCGCCCGCAAGGAGTCGATCCGGATCGACCTCTCCAACCGCTCCGCGCGGCTGCTGAAGTCCGACTGAGCCGAACACGTCACGGGCCGGCGGCCGACGCGCCGCCGGCCCCGGCACGGGACCTGCCGGTCGAGCAGGCGGTTCCCCCGGGTGCGGGGTGGGTGTCCCTCGGGTGCGGGGTGGCTGTCCCCCGAGTGCGGGGTGAGCGGCTCCGGCATCCCGGGGATATCAGGACAGAACACCGCAATGAACCCCGCGGATCCGGGTAAGCGTGCGGGACCATGCCAGCGACATCCCCCACCCGTGCCTCCGTTCCCTCTCCTCCCCCGCCCGCCGCACTTCCCGCCCCGCCTCCCGGCCCCGGCCGCCACGGGGGCCGGCTGCTCGCCCTGGACGGGCTGCGGCTGCTGGCCGCGCTGATGGTCTGCCTCTACCACTTCGCCGGCCGCGGCGGCGACATCTCCCGCTCCTGGGGCCGGACACCGGCCCTGGTCTTCCCCGACCTGTCCCAGGCGGCCGTCTACGGCTGTATCGGCGTGCAGTTCTTCTTCGTCATCAGCGGCTTCGTGATCTGCCTGAGCAGTTGGGGCCGCGGCCCCGGCGACTTCCTCCGCTCCCGCGTCGCCCGCCTCTACCCCGCCTACTGGGTGGCCGTGCTCCTGGTCACCGCCGCCGCGTTCGTCCTGCCCGTCGTCCTGCACCCGCTGCGCCTCGACCAGATCCTGGTCAACCTGACGATGTTCCAGCAGCCGATGGGCGTGCCCCGGGTGCTGGGGGTGTGCTGGACGCTCTGGGTCGAGGTCCGGTTCTACGCCCTGTTCGCGGTGTGCGTGGTGCTGCGGGGCGTCACCTACCGCCGGGTCGTGCTGTTCTGCTGTGTGTGGACGCTGGCCGCGGTGATCTGCAAGAACGCCGGCAACCCGCTGACCGCGCAACTGGTCATGCCCGAACACGCGCCGTTCTTCGTCGGCGGCCTCGCGCTCTATCTGATCCACCGCTTCGGCCACAGCCCGACCCTGTGGGGCCTGGTGGGCGTCTCCTGGCTGCTCGGCCAGGAGTCCGTCACGACCGGGCTGTGGCGGCCGGGCGCCACCGGCGACTTCCACCGCAACCCGTACGTGATCCTGCTGCTGGTGACGCTGGGCTTCGCCGCCGTGGCGGCCGTGGCGCTGGGCCGGACGCGGTGGGCCGCCCGGCCCTGGCTGACCGCGGCCGGCGCGCTGACGTACCCCTTCTACCTGGTCCACGAGCACCTGGGCTGGTTCGTCATCCGGGTGCTGCACCGGGGACTCGGCCTGCCGCCGTGGCCGACGCTCACGGTCACGGTGCTCGGGCTGCTGGGTCTGGCCTGGCTGATCCACCGCTGCGTGGAACGACCGCTCGGGCCGCGGCTGAAGCAGGGCGGCGGAGCGTGGGGGCGCGACGCCCTCGACGGCAGCGGGCCGGGCGGCGGCGTACCGGGCGGGGGACGGCCGGGGGCCGGTGCGCCGGGCGGCTGACGGCCGGGCGGCGGCGCGGCGGCGCCCTGGACGACGGACGGCCGAGCACCGGTGATCAGGCGGGGGACGGCCAGTGGGCCGATGTGCCGGTGCACCGGGCGAGGGACGGCCGATGTGCCGGTGAGCCGGTGGCCCGGCCGTGCGTCGCTCCCGGCGGTGCTCAGCCGGGGCCGTACCGCGCCTCGATGCCCGCGATCACCAGCTCCAACCCCTCCTCGAAGCGCCGGTCGTAGTCTTCAAAGATCTCCGCGCCCGCCGCGGCCGTCAGAATAGGTCCTGGGGCACGTGGACCCCCCACACCTCCCGCAGCGCGCCGCACACCTCGCCCACCGTCGCGCGGGCCCGCAGGGCCTCCTTCATCGGGTACAGGACGTTGTCGTCCTTCCCGGCGCCTCCGGCCGCCTTGCGCAGCGCGGCCAGCGCCGAATCCACCGCGGCCCCGTCCCGCGAGGCCCGCAGCGCGGCCAGCCGCTCGGCCTGGCGGGCCTCGATGGCCGGGTCGACGCGCAGCGGTTCGTAGGGTTCCTCCTCGTCGAGCCGGAAGCGGTTGACCCCGACCACGACCCGGTCGCCCGCGTCGGTCTCCTGGGCGATGCGGTATGCGTTGCGCTCGATCTCCGCCTTCTGGAAGCCGTGCTCGATCGCCGCCACCGCGCCGCCCAGGTCCTCGACCCGGCGCATCAGGTCCAGCGCGGCGGCCTCCACGTCGTCCGTCAGCCGCTCCACGGCGTACGAGCCGGCGAAGGGGTCGACCGTCGCCGTCACGTCCGTCTCGTACGCCAGGACCTGCTGGGTGCGCAGGGCGAGGCGGGCGCTCCTGTCCGTGGGCAGGGCGATGGCCTCGTCGAAGGAGTTGGTGTGCAGCGACTGGGTGCCGCCCAGCACCGCGGCCAGCGCCTGCACGGCGACCCTGACCAGGTTCACCTCCGGCTGCTGCGCCGTCAGCTGCACCCCGGCCGTCTGCGTGTGGAACCGCAGCATCAGGGACTTCGGATCCCGCGCGCCGAACTCCTCGCGCATCACCCGCGCCCAGATCCGGCGCGCGGCACGGAACTTGGCGACCTCCTCCAGGAGCGTCGTACGGGCGACGAAGAAGAAGGACAGCCGGGGGGCGAACTCGTCGACGTCCATACCCGCCGCCACCGCGGTCCGCACGTACGCGATGCCGTCCGCCAGGGTGAAGGCGATCTCCTGCGCGGGCGACGCACCCGCCTCGGCCATGTGGTAGCCGGAGATCGAGATGGTGTTCCACTTCGGCAGCTCGGCGCGGCAGTACCGGAAGATGTCCGCGGTCAGCCGCAGGGACGGCCCCGGCGGGAAGATGTAGGTGCCCCGCGCGATGTACTCCTTCAGTACGTCGTTCTGGATGGTGCCGGTCAGCCGGTCGGCGGGCACGCCCTGCTCCTCCGCCACCAACTGGTACAGCAGCAACAGCAGCGCCGCCGGGGCGTTGATCGTCATCGAGGTGGAGACCTCGCCGAGCGGGATGCCGTCGAACAGCACCCGCATGTCCTCGATCGAGTCGACGGCGACCCCCACCTTGCCGACCTCGCCGTGCGCGATCGGGGCGTCGGAGTCGTGGCCCATCTGGGTGGGCAGGTCGAAGGCGACGGACAGGCCCGTGGTGCCGTGCGCGATCAGCTGCCGGTAGCGCGTGTTGGACTCGGCGGCCGTGCCGAAGCCCGCGTACTGGCGCATCGTCCAGGGGCGGCCGGTGTACATCGTCGGGTACACGCCCCGGGTGAAGGGGTACGCGCCCGGCTCGCCCAGTTGCCCGGCCGGGTCCCAGCCGCGCAGTGCGTCCGGCCCGTAGACCGGCTCGATGGGCAGTCCGGACTCCGACTCACGCGCCATGGTGGTGCCTCCGCGGTACGTCTCTACGCCGATGTCCGCCGGCCGCTTCCGGCCAGTCGGCTACTCCCCACCATGCCCCGTAGTTCGGCGGCGGTCACGCTGGGAAGCATCATGGGCATGAGGTTCACGGGGATCGACCGGATCGCTCGACGGCCCGCCGCCGCACTCGCCTCGGCCGCCGCGCTCACCGTGCTCACCGTGCTGTGCGGGTGCACCGTGCAGCCCACGACGGCCGACGGGAAGAACCGCTCGCCGGTGCGCATCCAGCTGCCGAGCGCCCGCCCGCCGGCCACGCCCGCGTCCGGCGGCGGCCCGGCGAAGGCCACGCCCGCGCCCGCGGCACCGTCCGCTCCCGCGCCGTCGCGCACCACCACGTCGCCGTCCGCCCCCGCGCCACCGCCGCCTCCGGCGCCGCCGTCTCCCGCGCCGCGCGTCCTGTGGTCCCGCGGGGACACCGGCCCGGACGTGCGCGAACTCCAGGCCCGGCTGCGCCAGGTCGCCTGGCTGTCCGACGGGCCGACGGGGACGTACGGCGAACTGACGGAGGAGGCCGTCAAGGGCTTCCAGGGCAAGCGCGGGCTGCCGCCGACCGGGCGGACGGACACCGTCACCTGGCAGCGGCTGGTCGGCATGACGCACGAGCCGGGCAAGTGGGAGCTGTACCTGATGGGCGGTCAGCCGGCCGCCGCGCCCGATCCGCGCTGCCTGACCGGCCGGGTGCTGTGCATCGACAAGACCAGCCGGACGCTGCGCTGGATGATCGACGGGCGCACGGTGTCGACGATGGCGGTGCGGTTCGGCGCGCAGTACACGCCGACCCGGGAGGGCGTGTTCCAGGTCTACTGGAAGTCACGGCACCACGTGTCGACGCTCTATGACTCCCCCATGCCGTACGCCATGTTCTTCAGCGGCGGCCAGGCGGTGCACTACTCGGCCGACTTCGCGGCCCGGGGCTACGCGGGCGGCTCGCACGGCTGTGTCAACGTGCGGGACGAGACGGCCGTGGCGGCGTTGTTCGCGCAGGTACGGACGGGCGACAAGGTCGTCGTCTCCTGGTGAGGCACCGACCGGCACGGAGTGCGGGCCTGGCGCGCGGGCGGGACCGGGGGAACGTGTCCCGCCCGCGCCAGGTGCACGAGCCGTAGGTACGGGGGGAACCCCGGCTCGGTGCGACAGCCGATGACCAGTCGGCTCGTTCTGTACTGCGTCACAGCGGCCGAAACTGTCACACCCGTCCCGGAAAAAGTTTCCCCGCGCCGCGAAGACGCAGGTCGGAGGGGTGGAGGCGGGAGACTCGGCCGAAGCTGCCGAACCGGCCGAACCAGCCGCAGCACCGGGCGGGTGACGGCGGAGGCACCGGGCGGGTGACGGCGGAGGCACCGGGCGGGTGACGGCGGAGGCACCGGGCGGGTGACGGCGGAGGCACCGGGCGGGTGACGGCGGAGGAGACTCAGAGCGCGGTGTAGGTCGGGCTCGGCGAGGGGCCCGGCGACTGTGCGGGGCGGTCCGTGGGCGCCGGGGCGGGGGAGGACGGGAGGGTCCTCTGACCATCGCCGCCGCCGTTGCCCTTGCTGTTTCCCTTGCCGTCGTCGTTGCCGTCGCCGCGGCCGTGGTCGTGGCCACGGCCCTTGCCCGGGTGGCCGCCGTCGTCTCCCCCGCTCCGGCCGTCTCCCCCGCCCCGGTCGCCCCAGCCGCCACGGCCGTCCTGGTCTCCCCGGTCGTCCTGGTCGTCCTTGGTGCCGTTCTTGTCCTTGCCGCCGTGCTCGTCCTTGCCGTCGGCGCTCTCCGTGCGGACCTCGCCCGCGGAGCCGTCGTTCTTCAGGAGGCTCTTGCAGTAGGCCGGCACCCGCGCGGGGCCGCCCGCTGCCGTCTCCAGTCGGCGCTCGCGGCCGGAACCCAGCTCCTTGCCGCCCTGGAGGTCACGGCAGGCCGCGGGCGCACCGCCCCAGGGTCCGGCGGCACTCCCGGCCCGGCCGGTGGAGTCGTCGGCGCCCGGCTTGACGGCGTTGGGGCCGGGCGTCCCGACCCCGGAGCCGGTGGCGGGGCTGTGGCTCGGCGGGGCGCTCGGCGTCGGCGGCCCCGACGGGCCGCCCCGGGTGGCGGGCACGGAGGGCGAGAGAAGCGGGCCCTCGGGCGTGCCGGCGACCGAGACCGACGCGGCGGGCCCGGGGTCACCCTCGCCGAAGGGCACCGGGAGGACTCCGGTTCCGGCGGCCACCGCGACCCCGCCGACCGTGCCCACGACCAGTGCGGCGGCGAGCGCCAGCCGTACGGGACGGGCCCGGCGGCGACGGGCGGGCGCGCGGCCGGCGCCGGAACCGATACGGACCAGCCCCGCGTCGGACGGCCGGCGCACCGCACCGGAGCGTCGCTCCTGCGAACCCTCCCGGTGCCCCACGGCGGCCGGCTCGGACGCCTCTCCCCTGGCCTTGCGGAAAGCCGCCAACGCGCCTTCCTCACCGGGGAGTTCGGCTCCGGCGGGGACACCCTCGGCGGAGAGCGCGGCCAGTGTCCTGGCGAGTCGTTCGGCCTGGCCGCGGGCAGCCGCGTCAACGGTTTCGAGCGGCTCACCGCGCAGCAGACGTTCCGCCGTTTCCCGGTTCAGCCACGGGTACTGCTCGTCGGCCATCACATGTCCTTCTGCGTCCGCGAACGCGTTTGCGTCACAGTGGCGGACGTCACCGTACGACCGCGTGGTTCTCGCTGGGCCGGCAGGGAGTCGAGCCGCCCGGCGGATTCCGGATCCGCGCCGAGCAGCTCCGCGAGCCGTTTCAGACCGCGGTGCGCGGCGGTGCGGACGGCGCCCGCGCGCTTGCCGAGTGTTTCGGCGGCGGTCTTGGCGTCGAGTCCGACGACCACGCGCAGGACGACCGCCTCGGCCTGGTCCTGCGGGAGCTGGGCGATGAGGGAGAGGGCGCGGCCGGTGGCCAGGGCCTCGATGGCCTCGCCGGCCGTGTCGGACTCGGCGGCCCGGGTGGTGAGTTCGGTCTCGTCGCCGCCTGTCACGGGGCGGCGGCCGCGCATGCGTATGTGGTCGAGCGCGCGGTTGCGCGCGATGCGGGCGGCCCAGCCGCGGAACCGGTCCGCGTCCCCGCTGAAGCGTTCCAGGTCGCGGGCGATCTGCAACCACGCCTCGGACGCGACGTCCTCGGCGTCCGCGTCGCCGACCAGCGTCCGTACGTATCCCAGCAGCCGTGGCTGCACCGCGCGGTACACGGTCCGGAACGCGGTCTCGTCCCCGTCCTGTGCCGCGCGCACCGCGGCGGTCAACTCCGCGTCGTCCCCCAGCACCCGTGGTGCCCTTCCTCGCGCGAACCGGCTCCGCTCACGCGGACCGGATCTCGCCGTCGTGGTTCCTGAATCGGTGGTTGCGGTGTTCGAGGCCGCAGCTGGATGCGGTGGTCATGCGCCCGCCGCGCCTCGGCGCGAAAGGCACGTTACGACCTGAAACCGCTCCCGTCCACGTCTGTACGAGGTGCAACCACCTCGTGACGCGGATCGGTGTGACAGAAAACGCCCCGGCGACGCTGAAGGAAGTACGGGCCGCCGCGCGGCCCGTGCCGCGCGACGGCCGGGGCCTCTCCTGTGGGGGGTGGCGGCCCCGGCCGTCGCCTCGGCCCTTCAACTCCGCCCTGGGGTTCTGCGCGAGGTCCGTGACCAGTGCGACCAGTGCGACCAGCGCGTGACCGGCGGGCCGGGTTGCCGTGCGGTCCGAATCCCCGGGGTCGATGACTCTTGAGCCACCGCCACCTGTCCCCTACCGGCTGCCTCCAGCCACCCGCCACGTGCCTGGTTCGAAGCCTGCCCGCTCCTGGTGTCACCCACTGTAGAGGGTGGGCAGATCGACCAGGAGGAGGTCGTCACGGCGGCCGGCCAGGTCGACCAGATCAGGGTAAAAGCCGTGCAGGGAGTACAGCGCCAGAGTGGTGGCAGCGGTGTCGTACCCCTGATCCGCGAGCAGGGCACGGATGCGTTCCAGGCGTTCCAGGTCGCCGGTTCCCCGGCGGGCGGCGGTCGCCTTGGCCTCGCCCAGCAGCGCGATCCTCGCGCGGGGAGCCTGCGGGCGCTCACCGGCGGCCAGGGCGATGACATCGACCTCGTGCTTGGTCCGGGCGGCCTGGTCGGCGACCTCGGTGGTACCGACCGGGCCGGGCAGTCCGCCGGGCAGCAGGGCGTGGGCGTACCGGCTGGTGAACTCGCGGGCCAGGTCCTCGAAGTGCGGTCCAAGGATCTTGGAGTTGAAGGCCGGAGTGGCCTGCTGCCACACCTGCTCGGCGAAACCCTGCTCCACGGCTGCGGCCTGTGGGAGGGTGATGAGCTGGTTGAAGCGGATGACGGGGTCGGCGAGGGTGATGACGGGGTGCCTGGAGCGGAGGATGTCCTGTTCCCGGCGGATGTAGCCGGTGGATTCCAGCACTCCGAGAGGATGCGCGACGGCGTTCCGCGGACGCTCCAGGGCCGCCCCGATCTTGCTGGGGGTGGTGGCGCCCCGCGCGATCGCGGTGAGGATGTCGTAGTACAGCGTGTGCTGGGTGATCCTCGGGTCCTCGCGCAACAGGTACTCGGTCTCGGTACGGGAGTACACGGCCCGACCGGGATCCAGCAGGGTGCGGGTGAGCCAGGTGTCGAAGCCGTCGTCCGGGTGCGGCCGGCCCGCCACCGGCCGGTAGCCGGGGGCCCCGCCCAGGACCGCGTGCACCTTCAGCGCGGTCAGCGGGTCGGCGATCTGCCAGAAGTCCCGGCTGTCACGGTAGTCGAAGGCGCCCAGCCGTAGATCGACCACGGCGCGTCCGCGCAGCGGCTTCGTCCCCGAGAGCAATTCGTGCATGACGCTCATCGCGGAGCCGCACAGGATCAGCCGTGGCCCCGGCCCGGCACCGGGCCGGGCACCCCGCTGGCGCTCGTCGTAGAGCTGTTGCAGCAGTCCGGGGATTTCAGGCGAGTGCTGGAGCAGATACGGCAGCTCGTCGATCACCAGGAACGGGAGTGCCGAACGGGCGGTCACGTCAAGGGCATTGGACAGGACATCGCGCCAGCCGGTCAGACGCAGACTCCCTGGCCGCAAGCCGGCGTGGGTGGCGACGGCGTCACTGAACCGCTGGATCGCAGGCAGCCGCCCCTCCTCCCGGACCGCCGTGACGTACAAGCCGCCGACCTGCTCGGACAGGGCCTGCAGAAGGTACGACTTCCCATACCGCCGCCGCCCGGACACGATGCCGAGCCGCATCGCCGGATCCGGATCAGTGAGGAACTCCGCAAGCAGATCCCACTCCCGCTCCCGGTCGACGACATCGTCGGGCTTGGCCGGCGGACTTGCCATCGATCGTCCTCCCAGCAACTTGGCCACCACGGATTACGTCCAAGTCTACTTCGACATGTTCCGTCGTACTGGAATTCACCTCTGAACCGGCGATGAGCGCCGATCCGGACGGAAAGCGAGAACCTGCACACTGCACCGAGAGAACAAAATGACTGGTCAGATGCCTTTCATGCTTCCGGCAGGCCAGGAGTGGCGGCCCCGGCCGTTGCCTCGGCGGGGGACACCGTCCCGCGCGAGGTCACTTCTTCTCCTTGGGCCGCTTCTCCTCGGGGGCCGGGGTTCCCTCGGTCTGCATCTGCTCGGGAGCCTGCGTCACCTCGGTCTGTTTCTCCTCGGGCTGTTTCTCGTCGGCCTGCGGTTCCTGGGCCTGCGGGGCAGCGGTCCGCGGTGCGGCGGTCTGCGGTTCCTCGGTCCGCGCGGCCGCCGCTGTCGCCGTGGCCGTCGCCAACTGCCGGGCACAGTAGGCCGGTACCTTCTCCGCGCCGCCCGCGGCCGTGACGAGCCGCTGCCACGCCGTCGAATCCAGCGCCTTTCCACGGCCCTTGACCTGCTCGTACGCCCGGCAGTGGGCCAGCAGGTCCGCGGCCGTGGCCGGGCGGTCCCGGTGCCCGTGGTCCGGGGCAGCGGACGGAGCGGGGGCCGGGCCCGTGGCGGCCGGGCCCGTGGACGGCTTCGCGGGCGGCCGGTCGCCGCTGTGCGTCGTGCCGCCGCCGTCCGCCGGCCGCGCGGACGGCGCGGCGGGCCTGCGGTCCTCGTGCGCGGGCGACCCGGCCGAGGCGATGGCGGCGACGGCCAGGCCGCCCAGCGCGATGCTCGCGAGCACCGCGGAGAGCGAGGCCCTGGCAGAGAGGCGGACGCGGCGCGGCCGGGAGAGCCGCCAGTCGTCGCGGCGCCGGGTCCGCGCCCGGTGCGCCTGCGTGCCGCGCGCGGCACGGAACGCGGCGACGGCCCGCCGCTCGGCCTCCGGGTCGACACCGGCACCGTCGGACCGGACCACCGTGCCGATCCGCTCCGCCAGCACCGCCTCCGGGCCCGCCTGCCCCCACACGGGCGCGACGCCGGCCCGGTGCGCACGCCGACGACCGGACCGCCCGCCGTCACTGTGCCGTTCGCCCATGTCCGTTCCCTGTCCCACCCGAGCCGAGCGCCGTCCGCCACGGCCCGCCGGGGCCCCGAGGCCGGGGACCCGCCGCCGCGCACGCCCGGCGGGACGCCCGGCCCCGTCGGCCTCCCCGGCCCCGTACGAGCCGCGCCCGCCGCCGTTCATGTCGCATCCCCCAGCGTGCCGGTGCCCTCATCCGTCACACCGCCGTCCGCCGCCGGCCGGCCCAGATCACGGCCGAGGCGTTTCAGCCCGCGGTACGCGGCCGTGCGCACTGCGCCGGGCCGCTTGCCGAGGACGCGTGCGGCGCCGGGGCCGTCCAGACCGACGACGACCCGCAGCAGCACGGCCTCGGCCTGGTCCCGCGGCAGCCCCCGGATCAGGGCGAGGGCGTGTTCGGTGGAGATGGCCTCCAGCGCCTGGTCGTACGTGCTGTGCGGGCCGGGCAGGTCCAGTACGTCCTGTTCCAGCCCGGTGGCCCGGGGCCGTACCCGCTGCCTGCGCAGATGGTCGAGGGCCCGGTGCCGGGCGATGGTCGCGGTCCAGCCGCGGAACCCGGCGCCGTCGCCCTTGAACCGGCCCAGGTCCCGGGCGATCTCCAGCCAGGCGTCGGAGGCCACGTCCTCGGCGTCCTCGCCGACGAGTCCGCGGAGATAGCCGAGCAGCCCCGGCTGCACGATCCGGTAGGCCACGGCGAAGGCGGTCTCGTCGCCGTCCTGGGCCCGCGCGACGGCCGCGCCCAGTTCGCCGTCGTACGCCTGCGGGCGGCGGCGTTCCCCTCCCTGGCCCAAGAACCGTCCTCGTCCGTCCGGAGCCGTGCCCGTGCTCGTGCCGCCGCTCCTCCTCACAGCGCACGGCATCGTGCGACACGGCGACTCGCGTCCCCCATGGTGATCAGCGCCGCACCTGACAGATGTGTCACAGCGCTCGGCGGACTCCGCCGCCCGCGGGCCGGCGGCCGTCAGCGCCCGGACGCCGACGCCGTCGCGTCCCGGCACAGCAGACGCAGCGAGCCCTGCCCGTCGAAGCAGCGCCGCGCCTCGTCCACGGGGTCCCACAGCCGGCCGTCGGGCGTGCGGACCCAGTGATCGCCGCCGGTCGCCCACCACTCGGCGCCGGTCTGCCGGACGATCACCTCGCCGGCGTAGGCGCCGAAGCCGCGCAGCACGTCCCGCACGGCGGCGTACGGTGGCCCCTCGCGCCGTATCTCGTCGATCATCCGGTCGACCCGCCACAGGCTCTGCGCCGAGTAGTCGAGCCGGACCCGCGCGCCCTCGCGCATCGTCGCCACCACGTCCGCCGCCCATCGCACGGGCTTGCTCGCGGCCTGCGGCCTGGTCTGCTGCTGTGCTGTCACCTGCTGCGCTGTCACACAGTCAAGAGCGACACGGGCGCCGCTTTCGTCACCCGGATCCGCACCGGCGCGCGCAACCGGCGCAGGACCGCCCCACCTCCCTCGCACCACGGCCACAGGGCCGGCCCGGCTCAGCCCAGCCGGTTCGCCAGTTTCTGGAAGTCCGCCCAGGAGACGGACGGTTGGCCCGGGTCCCACAGTTTCTGCACCGTGGCCCGCAGCGGCATCCGGATCCCGGCGGCCACCTGGTCCTGCGTCTGGGCGTTCGGGTCGTCGCACCACACGGCGAAGGATCCGCCGAGGATCTGCGGGTCGTAGTGGGCGGGCACGGCGGCGGTGCCGCGCAGCACCCGCGGGGTCCACTGCTCGTAGATGCGCTGCCCGGTGGGGTAGACGAAGGTCTGCGGCTGGCCGAGGACGTAGTACAGGAACTCGTCGTTGTAGTTGATGACCTTGCGTCCCTCGCCCAGGTAGTCCGTCGGCTGCCGGGCGCCTATCTCCTTGCCCGTCCAGTAGGCGACCTCCAGGTCCTTGGCAGGCTGCACGGAGGTGCCGCGGTAGAAGCCGTCGTTCCAGGCCCGCATCGTGCGCTGGTGGGCGCGGACCGTGTCGGCGCGGCCGTTGAGCCAGCCAGTCGCCAGGTCCTGGATGGTGCCGCCCGAGCCGTACGCCGTGCGGGCGGCGGCGGCCAGCTGCGGATAGGAGGCGGCGGGGTCGGACACCGCGACCGCCTGGTACTCGTCGCCGCCGAGGTTCCAGTAGGGACCGGGGAAGACGCCGGCGAACTCGTTGAGGAGGTCGTCCACGAGGCCGGCCGCGGCGGGCTTGGAGATGTCGATGGCACCGCGCGTGACGGTGCCCTGTGCGTTGCGCAGCTTCAGGTCGGGGTGGGCGGCGAGGACCGCGCCGAGGTGTCCGGGCGAGTCGATCTCGGGGACGATGTTGATGTGCCGGCCGGCCGCGAGGTCGGTGATCTTCTTGACCTGCGCCTGGGTGAGATGGTCCTTGGAGACGATCTCGGGATGGGTTGTCGACTGGATCCGGAAGCCCTGGTCGTCGGAGAAGTGCAGCCCCAGCTCGTTGAACTTCAGGTCTCCCAGCTCACGTATTCGGTCCTCTATCCAGGACTCGGTGAACGGCTTGCGGGCTATGTCCAGCATGAAGCCGCGCCGCTGCTCGGCGGGCTCGTCGCGCACGACGCCCTCCGGGGCGGTGCCGCCGCCGTGCACCTCCTGCTTGAGGGTGCGGGTGCCGTAGAAGACGCCCGCGTCGGTGGGGCCGCTGACGGTGACGCCGCCGCCCCGCACGGTCATGGTGTACGACTCGGGGTTCGCCTTCTTGTCGCCGCTCAGCTCCAGCCGTACGTCCCCGGCCCGGGTGTCCTGCTGCTGCCCCGCGTAGTCCAGGCCCAGCTCGCTCGCGATCAGCTTGCCCTCGTCGGCCAGGGCGGGGTCGGTCACCACGACCCGGTCGCCGCCGGCCGGGCGCCAGCCGGGGCCGCGCTCGGCGGTGTGCGAGCGCACGGCAGGTATCGTGCGGGGGGCCTGGGACAGCGGATAGGAGCGGCTGGGGCTCGGGGTGGCCGAACCCGGCCGTGCCGCCCCGGCGGGCCGCGGCCCGCCGTCCGCGGAGGCCCAGACGCCCAGTCCGACGCCGAGCGCCACCGTGCAGACGAACGCTCCGCCGACCGCCGCGCGCCGCCGCCTGACCTGCTGCGCCGACTCGCGACGCCTGTGCTGGCTCACCTCGCCAACGTAAAGCCGATGTCGACGCGATGCGTCCACGAACGGTTCCCAAACTCTGCCGTCCGGGTGAAATCCGGGCATCCGTCGGACACGGCATGACCACTCTCGATAACGTGGTGACACACCCTTCACAGCATCCGCTGCCGCCCCACATGTGACGCGAGGACCCACGCTGCCTGCGCACCGTCTCCCGTACCCCTCCGGGTCCTCCGGCGGAGTGGCCATACCGGCGCTCCCGGAGCAGACCCGCGTCCCGCCGTACCCCGGCCGGCTGGCCGGATTCAACGCCGACGCCGCCGACGAGGCCCACGAAGCCCTTCTGACCTGCCTGCACAGCCCGCGCTGGGCCCAGCGGGTCGCCGCCCACCGCCCCTACCCCGACCTCGACGCGCTGCTGGCCGCGGCGGACGAAGCGGCGTACGACCTGACGCCGGCGGACCTGGCCCAGGCGCTGGCCGCCGAGACCCCGCAACCCCTCCCGGAGGGCACCTACTCCGCCGCCCACACCGCCCTCAGCGCCGCGCACGCCGCCTACGAGGCCCGCTTCGGCCATGTCTTCCTCATCCACCTGGGCGGCATCCCGCCGGACGAGGCCCTGGACCGCACCCTCGAAGGCATCAGGTCCCGGCTGACGAACGACCCGGACGAGGAACGGGTGATCACGGCAGAACACCTGCGGCGCCTCGCAAGGCAACGTCTGGTGGAGCGGCTGAGGGGCGGGGGGAACCGCAGCACACCCGGGGCCCCACCCCGGTAGCCGCCACGCCCCCGATGATCCGTCCGTGCACCTTTGAGCACCATTTTGATCACACCGGGAGGCCCCCCGCCGAGCGCCGCGGGCACCCCGCTACCATGCTGGGGGCCGGTGGACCGTACCCGGCCGGGCCCGACCGACACCGAACAAGCCGGCGCGGCCCTTGTCCCCGCTCCCGGAGGGTTCTTCCGTGCCGGCTGGAACGCTGTACCGCGGCCGGGAAGGAATGTGGTCCTGGGTGGCTCACCGAGTCACCGGCGTCCTCATCTTCTTCTTCCTGTTCGTTCACGTGCTGGACACCGCTCTCGTGCGTGTTTCCCCCGAGGACTACGACAAAGTCGTAGCCACGTACAAGACGCCGATCGTCGCGCTGCTGGAGTACGGCCTCGTCGCCGCCATCCTCTTCCACGCGCTCAACGGCCTGCGCGTCATCGCCGTCGACTTCTGGTCGAAGGGCCCGCGCTACCAGAAGCAGATGCTCTGGACGGTCGTAGGTGTCTGGGTCGTCCTGATGGCCGGTTCGATCTACCCGGTGCTCGGCCACGCCGCTCGTGTCCTGTTCGGGAGCTGACGCCGATGTCCACCACTGAAACCACCGCTTCCGGGATCGGCCCCGTCGAGGGCGAGTCCCTGTACAGCGTCGACCACCCCGCGCCGCTCATCGAGGCCCCGCGCCTGCGCACCAAGAAGACCCCGAAGTCCACCCGGGGCAACTTCGAACTGGTCGCCTGGCTGTTCATGCGGCTGTCCGGCATCGTGCTGGTCGTCCTGGTCCTCGGCCACCTGCTCATCCAGCTGTTCCTGGACGGCGGCGTCTCCAAGATCGGCTTCGCCTTCGTGGCCGGCCGCTGGGCGAACCCGTTCTGGCAGGTCTGGGACCTCGCCATGCTCTGGCTCGCGATGCTGCACGGCGCCAACGGCCTGCGCACGATCATCAACGACTACGCGGAGCGCACGAACACCCGGCTGTGGCTGAAGGGCCTGCTCTACACCGCCACGGTGTTCACCATCCTGCTGGGCACGCTGGTGATCTTCACCTTCGACCCGAACATCCGCTAGGCACGGGGCTGCGAGAATCATGAAGATCCACAAGTACGACACCGTCATCGTCGGCGCCGGCGGCGCGGGCATGCGCGCGGCCATCGAGTCGACGAAGCGCAGCCGCACCGCGGTCCTGACCAAGCTCTACCCCACCCGCTCCCACACGGGCGCCGCGCAGGGCGGCATGGCCGCCGCGCTGGCCAACGTGGAGGAGGACAACTGGGAGTGGCACACCTTCGACACGATCAAGGGCGGTGACTACCTGGTCGACCAGGACGCCGCCGAGATCCTGGCGAAGGAGGCCATCGACTCGGTCCTCGACCTGGAGAAGATGGGCCTGCCGTTCAACCGCACCCCGGACGGCACCATCGACCAGCGCCGCTTCGGCGGTCACAGCCGCAACCACGGCGAGGCCCCGGTCCGCCGCTCCTGCTACGCGGCCGACCGCACCGGCCACATGATCCTCCAGACGCTGTACCAGAACTGCGTCAAGGAGGGCGTGGAGTTCTTCAACGAGTTCTACGTCCTGGACCAGCTGATCACCGAGGTCGACGGCGTCAAGCGCTCGGCCGGCGTGGTCGCCTACGAACTGGCGACCGGCGAGATCCACGTCTTCCAGGCGAAGGCCGTGATCTACGCGTCCGGCGGCTGCGGCAAGTTCTTCAAGGTGACCTCCAACGCGCACACGCTGACCGGCGACGGCCAGGCCGCGGTCTACCGGCGCGGGCTGCCGCTGGAGGACATGGAGTTCTTCCAGTTCCACCCGACCGGCATCTGGCGCATGGGCATCCTGCTCACCGAGGGCGCCCGCGGTGAGGGCGGCATCCTGCGCAACAAGGACGGCGAGCGCTTCATGGAGAAGTACGCGCCGGTCATGAAGGACCTCGCCTCCCGCGACGTCGTCTCCCGCTCCATCTACACGGAGATCCGCGAGGGCCGCGGCTGCGGTCCCGAGGGCGACCACGTCTACCTGGACCTGACGCACCTGCCGCCGGAGCAGCTGGACGCCAAGCTGCCCGACATCACCGAGTTCGCCCGTACCTACCTCGGCATCGAGCCGTACACGGACCCGATCCCGATCCAGCCCACCGCGCACTACGCGATGGGCGGCATCCCGACGAACGTCGAGGGCGAGGTCCTGTCGGACAACACCACCGTCGTGCCGGGTCTGTACGCGGCCGGGGAGGTCGCCTGCGTGTCGGTGCACGGCGCCAACCGCCTGGGCACCAACTCCCTGCTGGACATCAACGTGTTCGGCCGCCGGGCCGGCATCGCCGCCGCGGAGTACAGCCAGAAGGCCGACTTCGTCGAACTCCCCGAGGACCCGGCGTCGTTCGTCGTCGAGCAGATCGAGCAGCTGCGCGACGCGACGGGCACCGAACGGGTGGCGACGCTCCGCCGCGAGCTTCAGGAGTGCATGGACGCCAACGTCATGGTGTTCCGCACCGAGCAGACGATCAAGACGGCGGTCGAGAAGATCGCGGAGCTGCGCGAGCGCTACAAGAACGTGTCGATCCAGGACAAGGGCAAGCGGTTCAACACGGACCTGCTGGAGGCCGTCGAGCTGGGCAACCTGCTGGAGCTGGCCGAGGTCATGGCGGTGTCCGCGCTGGCCCGCAAGGAGTCCCGCGGCGGTCACTACCGCGAGGACTACCCGAACCGCGACGACGTCAACTTCATGCGCCACACCATGGCGTACCGCGAGGTGGGCGACGACGGCACCGAGTCCGTCCGTCTCGACTACAAGCCGGTCGTCCAGACCCGCTACCAGCCGATGGAGCGTAAGTACTGATGGCAACCCCTGTTCTGGACAAGGTGGAGGCGGAGGCCGCGGCGTCCCCCTACATCACGGTCACCTTCCGGATCCGCCGCTTCAACCCGGAGGTCTCGGCGGAGTCCACGTGGGAGGACTTCCAGCTGGAGATCGACCCGAAGGAGCGGGTCCTCGACGGCCTCCACAAGATCAAGTGGGACGTCGACGGCACCCTCACCTTCCGCCGCTCCTGCGCCCACGGCATCTGCGGTTCCGACGCGATGCGGATCAACGGCAAGAACCGCCTCGCCTGCAAGACGCTGATCAAGGACCTCAACCCCGAGAAGCCGATCACGGTCGAGCCCATCAAGGGCCTCACGGTCCTCAAGGACCTGGTCGTGGACATGGATCCGTTCTTCCAGGCGTACCGGGACGTCATGCCGTTCCTCGTCTCGAAGGACACCAACGAGCCGACGCGCGAGCGGCTTCAGTCGGCCGAGGACCGCGCCCGCTTCGACGACACGACCAAGTGCATCCTGTGCGCGGCCTGCACGTCGTCCTGCCCGGTCTTCTGGAACGACGGCCAGTACTTCGGCCCGGCGGCGATCGTCAACGCGCACCGTTTCATCTTCGACTCGCGTGACGACGCCGGCGAGCAGCGCCTGGAGATCCTCAACGACCGCGACGG
Organism: Streptomyces sp. NPDC001270; assembly: GCF_042896695.1. Classification (NCBI taxonomy): domain Bacteria; kingdom Bacillati; phylum Actinomycetota; class Actinomycetes; order Kitasatosporales; family Streptomycetaceae; genus Streptomyces; species Streptomyces sp. NPDC001270. The sequence goes on along the minus strand of NZ_JBIAXM010000001.1, from coordinate 423,320 downwards.
CGTGTGGCGCTGCCGCACCACCTTCAACTGCACGGACGCCTGCCCGCGCGGCATCGAGGTGACGAAGGCGATCCAGGAGGTGAAGCGGGCGCTCATCACGCGCCGCTTCTGACGCCCCTCCCGCACACCGCCGAAGGCCCCGTTCTCCCTCCGGACGTCCGGAGGGAGAACGGGGCCTTCGCGCTGTCGGACGCCCTGCCCGGCCCCGGGAGCCGGCCGTCCGTCCGGGAGAGCGGTCCGGCCGGCCGCGCCGGAACGGGTCAGGTCAGCGGCCCCGGGCGCCGGTCGATCGCCGTCAGGTCGATCTCGATGTCGAAGGGCACGGTGAGCTTGAGACGGTCGTGGAAGATACCGCTGAGCGCGTACGTCGTGGTGGCGGGGTCGAGTTCGTAGACGTAGACGACGGGGAAGCCCTTGTTCTCGTCCTGCTCGACCCGCCAGAAGTGCGGGACCCCGGCCTGCGCGTACTTGCGGGGCTTGACCTCGCGGTCGCGCTCGCGGGAGTCGGGGGAGACGACTTCGACGGCGAGGACGACGTCCTCCGGTTTGTGCCACGTCTGGTCGGGACCGGTCGCCGCCGTGGTGGGCACCACGAGCAGGTCCGGCTCCGGCCGGTTCTTTTCGTCCAGCCGGACGGTGAACTCCCGGTCGACGTCATAGCGATCCGGCGCCTGCAGCAGCAGGCTGTACTCCAGTAGGCGCATGCAACGCAGATGGAACCGGGTCTGCGGACTCATGAAGACAAGACTCCCGTCGAGCAATTCCGTATGTGGCGGGAGGTCCGGAATCCGGTCGAGGTCGTCCGCGGTCCAGCCCTCGGCGGGCGGAATGGGCCAGTGGCTCGCCGACCCGGCGTCCAGCTCGTGATCGGATGCGGCGCTCATCAGTGCTCCCCTAGGTCGGAGTCTCGCCTGTCCCTTCAGCGTACCCAGGAGGAATACGGACCGCCTCACCTCAACGAGTGATCACGACCAGGTCCCCCGGACCGGTCCCGGAAGGCGCCGGATCCGCCCCGCTAATGTGACGTCATGTCAGACGAAGAGTCGTACGAGCTGCTCGGTTTTGACAATGTGCTGGTACCCGTCGGGGACCTCGGCGAGGCCGTCGGGTTCTACCGGCGGGTCGGGTTCACCGTGGGGTTCCGGTTCGACGAGGGCGGGATCGCGCTGCTGAAGGTCGGCGGCGAGACGCCCGGGATCCTGCTGCGGGCCGAGGAGGAGTTCGGGCACCGGCCGCCGCCGTGGCCCTCGCCGCGGATCTGGCTGGAGGTACCGGACGCGCGGGTGGCGGCGGACCGGCTCGCCGATGCCGGGATCGCGACGCTCGACGAGCCGGCCGCCGTGGCCACCGGGTGGGCCGTGGAGATCGCCGACCCCTGGGGCAACGTCATCGGGTTCACGGACTATTCGAAGCGGCCGGAACTGGGCCGGCGGTCCTGAACCGCCGGCCGGCCGTCAGATCCAGTCCAGCTGCCAGAGCCGGAACACGCCGGTGCCGTCCGAGAGGTACTGGCCGCCGGCGACGTCCTCGCTGCTGACCGTGTACTGCTTGGCCTGCCACAGCGGGATCAGCGGCACGTCGGTCGCCACCTGCGTCTGCAGGTCACGGAAGTCCTTGGCCGCATCGGTACGATCGGCGTACTTCTGGCTGTCCAGGATGAAGTCGTCGACGGCCTTGTTGCTGTAGGCGGTGCCCAGGGTGGAGCTGCTGCCGACGAGCGCGGCGCCGAAGGTGTCCGGGTCGGGGTAGTCGGCGACCCAGCCGACCGCCCAGGCGTCCATCTTCCCGGCCGCCCAGCGCTTTTGGAAGTCGGTCCACTCGTACCCCTCGACGTCCACCTTGAACAGGCCGTCCGCCTCCAGTTGCTTCTTCAGCAGGGCGGACTCCTCGGCTCCCGCGCCGCGGCCCCTGCCGTAGCCGAGGGTGATGTGCACCGGCAGCTTCACCCCGGCCTCGGTGAGCAGTTCCTTCGCCTTCGCGGGGCGCTGGGTCGGGTAGTCGTCGAAGAACGACGTGGTGTGGCCGGTGAGGCCGGTCGGGATCAGCGAGTACAGCGGGTCGACCGTGCCCTGGTACACGGTGGCGGCGAGTTCCTCACGGTTGACCAGCCAGGCCATGGCCTGGCGCACCCGTACGCCGTGCAGCGGCGAGTCGGTGCGGGTGTTGAGGTACAGGTTGCGGGTCTCGGAGCTGTCGGACTCGGTGACGCGCTGGTTCGGGTCGCTCGCGTTGAGGCCGGACAGCACGCCCGGCGGCAGCTGACGGGTGGCGACGTCGACCTGCTTGCCCTGCCACGCCTTGTCGAGGGCCTCCGAGTCGCTGTAGTACCGCATCTCGATGGGCCGGCCCGTGTCCTTCAGGTAGCCCTGGTAGTGCGTGTTCGGCGCGAGGACGGCCCGCTGGTCCTTGGTGTACGAGGTCAGCGTGTAGGGGCCGCTGCCGTCGACCCCGGAGTCGGTGCGCAGGTGGTCCGCCGGGTACTTGTCCCGGTCGACGATCGCACCGGCGCCGGTGGCCACCTTGAACGGGAAGGTGGCGTCCGGCGACGACAGGTGGAAGGTGACGGTGTCCTTGCCGTCCGCGGTGACCGAGCCGAGGGTGGAGAGCAGCGACTCCGGGCCGAGATCGGAGTTGATCTTCTTGATCCGGTCGAAGGAGTACGTCACGTCCTCGGCGGTCATCTCCCGGCCGCTGCGGAAGGTGATCCCCTCGCGCAGCCTGCACCGGTACGTCTTCAGGTCGCTGCCCACGAAGCCGCAACTGCGTGCCGCGTCCGGCACGGGCTTCACGCCGTCCGGCTCGTACGTCAGCAGCGACTGGAAGACGCTGCTGTACAGGGCCCAGGAACCGGCGTCGTAGGCGCCGGCCGGGTCGAGCGAGGTGATGGCGTCCGTCGTGCCGACCTTGATGGTCTTGTTCTTGCCGGCCTGCGACGGCAGCAGTTGCCAGCCGCCCACTCCCACGATCGCCAGCACGATCAGCGTCACGAGAATACGCATGCGAACCGATCGCATGGTGATGCCCTCCCCGGGCCTACCGCGGACCCTGCCCCTGACCTTGCACAAGTGCCACGCCCCGGCGTGGCGCCGCTCACCTAATCACACGTGTTTGGCCGGAGGGAAGAGTATTGGGCCGAGATGTGCGAGAACTTACCCAGCACGTGTTACAGCCGAGTTTCACAGTCCGTTCACAGTGGTCGGTTCATCACGATATGGCGTGATTCAATTCATGCCGATATGCCCCTCTTGGACTGCCGCGACCTGCGCATTCACAGCGCACACCAAGTGCGTCACCGCTCCAGAGGGTTACGTGTGGGGGTGTGGTGGCACCCGGGACGCTCAGATCCGTCCCGAGGCCAGCTGAACGACCGTGATGTCCGACGGTGCCCCGACCCGGGTGGGCGGACCCCAGGCACCCGCGCCCCGGCTGACGTACAGCTGGGTGTCGCCGTAGCGCTCCAGGCCCGCCACCGTCGGGTTGGCGGCCGCCGCGAGCAGGCTGCCCGGCCAGAGCTGGCCGCCGTGCGTGTGCCCGGAGAGCTGGAGGTCGACGCCGTGCCGGACGGCCTCGTGGATCTGCACCGGCTGGTGCGCGAGGAGCACGCACGCCCGTGCCGGGTCGCGGTCGCCGAGGGCCTTGCCGAAGTCCGGGCCCTGGCCCTCGCTCTCGCCCTGGACGTCGTTGACCCCGGCGAGGTCGAAGCCGGGCAGTTCGGTCCGGGCGTTCTCCAGCGGGCGCAGCCCCAGCCGCCGTACCTCCTCGACCCACTGCTCGGCGCCGGAGAAGTACTCGTGGTTGCCGGTGACGAAGTACGCCCCGTGCCGCGCCGACAGCTGGGCGAGCGGCGCCGCCGCCGGGCCCAGGTCGTGCACGCTGCCGTCCACCAGGTCGCCGACGACCGCGATCAGATCGGGCTGGGTCGCGTTGACCGTGTCCACCACCCGCTGCGCGAAACCCCGGCCGAGAACGGGGCCCAGGTGGATGTCGCTGACGACGGCGATACGGAACCCGTGTGCCGAGCGCGGGAGTTTGGCCAGCGGGACGGTGACCCGCTTCACCCGCGGTCCGCGCAGCACGCCGTAGGTGCCGTACCCGGCCGTGGCCACGGCGGCCGTGGCCGCGGCCCCGCCGACCACCCGGGAGACGAAGAGACGGCGGGAGGGCTCCGGCAGGGCGGACGGGGCCGGACCGGGAACGCGCTCGGACCGGGCGGACGGGGCGGATTCCGGACCGATGTCGGGGGCGGTGTCCAGGTCGGTGTGCAGGTCGGTGTCCCGCGGCGGGCCGGCGGCCGGGGCCGACCGCGGCGCCGGCTCCCGGGGCGCGGCCTGCGCCGGTACGGGTGGCGCGCCCGCCGGCACCGCCACCGGGACCGGGGCGGGACGGCCCGCGGCGGACCGCGGCGGCAGCCGGCGCAGCAACGGCCGTGCCACCTCCCCCGCCACCACCGCCAGCAGGAGGTAGAGCGCCAGCGCCATCCAGAGGAAACCGGGCCAGGCCAGGGCCCGTTGGAGCCAGAACGGAGCCCCGGAGCGCTCGGCGACCAGGGCCGCGACCATCAGGACCGGGCCCGCCACGAACACCGCCGTGCCAGTCCGGCGGGCGAGGCCCGGCCCGGCCGTCGTGTCACGGACCAGGCGCCGCCAGACGTACCAGTGCAGCCCGGCGACGACGGCCAGCACGGCCAGTGCGCCGAGCACCAAGACGATGACCACTCTGCTGTGTCCCCCGCGTTCTTCCCGCTATGACGTCCGACGCAGTGCGCGCAGTCCGCGCAACCCGATGCCCCCGATGACTGTCCCCAAGAGGAAGGAGACGATCGCCAGCAGCAGATGCACCCAGAAGTAGGCCGTCGGGTGCCCGTTGTCGAAGGCGAGCCCGCTGCTGTCCTTGACCAGGTTCTTGACGAAAGTGACCCAGATGACCCAGCTCCACACCCCGAAGACGAGCAGGAACCAGGACACCGGGCGGCTGAGCTTCATACCTTCAGTATCGCCGTCGGCTGTCCGGATCCGTGTCCGGGGTGGGGCGGGCCGGAAGACTTCACGGCCCGCGACAGGTACGTTCTCGACCGTGCCCGTTCCTCATCAGACCGTGAGGCGATCTCTGCTGGTCTCCTCCGCCGCCTTGCTGTCCGTCTCGCTCACGGCCCCGGCCGCCCTGGCGGCCCCCGGCCCCTCGACCGGTCCGTCGGCCACACCACCGGCACAGATGTCGACGGTGGGGGGTGTCCGCCTCGGCCAGGCGGGCACCCAGGTCGACCTGGCGGGCGGCGCACCCGTGCTGCCCAAGGACCTGACCGCGCGCTCCTGGATCGTCGCCGACGCCGAGACCGGCGACGTGCTCGCCGCCCACAACGCGCACTGGCGGCTGCCCCCGGCGAGCACGCTGAAGATGCTGTTCGCCGACACCGTGCTGCCGAAGTTCCCCGCCGCGACGAAGCACAAGGTGGTGCCGTCGGACCTGGCGGGCGTCGGCGCCGGATCCAGCGTGGTCCCGGTGACGGAGGGCCGGACCTACACGGTCCGCGACCTGTGGCTGGGCGTCTTCCTGCGCTCCGGCAACGACGCCGTGCACGTGCTGTCCGCGATGAACGGCGGCATAGCCGAGACCGTCCGGGACATGCAGACGCACGCCGACGATCTGCAGGCCCTCGACACGACCGTGGTCAGCCCCGACGGCTACGACCAGCCGGAACAGGTGTCGTCGGCGTACGACCTGACGCTCATCGCCCGCTCCGGGCTGCAGAAGAAGGACTTCCGCGCGTACTGCTCCACGGTCCGGGCGCGGATCCCGGTCGGCACGACGAAGGAGAAGGGCAGGACGGTCGAGCGGACCACGGAGATCCAGAACACCAACCGGCTGCTCAGCGGTGACACCGACGTCCCCGTCTACCAGGGGATCGCGGGCGTGAAGAACGGCAACACCACCAACGCGGGCGCCACCTTCACCGGTGTCGCGGAGCGCAACGGCAGGGTGCTGCTGGTCACCGTCATGAACCCGGCGAAGAACGCGCACAACGAGGTCTACAAGGAGAGTTCGAAGCTCCTCGACTGGGGCTTCGCGGCGGCCGGGAAGGCGCAGCCGGTGGGCGAGCTGGTGCCGCCGAGGAGCGCGCAGGCGACGGCCTCGCCCAGCGACGGACCGAGCACGGCGCCGGGTGCCACGTCACCCGCCGACGGCAAGGGCGCCGGTGCGCCGGGCGGCGGGGCCTCGACCGAACCGGTGGCCGCCGCCACGGACCGTTCGAGTGGCGTCGGGACCGCGCTGGCGATCGCCGGCGGGGCGCTGGTCGTGCTGGCCGGCGGGGTGTTCCTGGTCAATCGCCGATGGCCGCTGCCGGATCTGGTGCGCCGTCGGACGTCCCGTTCCTGACCTCGGCCCCGTCGCTCTGCGTCGCCGTCCAGGCGGCGCAGAACAGCACGAGTTTCGCGGTGAGGTTGATCCACAGCAGCAGCGCCACGGGCACCCCGAAGGCCCCGTACATGCTCTTGGTCGCGACGCCCTGGATGTAGCCGCTGAGCAGCAGCTTGAGGAGTTCGAAGCCGACCGCGCCGATCAGTGCGGCGACGATCAGCCGGCGGCGCGGCGGCTCGACCCCGGGCAGCAGGGTGAGGACGTAGAGCAGTACCAGGAAGTCGGCGAGCACGGCGACGGCGAACGCGGCGACGCGCAGCAGGAGGCTGCCCCAGCTCGCCCGGTCCAGGCCGAGCTGGTCGGAGATCCAGCCGACCAGCGCGGAGGCCACGGTCGAGATGGCGATGGTCGCGAGCAGGGCACCGCCGAGGCCGACGAGGACCCCCGCGTCGACGGCCTTGCGCAGGACGGGGTTCTCCGTGGCCTCGGCCCGTTCCCACACCGCCCGCAGGCAGTCGCGCATCTGGCCGACCCAGCCGATGCCGGTGAACAGCAGGACGGCACCGGCGATGAGTCCGACGGTGCCCGCGTTCTGCACCAGGGCGTTGATGTCCAGTTGGCTGGAGATGCCCGGGACCTGTTCGGCGATCTTCTTCTGGAGCTGTGTCTGCTGCGCCGTGCTCAGGGTGGCCGCGGCGATCGACGCGGCCACGGTCAGCAGCGGGAACAGCGCGATGAAGCTGATGAACGTCATCGCGGCGGCCAGCCGGGTCCACTTCACCCGGTCCAGGCGCTCGTACGCCCGCCAGGCGTGCGTGGCGGTCAGCCAGGTGACGAGCGGGCCGATCCCGGGGAGCCTCTTCAGCCAGTCCATGATCCGACTCTGCCCTCCGCGGGGAACACCAATGTCCGGGTACCCCAGAAGCGCAGGATCGTGGCGAGGCCCATGCCGATGCCGGCGCCGGAGACGGTGTCGGCGTACTGCGAGGTCAGGCCGAGGCCGTAGTGGCTGACGGCGATGCACAGGAGCTGGACGAGGGCGCCGGCGAGGTTCACGGCGACGAAGACGGCGTACGGGCGCACGCCCCTGGGCTGCGCGTGGCGGTAGGTGCCGTGCGCGTTGCCCAGGTAGGCGACCGTGCAGCCCGCCGTGAAGGCCAGGGTCTTCGCGGTGAGCGGGTCGAGGCCGGCGGGGCCGCGCAGCCAGGTGAAGAGGGCCAGGTCGGTGGCGTAGGCGAGGAGCCCGGCGATGGCGAAGCCCACCAGCTCGCGTCGGGCGGCAGTCACCAGTTCGCCACCGCCAGCCCGTACATGGCGAGCCAGGCCAGCCCGATCAGGGCCAGCGCGCGGTCGTGCAGGACGACGTCCTCGGGCTCGCCGGCGGTGCCTCGGTCGGCGAAGACGGCGTACCTGAGGATCCCGAGGATGAAGGCGACCATCGACAGCTGCCGCCAGGGCAGCACGCCCGCGTGCGGGCCGCCGCCCTCCTCCAGGGCCCACATGCAGTACGCGAGGACGGCGACGCCCGCGGCCAGTTGCCAGACGAAGCGCAGGTATCCGGTCGTGTACTCGGTGAGCAACGCGCGCGTGGCGCCCGCTTTTCCGGCCGTCTGGAGGGCTTCCGAGTAGCGCTTGGCCGACACCATGAACAGCGCCCCGAACCCGGTGGTGATCAGGAACCAGCGGGACAGCGGGATGCCGAGCGCGACCCCGCCGATCATCGCGCGCATCACGAAACCGATGGTGACGACGGCGAGATCGGCGACCAGGACGTGCTTGAGGCTGACGCAGTACGCCAGTTGCAGCACGACGTACGCGGTCAGCAGGGCCGCGACGAGCGGCGAGGTCAGCCAGGCGGCGGCGGTCGGCGCGAGGACGGCCAGGACGGCTCCGGCGGCGTAGGCGAGGGGCACCGGGACCTGGCCCGCGGCGACCGGGCGGCGGCACTTGGTGGGGTGGGCGCGGTCCGCCTGGGCGTCCCGGGCGTCGTTGATCAGGTAGACGGCGGCGGCGCAGGCGGTGAACAGGACGAAGACGAGGGCGACCTGGGTGAGCGCGTGCCGGGAGAAGATCTGCCCGGCGGCGGCCGGGGCGGCGGCGACGAGGCTGTTCTTCACCCACTGCTTGGGCCGGGTGGTCCGCAGCAGGCCGCCCAGGACGGTGCCCTTGGCCGGGGGCGCGGCCGACGCGGCGGAGTTCCGGCGCCGCTCCGGCAGCCCGGCCTCGCCGGCGTGCACGCCGTCCGTGAGGGGCGCTGTCTCAGTCATGGCCGCACCCGGTCATCCAGCGCGCGCCGAGCCGTGCGGTGAGCGCGCCCAGGGCCGCGCCGGCGGCGACGTCGGAGGGGTAGTGCACGCCGGCCACCAGACGGGACAGGCACATGGCGGCGGCCAGCGGCGGGAACCCGGGGGCGCCCAGCGCCCCGAACGCCACCGCGGCGGCCGTCGCCGAGGCGGCGTGCGAACTCGGGAAGGAGTACCGGCCGACGGTGCGGACCAGCGGCTCGACGTGCCCCGGGCGTGCTCGGCGCACCAGGCGTTTGACGCCCGTGCTGGTGAGGTGGGCGCCCGCGACGAGTGCCGTCGCGCGCAGCCAGGAACCGCGCCGCGCGCCGTCCGCGGCGGCCGCGGTCAGCCCGGCGGCGAGCCACAGCGCGCCGTGCTCACCGGCCAGCGACAGGCCGCGTGCGGCGGACGCGACGCGCGGATCGGCACCGCAGCCGCGGAGTGCGGAAAGGATCCGGTGGTCCATGTCGTCCATGTGGTCCATGTCGTCCATGTGGACCCACTGTTCACCCCCGCACCGCCAGACTTACGGCAATATTGAGCGACATCCCATTAATCACCCATTTCGGGGAGAGATTGGATGTTTCTTAATTAATCGCCCACATAGGGGCGATACGGTCACCGGCATGTCTGGAGCCATGGTTTCCGTCACCGGCTGGGGCCGCACCGCCCCCACCTCAGCCCGGCTGGTCCGCCCGCGGACGTACGAGGAGGCCGTGGCCGCCGTCCGCGGCTGCGGGGCCCGCGGCGGCATCGCGCGGGGCCTGGGCCGGGCCTACGGGGACGCGGCGCAGAACGCCGGCGGGGCCGTGCTCGACATGACCGGCCTCGACCGCATCCACGCCATCGACGCCGACGGCGGCACCGTGCTGTGCGACGCGGGCGTGTCCCTGCACCGGCTGATGGAGGTGCTGCTGCCGCTCGGCTGGTTCGTACCGGTGACGCCCGGCACCCGCCAGGTGACGGTCGGCGGGGCGATCGGCGCCGACATCCACGGCAAGAACCACCACGTCTCCGGCTCCTTCGCACGCCATGTGCTCGCGCTGGAACTGCTCACCGCCGACGGCGAGATCCGCGCGGTCGGCCGCGGCACGCCCCTGTTCGACGCGACCACCGGCGGCATGGGCCTGACCGGCGTGATCCTGACCGCCACCGTGCGGCTGCTGCCGGTGGAGACCTCGTACATGTCGGTCGACACCGAACGCGCCACCGACCTCGACGACCTGATGGCCCGGCTGACCGCCACCGACCACCGCTACCGCTACTCGGTCGCCTGGATCGACCTGCTGGCCCGCGGCACGGCCACCGGCCGCGCGGTCCTCACCCGCGGCGACCACGCGCCCCTGGACGCGCTGAACACGGGCACGCGCGCGTGGCGGCGCCCGCTGTCCTTCCGCCCCCGGCAGCTCCCGCCCGCCCCGCCCCTCGTCCCGGAGGGCCTGCTCGGCCGCACCAGCGTGGGCCTGTTCAACGAGATCTGGTACCGCCGGGCGCCACGCACGCGTACCGGCGAACTCCAGCGGATCCCCGCCTTCTTCCACCCCCTGGACGGCGTGCCGCACTGGAACCGGATCTACGGCCGCGGCGGCTTCGTCCAGTACCAGTTCGTCGTCGGACACGGCCAGGAGGAGGCCCTGCACCGGATCGTGCGCCGCATCTCCGCCCGCCGCTGCCCGTCCTTCCTGGCCGTCCTCAAGCGCTTCGGGGAGGCGGACCCCGGCTGGCTCTCCTTCCCGGTGCCCGGCTGGACGCTCGCCCTGGACGTCCCCGCGGGCCTGCCCCGGCTCGGCGCCTTCCTCGACGAACTGGACGAGGAGGTCGCCGCCGCGGGCGGCCGTGTCTACCTCGCCAAGGACTCCCGGCTCCGCCCCGACCTGCTCGCCCCGATGTACCCCCGGCTCGCCGACTTCCGGGCCCTGCGCGCGGAGATCGACCCGCGCGGGGTGTTCGTCTCGGACCTCGCCCGCCGCCTCGGCCTGTAAAGCCCCTGAAGTCCCCCTCCCTTGGAAGTCCCCCTCCCTTGGAGCTGTCGTGAAGGACGCCTTCGGCCTCCCCCAGTCCCTGCTCGTCCTCGGTGGTACGTCGGAGATCGCCCTGGCCACCACGCGCCGGCTGATCGCCCGCCGCACCCGCACCGTGTGGCTCGCGGGCCGCCCCTCGCCCACCCTGGACAAGGCCGCCGAGGAACTGCGCGGCCTCGGGGCGGACGTCCGCACCGTCGCCTTCGACGCGCTCGAACCCGAATCGCACGAGGCGGTGCTCGGCAAGGTCTTCGCCGAGGGCGACGTCGACATGGTGCTGCTCGCCTTCGGGATCCTCGGCGACCAGGCCCGCGACGAACGCGAGCCGGTGAGCGCGGTCCGGGTCGCCCAGACCAACTACACCGGCGCGGTCTCGGCCGGCCTGATCGCGGCCTCCGCGCTCCAGACGCAGGGCCACGGCTCCCTGGTCGTCCTCTCCTCGGTGGCCGGCGAGCGGGCCCGCCGCTCCAACTTCATCTACGGTTCCAGCAAGGCGGGCCTGGACGCCTTCGCCCAGGGCCTCGGCGACGCACTGCACGGCACGGGCGTGCACGTCATGGTCGTACGCCCCGGATTCGTACGGTCCCGGATGACGGCCGGCCTCGACGAGGCCCCTCTCGCCACCACGCCGCAGGCCGTGGCCACGGCCATCGAACTGGGCCTGCGGCGCCGAGCGGAAACCATCTGGGTACCAGGCCCCCTCCGCCTGCTCATGACAGCCCTACGCCACACCCCAAGAGCACTGTTCCGCCGCCTCCCGATCTGACGCCCTCAAAGGACCACAAGGAACTGCGCGCGCGACCAGCCCCACCGACCCGCACCCGAACACCCACCACCCACCCCACACCCAGGGACGCGGGGAACTGCGCGACCAGCCCCCACCAACCCGCACCCGAACACCCACAGCTCACCCCCACACCCAGGGGCGCGGGGAACTGCGCGACCAGCCCCCACCAACCCGCAGCCAAACGACCGCCAGCTCCCATAGGGGCGCGGGGAACTACGCAAACCACCCCCACCCACCCGCACCCAAACGCCCCCGCCACAACCCCCGGCCCCGCGAGAAACCCCCACCTACCCCCAGCCGAACAACAATCCCCTCACGCCCCACCCAGCGGAGCGCTCATCGCGCGGCCCGCCTGCGGCGGCACCAACGCCCCTCCGAAGGCGAACTCCCGCAACTTGCGCCACACCCCGTCGGGCCCCTGCTCGTAGAGCGCGAACCCGGTGCACGGCCACTCGGCCTCGAACCCGGCCAGCTCCCGGAAGGCACGGTCCATCGCCGCGTCCTCGATACCGTGCGCCACCGTGACGTGCGGGTGGTACGGAAACTGCAACTCGCGCGCGAGCGGACCGGAACCGTCACGCACCCGCGTCTGCAACCAGGTGCAGGTCTCCGCTCCCTGCACGACCTGCACATAGACCACCGGCGACAGCGGCCGGAAGGTCCCCGTGCCGGACAGCCGCATCGGGAACGGCCGGCCGGCCGCGGCGACCTCGGTCAGATGGGCCTCGACGGCCGGCAGCGCGGAGGCGTCGACCTCCGTCGGCGGCAGCAGCGTGACGTGCGTGGGGATGCCGTGAGCCGCGGCGTCGCCGAAGCCCGCGCGCCGCTCCTGGAGCAGGCTGCCGTGAGGCTCCGGGACCGCGATCGACACGCCGATCGTTACGGTCCCCACGTCGTCTCCTGTCGTCGTCTGACGTCGTCTGTCGTCGGCCGGGCCGGATCGCCGGTTCCGCACTCGGCCGTCCGGCTATCGACTCTAAGGCCACAGCCGAGTCATGGGCAGGCGCAGCCGAAGTGATGTGCGGCGCCCTGCCCGATGCCCGTGTGTGCGGTGGTGCGCCTCAGTGCTTGGCGGGCAGGAATCCCACCCGGTCGTACGCGCGGGCCAGCGTCTCCGCGGCGACGGCACGCGCCTTCTCGGCGCCCTTGGCGAGGATCGAGTCGAGCGTCTCGGGATCGTCCAGGTACTGCTGGGTGCGCTCCCGGAACGGCGTCACGAATTCGACCATGACCTCGGCGAGATCCGTCTTGAGCGCCCCGTAGCCCTTGCCCTCGTACTTCGCCTCCAGCTCGGACACCGCCGTCCCGGTGAGCGTCGAGTAGATCGTGAGCAGATTGCTCACGCCCGGCTTGTTCTCGGCGTCGTAGCGGATGACGGTGTCGGTGTCGGTGACCGCGCTCCTGACCTTCTTGGCGGTGGTCGCCGGCTCGTCGAGGAGGTTGATGAGGCCCTTCGGCGTGGAGGCCGACTTGCTCATCTTGGCGGACGGGTCCTGGAGGTCGTAGATCTTCGCCGTCTCCTTGAGGATGTACGGCTTCGGCACGGTGAACGTCGCCCCGAACCGGCCGTTGAAACGCTCGGCGAGGTCGCGGGTCAGCTCGACGTGCTGGCGCTGGTCCTCGCCGACCGGGACCTCGTTGGCCTGGTAGAGCAGGATGTCGGCGACCTGGAGGATCGGGTACGTGAACAGGCCGACGGAGGCGCGGTCGGCGCCCTGCTTGGCGGACTTGTCCTTGAACTGGGTCATGCGGGACGCCTCGCCGAAGCCGGTGAGGCAGTTCATGACCCAGGCGAGCTGGGCGTGCTCCGGGACATGGCTCTGGACGAACAGTGTGCAGCGCTCCGGGTCGAGGCCGGCCGCGAGGAGCTGGGCGGCGGCGAGCCGGGTGTTGGCGCGCAGTTCCTTCGGGTCCTGCGGGACCGTGATCGCGTGCAGGTCGACGACCATGTAGAACGCGTCGTGGGACTCCTGCAGGGCCACCCACTGGCGGACGGCGCCGAGATAGTTGCCGAGGTGGAACGAGCCCGCGGTGGGCTGGATCCCGGAGAGCACACGGGGACTGTCAGAGGCCATGTTCACCATTCTCTCAGGTGTCGGGCCTCGATCCCGACCTGGCCGGAAACGGGCGGGAACCGATTCGGCTCGTGCGGTGTATCAAGAGCGTGAGGACGCGGGAGGGGGGCCGCATCGTCGATGAGGCCGCGGTGATCGCACGCGTACGCGCCGGAGAGCCGGAGGCGTACGCGGAGCTGGTGCGAGCCCATACGGGCATCGCCCTGCGGGCGGCCGCGGCGCTCGGGGCGGGTGCGGACGCGGAGGACGTGGTGCAGCAGGCATTCGTCAAGGCGTACTGCGCGCTGGGCCGTTTCAAGGACGGCGCAGCGTTCAAGCCCTGGCTGCTGTCGATCGTCGCCAATGAGACGAGGAACACAGTGCGGACGGCGGCGCGGCAGCGCACACTCGCCGGCCGGGAGGCCGCCTTCGCGGAGGCCGAGCCGCTGATACCGGAGGCGGCGGACCCGGCGGTCGCCACGCTCCACACGGAGCGTCGCACGGCCCTGCTGGCCGCCCTGGACCGGCTGAGTGAAGAGCACCGCCTGGTCGTCACCTACCGCTATCTCCTGGAGATGGACGAATCGGAGACGGCGCAGGCCCTCGGCTGGCCCCGGGGGACGGTGAAGTCCCGCCTGAACCGCGCCCTGGGGAAGCTGGGGCTGCTGCTGCCGGAATTCCAGCCCAGGGAAGGGGGTGACGGGCGTGACTGAGTCGTACGACGGCGAGGACGGACGAGCCTCCAGAGGCGCCGGGGGCCGGGGCTCACGCCGTCCGGGCGGCGACCGGGGGCCGCGGGGGCGGAGCCGCGGACGGTCCGGTGGCTCCGCCGCCGCCCGGCTGCCGGAGGAGCTGCGGGCGCTCGGCCGGTCACTGGGCGCACCCGGGGCAGACGGGCCCGACGGCGCCGCGGGTCCGATCGGCGCGGAGACGATGGCCGAGCGGGTGCTCGGGCAGCTCCTGGCCGAGCGGGTGCCGGTCCCGGTGGCCGAGCCGCCGGGCCTCCGTGAGCGGCTGCGCGCCGTCCGGCGCTGGACGCGGCTGCGGTGGCGTTCTCTGACGGCGACGCTGTGCGGTCTGCTGGCGGTGCTCGCGCTCACTCCCCCGGTGCGCGCCGCGGTCCACGACTGGTTCGGCTTCGGCGGGATCGAGGTGCGCTACGACCCCTCGGCGGTGCCCTCCCCCGGCGCCGAGGTGCCCGGCTGCGGCCGCTCGCTGACCCTCGCGCAGGCGAGCCGGCGGGCCGGGTTCGAACCGCTCGTGCCGGACGCCCTCGGGGTGCCGGACGCGGTGACCGTGACCGATGAGCCGCGCGGCCGGCTCCTGCTGAGCATGTGCTGGCAGGAGCGGGGCGGCACGGTCCGGCTCGACGAGTTCCCGGCGAGCCTGGACCCCGGCTTCGTCAAGACCGTGCGGGAGGCGCCGGAGTGGATCGAGCTGCACCGGGCACAGGCGCCGGACGGCATCCCCGACTTCGCCCTGTGGTTCCCGCAGCCGCATCTGCTGGGGTTCTGGCTGGTGGACGCGGACGGCGACCGCTACCGGCAGCAGGTGCGCACGGCGGGTCCGACCCTGCTGTGGACCCACCCGGCACAGCCGAGCACGGGGGCCGGGGGCGGGGGCGGCGCAGGGTCCGGCGGTGAGGGAGCCGGTGGGCCCTCGGGCGGGGAGGTGACCCTGCGGCTGGAGGGCGTGGATACACGGACGAGGGCGGTGCGGATCGCGAAGTCCCTCACCGCGCTGTCCCAGTCGGCCGGCCGCCCGGCCTGAGCGGCCCCGCGGATCCGGGCAGTCCGGTGACGCCACGGACAAGTCCTCGAAAAAGTGGGTGCGGGAAGGGAACCCGGGCGGGCCGGGCGGTGTACCAGAAGTGACACGTGGCCCGCCGACGGGCCACACGGATTCGTCCGACTGGGGGATCGCATGGCGAAAGGCAAGGCTCGTGAACTGATGGCATGGGGCGGGGTGTTGGCTGCCTTGCTCGGGCTGCTGTTATGGGGTGCGCCGTCCGCGGTGGCCGGCGGCCCGACCAGCGTGCTGGTGGCCTCACCCCAGAGCGAAGAGGCCACCGCGCGGTACTACTCGGACGAGGAGTACGAGCAACTCCAGGCTCTGCTCGGCCCGGAGAACAAGGGCTCGCGCACCATGCCACCGGAGGCGACCCTGTCCTCCGCCCGGCAGATCAATGTGACCTGGCTGGCGCACGACATATCGCCCTGGCGAGTGGACCGGGTCTTCCCCCTCGACTCACCCTCGCAGGAGATCTGGATCCACACGGCGGCGAACCTGCCCACTTCGGGCAACGGCTACTGGCACCAGGCCGAGCAGCCCACCCAACTGCGTTCCTTACTCGGGGAGTTGGGGGTGATGGGCAAGAGCACCGGCCAAGCAGGCTACAGCGGCATCTTCCCGTCCCCATGGCAGTCGTCGGACACCCCTGACCCATCGGTGCAGGAAGACCAGACCACCACGACGGTGTCGATCAGCACCGGACCCGAGGACGACGGCACCGACTGGTGGTGGGCGATACCAGGCGCGGCGGCGGGAGCGGCGCTCGCACTCGTGCTGCGCCGCTTCCTGCCCCGGCTGGCGCCCGCGGCCCTGCGGCGTGGCAGCCGAGAGCCGGGGCCGCGACAGGAGCTGCGGGACATGTGAGAGCCCAAGGGAACCGCGGAGCCCTGCGGGCCACCGGCTCCGGGCCACCTGGCCCCGGCCGGGTGTCAGCCGAGGTCGACCTCCGGGTACAGCGGGAACCCGGCCACGAGGTCGGAGGCCCGCTGCGAGATCTCGTCCGCGATCTTCGGGTCGAGGACGTGCTGCGCCCTGGACGTCGTGCCCTTGCTGGTGGTGCCGGGCTCGGCCGTGGTGAGGACGCGGCCGATGAGCGCGGCCACCTCGTCCATCTCGGCGGTACCCAGGCCACGCGTGGTCAGGGCCGGGGTGCCGATGCGGATACCGGAGGTGTACCAGGCGCCGTTGGGGTCGGCCGGGATCGCGTTGCGGTTGGTGACGATGCCGGACTCCAACAGTGCGGCCTCGGCCTGCCGGCCGGTGAGGCCATAGGAGGTGGCGACATCGATCAGATTGAGGTGGTTGTCGGTTCCGCCGGTGACCAGGGTGGCGCCCCGGCTCATCAGGCCCTCCGCCAGAGCCCGGGAGTTGTCGACGATCCGCTGGGCGTAGTCCTGGAAGGACGGCTGCCGGGCCTCGGCGAGGGCGACGGCCTTGGCGGCCATGACATGCGGAAGAGGGCCGCCGAGCACCATCGGGCAGCCGCGGTCGACCTGGTCCTTGAGCGAGTCGTCGCACAGGACCATGCCGCCGCGCGGGCCACGCAGCGACTTGTGGGTGGTGGTGGTGACGATCTGGGCGTGCGGAACCGGATCGAAGTCGCCGGTGAGGACCTTGCCGGCGACGAGACCGGCGAAGTGCGCCATGTCGACCATGAGCGTGGCACCGACCTCGTCGGCGATCTCACGCATGATCCGGAAGTTCACGAGACGGGGGTAGGCGGAGTAGCCGGCGACGATGATCAGCGGCTTGAACTCGCGGGCGGAGGCACGCAGCGCCTCGTAGTCGATGAGGCCGGTCGCCGGGTCGGTGCCGTAGGAACGCTGGTCGAACATCTTGCCGGAGATGTTCGGGCGGAAACCATGGGTGAGGTGGCCACCGGCGTCCAGGGACATGCCGAGCATGCGCTGGTTGCCGAACGACTGGCGGAGTTCGGCCCAGTCGGCCTCGGAGAGGTCGTTGACCTGCCGGACACCGGCCTTCTCCAGCGCGGGCGCCTCCACACGCTGGGCGAGGACGGCCCAGAAGGCGACGAGGTTGGCGTCGATACCGGAGTGCGGCTGGACATAGGCGTGGCGGGCGCCGAAGAGTTCCCTGGCGTGCTCGGCGGCGATCGACTCCACGGTGTCGACGTTGCGGCAGCCGGCGTAGAAGCGGCGGCCGATGGTGCCCTCGGCGTACTTGTCGCTGAACCAGTTGCCCATCGCGAGAAGGGTGGCCGGGGAGGCGTAGTTCTCGGAGGCGATCAGCTTCAGCATCTCGCGCTGGTCGGCGACCTCCTGGCCGATGGCGTCGGCCACCCTCGGCTCGACGGCGCGGATCACGTCGAGGGCGGCCCGAAAGGCAGTGGACTCGGCGGAGAGGGACGAGGAGAGGGGGGCGGGGGACTGCTCTGGCATGAGGACCTCCGGACGGTGTGCGTACAGCGTTCACGGTTCGGCCCAGGCGCACGGCACTCGGTCTCGCTGAGGCCGCTCCCCGATGGTCCATCCCATCCCAGCGCGCCAGTCACGGCCCGCGGCCAGCCTACCGGGCGCGCAGGACGGGGAAGCGGGGCGGTGGTCGCATGTCGGGGACGCCTGCGGGTCCCTCCCGCGCGCGAGGATGGGAAGAGGATAGGAAAAGGGGGGGACGAATCCGACTCGCTGGCCACAGGAGTTCCCGTGAACGCTACGGAGACGCTCATCGCCGCCGCCGACGCCCACAGCGCGCACAACTACCACCCGCTGCCGGTGGTCGTGGCCACCGCGGACGGGGCCTGGATGACGGATGTGGAGGGCCGGCGCTATCTCGATCTGCTCGCCGGCTACTCCGCACTGAACTTCGGGCACGGCCATCCGCGTCTGGTGGCGGCGGTCAGGGCTCAGTTGGAACGGGTGACGCTGACGTCACGGGCGTTCCATCACGACCGGTTCGCGGCGTTCTGCGCGGAGCTGGCCGAGCTGTGCGGCATGGAGCTGGTGCTGCCGATGAACACGGGCGTGGAGGCGGTGGAGACCGCGGTGAAGACAGCCCGGAAGTGGGGCTACCGGGTGAAGGGGGTGCCCGCGGAGATGGCGAAGATCGTGGTCGCCGGGGGCAACTTCCACGGCCGTACGACGACGGTCATCAGCTTCTCCACCGACCCTCAGGCGCGGGCGGACTTCGGGCCGTACACGCCGGGCTTCGAGATCGTGCCGTACGGGGACCTGACCGCGATGCGGTCGGCGCTCACCGAGAACACGGTCGCGGTGCTGCTGGAGCCGATCCAGGGCGAGGCGGGCGTGATCGTGCCGCCGGCCGGTTATCTGCCGGCGGTGCGGGAGCTGACCCGGGAGCGGAACGTGCTGTTCGTGGCGGACGAGATCCAGTCGGGACTCGGCCGGACCGGACGGACCTTCGCGTGCGAGCACGAAGGGGTCGTACCGGATGTGTATCTGCTGGGGAAGGCGCTGGGCGGCGGAATCCTGCCGGTGTCCGCGGTCGTGTCGGGTGCGGAGGTGCTCGGGGTGTTCCGGCCGGGTGAGCACGGGTCGACGTTCGGCGGGAATCCGCTGGCCTGTGCCGTGGCGCTGGAGGTGATCGCGATGCTGCGGTCGGGCGAGTACCAGGCGCGCGCGGCGGAGCTGGGCGAACATCTGCACCGTGAGCTGGGCGCGCTGCTCGGCACCGGCGCGGTGACGGCGGTGCGCGGGCGCGGCCTGTGGGCCGGCGTGGACGTCACGCCGACGCTCGGCACGGGGCGGCGGATCTCGGAGCGGCTGATGGAGCGTGGGGTCCTGGTGAAGGACACACACGGCTCGACGATCCGGATCGCGCCGCCGCTGGTGATCGAGAAGGAGGATCTGGACTGGGGGCTCGATCAACTGCGGGCGGTGCTGGCTGCCTAGGTCGGTCGCGGCGCCGATGGCGGGAGCGACGG
This sequence comes from Streptomyces sp. NPDC001270, assembly GCF_042896695.1. NCBI lineage: Bacteria > Bacillati > Actinomycetota > Actinomycetes > Kitasatosporales > Streptomycetaceae > Streptomyces > Streptomyces sp. NPDC001270. Next base: position 404,124 of record NZ_JBIAXM010000001.1, on the reverse strand, counting down.
TGCCGGAGCGGGCCGCCCACGCTGCCCACGCCCGCCTCGCGCGCTCTCGCGCTCCAGTGACCGGGCCGATCCGGACCGGCTGCCGCCCGAGCCCCCGTGCCCCCGTTCTCCGGGCTCCGGGCTCCCGTGCTCCCGCCGCCCGTGCCCCCTCGGCCTCCCAGGGCAGTACGTCCAGGCTCCGCATCTAGGGCTGCGCCGTCCCGGCCTCTTTCCTCTGGGGCTGTTCGGTCAGGGACTGCTCCGCCGGGGCCTCTCCGAAGCGGGCCAGGGCCAGGGCGCCCGCCACCGCCACCGCGAAGCCCACGACCGCCGGCCAGGCCATGCCTTCGCGGGTGCGGTCGCCGAGCCACACCACGCCCACGGCCGCCGGGCCGATCGTCTCCCCGATCACCATTCCGGCGGTGGCCGTCGTCACCGAGCCGCGCTGGAGGGCCGAGGTGAGCAGCAGAAACGCGGCGCCCCCGCCGATCAGCAGGGCGTAGGTGGCCGGGTTGGTGAACAGGGCCGTCGGCGTGAGGCCGTCGATCAGCCGTACCGCCACCTCCACCACCCCGAACCCGCACCCCGCCCCCAGCCCGAGCAGCAGCGCCCGGTTCCGCCCCCGCAGCCGTCCGCCGACCGCCCCGACCAGCAGCACCCCCAGGGCCACCGCGGGCATCGCGTACTTCAGCGCCGCCGAGCCGCTGCTATGGCCCTCCGGCCCGGAGGCCAGCCCCAGCATCGCGAGCCCGGCGCACACCACCGCCACCGCGCCCCACTCCACCCCGCTCAGCCGCACCCGCAGCAGGTGCGCCGCGACCACGGCGGTCACCGCCAGACTCGCCGCCAGCGCCGCGGCGACCGCGTAGATCGGGAGCGACCGGAGCGCCGCGATCTGGAGCAGGAACCCGAGCCCGTCCAGCCCCAGCCCGGCCAGATACCGCCACTGCCGCAGCGCCCGCAGCAACAGCGCCGTGCCACCGCCCCCGCCGACGTCCGCCGCCTCCCGGGCGGCCATCGCCTGCAACACGGTCGCCGTACCGAAGCAGACCGCCGCGCCCAGGGCGCACACCATTCCGAAGAGCACAATGCGACTGTAGGGGACGGGAGGGCCCGGGGCCCGGCCCCGGGCAGGCTCACACCGGACTCTCGCCCCCACTCGCCCGCTCACCGGCGCCCCGCTCACCCACGCCGGGATTCGTCCCCGAACCAAGCCGCAAGGGGATCATCCACGGACCAAGCCCCTTGGGGATCACCCCCGGCCAAGCCGCGAGGGGACCGTCGTCCCCGGACCAAGCCCTTGGGGGATCACCCCCGTACCAAGCCCGGCAGAGTGGTTACGGCAGTACGCGGCACAGGGCCTCCAGGGCTGCCGTCCAGGCGTGGTCCGGTGGGGTTCCGTAGCCGACGACCAGGGCGTCCAGGGGGGCGGTGTCGGCGTGTCCGTGGCGGTACGTGGTCAGGCCGTGCAGGCCGAGACCCTGCCAGGCAGCGGCCTGGACCACCGACCGTTCGGTGCCGGGCGGCAGGCGCAGGACCGCGTGCAGACCGGCCGCGATGCCCGTGACATGGACCTCGGGCGCGCGGGCGGTGAGAGCCGCCACGAGGGCGTCCCGGCGGTGCCGGTAGCGCAGGCGGGCGGAGCGCACCTGACGGTCGTAGGCGCCGGAGGTGAGGAACTCGGCCAGGGTGAGCTGGTCCAGTACCCCGCAGCCGTCGCTGTTGCCCTTGGCGGCGGCGCACTCCTCGACGAGGGACGGCGGCAGCACCATCCAGCCCAGCCGCAGACCGGGGGCGAGGGACTTGCTGGCGGTGCCGAGGTAGACGACGTGGTCGGGGTCCAGGCCCTGGAGCGCGCCGACCGGCTGACGGTCGTAGCGGAACTCGCCGTCGTAGTCGTCCTCCAGGACCAGGCCGCCGGTGCGCCGCGCCCAGTCCACCACGGCGGCCCGCCGGTCGGGGTGCAGGGCCGTGCCCATCGGGAACTGGTGGGCGGGCGTGAGCAGCACGGCACCCGCGTCCGGTATGGCACGGGTGTCGGTGGCCCGTTCGTCGTAGGGCAGCGGGGGGATGGCCAGGCCGGCGTCGGTCAGCAGGTCCCAGTGGACGGACAGGCCGTACGACTCGACGGCGACCGTGCGGGCGCCGCGGGCCCGCAGCACCTTGGCGAGGATCTGGAGGCCGTGCACGAAACCGGCGCACACCACGATGTTCCCGGGATCGGCGCGCACGCCCCGGGAACGGGCGAGGTAGCCGGCGAGGGCGGTGCGCAGTTCCGGACGGCCACGCGGGTCGCCGTAACCGAGGGCGTCGTTGGGGGCGGCGGTGAGGGCGCGGCGGGCGGCCTTGAGCCATTCGGTGCGCGGGAAGGCGGCGAGGTCGGGGGTGCCGGGCGTCAGGTTGTGGGTCGGCCGGCCGCGGACGCGGCGGCGGGGTGCCGGGGCGGCCTCGCCGACGACGGCCGGTATCCCCGTGGCCACCCGGGTGCCCGAGCCCTGCCGGGCGGTGAGCCAGCCCTCGGCGACGAGGTCGGCGTAGGCGTCGGCGACGGTGTTGCGGGCGATGCCGAGGTCGGTGGCGAGGGTGCGGGAGGAGGGCAGCCGGGTGCCGGGGGCGAGGCGGCCGGTGCGGACCGCGTCCCGCAGCGCGTCGGTGAGGCCCCGCCGCCGACCGCCCGACCCGGTCGGTTCCAGATGCAGGTCGATGCCCAAAGTGGCCCAGGATTCCGCCATGGAAATGGACCATACTCCTGGGCTGCCTGGCTTCTAGTGTCGAAGTCATGACCACACAGGACGACGTTCAGTACGCACCCGAGTTGACCCCCCGCCTGCGCATGGCCGAACTGGCGCCGGAGGTGTACAAGGCGATGATCCGGCTGGACACCGCGGCCAAGAAGGGCCTGGACCCGAAGCTGTACGAGCTGGTGAAGATCCGTGCCTCGCAGATCAACCACTGCGCGTTCTGCCTCGACATGCACACCAAGGACGCCCTCGCGGCCGGCGAGAGCGTCGAGCGGATCGTGCAGCTGAGCGCGTGGGAGGAGTCGCGGCACTTCTACACGGAGAAGGAGCTGGCGGCGATCGAGCTGACCGAGGCGATCACGGTCCTCACCGACGGCTTCGTACCCGACGAGGTGTACGAGAAGGCGGCGAAGCTGTTCGAGGAGGCTGAGCTGGCACAGCTGATCGCCGCGATCACGGTGATCAACGCCTGGAACCGGTTCGGCGTGACCACCCGGACGACGCCGGGCCACTACCAGCCGGGCCAGCACCCGTGACCCGTACGCAGGTGCTGGACCGCTCGGTCGCCGAGGCCCTGTCGGCGCTCTCCGGGGCGGCCGAACGGGGACTGGGCGACCCGGTCCTGGCGGAGCTGGTGATGATCCGCGCCTCGCAGCTCAACCACTGCGCGTTCCGCCTGGACATGCATCTCGCGCCGGCCCGGAAGAACGGCGTGTCCGAGAATCGGTTGCAGTTGCTCAACGCCCGGGAAGAGGCCGAGGACCACTACAGCGAGCGGGAGCGGGCCGCACTGGCGTTCACCGAGGCGGTGACCGCCCTCACCGCGAGCGCCTCCCGCACGGCGTCCGGGCGGGACTTCGTGCCGGACGCGGTGTACGAGCGGGCCGCCAAGCACTTCGACGAGACCGAACTCGCCCACCTCGTCGGGCTGATCACGGCGATCAACAGCTGGAACCGGCTGATGGTCAGTGTCCGGGTCGCGCCCGGTGGGTACCGGCCGTGAGCGGGGCGGGGGCAGGACACATGAGGAATCTTGATCTGCTCGGCGAACTGCCGGTGGTGCGGAAGGTGGAGGTCTTCCGCTCACTGCATCTGCGGCGGTCGCCGGGTGATCCTCTGGTCCTGCCGGGACCGTGGGACGCGGCGAGCGCCCGGGCCCTTGCGGAGGCCGGGTTCCCGGCGCTGGCCACGCCCAGTGCGGGGATCGCCGCCTCTCTCGGGTACGCGGACGGGCAGACTCCGGCGGACGAGATGTTCGCCGCGGTGGCCCGGATCGCCGGCGCGGTGGACGTGCCGGTGTCGGCGGACGCCGAGAGCGGCTACGGGCTCGCGCCGAAGGAGCTGGTGGAGCGGCTGCTGGAGGCGGGGGCCGTGGGCTGCAACCTGGAGGACTCCGTGGCGGGCGCCCTCAGGGACCCGCACGAGCAGGCCGACTGGCTCGCCGCGGTGCGTTCGGCCGCCGGTGACGAACTGTTCGTCAACGCGCGCGTGGACACCTTCCTGCGTGGCGTCATGGATCCCGACGCGGCCATCGAGCGGGGCGCGGCGTATGTCGCGGCCGGAGCCGACTGCGTCTATCCGATCATGGCCCCGGCACAGCTGATCCCGCGGCTGCGGTCCGGGATCCAGGGCCCGCTCAATGTGCTCGGCCGGCTCGACGGGGACGGCCCGCCGCCCGCGGAACTCAGCCGGCTCGGGGCCACCCGGATCACGTTCGGTCCGGGCCTGCACCACTCGGCGGACGCGGCGCTGCGGCGCATCGCGGGCGGACTCGTGCGGTGAGCGGGCAGGGGGCGGGCGCTCCGATGCCCCCTGCCCGCCAAGGCACACAAGGCACGCAAGGCCAGGTGCGCTCACCCGGGCGCCTTCGCCCATCCGCAGGCACCCCTGCCCCTGCCCCTTGCCCTTGCCCTTGCCCTTGCCCTTGCCCTTGCCCTTGCCCTTGCCCTTGCCCGCAGGATGGACCGTCGAGGCTTCCTTGACTAAAGTCAAAGAGCTATGGAGCCTGAGCCCGTTGCCGACGAAGACGTGGCGGCTTTCCGCCGGTTCAACCGGTACTTCACGCGCCGGATCGGCGTCCTCGACGACCGCTACCTCGGCCAGAACCGCCCGCTCGGCGAGGCCCGTCTGCTCTTCGAGATCGGCGACGGGGTCCCGCTGCGCGAACTGCGCACCCGGCTGGGCCTGGACGCCGGCTATCTGAGCCGGATGGCGCGGGCACTGGAGACGCAGGGCATGGTCCGCGTCGGCGTCCCGCCGCACGACACCCGGCTGCGGACGGTCGAGCCGACCCCGGCCGGGCGCGTCGAGGTCGAGGAGCAGAACCGGCGCGCCGACGCGCTCGCCGCCGGTCTGCTCCGGTCCCTCACCCCGGACCAGCGCGCCGAGCTGACCGGCGCCCTGGCCACCGCCCAGCGTCTGCTGCGGCTCGCGGGGATCACCGTGCGGGTCGTCGACGGCGCCTCGGCCGACGCCCGCGCCTGCCTGGACGCGTACGCAGCCGACATCGACGAGCGCTTCCCCGAGGGCTTCGACAAGTCCGACCTGGTGGGCCCCCACGAGGTGTCGGGCGCGGCCGGTGCCTTCCTGGTCGCCTACGAGGAGGGGCGGCCGGTGGGCTGCGGGGCGCTGCGGCGGCTGGCTCCGGGCGTCGGCGAACTCCGGCACGTGTGGGTGCACGCGGACGCCCGCCGCCTCGGGCTGGCCCGGCGGCTGCTGGCCGGTCTGGAGGACGAGGCACGGGCCCGCGGACTGGACGTCGTACGGCTGGACACGCACCGCACGCTCACCGAGGCGCAGGCGATGTACCGGGCGTGCGGGTACACGGAGATCCCGGCGTACGTCGACCACGTCTACGCCCATCACTGGTTCGAGAAGCGGCTGACACGGTCGGCCGCGGGACCGGACCCGGACTTGGTTCCGGCCCCGCACCCGGACCCGGTTCCCGACAGGGACGTGGGCGCGTAGCGGGGGACGGAGACATACGCGGGCCCCGCTCCGAGGTGGCAGGAGCGGGGCCCGGGTAGCTCGTGGCCCAGGGAGCACCGGGTGCCCGAAGATCCGGAGGCCCCGGAGGCCCGGGAGCGGATCAGTGAGACCCGGACAGCCCCGGGGAGCGGATCAGATGAGGCCCAGGGAGCGGACCGCCTCGCGCTCCTCCTCCAGCTCCTTGACGGAGGCGTCGATACGGGCGCGGGAGAACTCGTTGATCTCCAGGCCCTGGACGATCTCGTACCGGCCGTCCTTGACGGTGACCGGGAAGGAGGAGATCAGGCCCTCCGCAACGCCGTAGGAGCCGTCCGACGGGATGCCCATGGAGGTCCAGTTGCCCTCGGCGGTGCCGTTGACCCAGGTGTGGACGTGGTCGATGGCGGCGTTGGCGGCGGAGGCCGCGGAGGACGCGCCGCGCGCCTCGATGATCGCCGCGCCGCGCTTGGCGACGGTCGGGATGAACTCGTCGGCCAGCCACTTCTCGTCGTCGACGACCTCGGCCGCGTTCTTGCCGGCGATGGTGGCGTGGAAGATGTCCGGGTACTGGGTGGCGGAGTGGTTGCCCCAGATGGTCAGCCGCTTGATGTCGGCGACCGTCGAACCCGTCTTCTTCGCCAGCTGGGTCAGGGCGCGGTTGTGGTCGAGGCGGGTCATCGCGGTGAACCGCTCGGCCGGTACGTCCGGGGCGGCGGACTGCGCGATGAGCGCGTTGGTGTTGGCCGGGTTGCCGACCACCAGGACCCTGATGTCGTCCGCGGCGTGGTCGTTGATGGCCTTGCCCTGCGGCTTGAAGATGCCGCCGTTGGCCTCCAGGAGGTCACCGCGCTCCATGCCCTTGGTGCGCGGCCGGGCGCCCACGAGGAGGGCGACGTTGGTGCCGTCGAAGGCGACGTTCGGGTCGTCCGTGATGTCGATGCCCGCCAGGAGCGGGAACGCGCAGTCGTCCAGCTCCATGGCCGTGCCCTCGGCCGCCTTCAGCGCCGGGGTGATCTCCAGGAGGCGCAGCTTGACCGGCACGTCCGCGCCGAGCAGCTGGCCGGAGGCGATGCGGAAGAGCAGGGCGTAACCGATCTGGCCGGCCGCGCCGGTGACGGTGACGTTCACGGGAGTGCGGGTCATGGCGTTCTCCGTATGACAGCTGGCGGTGGGGCGTCCCTGCCCCGGGGGTACGGGATCCCGCCCCGGCCGGTGACCGGTGCCCGCCGCGACGATCGATCACGGTTCAGTTGATCGATCTCTTGGCGTCAAGAGAGATCCAGCGGTCAGGCTATCGCGCGTCGGACCTGGCGCACCGCCCACCCCGTGTGGCCCGTCCCACAGACCCCAGGGGCCCGTCCCGCAGACCCCAGGGAGAGGCGGCCGCCCGTCCGGGAGAGGAGAGACAAGGGCGGCCGCCGTTCGGGGATACCGGATTCCGGACTCCCGTGGGGGTACGGTTCGCGTTCCCACGTTGCCGCCAACCATGCACACCGCGCGGAATTTCATCAGAACGGGGCACGCCTGCACCGCACGCCGCCCCGCCGTTCGTCCCTCGCAGCATGGCTCCCCCGTACGTCCCCCACCGCACTTCCCTCCCGTACGCCACCCCCGTACCCCCTCACCCCTCACGCCTCGCGTTCGCGTACGCCCTTCACCCCGTGCGCCCATCCGCCCGACCCTGCCCAACTCCCGCCCCGCTCCCCGGTGTTCCTAACGCGTGCACCCCGTCCGTCCGTTCGACAGCGTCGCGCACGCCTTCGCCCCGGTGGCGTTCGGTACGGCCACCATCGGGGTGTACGCGAGGGTGTCGCCGGCCTCCGTGACCGTGCCGGTGCGGCCGGCGGTGGCGCCGACGGTGAGGCGGACCTCGTCACCCGGTCCCGCGCCGGTGATCCGCCCCCAGACCGCGCCGCAGGTCCTGCTGTAGCGGACTTCGACGGTGACGGTACCGACGGTGGCGGTCCGGGCAGTGGTCACCAGGTCGCCGCCGCACCCCATGGCCTCGGCGTCCTTGCCCGTGCAGTCACCGCCGACGCACTTGACCCCGGCGGGCAGGCCGGCGGCGGTGCTCGTGGACGGGGCGGGCGACTTGGCCGTGCCCTCGTCGTTCTTCTTGTCGCCGCCCCTGCCGGTCAGCAGGAGGAAACCGGCGATGACGAGGAGCACACCCACGAACCCGGCAAGGAACATCGCCGTCTGCCGCCTGCCGCCCCGGCCCCCGGAGGCGGCGCCCGGGTCCACTCCCCGCGGCGGCGCGCCGTACCGGCCAGGAGCCGCCGGTGTCCGGCCGGAGGCGGGCGGCGGCGTGTACGACCGTGCCGTCCTGCCGCCGGCCCGCGCGGGGCCCTGACGCCCGGCGGCTTCCCGGGAGTTGCCGCCCGTGCCGGGGCGCCGCCGGGCGCCCGCCCGCGCATCGGCGTCGGGTGCGGTCGGCTGGGGCGGGATCGTCGGGGACACGCCGGTGGGGCCCGCGATGCCGGGTGCCGCCCTCGCGCCGGCGCTCCGGCGTGTGGTTCTGCCCGCGCTCCCGGCGCCGGCCGACGGCGCGCCGAACTCCCCCAGTGCGGCGCGCGCTTGGGTGATGCGTATCGCCTCCATGGTCAGGTCGTGCCGCATCTCGGAACGGCTCCAGGCGCGTTCGGCCAGTTCCCACATGGTGGTGAGGTGGATGGGATGGGTGCCGGTGACCTCCGCGAGCGCGACGATCGCGCCCTTCGGTGCGAGGAGCCGGCCGTTGAGGTAACGCTCCCAGGACGTCTTGCTGTAGCCCGTGCGGTCGGCCAGCGCCGCGATGCTCAGCTCCGCGCGGTCCACGAGCCGCCGTAATTGGCCGGTGAACTCCTTGACCTGCGGATCGAGTTGGTCGGGCAGGGCTTTCCAACGAGGCATGGGTTCCCCCTCTTCCCCCGGTCGGTGCTGTCGTGTGCCCGGTGTCGCCCGGTGTCGGGTCCCCGTCGCCCTCCCCGCAGTTCCCCCCGCGGGGGGCGCCCCGTCGCCGGTCCCGGTTCTGGCTACCCACAGGGATGCGTTCGCCACGGACCGCAGTTCCGCGGGCGAGGGCGCACAGGAGCATCGAGCCGGCCGGTCACACACCACCGCACGCCGCAGACCACGCGCCGCACGCCACAGACCACGCGCCGCGCTGCGCACGCCACACTCCGCACGACGTATCCGGCGGGCCCGTCTTCCCGCAGGGCCCGCGGACCGTGGCGGAGCGGTCACTTCCCTGACGGCGGAACGGTCACTTCCCTGACACAGCGTGCGGACAGGCATGGAACGGGCCGGGCACGGCACGGGAGGGTTGAGGAGCGACGGCGGCCCGTCCCGGCTCGGGGGAAGAGACGGGCCGCCGTCCTCGGGCGGGGCACGGACCGGACCGGCCGGCGCCGCCTACTGGTTCATCGTGAAGTGCAGCGTGTCCTTCAGGAACGGGATCTCCAGCCACGGCCTGGGCTGGGCCATCATCGCGAGCAGGACGATCGCCAGCCCCAGCACGCCGTAGGTGGCGATGTCCGTGAAGCGCGAGCGGACGGCGAGCATGCCGACGCCGGGCAGGAACCAGCGCAGTGCCGCGCCGGCCAGCAGGGCGGCGCCGACCAGCAGCATCCCGAACCGGAAGACGTCGAGTGCGGTCAGCAGCAGGCCGAGGGCGACCGTGCCCAGCACTATGAGGATCGGCCACTGGCGGGCCGGCGCCGGCAGGTCGCCGGAGGCGGCCCGGCCGCCGCCCTCGGGGCGCGCGGTGTCCCTGGTGAACAGCGGGAAGCGGCGCGTGACCCGCTTGGGGCGCCCGGCCGCGTCGGGTGCGCTGATCGCGTCGCGGACCGTCGGCTCCGTGTCGTGGTGGGTGTTCTCAGCCGGCACTGCGCTCCGCCGCCTCGACCACGTTGACGAGCAGTTGCGCACGGGTCATCGGGCCCACGCCGCCCGGGTTCGGGGAGATCCACCCGGCCACCTCGGCGACACCGGGGTGCACATCGCCGACGATCTTGCCGTCCGCGCTGCGCGAGACGCCCACGTCCAGGACCGCGGCGCCCGGCTTGACGTCCTCGGGCCGGATCAGATGGGCGGATCCGGCCGCCGCGACGATGATGTCCGCGCGCCGGAGGTGGGACGCCAGATCACGGGTGCCGGTGTGGCACTGGGTGACCGTGGCGTTCTCGCTGCGCCGGGTGAGCAGCAGCGGCATCGGCCGGCCGATGGTCACACCGCGGCCGACAACCACCACCTCGGCGCCCTTGATCTCCACGCCGTGGCGGCGCAGCAGGGTCAGCACGCCGTTGGGGGTGCAGGGCAGCGGGGCCGGCTCGTTCAGGACGAGACGGCCGAGGTTCATCGGGTGCAGGCCGTCCGCGTCCTTGTCCGGGTCCATCAGCTCCAGAATGCGGTTCTCGTCGATGCCCCTGGGCAGCGGCAGCTGGACGATGTAGCCGGTGCAGGCCGCGTCCTCGTTCAGTTCGCGGACGACCGCCTCGATCTCCTCCTGCGTCGCCGTGGCGGGCAGCTCGCGCTGGATGGAGGCGATGCCCACCTGGGCACAGTCCCGGTGTTTGCCGGCTACGTACTTCTGGCTGCCGGGATCATCCCCGACCAGGATCGTGCCGAGGCCGGGCGTGATGCCCCTCTCCTTCAGCGCCGCCACGCGGGCGGTCAGATCGGACTTGATCGCGGCTGCGGTGGCCTTGCCATCGAGAATCTGGGCGGTCATGCCCCCCATCCTCCAGGATGACCGCCCGTTGGTTCCAATCCGGGGCCGTCGGCGTCCCCTCCGTCGTGGCGGCCGGGGCCGCTTCGGTCCGGGACCGTCCGTTTCCTCCGTCTCCGGTTCGCCCAAGATCGTTGATGTTTCGCTTGCACAACGCCTGTCGTAAGTGGCTGGACAAGGGGTCTCCCAGCCATGACGATGAACGGCGCAGTACCGCGGTCCGTGTTGGGGGGCAAACCGCTCAAGTTCTGACGTTCCTCCGCGCCTGTCCGCGTCGTCCCCGCAGTGCAACGGAGGAAATCCGCCATGAGTTTCGGCTCGCCCCAGAACCCCTACGGACAGCCGCAGAATCCCCAGCAGGGTTACGGCTACCCGCAGCAGCCCGGCCAGCCCGGTCAGCCGGGACAGCCGGGTCAGCCCGGCTACGGCTACCCGCAGGCGCCGCAGGGAGTTCCGCCGCAGCAGGGTTACGGCTACCCGCAGCAGCCGGGTTACCCCCAGCAGCCGGGCTATCCGGGCGGTGTCGGCCCGCGGGTCGCGTCGATGGGCCGCCGCCTCGGCGCCCGCGTGATCGACGGTGTCGTCTTCGGCGTCGTCTACGGCATCCTGGCCGCCGCCGGCTTCGCCAGCCTCATCGGCGCGGCCAAGGACTGCGACCCCAACGCGGCCAACTACGACACCTGCATCAACAACGCCAGCTCGGACTTCGTCGCCAAGTTCGGCGCGGTGATCGGCGTGCTGGCGATCATAGGTCTGCTCTACGAGTGGCTGATGACCGCTCTGGTCGGGGCGACCGTCGGCAAGCTGGCCGTCGGCATCCGCGTGGTGAAGGTCGACACGGGCCGGAAGCCCGGCATCGGCTCGGCGCTCATCCGCTACATCATTCCGGTGATCGGCAGCTTCGTCTGCGGTATCGGGGCGCTGATCGTGTACCTCTCCCCGTTCTGGGACAAGTCGGGCCGCCAGCAGGGCTGGCACGACAAGGCCGCGAGCACGATGGTCGTACACAACAGCTGACCGGGGCGGACGCGGACCCGCGTCGGCACGCGAGATACGGCCAAGGGCCGTGTCCCACTCGTACGGTGGGACACGGCCCTTGGCCGTACCGGGCCGGCGACAGCGGCCGGCCCGGCCCGGCGGACGGGGGGGAATCCGTATCAGTGGAAGAAGTGCCGCGTCCCCGTGAAGTACATGGTGACGCCGGCCTTCTGGGCGGCCTCCACGACGAGTTCGTCGCGGACCGAGCCGCCGGGCTGGACGACGGCCCGGACACCGGCCGCGGTGAGGATCTCCAGGCCGTCCGGGAAGGGGAAGAACGCGTCGGAGGCCGCGTACGCGCCCCGCGCGCGCTCGGCGCCGGCCCGTTCGACGGCCAGCTTCGCCGAGTCGACCCGGTTGACCTGGCCCATGCCGACGCCCACCGACGCGCCGTCCTTGGCGAGCAGGATGGCGTTGGACTTCACCGCGCGGCACGCCTTCCAGGCGAACGCGAGCTGCGCCAGCTCGTCCGCGTCGAGCGCCTCGCCGGTCGCCAGCGTCCAGTTGGCCGGGTCGTCGCCGTCGGCCTGGAACCGGTCGGTGACCTGCACCAGGACACCACCGTCGAGCTGCTTGGTCTCCACCCGGCCGGACGGGCCGTCCGGTGCCTTGAGGACCCGGATGTTCTTCTTCTTCGCCAGGGCCTCCAGCGCGCCGTCCTCGTAGTCGGGCGCGACGATGACCTCGGTGAAGATCTCGGCGACCTGCTCCGCCATCTCCCTGCTGACCGGCCGGTTCACGGCGATCACACCGCCGAAGGCCGACAGCGGGTCACAGGCGTGCGCCTTGCGGTGCGCCTCGGCGACGTCCGCGCCGATCGCGATGCCGCACGGGTTGGCGTGCTTGATGATCGCGACGCACGGCTCGTCGTAGTCGTACGCGGCACGGCGGGCGGCGTCCGTGTCCGTGTAGTTGTTGTACGACATCTCCTTGCCGTGCAGCTGCTCGGCCTGCGCGAGGCCGCCGCCCGCGGCGGAGCCGCTGCCGGACGCCGTGTCGACGTAGAGCGCGGCGGGCTGGTGCGGGTTCTCGCCGTAGCGCAGGGTGCTCGCCCGCTCCCAGGTGACGCCGAGGAAGTCGGGGAAGCCCGACTCGTCGACCGGCGCGTACTCGCCCGCGAACCAGCTCGCGACCGCGACGTCGTACGCCGCCGTGTGCTGGAACGCCTCCGCCGCCAGCCGTTTGCGGGTGGCGAGGTCGAAGCCGCCGTCCCGCACGGCCGCGAGGACGTCGGCGTACCGCTCGGGGCTGGTGACGACGGCCACGGACGGGTGGTTCTTGGCGGCGGCCCGCACCATGGAGGGCCCGCCGATGTCGATCTGCTCGACGCACTCGTCGGGCGAGGCGCCGGAGGCGACGGTCTCACGGAACGGGTAGAGGTTGACGACGACGAGGTCGAACGGCTCGACGCCCAGCTCGGCCAGCTGCTCGCGGTGGCTGTCCAGCCGCAGGTCGGCGAGGATGCCCGCGTGCACCTTGGGGTGCAGCGTCTTGACCCGGCCGTCCAGGCACTCGGGGAAACCGGTGAGGTCCTCGACCTTGGTGACGGGGACGCCGGCCGCGGCGATCCGCCCGGCGGTGGAGCCGGTGGAGACGAGTGCGACGCCGGCCTCGTGCAGCCCGCGCGCCAGCTCGTCGAGTCCGGTCTTGTCGTAGACGCTGACGAGCGCGCGACGGATCGCCCGCGTACCGCTCCCGTTGCTCTCGGAGGTCACTGGATTACTACCTTTCGTCCCTCAATGCGATGGCCGTGGCGGGCGAGCCGGCCGACGACCTCGACGAGCAGCCTTCGCTCGACTTCCTTGATGCGCTCGTGCAGCGCGCTCTCGTCGTCCTCGTCCCGGACCTCGACCACGCCCTGCGCGATGATCGGCCCGGTGTCGACGCCGTCGTCGACGAAGTGGACGGTGCAGCCGGTGACCTTGACGCCGTACGCGAGCGCGTCCCGCACGCCGTGGGCCCCCGGGAAGCTGGGCAGCAGAGCGGGATGCGTGTTGACGAGCCGTCCGCCGTAGCGTGCGAGGAACTCCTTGCCGACGATCTTCATGAAGCCGGCCGAGACGACGAGATCGGGCCGGTGGCCGGCGACGGCCTCGGCGAGCGCGGCGTCCCATTCCTCGCGGGTGCCGTAGTCCTTGACCCTGCGCACGAAGGTCGGCACCCCGGCGCGCTCGGCCCGGGCCAGCCCCTCGATGCCGTCGCGGTCGGCGCCGACGGCGACGATCCGGGCGCCGTAGCGCTCGGCACCGGTGGCCGCGATCTCGTCGAGGAGCGCCTGCAGATTGCTGCCGGATCCGGAGACCAGCACGACGAGGCGTTTGACCTCGGGCTTGGCGGCCACGGTGGGGCCCTTTCTCGGGGGAACTGCGGGGAACTTCGGCACAGGACTTCGCTGGGGAACTGCGGTACGGAACTTCGTCACGGAACTTCGCTGCGGCGGCCGGACACCGTACGGAGGTTTGTACATTCGTACGATTGCTTCGCGCCCCTGGATCCGGGGAACCCTACGAAGCAGTCGGCCGTCAGCAACGATACCGGCACTCGGAACGGCCCCCGCGGGACGGGGGCGTGGCCGGAAGGTAGCGTCTGAGACGAAGCAACTCGGGAACGCTGTCGTCGGGCGGTGCGTTGCCGAAGTGTCAGCTCTTGTCGGACAGCCTTATTCACCTAGGGAAGACGCTCATTTGATGCCGGACCGCAGTCTGCGACTCCTCACGTTCCCCCCGCAGTCGGTGCAGGGAGGGGGGCTTGGTGCCGTGCTGGTGCGGGAGCGGCCGTCCTCGCCGCCCGACGCACCCTCGGGCGGACAGCACACCGGCACCCCCTCGGACAGGCAGAACGGGGACGAGCGGGGCGGCGCCGCGCAGGACGACAATCCGTTCGCGCCGCCGCCCGAGGGCACGCCGGACCGTCCCTGGCAGCCGCGGCGACCCGTCGGCGGCGGGGACGACTCCGCCCCGGACGAGAGCCGCCCTCCGCAGCGCCCCGCTCCCTGGGGCAGCCAGTGGAGCGACCAGCAGCCCGGCCGCTCCCCCGGCGGCTTCGGCGAGCGCCCCGGCGCCGGTCCCGAGGGTCCGGGCGGCGGTGCCCCCGGTCCCGCCATGCGGTGGGACCCGACGGACCCCGCCCAGCGCCGCGCGCGTTACGCCCTGCTGTGCGGCATGTGGGCCTTCTTCTTCGCCCTCTTCAGCTGGGCGTACGTGGCGCTGCTGCTGGGTGCACTGGCTCTGTACTGGGGCATCAGCGCGCTGCGCGCCAAGCCGCGCACCCCGGACCCGGACCGCCCGGCGCCCGTGCAGACCGGCCGCCCGCAGACCACGGCGGCGATCAGCGGTCTGGTCACCGCCCTGCTGGCGCTCGCGGTGGTCGCCGCGACCTTCACGGCGCAGCTGGCCTACCGCGACTACTACACCTGTGTGAACGACGCCCTCACCAACGAGGCCAGACAGTCCTGCAACCACCTGCTCCCCCAGGAACTGCGCAGCCTGCTGGGCACGAACAGCTGACCGCGGGGGGGGCCGGCTGCCTCCTCGGTCCTCGCGGGTTTCGCGGCTTTTCCCCTCTCTTACGGGCCGTCCGGCGGTGCGGCTTCGCGCAGTGCCGCCCAGCGGGCCTCCCGGGAAGCCTCGTCATGCCGGGTCTGCACGCCCTGCTCATGGCCCGCATCGGCCACACCACCCGCACTGGCCACATCGGCCACCCCATCGGTCACGTCGGCCACAGCGACCGCTTCGGTCACGTCGGCCGCCTCAGCCGTATAGGTCGCACGGGGCGCGACCGCGGGCAGGAAGTCGTACGCCTCGGCGCCGACCGCCCCACCGGACCGAGCCCCGCCGGACCGCGCGGCGCCGACCGCCCTGCCGCCCCGGCCCGTGGGCTGTGCCGCCCGGCCCGCCTCCGGCTTGGCCGTGCCCGCACCCGTACCCCGCGTAGCCCGCTCCCGTCGCCGCCACCCGAGCAGCCGCCAGGTCCGCAACCGCCACGCCCGTACCAGCAGCGCCACCGGGATTCCCACCCCCGCGATCCAGATCCCCGCCGCGCCGCCCGACTGCCACCACACCGGCCCGAACCGGGCGAGCGCCGCGCTGCCGAGCGGGCCGCCGGCCGTCTCGGCGAGCAGCGCGAACACCGCCCCGCACAATCCGCCCGCCAACGCCACCAGACCCGCGGTCCGCGCGGCCGACCACTCGGACCGTGCCGCCCGCGGTGTCCGGCCCGAAACCGCACCCGAAGCCACAGCCGCAGCAGCCACGCCCGCACCCGCAGCGGTGTCTCCGTGTGCGGGCCGTCGTCCCACGGCCGATCCCGCCGTGAACCAGGCCACCGTCAGCCCCGCCACCACCGGAACCGCCCCGGCCACCCAGTTCAGCGGGCCGCCTGCCCCCGCGTCCGGGACCGCCGCCAGCAGGGGGAACGGCGGCAGCAGCGGCGCGGGATCGGAGGACAGCGGGGACACCATGTGCCCCGTGCCGAGGACGAACCCGGGCCCGAGACCGTAGGCGGCCGCCCAGACCGCCGCGTTCGGCACCAGCCCCATGCACAGCAGCAGCACCGCGCACCGCCCGGACCAGCCCTCCGTGAGCTGCAGAAATGCGCCGCGCGCTGCCCCGCCGTGGGTCACCAGGGACACCGTGAGCAGCAGCGCCCCGCCGCCCAGGAGCACCGCGGTCCCGGCCCCGGCGGCGCGCGCGGCGGTACCGAGACCACTGTGCGCGCCCGGCCCGGCAGCCGGTCGGCGCAGCCGCCCCGGCCACAGCGCCGACGCACCGGAGAGCCACCCGAGCGGGCGGCCGTACGCCGTCCACACCCCCACGCCCGATGCCCCCGCCGCGACCAGCGGCAGAGACAGCGCGGCCCAGACCCAGTCGGGCCGCAGTGCACCACCGGAGGCGTACAGCGTGGCGAGGACGCCGACGGTGAGGTAGCCGAGGACGACGCCGGCCCACGCCCTGCGCGCGGCGACCGGCGGCCCGTCGGAGTCCTCGGGCGCGTCCACCGCGTCGCGCGCCGCCCGGTACAGCAGCCACACCGGCGGCAGGAGCAGCAGCAGCGGGGTGATGCCCATGGGCGCGGGTGCACCTGACAGGGTGTCGGTACGGATCAGTTCGACGCCGTGCGCGAGCAGCCACAGCGATGCGGCGACGTGCAGCGCGCTGCCCGGACCACTGTCGGGATACGGCGAGCTGATCCACAGCACCGTCACCAGCGCGGCAGCCGCGCCGAGTCCGAGACCCGCGGCGATCACACCGCCCACGAGACTCGCGCCCCACCCGGGCGCGCGGTCGCGCAGCCGGGTCAGCAGGGACGACAACGACGGTCGGCGAGCGGTCATCTGCGTCACGCCGGCCATGCTCCCAACGACACGCGCTTTCCCGCTGTAACAGGCGAACCGCCGAAGTGTCGCTCAATATATGTTTATGTTCTTTTTCGCACGAAAGGGCGTACGGTGATGCGGAGTCCTGCGAGCCCACCACCACGGTCCGACGAGGAAGAGACGACGGACCGTCACCACATCGCGGGATCGGCAGAGGTGACGGCGCCCCAGCCCGGCCTGGCACCCTTGACGAACGAGGACGCGGCACTGCCCGGCCTGACGCCCGCTCAGGCGTTCGACGCGCTGTACGCGTTCTGTGCCCCCGCCCTCGTACGGCAGACGTATCTGCTCAGCGGGCGGCCCGAACTCGCGCGCGAATCCGTGGAGCGGGCCTTCCAACTGGCCTGGCAGAGCTGGCCGGAGGTGGCCCTGGACCGGGATCCGGCGGGCTGGGTACGGGCGGCGGCGTACGAGTACGCCCTCTCCCCCTGGCACCGTTTCCGCCCCCGATACCGGCGCCCCGATCCCCCGCCCGCCGACCCGGGCGACCGCGCGCTGCTCAACGCCCTTCTCGGGCTTCCGCCCTCCTACCGTCGCGCGCTCGTGCTGTACGACGGCGTCGGGCTCGGCCTGCCCGAGACCGCGGCGGAGACGGAGGCCAGCACCCCGGCGACGGCGAGCCGTCTGACCCGCGCCCGCGCGGAGGTGGCCGCGCGGGTCCCCGAGGTGTCGGACCCCGCGGTGCTGCACCGGCGGCTGGCGGAACTGGCCGCCGCGGAGCGGCTGCGCCCGGCGAAGCCGGAGCCGGTGCGGACCCACGGCGAGCGCCGGAACCGCTTCTGGACCCAGGCCGCCATCGCCTTCACGATCACGATCATCGGTTCGACGGCTCTCACCCTGCGCACCGCGCCGACGCACTACGAGCCCCCGCTCGCGCCGGCCCAGGCGATCCGGGGCGTTCCGGCCGAGGCGGCGCTGGGTCCGTTGTCGCACGCGGAACAGCAGCTGAGGACCAAGCTGCGGACGGCGACCACGAACGGACCGGAGCGGCTGGTGCCGGTGAGCCGGTGAGCCCATGAGCCGGTGAGCCCATGAGAAGAGGGCAGACGGAAGGGGTCCGCATCCGGTCGGGATGCGGACCCCTTCGTCGATGCGCCGGTCAGCGTCATGTGCCGGTCGGCGTCATGCGCCGGCGGGCCTCATGTGCCCGCTCGGCGTGGGCGCGGGTGCGCCCGGTGGTTTCAGCTGCCGAGGATGCCGCGGGCGAGCTTGGCGGTCTCGGTCGGCGTCTTGCCGACCTTGACGCCGGCGGCCTCCAGGGCCTCCTTCTTCGCCTGCGCGGTGCCGGACGAACCGGAGACGATGGCACCGGCGTGGCCCATGGTCTTGCCCTCGGGGGCGGTGAAGCCCGCGACGTAGCCGACGACCGGCTTGGTCACGTTCTCCTTGATGAAGGCCGCGGCCCGCTCCTCGGCGTCGCCGCCGATCTCACCGATCATGACGATCAGGTCGGTGTCGGGGTCGTCCTGGAAGGCGGCCAGGGCGTCGATGTGGGTGGTGCCGATGATCGGGTCGCCACCGATGCCGACGGCCGTCGAGAAGCCGATGTCCCGCAGCTCGTACATCATCTGGTAGGTCAGCGTGCCGGACTTGGAGACCAGGCCGATGCGGCCCGGCTTGGTGATGTCGCCCGGGATGATGCCGACGTTCGACTGGCCCGGGGTGATGATGCCGGGGCAGTTCGGGCCGATGATGCGGGTCTTGTTGCCCTTCTTGCCGGCGTACGCCCAGAAGGATGCCGAGTCGTGCACGGCGATACCCTCGGTGATCACGACGGCCAGCGGGATCTCGGCCTCGATGGCCTCGACGACCGCGTCCTTGGTGAACTTCTCCGGTACGAAGATGACGGAGACGTCGGCGCCGGTCTTCTCGATGGCCTCCTTGACGGTGCCGAAGACGGGTACCTCGGTGCCGTCGAAGTCCACGGTCTGACCCGCCTTGCGCGGGTTCACGCCGCCCACGACGTTGGTGCCGTCGCCGAGCATGAGCTTGGTGTGCTTCATGCCGGTGGCGCCGGTCATGCCCTGGACGATGACCTTGCTGTCCTTGTTGAGCCAGATAGCCATGGTGTCTTGATGTCCTCGTCCTAGGTGCTTACTTGGCGGCGGCCAGTTCGGCGGCCTTGTCGGCCGCGCCGTCCATGGTGTCGACGCGCTGCACCAGCGGGTGGGCGGCGTCGGAGAGGATCTTGCGGCCCAGCTCGGCGTTGTTGCCGTCGAGGCGGACGACGAGCGGCTTGGTGACGTCCTCGCCCTTGTCCTCCAGGAGCTTCAGGGCCTGCACGATGCCGTTGGCGACCTCGTCACAGGCGGTGATGCCACCGAAGACGTTGACGAACACGGACTTGACGTCCGGGTCGCCGAGGATGATCTCCAGGCCGTTCGCCATGACCTGGGCGGAGGCGCCGCCACCGATGTCGAGGAAGTTGGCGGGCTTGACGCCACCGTGCTTCTCACCGGCGTACGCGACGACGTCCAGGGTCGACATGACCAGGCCGGCGCCGTTGCCGATGATGCCGACCTCGCCGTCGAGCTTGACGTAGTTGAGGTTCTTCTCCTTGGCGGCGGCCTCCAGCGGGTTGGCCGCGGCCTTGTCGTGGAGCTCCTCGAAGTCCGGGTGCCGGAACTCGGCGTTGTCGTCCAGGGACACCTTGCCGTCGAGGGCGATGACCTCACCGGAGGCGACCTTGGCCAGCGGGTTCACCTCGACCAGGAGGGCGTCCTCCTTGATGAAGGTGTCCCACAGCTTGACCAGGACGTTCGCGACCTTGTCGGCGACCTCGGCGGGGAACTTCGCGGCCTCGACGATCTCGCGGGCCTTCTCCGGGGTCACACCGTCGATCGCGTCGATCGGGGTCTTGGCGACCGCCTCGGGGCGGGTGGCCGCCACCTCTTCGATCTCCATGCCGCCCTCGACCGAGGCGATGGAGAGGAACGTGCGGTTGGCGCGGTCGAGGAGGAAGGAGACGTAGTACTCCTCGACGATCTCCGGGGCGGTCTCGGCGATCATGACCTTGTGGACCGTGTGGCCCTTGATGTCCATGCCGAGGATGTCCGTCGCCCGGGCGACGGCCTCGTCCGCGGAAGCGGCCAGCTTGACACCGCCGGCCTTGCCACGACCACCGACCTTCACCTGCGCCTTGACGACGGACTTGCCGCCCAGTCGCTCGGTGATCCCGCGCGCCGCCTCAGGCGTGTCGATGACTTCACCGGCCAGCACCGGTACATCGTGCTTGGCGAAGAGGTCCCTCGCCTGGTACTCGAACAGGTCCACGCGCTTCCGTCCCTATCAGTGATCTCGCGGTTCGTTGGATGCGTGGGCGTGCCGCGAAGGGCAACGTGACGTCCGCATGTGTCACTAGGGAGGCGCACACGGTGTCCGAGCGCGCGGCATGTCCGTCTCGCAGGTTATCGCTGGTTCAGGGGGGCCTCTAAATCGCGGGTCACACCTGAGCGGTGATACCTGTCACATGATGCCGAGTTTGCTGGCACGGCGTGCCAGAGCGGGGCGACGGCGCGGGACCCCACCGGGCTGGGGTTGACCCGGTGGGGCCCCTGGAAGGGCCCCGAAGGGGCCCGGGGCGGCTGATCCCCACCCCAATGAGGACCGACCTGCCCGCCCGCGGGATACGGACCGGACGCCACACCCGTCACACAGATCACGCTCATCAGCCCCCTCGCGGTTGTCAGGTCACAGCTGTCAGGCTCGTCACTCTTGTCAGAGCCGTCACGCCCGTCAGTGGGGGCGTGACGGCTGTCAGTGAGGCGTCTGTGCCCGTCCGGACACAGACCGTCGGACCGGACACAGACGTCAGACCCGGCACAGACGTCGGACCGGTCCCGAGTGCCCCCATGGATCACACGATTCACGCAGGTCATGGCAGGTCACGCGCGTCACGTGACCCATGTGCGTCACACAACCCACTCCGCCGCCGAGGGAGGCAGACGAGGACCCCGCACGGGGGCCGCAGCGAGTGAGACGCGGCGGCCCCGCCGCACGCCAGGACTCAGGGCCAGGCCACGCCACGCCACGCCACGCCACGGGAACGGCTGCGCCGCGAGCCGAACCGTAAACGCCGACGCCCCACGTCGGGATGGGTTGTCACCCCCTCCGTCCTTGGCCTCACCCGCCGTCCGGTATCGGCAGCGGGCGCTTCTCGATCGCCGCCGCCATGATTTCGGGGAACAGGTCGGGCGTGCAGGCGAAGGCCGGTGCGCCCAACGCGGCCAGCGCCGCCGCGTGTTCATGGTCGTATGCGGGCGCCCCCTCGTCCGACAGCGCGAGCAGAGTCACGAACTGCACTCCCGACGCCTTCATCGCCGCGACCCGCTTGAGCATCTCGTTCCGTATGCCGCCCTCGTACAGGTCGCTGATGAGGACGACCACCGTCTCTGTCGGCCGGGTGATCTGCGACTGGCAGTGGGCGAGCGCCCGGTTGATGTCCGTGCCACCGCCGAGTTGCGTACCGAACAGGACGTCGACCGGGTCGTCCAGTTGGTCGGTGAGGTCGACGACGGCCGTGTCGAAGACGACGAGCCGGGTGTCGATGGACCGCATGGACGCAAGCACCGCCCCGAACACGGAGGCGTAGACGACGGACGCCGCCATCGATCCCGACTGGTCGATACAGAGGATGACTTCCTTCTTCACGGACCGCGAGGCGCGCCCGTAGCCGATGAGCCGCTCCGGCACGATCGTGCGGTACTCGGGCAGGTAGTGCTTGAGGTTGGCCGCGATCGTACGGTTCCAGTCGATGTCGTGGTGGCGCGGCCGGTTGATGCGGGCGCTGCGGTCCAGGGCACCGGTGAGCGTGGCCCGGGTACGGGTGGCGAGCCGCTTCTCCAGGTCCTCGACGACCTTGCGCACGACAGCCCTCGCGGTCTCCTTCGTGGTCTCCGGCATCGCCTTGTTGAGCGAGAGCAGTGTGCCGACGAGGTGCACATCGGCCTCCACCGCCTCCAGCATCTCCGGTTCCAGCAGCAGGGAGTCCAGCCCGAGCCGGTCGATGGCGTCGCGTTGCATGACCTGGACGACGGAGGAGGGGAAGTAGGTGCGGATGTCGCCGAGCCAGCGGGCCACGGACGGTGCGGACGCCCCGAGCCCCGCCGTACGGTCCCGTCCCGACTGAGGTCTGTCCCCCTTCCCGTAGAGCGCGGTCAGCGCCCCGTCCATGGCCGCGTCCTGTCCGCGCAGGGTGCATCCGGTCCCGTCGGCGGACTCGCCGCCGAGCACCAGGCGCCAGCGCCGCAGCCGCTCCTGGGCGGCCTGGCCGAGGTCAGCGGGAAGCGCCGGCTCGACTGCGGCCGTCGTGGTCTCGACCGCGCCCGCCGCCGGGAACGCGGCTGAGGCCGTCCCGGTCCCGGTGGCCGTCTCGGGCTCCGCGCCCGTCTCAGACTCCGCGGCCATCCCGGACTCCGCCGATGTCCCCATCCCCAGTGTCTCGATCGTCCCGGGCTTCGCGGCCGTGTCGGGCACCGTGGTCTCCACGGTCTCCGCCGTCTCCTTGACCGTCCTGGTCTGCGTGGCCGTCTTGGTCTCCGTGGTCGTCTTGGTCTCCATGGTCGTCATGTGCCTGCCCCCACCAGGTCGTTGCCGTGGGCGCCGACGGCGTCCGCCGGGCTCTCGCCGTTGACCCCCGTCTCCTGGGCTCCCGAAGTCCCCGGGATCCCACCGCCGTCGGTGTCGAGGCCGAGCAGCAGCCGTACCAGCGGCACTACTTCGTCCGCGCGCTCGGTGTCCGGTTCCGGGGCGAAGCCGGTCGTGCCCGGCGCCCGGCCCGCGCTCGCGTCGCCCCGTGTCCCAGGGCCGCGCCGTACCAGTTCGCCGAGGGTCCGCCGCACACCCGGCTCGTACGACGAGAACGTCCGCCGCAACAGTGGCAGTACGTCGGTGAACGCCTCCGCCGGCACTCCGGTCAGCCATGCGTCGACCAGCCCCAGCAGCCGCTCGTCGTGCACGAGCAGCATGCCTCCGCCGCCGCCCACGAAGCCTTCGATCCACGCGGCGGCGTCCTGCGGCGGTGTGCCCGGGGAGAGCACGAGCCCCATCAGCCGGGCCGCCTCGTCCTGGCCGACCTCCCCCTCGTCCAGCAGGAGCCGCACGGCCCGGCCGCGGATGATTCCGGGCACGCTGTCCCTGCCGGACAGCGACCGCAGTACGGAGCGCCAGCGGCTGCGCAGGTCACCGTGGCCGGCGGGGGAACTCTCGGCGAGGAGCCCCACCGCGCCGTGCACCGCGTCCACCTGCCCGCGCATGTGCTCGGCAGCGTCCGCGTCGAGGGCGGTGCAGGCGGGCGGCAGCCCGACGAAGATCCGCTCGGCGAGCCCCGCCGCGACCTCGGCGAGCGACTGGGTGTCCGTGCCGCGTACGTCGCCGTAGCGCAGGGAACGGACCAGGGCGGGAAGGGCCTGCGCCAGGTGACCGACGTCGGCGTCGAGTGCCGCCCGGTCGGCGAGGACCCGCATCACCACCGGGAGCGCGTCGCGCAGTCCGGCCAGCAGGCAGTGCTCGGCCAGCGCGGTCACCTCGGCGAGTGCCTGCGCGCCCGTCGCGTCCGCCTCGGCCTTGGCGGTCGCGGCGGCGGCGACGGTCGTGCCCCACACCCCGGCCTCCGCGACCCGGACGGACAGTTCCGGTTCCCAGCGCAGCCGCCAGGTCTCCCGGAACGTACCCGTACTGCCGCGTGACGAGACCGGCTCGCCCCAGTGGATGCCCAGCAGCCGCAGCCGGTGCAGCAGCCGGCTGCGCTCGCCGTCGGTCTCTTTGCGCAGGTCCAGCTCCGCCTCCCGGTCCAGTGCCTCGGGCTTGAGCCGCAACCGTCGTTGGAGCAGGGTCAGGTCCCGCTGCAACGGCACGGCGGGCGCCGTGTCCGGCACCTCCCCGAGGACGTCGCCGACCACCAGCCGGTCGTGCACGAGCGCCAGTGGCACGTCGGAGCCGTCGCACATCACGGCGCGCACCGCGTCGGTCGTCTCGGTCAGTCCCGGCAGCGGGCGTCCGCGCATCGCGGCGAGCGTCCCGGCCAGCCGGACCGCCTCGATGACGTGCGCGGACGACACGATCCGGTCCTCCTCGCGCAGCAGCTCCGCCACCTTGGTCAGCCACCGCTCGACGGGCCGGTCCCGCGCGCTGAACAGGTGTCCGTACCAACCGGGTGAGTCGATGCCCGCGCCGTAGCCGCTGCTGCGGGACAGCCTGCGGTGCGTCCACGGCACCCAGGTCATGTCCACCTTGACCTTGGGAAGGCCCTTCAGCAGCGCCCGGTCGGCGGTGACGGCGTGCCTCCGGCGCAGCGCCGGCACGTGCCAGGCCCCGCACACGACCGCCACGCCCTCACCGAACTCACGCCGCGCGGCCCGTAGTTGCAGGCGCATATGGGCTTCCCGCACCAGGTCCCGGTCGTGGCCACCGCAGCCGTACGTCTCCCGCAGCGCCCCCATCGCCTCCTCCAGGGCGGCGAACGGTGCGAGCGCGGCCTCCCGCCCCGCCGCCCCCTCCCCCGGGTCCGCGGCCCCCCGGTGCTCGACGACGTCCTCCCACCAGTGCTCGGGGTCGTCGTATCCGGCGGTCTCGGCGAGCACGGCCAACGGGTCGAGCCGAAGGGCGTGATCGACGGGAGGTGCGGAAGGAACAGCGGGGGCGGACGGGGTGGAAGGGGTGGAAGGGGTGGGAGGGTCGGCGGGCGCGGACGGCGAAGGCGACTCTTCGGGGCCGTCCGCGGGCGCGGGCTGTTCTTCCTCCTCTTTCCGCCACGCCAGGGTGTGCGTGGCGGGCAGGTCGACGAAACGGGCCGGCACGTCGTGTGCCAAGGCCCATCGGAGGGCCACCCACTCCGGGGAGAACTCGGCCAGCGGCCAGAACGCCGAGTGGCCGGGCTCGTCCACGGCATGGGCGAGGAGCGCGACCGGGGGCCGCATGTCCGGGTCGGCGGCCAGCGGGACGAGGGCGTCGGCCTCGGGCGGCCCCTCGATCAGCACGGCTCGGGGCGCGGCGGCGTCCAGCGCGGCCCGCACGGCCCGCGCCGAGCCCGGCCCGTGGTGCCGCACGCCGAGCAGCAGAGGTCCGGCGTCGCTCACGCGCTCACCTCCCGGCAGGCCCGGTAGAAGTCCTTCCAGCCGTCCCGCTCGCGGACGACGGTCTCCAGGTACTCCTGCCAGATGACGCGGTCGGCCGCCGGGTCACGGACGACGGCGCCCAGGATGCCCGCGGCGACGTCGCCCGCCCGCAGCACACCGTCGCCGAAGTGGGCGGCCAGGGCGAGCCCGCTGGTGACGACGGAGATGGCCTCGGCGGTGGACAGGGTGCCGCTGGGCGACTTGAGCTTCGTACGGCCGTCGGCGGTGATGCCGTCGCGCAGTTCACGGAAGACGGTCACGACGCGGCGGATCTCGTCGATGCCGTCGGGCGCCGTGGGCAGGTCGAGGGAGCGGCCGATCTGGTCGACACGGCGCGAGACGATGTCGACCTCGGCGTCGGTGTCGGCCGGCAGCGGCAGCACCACCGTGTTGAAGCGGCGGCGCAGGGCGCTGGAGAGGTCGTTGACCCCGCGGTCGCGGTCGTTGGCCGTGGCGATCAGGTTGAAGCCGCGGACCGCCTGCACCTCCTGGCCCAGTTCCGGTATCGGCAGCGTCTTCTCGGACAGGATGGTGATCAGCGTGTCCTGCACATCGGCCGGGATCCGGGTCAGCTCCTCCACCCGGGCGGTCATGCCCTCCGCCATGGCCCGCATCACCGGGCTGGGCACGAGGGCGTCCCGGCTCGGGCCGTGGGCGAGCAACTGCGCGTAGTTCCAGCCGTAGCGGATGGCCTCCTCGGGGGTGCCCGCCGTGCCCTGCACCAGCAGCGTCGAGTCGCCGCTGACCGCGGCGGCCAGGTGTTCGGACACCCAGGTCTTCGCGGTGCCGGGCACGCCGAGCAGGAGCAGGGCGCGGTCGGTGGCGAGCGTGGTGACGGCCACCTCGACGATGCGGCGCGGACCCACGTACTTCGGTGTGATCACCGTGCCGTCGGGGAGTGTGCCGCCGAGCAGATAGGTGGCGACCGCCCACGGCGACAGCTTCCAGCGGGCCGGGCGCGGGCGGTCGTCCTGCGCGGCGAGCGCCGTGAGTTCGGCGGCGAAGGCGTCCTCGGCGTGCGGGCGCAGCTCCTGCCCCGCGTTCGCGGGCGCGGAGTGGTTCTGGCTCGGTTCGACGGACGTAGGTTCCACGGACACAGACATGGCTGAGGCCCCCTCCAGCTCGGCCGGTTCGGATCTGGTGTCCACCGTGCACCACACCACTGACAATCCATTCTGACCTGCGAAAACGCTTTGGCCGGGGCGAATGTCAGTGGGGGGATCTACCGTCGATGGCATGACTCAGCAGGGGGTGCGCTGGACCGCGGACCAGGTGCTGGCACTGGCGCCTGACGCAGCATCACGCAAAGCGGGAAGCAAACTCGGCACGGCCGGGCCGTGGACCGGGGCGGGGAGTTCCGACGAGGGGACGGTGTGGGGACTGTGCAAGGGCAGTGGCAGCAAGCCGTATCAGACGGTGGTGGACGTCGCGGACGCGTCCGGCCCCGCGTACAAGTGCAGTTGTCCGAGCCGCAAGTTCCCGTGCAAGCACGCGCTCGGACTGCTGCTGCTGTGGGCGGGCGGGGACGCCGCGGTGCCGACGGGGCAGGCGCCGGACTGGGCGGAGCAATGGACAACGGGGCGGAAACAGCGCGCCCAGGAGAAACGGCAGTCGGCCGCGGCCGGATCCGCCGCCGGATCCGGTGATCCCGGGGCCGCGCGGCGCCGGGCGGAGCGCCGGGCCGAGCGGGTCACGGCGGGCGCGACGGAACTGGAGCAGCGCCTGGCCGACCTGCTGCGCGGCGGGCTGGCCGCCGCGGAGCAGGCGGGGTACGGGCTGTGGGAGGAGACCGCGGCCCGCATGGTCGACGCGCAGGCCCCCGGACTGGCCGCACGAGTGCGGGAGTTGGGCGCCATACCCGGTTCCGGTCCGGGCTGGCCGGTGCGGCTGCTGGAGGAGTGCGCACTGCTGCACCTCCTCGACCAGGGCTGGCTGCGCCGGGACCGGCTGCCGGACGGCCTCGCGGCGACGGTCCGTTCCCGGATCGGCCTGCCCGCCACGGCGGACGGCCCGGCGGTACGGGACCGCTGGCTCGTCCTCGCCCAGTACGACACGGCGGACGCGAAGCTGACGACGCGCCGGATCTGGCTGTACGGCGAAGAGTCGGCCCGCGTCTGTCTGCTCCTCTCCTACGGCGCGGCCGGCCGGGCCCCCGAGCAGGCCCTGCCGGTCGGGCTGGCGCTGGAGGCGGAGGTGTCCGTCCACCCCGGCGCGGGCCAGTCGCGCGCCACGCTGGGGGAGCAGTTCGCGCCACCCGCACCCGCCGCGACCCGGCCGCGGGGCGAGACGACTGCGCGGGCGATCGCCCGGTACGGCAAGGCGCTGCGGGACGACCCGTGGCTGGACGCGGTGCCGGTGACGTTGGACCGGGTCGTCCCCACGCCGGACGGCGGCTCCTGGCAGTTGGCGGACGCCGACGGGTCGGGTGCGCTGCCGCTGACCCCGGCCGCCCGCTCCCGCTCCGGGCTGTGGCGACTGGTCGCCCTCTCCGGAGGCGCCCCGGTCAAGGTGTTCGGCGAGTGCGGCCACGGGGGCTTCACTCCGCTGACGGCCTGGCCGGAGGGCGAGGGGAAGGCGGTGGCGCTGTGCTGAACCGACCGGAGACCGCGGGATCCCCGACCAGAAGGAGTCGCATGAACGGCGCCACCGTCCAGGAGTCCGGTATCGCCGCCCAGGATGCCGGTGCCACCCCTCAGGAGAGCGGTGCCGCCGGCCAGGCGTCCGATGTCGCCACCCGGGAGTCCGGGATCACTGCCCAGGTGTCCGATGCCGCCGGCCAGGAGACCGGCACCGCCGCTCCGCCGGGCGCCACGAACAGCGCGAACGCCACGGATGCCGTGAACACGACGGACGCCACGACCGCCACGACCGCCACGACCGCCGTCGGTGCCTGGGAGGATCTCGTCACCACGGCACTGCTCGGCACCGACCGGCGTCCGCCCACGGGCGGCGGGCACGGCCGCGAGGCACCCGTGACGCTGCTGGACGCGGCGGCCCT
Source organism: Streptomyces sp. NPDC001270 (assembly GCF_042896695.1). Lineage (NCBI taxonomy): Bacteria > Bacillati > Actinomycetota > Actinomycetes > Kitasatosporales > Streptomycetaceae > Streptomyces > Streptomyces sp. NPDC001270. The sequence goes on along the minus strand of NZ_JBIAXM010000001.1, from coordinate 376,205 downwards.
GGCGACCGTACGGCGACGGGCGGGCCTGCGCCCGGCCGCGGCGGCGCGGCGCCCGGAGCCGGCCGCCGAGGACCCGCGTCCCGCCCTGCCCGCCGCCGCGGCCAACCGGCTCGCCCTGCTGCTGGCCGACCGTCCCGGCACCGGCGGCGGTCGCCGCGGCACCGCGCCCGATCTGATGGAGCTGCTGCCCCAGTGGCTGGCGACGGCGAACGAGCACGGCTATGCCGCGCCCCCAGAGACCCTGCCCGCGCTGCTGGACGCGGCCCGGGGGCGCACGGACCTGCGCCCCGCGGCGCTCGCGTTCGCCGGGCCGCGGGGGCTGTGGCTGGCCCGGCTCAACCCGGACTGGCGGTTCGCCCTGCGGGCGGCACCGGGCGGCGGCGCGGCGCTGCCGGACCTCGACGACGCCGCCGAGGTGCAACGGCTGTGGGAAGAGGGCCTGTTCGCCGAGCGAGTGGCGCTGCTCGCGGCGATCCGCGCGTCCAGACCCGTGATGGGCCGCGAGTTGCTGACATCGACGTGGTCGGCGGAGCGCGCCGAGGACCGGCTGATGTTCCTCGACTCACTGCGCGCGGGTCTGGACGCCGCTGACGAGCCGTTCCTGGAGCGGGCGTTGGCCGACCGCAGCCGGAATGTGCGGGCGATGGCCGCGGAGTTGCTGTCCGCGCTGCCCGATTCGGCGCTGGCGGCGCGGATGGCGGTCCGGGCCGGGGCCTGTGTCGCAATCGACCACACGCTCGGCGATCCGACGATCGCGGTCGAGGCGCCGCCCGAGTGCGACGCGGCGATGGAGCGGGACGGCGTGGTGGCCAAACCTCCCACGGGGCGAGGCGAACGGTCCTGGTGGCTGGGCCAGCTGCTGGAGGCGGCACCGCTCGGTACGTGGTCACGGCGGCTCGGCGGGCGTACGCCGCGGGAGATCGTGGCGCTGCCGGTGGCGGACGGCTGGCAGGCCGAGCTGCACGCGGCCTGGTGCCGGGCGGCGGCGCGGCAGCGGGACGCGGAGTGGTCCCGGGCGCTGCTCGGGACGCCCGGCGCGCCCGAGGCGGGCGGGCCGGGCGCCGTGTCCCTCGCCGAGCGGGCGAAGCTGCTGGGCGCGCTCGGTGCCGGGGAACGGGCCGACTGGGTGGCCGGATTCATCGCGATGCACGGCCTGTCCGAGGCGTTCCAGCTGCTCGGGGTGTGCGCCGTGCCCTGGACGGAACCGCTCGGCCGGGCGGTGGTGGACGCACTCGACATCGCCCGGGACGCGGGGAGCTATCCCTGGAGTTTCAGCGGGGTGATGGGGCTCGCCGAGCGGTGCCTGGATCCCGCGGAGGCGTCACGGCTGGACGGGCTGCTGGCCGTGCCGGAGGAGGGGGAGGACGCGTCACCGGGCGCCGGCGGGTACTGGGCGGAAGCGTTCCAGCGGCTCGTGACGACCTTGCGGTTGCGGGCGGACATGGCCCGTGAGCTGGGCGGTCCGCTGGAGGAGCCGACATAGGTCGTTGCTCGGCTGCGGGCGGGTGGTGGCTGAGCACGCCGTCCCCCGCGCCCCTGCGCGGGCGCCCGCCCCCGCCGGGCCCGCCGCCCAGCCAGGCCCCCACTCGGGAAGGACCGGAAAAGGTCGTCGTCCGGCTGCGGGCAGCTCGTGGCTGAGCGCACCGTTCCCCGCGCCCCTGCGGGGCATGGAGGGGTGGGTCAGCCGCCGGAAGCGGCTGGTTGCCGTACGTTCGCCCGTACCCACTCCACGATCGACGCCGTGGTCGCGCCCGGGGTGAAGATCTCCGCGACGCCCTTCTCCTTGAGCGGCGCGATGTCCGCCTCGGGGATGATCCCGCCGCCGAAGACCAGGATGTCCGCGGCGTCGCGCTCCTTGAGGAGGTCGATGACGGCCGCGAAGAGGGTGTTGTGCGCGCCGGAGAGGATGGACAGGCCGATCGCGTCGGCGTCCTCCTGGATCGCCGTGTCGACGATCTGCTCCGGCGTCTGGTGGAGCCCGGTGTAGATGACCTCCATACCGGCGTCGCGCAGCGCCCGCGCGATGACCTTGGCACCGCGGTCATGACCGTCGAGCCCCGGCTTGGCCACCACCACGCGGATCGGACCGGCTGCCACACCCATCACTGCCTCCATGAAGCGATTGGATACACGATTGGATCCATCCGTACCGACAAGTACCGCACCATCCGTGCGCTCCGCCACCGGCCTGGAAGTGAACGAACGTTATCCCCAGCATCCCGCAACCGGCGGTTTTACGGTGGCGGCCGAGGGGGAAATCACACGGTGGGACATGTTCGGGAGCCGCAGCTTGGTCCACGGGAACACGAAAGGCATGCGGCGTGCACGACACGCACCTCGGTGACCCTGCGTACGGCTTCCCACAAGGGCACACGGGGACAGAGACGTCCTCCTGTGCCGACAGGAGGTCGGCCATGATGGTCACCAGGGCAGTGCAGCCGCTTCGTCCGCTCTACCAGCTCCTCCTGCCGGGCAAACTGGCGGGACTCTCCGTGACGCTGCTCAAGGCGACGGCCCTTGAGGTCACGATCCTCGCGGGACACCTCCTCCTCTATCCGACCGGCATCATCCAGGAACGCCGCTCCCAGTCCCCGTCCCCTTCGGACGGCACACCACGGCTGCCGGCCCGGCCCGAACTGCCGGTCGTCCTGCTGCACGGCTTCATCGACAACCGATCGGCCTTCGTCCTGCTCCGCCGCAATCTCGCCCAGCACGGCAGGCACCGGGTGGAGTCACTCAACTACTCCCCGCTGACCTGCGACATTCGCATCGCCGCCGAACTGCTCGGCCGGCACATCGAGGAAATCTGCCGACGGACCGGAAGTCCGCAGGTGGACATCGTGGGGCACAGCCTCGGCGGACTGATCGCGCGCTACTACGTACAGCGCCTGGGCGGCGACCACCGGATCCGCACGCTGGTGACGCTCGGTACACCGCACTCCGGCACCCGAGCCGTCCCGCTGGCGAACGCCCACCCGATCGTGCGCCAGATGCGGCCCGGCTCGGCGGTGATCGAGGAGCTGACCATGCCCGCACCCGGCTGCCGTACCCGGTTCGTCAGCTTCTGGAGCGACCTCGATTCGGTGATGGATCCACTGGACACCGCCTGCCTCGACCATCCCGACCTGCTGGTGGAGAACGTGCCGGTCACCGGGATCGGACACCTCGCGCTGCCGGTGCACCCCGCGGTCGCGGCCCGGATACGTCAGGCGCTCGGCGCCGAGCCCGCCGAGCCCGCGGAGGCGGGAGCCGAGACGGGAGCCGTCCCGGGGCAGGCCGGGCTGACCGTGGCCTGAGGACTGCGGCCTGAGGACCATGGCCTGACCGGGGGCCGAACGGAGCCGGAGCCGAGGCCGGGCCGATCATCCGCGCGAAGGCCGAACGGAACCGGAGCCGGGCCGATCATCCGTACGGAACCCGTACGGAACCCGTACGGAACCCGTACGGAAGCCGAACGGAGCCAAGCCGTAGCCGAGGCAGATCATCTGCACGAAGGCCGGGCTGATCACCTGCGCGGAGGCGGGCGGATCACCCGAATGGCCGTACCGGACGAACGGCACGGGGTCCCGGGCGGACGGCCGACCGGCACGAAGCCGGTTCACCCGATCGCCACGGCGCCCGTGCGTCCCGCCCGGCCGGCGGGACACGAGCCCGGCCGTCGGCCTGCCCCTGCCCTGACCATCGAACATCCTTCGAACACAAAGCCAAACCCGCGCCCGCGCTCCCCGAAACACGGCCGAATGCCCGTTTCCTGCGAACGCGAAACCAGCCGAAGATTGTCGCGCCCGCATACCGCCGGGTACAGTCGCCGCACTGCTCTGGCAGCCCCTGTTGTCGAGGCGAAAGAGAAGTTGGTGAACGACCGTCACCCGTCGGGGACTCTGACCACCCCGGCTCCGGCTTCCGAAGCCACCTCGGCGCACTACGCGTCGTACGGCGGACAGGAAGCCCAGTACGGCGACTTCACCACGTACGGCGGCTACGACGCCGGCGGCGCACCGCAGGGCGCGCACACCGCCGCCTTCGAGACCGACCCCCTCTTCGGCAGTCTCCCGGGCGATTCCGGGGCCACCGGTGCGTACGACACCACGCACTGGTCGACCGGCGCGCACCACACCCTGAACTACGACCCGTACGCGGCGCAGCACCATGCCGCCTACGACAGCGGCGCCTACGACGCCACGGCGTGGTCGGTGCCGCAGCAGCAGGGCTCGGGGGCCGACACGAGCGGCCAGTGGGACGCCGGTGCCTGGTTGCAGGCCGATCAACTCGGCGGTGCCGACCCGACCCAGCAGTGGGAGTGGGGCACCCAGGCGTTCGACACCGGCGCGTACGACGCCACGCAGTGGAACTCCGACGGCGCCCGGTCCGAGCATCCGGCCGAGCCCTTCGAGCACCAGGCGACCGGCGCGTTCGAGCAGCCCTCGTACGAAGCGGCCCCTTACGGGGAGACCGCCTACGAGGAGAGCCCCTACGCCCCCTCCTACGGGGACTCCGCCTACGACGACTCCGCCTACGCGACTGTCGCGGGTGAGGAACCCGCCCCGGGCGGGGGCGGGTTGACGGCCACCGGTGAGCTGCCTGCGGTGGCGCCGCTGCTCGACGGCCAGGAAGAGGTCACCCCGGTGCCCGTCCCGCGCGCGGGTTCGCGGTCCGCGTCCCGCTCGCGGCGCCGTCCGCCCGCCAAGCGCTCCGCACTGCTGACCATCGCCGTGCCCTCGGCCTGCGTGATGGGGGTTGCCGGGATCGCCGCCGCATCCGTGGGCGGCCTGACCGACGACGGTACGGACACGACCGCCTCCGCCCCGGACCCGCAAGCGGTGAAACCATCCACCGCCAACAACAAGCTGGACACCCAGCTCGAAAGCCTCTCCGCGGGCGCCGACGACTTCGCCGACCGGGCCAGCCGCACTCAGGAACGCATCGATCTCAAGGCCGAGCAGGACGCCGAGAAGAAGAAGGCGCTGGCCGAGGCGGCGCTCAAGGAACGGCTGCGGCCCAAGTTCGCGCTCCCGGTCGCCCAGCACGGGCTCAGCGCCTATTTCGGCCAGGCCGGTGTGAACTGGATGTCCGTGCACACCGGGATCGACTTTCCCGTTTCGTACGGCACGACGGTGATGGCCGCGACCGACGGCACCGTCCGCACGGAGTGGAACAGCGCCTACGGCAACATGATGATCGTGACGGCGAAGGACGGCACGGAGACCTGGTACTGCCACCTCTCCAGCTACCAGGTCGTCTCCGGTACGAGCGTCAAGGCCGGGCAGCCGATCGCCTACTCCGGGAACTCGGGCAACTCCACCGGCCCGCATCTGCACTTCGAGGTGCGCCCCGCGGGCGGTTCGGCCATAGACCCACTGCCGTGGCTGCGCAGCCACGGACTCGACCCGACGTAAGGGCTCCGCACTCGGGCACAAGGTCCGTCCCACGGGCGTACGGCCCGTCCTGCGGGCATGAGGGGCGGCCCTCCCATGGACGTACGGCTCCCATCCCACGGACGTACCGCTCCCGCCCCGCGAACGACACGACGCGGGGCGGGCCCCGTCTCAAGGAGCTACGGCTTCTCCACGGCGCTACAGCTTCTCCACCGGCGCGTACCGCAGCAGCAGTCGCTTGGGCTTCGCGTCGCCGAAGTCGATCGTCGCCTGGGCCTTGTCCCCCGTGCCGGCCACCGCGACGACCGTGCCGAGACCGAACTGGTCGTGGGTGACCCGGTCGCCGACGGCAAGGGACACCACCGGTTTCTCCGACGCCCTGCGCGTGGCGAACCCGGACGCGCCCGCCCCGGACGAGCGGGAGCGGGACGAGGACAGCGAGGACGCGACACCGGACGCGGGCCCGGAGGAGACAGGCGCCGGGGCCCCCGTCCGCTTCCACTCCATATGGGCGCCCGGGATCTCCTCCAGGAAGCGTGAGGGCGGGTTGTACGACGGCTGGCCCCAGGCGCTGCGCATCGTCGACCGGGTGAGGTACAGCCGCTCCCGCGCGCGCGTGATGCCGACGTACGCCAGGCGCCGCTCCTCCTCCAGCTCCTTGGTCTGGCCGAGGGCACGCATGTGCGGGAAGACGCCGTCCTCCATACCGGTCAGGAAGACCACCGGGAACTCCAGGCCCTTGGCGGTGTGCAGGGTCATCAGGGTGATGACGCCGTCGCCCTCCTCCTCGTCCGGGATCTGGTCGGAGTCGGCGACCAGCGCGACCTGTTCCAGGAAGTCGGCGAGTGTGCCGCCCGGGGCCGCGGCGCCCGCAGCCCCCTCGGCCGCCGCGCCTTCGCCCCGCTCCTGCTCGAACTCCAGGGCCACGGAGGCGAGTTCCTGAAGGTTCTCGATCCGGGTCTCGTCCTGGGGGTCGGTCGAGTTCTGCAACTCGGCGAGGTAGCCGGTGCGTTCCAGCACCGCCTCCAGGACGGTCGCCGGGCCCGCTCCGGACTCGGCGATCGTCCGCAGCTCCTCCATCAGCACGTTGAACCGCTTGATGGCGTTGGTCGACCGCGCGGCCATGCCGTACGCCTCGTCCACGCGGCGCAGCGCCTGCGAGAAGCTGATCTTCTCGCGCTGGGCGAGCGCGTCGACCATCGCCTCGGCGCGGTCGCCGATGCCGCGCTTGGGCACGTTCAGGATGCGGCGCAGCGGGACCGAGTCCTCCGGGTTGGCCAGCACCCGCAGGTAGGCGAGGACGTCCCGGACCTCCTTGCGTTCGTAGAAGCGGACGCCGCCGACGACCTTGTAGGGCAGGCCGACGCGGATGAAGACCTCTTCGAAGACACGGGACTGGGCGTTGGTGCGGTAGAAGACGGCGACGTCGCCGGACTTGGCCTCACCCGCGTCGGTCAGCCGGTCTATCTCGTCGGCGACGAACTGCGCCTCGTCGTGCTCGGTGTCCGCGACATACCCGGTGATGGTGGTGCCCGCGCCCGCGTTGGTCCACAGGTTCTTGGGGCGGCGGGACTCGTTGCGCTCGATGACGGCGTTGGCGGCGGACAGGATCGTCTGCGTGGAGCGGTAGTTCTGCTCCAGGAGGATCGTCGTCGCGTCCGGGTAGTCCTCCTCGAACTGGAGGATGTTGCGGATGGTCGCGCCGCGGAAGGCGTAGATCGACTGGTCGGCGTCGCCCACCACGCACAGTTCGGCGGGCGGCAGGTCGTGCTCCTGCGCGGGCACGTCCGCCGGGCGCTCGGCGGTCCCGACGAGTTCGCGCACGAGTGCGTACTGGGCGTGGTTGGTGTCCTGGTACTCGTCCACGAGGACGTGGCGGAAGCGGCGCCGGTAGTGCTCGGCGACGTCCGGGAACGCGCGCAGCAGGTTGACGGTCGTCATGATCAGGTCGTCGAAGTCGAGGGCGTTCGCCTCGCGCAGCCGCGACTGGTAGAGGGCGTACGCCTGGGCGAGGGTCTTCTCGAAGCTTCCCCCGGAGTCCGACTGGGACGCGCCCCCGGCCGCCTCGGCGGCGTAGTCCTCCTCGTCGATCAGCTCGTTCTTCAGGTTGCTGATCTTGGCGCTGAACGCCTTCGGCGGGAAACGCTTGGGGTCGAGGTCCAGGTCGCGGCAGACCAGGGCCATCAGGCGCTTGGAGTCGGCGGCGTCGTAGATCGAGAAGGACGAGGTGAAGCCGAGGCGCTTGCTCTCGCGGCGCAGGATGCGCACGCACGCGCTGTGGAAGGTCATCACCCACATCGCGTTCGCGCGCGGGCCGACGAGGTGTTCCACGCGCTCCTTCATCTCGCCCGCGGCCTTGTTGGTGAAGGTGATCGCGAGGATCTGCCCGGGATGCACCTTGCGCTCCGCGAGCAGGTGGGCGATGCGGTGCGTGAGCACGCGGGTCTTGCCGGAGCCGGCGCCGGCCACGATGAGCAGCGGGGAGCCGGAGTGCACGACGGCCGCGCGCTGGTTGTCGTTCAGCCCGTGCAGGAGCGCGGCCGGGTCGATGACCGGCCGGGGGGCACCGTCCCCGTAGTAGGAGTCCGGGTCCGGGGGCACGTCGAACTTCCCGCCGAACAGATCGTCCGGAACCGGCTCCGGAGCGTGCTCGTCCTCGGGCGGTGGGGGCTCCCCCTCCTGCCCGCGGGGGGCCTGGAGGTCCGCCAGGAAGCTGTCGTCAAAAAGGCTGCTCATCGCTCTCCGAGTCTAGGGCGCACCACTGACAACCCGCTGCCGCCCCGAGAACATGACCGGTGCCGCTCGCAGAACTTCGCCGGTGCCGCCCCGCCGCCCCAGCGAAGTCCCAGGCCGATCCCAGGCCGATCCCAGGTCGATTCGAGGCCGGCCGCAGACCGCCGCAGACCGGCCGCAGGTCGACCACGATCCCAGGTCGCTCACGGGTCGGTCCCAGGTCGCCGCCGAAGCGTGACCCATTCCGTCCGGCCGGGATCCACCCGGTCACATCCACGCCCGATCCGCTCACCGTACGGAATCACCCGATGACCCTGGAGGAAACTCACCACCAGGTCACGAAAATGTATCGGGCATATCACCCACCAACCTTCACAGGGGCCACACGAGTTGGCTAGCGTGCCGGGCGGGCCGTACGACCCCCACCGGCGAACCTCGCCGGGCCGTGCGGCCTCCGCCGAGTCCGGCGTGTCCCCGTGGCACGCGGGAGCCGGGGACCCACACCGACTTTGGGGTGAATCGGCCCAATCCCTCACAAGGGAAACGGCCGTAGGGCAAACCTTCCGAACCACCCGCCCGAACCCGACAGCTAACTCGGCAGGCGGAACACGGAAGGAGTCGCCTCTCTTGGCGTCGCACCGCAAGCCGCGCTCCGCGGGTACGCGCGTAGCAGGCATACGCACCCCCGCCCTGGCCACCGTCGCCCTCACCTCCGTAGCCCTGCTCTCCCAGACGGCCGTCGCCGCCCCCACCGACGGCAAGCCGAGCGTGGAGGAGGTGCAGAAGAAGGTCGACGACCTGTACCGGCAGGCCGAATCGGCAACCGACCACTACAACGCGGCCAAGGAGCAGACCGGCCAACAGCGCAAGCGCGTCGACACCCTCCTGGACGACGTCGCCCGCGGCACCGACCGGCTCAACAAGGCCCGTGACGAGCTCGGCTCGTTCGCCGCCGCGCAGTACCGGACCGGAGCCTCCGTTCCCGACAGCGCCTCCCTCCTGCTCGCCGACAACCCGCAGGACTACTTCGACCAGAGCCAGCTGATGAACCGGCTGACCGCCCGCCAGAAGACCGTGGTCGACGACTACGTCACCGAGCAGTCGGCGACGATGAAGAAGCGGCGGGAGGCCACGCAGAGCCTCGAAACGCTCACCAAGTCGCAGGACGAACTCCAGACCGCCAAGGCCACCGTCCAGAAGAAGCTCTCCACCGCGCGCGAGCTGCTGACCAAGCTGACGGCGGAGGAGAAGAAGCGGCTCGCCGAGATCGAGAAGCGCCGGCAGGAGGAGGCCGCGCGGAAGGCGGCGGAGCTGGCCAAGGAGCAGCAGGCCGCTCAGCAGAAGAAGGACGCGTCGTCCGCCACGGACACATCGTCCTCGCCGTCTTCCTCCTCTTCGTCCTCTTCTTCCTCGTCGGCCACCAAGGCCCAGAAGGCGATCGACTTCGCCCGCGCGCAGATCGGCAAGCCCTATGTCTGGGGTGCCACCGGTCCGGGCTCCTACGACTGCTCGGGGCTCACCCAGGCCGCCTGGAAGGCCGCCGGCGTCAGCCTGCCGCGCACCACCTACAGCCAGGTCGACGCCGGAACCACGGTCTCCCTCGCCGATGCCCAACCCGGTGACCTGGTCTTCTTCTACGACGACGTCAGCCACGTAGGCATCTACATCGGCAACGGGATGATGATCCACGCCCCGAAGCCTGGCGCCTACGTCCGCGAGGAGTCGATCTACTACGGCGGTGATTCGATCATCCACAGCGTGGTGCGACCCGCCTGACGCGGCGCGGGCCCGCGTCGAACCGACCCGCGCGGGCCGCGTCGGCCGAACCGTGCGGGCCCGCCTCTTTCCGCTCCCGCGCGGGCCCGCATCGCGCTGCTCCCGCGCGGGGCGCGGGGGCTGCCGCCGGGGGCGTCATTGAGAAGAAGCTGAGAGTTTCATGTGCCACGCTGACGCCCCCTATCCCGCTCAGGAGCGCCTCGATGACCCTGATCAACGGCCTGCCCGCCCATGTCCTGCTGGTCCACGTAGTCGTCGTACTGGTACCTCTCGCGGCGCTGGCGCTGGTGGCGGCGGCACTGTGGCCGCGCGCCGCCCGGCGACTGGGGCCGCTGCTGCCGGTCCTGGCACTCCTCGCCCTGGTCAGCGTGCCGTTGACGACGCAGGCGGGCGAGTGGCTGGAACGGCACGTGGAGAGCGACGCTCTGGTGCGTCGGCACACCGAGCTGGGTGACGGGCTGCTGCCGTGGGCCGCCGGGCTGTTCGTGCTCGCCGCGGTCGTGTGGTGGGCGGGGCGGTCCGCGCCGGCCGGGGAGCCGGGCGAGGCCCGCGGCATACGCTGGTCCGCCCTGCCCGTACGGATCGTCGTGGGGGTGCTCTCGGTGGCCGTCGCGGTGGGAGCGGTGGTGGACGTCTACCGGATCGGCGACTCCGGAGCGAAGGCCGCCTGGCACGACTCCTACTCCAAGACGGCGACGGGATCGAAGGACTAGCTGGTCCTGGTCGAGGGCCACGCCTGGAGATGCGCCCTCACGCGCGCGTGCCGCCACGTACGTGACGAGTGTCCGTACCTGAGCGCCACGCGCGCGTGAGGGCGTTCTTGTCCCGCACCCGCGCGTTTTTGCGGCGCGCGCACGCGTGCCATGCCGCCGACCCGCCCGGCGCTCCCTAGCATCGGGCGCATGCCCGGCCCCTCTCCCCTCCGCGCCTGGTGGGCGCAGCGACCGCCGGCGGCCGGTGCCGCCGTGATGGCGACCGGCATCGTCTCGGTGGCCCTGCGGCTGACCGGCTACGAGGTCCTGTCACTGATCGCGCTCGCGCTGGGCTGTGTCGCCTGGCTGGCGCTCGCCGCCGACTTCGTCGCGGGTCTGCTGCACGACCGGGAGCGGTGGCTGGCCGAGGCGAAGACGCCCGGCGCGCTCACCGCGGTGGCCGCGACGACGGTGCTCGGCACCCGTTTCGCCCTGCTCGGCTGGTCCACCCTCGCGGAGGCGCTGCTCGCGCTGGCGGCCGTGCTCTGGCCGGTGCTGCTGTTCCTCGTCGTACGGAACAGGAAGCGGCGCATGCCCGGAGCGGTGTTCCTGATCTGCGTGGCCACCCAGGGGCTCGCCGTGCTCGGCGCCACCCTGGCCGCCACGGAGGCGACGGCGTGGCTCGCGCACACCGCGCTGGTGCTGTTCTGGCTCGGTCTGCTGCTCTATCTGGTCGCGCTGGCCCGGTTCGACCCCGGGCAGGTGCTGAAGGGGGCCGGGGACCACTGGGTCGCGGCCGGTGGGCTCGCCATCTCGGCGCTGGCCGGAGCGAAACTGCTGTCCGCCGACAGCCCGGCCCTGTACCTGTGGAACAAGGACGACCGGGGCGTCCTGCACACCGTGACCATCGGGCTGCTCGTCCTCGACCTGGCCTGCTACGCCGTACTGCTGATCGCCGAGGTGCTCAGGCCCCGCCTCCGCTACGACGTGCGTCGCTGGTCCACGGTGTTCCCCTTGGGGATGACCGCGGCGGCCTCGCTGGCCGTGTCGGCCGCCGCCGGGATCTCGTGGCTGCGGGACCTCGGGCAGGTGCTGCTGTGGGTCGCGGTCGCGGCCTGGCTCGCCGTCGGCGCGGGCGCGGTCGTGGCGGCCCGCGCGGGGATCAGGGCCGCGGGCCGGGCGGAACGTCCCCGGGCGCACCATCGCCGGGCCTGACGTCCCCAGGAGTTCCTGGGACACCCTGGACGCGTCGTAAACATCCAAGAACGTTCAAGACGTTCTTGATACCCAAGACGTTCAAGACGTTCAAGACGCGTTCAAGACGTCCATCGGGATCTCCGGGAACCCGCGGTGCCCCCGATGTCATATTCCGGGCGTCACGTCCACAGCACGGCGATGAAGATGTTCACCGCGGTCAGCAGACCCACCACGCCGAACATGTTCTTGTCCACGCGCTCCTCGTCCCGCTTCACATAGACGAGACCGAGGATCACGATCAGCACGAGCAGCTTCACGCCGATCTTGATGTTGTTGACGTGGTGGTGGTCGGCCTCGTTGAGGCCGACCAGGATCGCGCCGGTGACCAGCATGGTCAGCGCGCCGTGCAGCATGGCGGGGACGAAGCGCGCGGTGCCCTGCCCCATCGCCTTCATCTGGGTGAGGAAGCCGCCGAGGAGGGCGGCGATGCCGATGATGTGCAGCGCGACGAAGATATGGATGAGTACGCCCATGCCCGGAGCCTAATGAGGGGCGGGAAGGCGGCCGGGCACCGGCCCCCGCCTTCGGGCACCGCACGGCATATGCCTGCCTCATAGCACCCGGCGGACCGCGTGCGCCCCGGAAGCGCCACTTCGGTCAGTGCGTCACGTGAAGTCGGCGGTTCCACAGCGTCCTCACGGTCACATACGGTCACCATCGGCACCCCCGGCACCAGTTCCGTACATTCCGTTACCGACTCGTCACAGTCGGGCCTAGCGTCCTCCACCAGCGGCCGGCACTCCTCCGCCGGCCGCGCCGACCGCTCGTAGGACAGCAGGAAAGGACGTGACGGTCCAGGTGGCAGCCCACCGCAAGCCCCGGAACCGCCCGCTCGGCGGCAGCACGGCCCGGACGGCCGCCACCCTGGCCCTGGCGGGCGCGGCGACCGCGACGGCCTTCGACGGCACCGGACACGCCGAGCCGCAGCGGACACCGGACCAGGTCAGGGCCGAGGTGGACGAGCTGTACCAGGAGGCAGAAGCCGCCACCGAGAAGTACAACGGGGCGAAGGAGAAGGCGGACGCGGCGCAGCGGCGGCTGAGGTCCTTGCAGGACGAAGCGGCCCGCCGGGAGGACCGGCTCGACTCGGCACGGGACGCGCTCGGCACGGTCGCGGCGGCGCAGTACCGCAACGGCGGTCTCGCCCCCGCCCTCCAACTGGCACTGTCCGCGGATCCCGACCAGTACCTGGAGGGAGCCGAGTTCGCCGAGCGGGCGGGCGACCGCCAGTCGGCGGCGGTGACGCGGGTACGGGACCAGTTACGGGAGATCGAGCGACTGCGCGGCGCCGCGCGGATCGAGCTGGCCTCGCTGCGATCCCGGCAGGCCGAACTGAAGCGGAGCAAGCGGACGATCAACGAGAAGCTGGGCACGGCCCGGCAACTACTGGACCGCCTGTCGCCGCCGGAGCAGGCCGGCGTGACCACCGAGGGGACCGGAGGCAACCGTGCCTCGCGTGCGGATCCCGGGGACGGGCGCACCGCCCTGCCGGTCGCGGGGCCGGTCGCGGCGCCCGGTCCCCGCGCGGCGGCGGCCGTGGCGTACGCCTATCAGAAGATCGGCAGCCCGTACGTGTGGGGCGCGACGGGCCCGAACGCCTTCGACTGCTCCGGTCTCGTCCAGGCGGCCTACCGATCGGCCGGCGTAGCCCTGCCCCGTACGACCTACGCCCAGATCAGCACGGGCCGACGCGTCTCCCGTTCCGAACTGCTCCCCGGTGACCTGGTGTTCTTCTACTCCGGCATCAGTCACGTCGGCATCTACGTGGGCAACGGCCAGATGATCCACGCCCCGAACCCGTCGGCTCCGGTGCGGCTGGCCCCGGTCGGCCAGATGCCGTTCGCGGGGGCGACCCGGGTGGTGTGAGGCGGATCAGGACCAGGACACCCGGCGGCTGCCGCTCGACACGGCATCGCTCCACCCGGCCCCCGGGACCGCTCGGAGCCCGGTGCGAGTTACTCCGGTTCCTTCCGACTCCTTCCGGTTCCCCTCCGATTCCGCTCCGAGAATTCCAGCATTCGGCAAGCACTAAACTGAGGTCTGTTCAACTTCGGCATGTGCCCTCGCCATTGGACGCGATCGTCGACTTCGCCATTGACTTCATCTTTGGCCTAGTAATTGACCTTCACCGTCGGAACTCCCCACCGGCTTCGCCGATCGGCTTCACCAACCCTGCCGACACCATTGCCGTCACGTGGGCCGGATTTGGAAGTCCTTTTAGCGTCGCAGCCCTGATGCCCCGTCATCTTCGCAGCCCGGTGCACCGTCGACACGCAGCGTGGCAGGTACACCTATCGTTCCTGCGTGGCGTCGGTGTGCATATCGGTTCAGTTTGTTCGGCATTCACGTCCTCTCAACAGGATTCCGGCGGACATCGGACGCCATACGGGCGGCCGGCAACGGCCACCCCGGAGGAATACAGTTCATGCGCAGACCGAAAAAGGGCCTCCTCTCCCTCGTCGTCGTCTCGACCGTGGCCGTACTCGCCTCGGCCACGGGACTGACGTATGCCGAAGGAGGATTCGGCAACACCAGGCTCGGCGACAAGACCGTGGGCCGGCAGACCGACGGCTCGTACCTCACGCAGACCAACCAGTTCGTGACGCCCGTCGGCGACGTCATCAAGGAGAACGGCCAGCCTCTCGGGCTGACCCTGAACCCGGATGGCAAGACCGCCGCGTCCCTCAACACGGGTGGCGCCAGCACCGGCATCGTCACCGTCTTCGACCTCGTCCACAACAAGGTGCTCCAGCCATACGGCGGCGACCCCGGCCCGTCCCTCGCCGACCGGCCCGGCGGCGGGGTCTCCGACGGCGGCATCGTCTACTCCCCCGACGGCAAGCATCTGTGGGCCGCTCAGCAGTCGAAACTGGCACGCTTCGACGTCGCCACGGACGGGACCCTGTCGAACGAGATCACGGTTCCACTGCCGGGGGTTGACGGCCGCAAGGCCGTCCCGGCCGGCCTGGCCTGGGCTCCGAACGGCACCGACCTGCTGGTCACCCTCAACGCGAACAACACGCTCGGCGTGCTCGACACCACGACCGACACCGTGACCAAGCAGATCACGGTGGGCAATGTGCCCAACAGCGTCGCCGTGATCGACGGCCGGGCGTACGTGAGCAACCAGGGCGGCCGGCCGGCCCAGCCCATGCCCGGCAGTCTGCTGGACCAGGTCGGCGACGTGACCACGAGCGGCGAGAACTCGCCGAGCGAGGTCGCCGCGAACCTCAAGGACCGCAACCGGCCACCAAGTGGCTGTCGTTCAGTCCGAGCGGCTGGGTCACCTACCACCTCGCCAAGCCCAAGGCGGTGGTGCAGTACTCGTTGACCTCGGCGAACGACACGCCAGGCCGCGACCCCAAGGACTTCACCCTCCAGGGGTCGAACGACGGCAGCACCTGGACCGACCTGGACCAGCGCACGGAACAGAGCTTCAGCGGGCGGTACGCCACCAACAGCTACACCTTCCACAACACCACCGCGTACAGCTACTACCGGCTGAACGTCACCGCGAACTCCGGTGACTCGCTCCTCCAGCTCGGCGACTGGGACATCAGCGACTCGACCGCCCCGGCGGACCGGACCGACGAC
The DNA here is from genome assembly GCF_042896695.1 of Streptomyces sp. NPDC001270. Classification (NCBI taxonomy): domain Bacteria; kingdom Bacillati; phylum Actinomycetota; class Actinomycetes; order Kitasatosporales; family Streptomycetaceae; genus Streptomyces; species Streptomyces sp. NPDC001270. The sequence goes on along the minus strand of NZ_JBIAXM010000001.1, from coordinate 360,778 downwards.
TCCTACGGCACCCCGGTGGTCACGAACAACGACATGGCCGTACCGTCCACCGGCACGGTCTCCGAGGTGGACCTCACCGCCGGGAAACAGATCAAGACTTTCCCCGTCGACCTGGAGCCGAGCGCCCTGCTCGCCGTGGGCAAGAACCTGATCGTCGCGAACACCGACGACGACTCGGTGACCACCATCGACACCGCGAAGCAGCGACTCGGCCGGACCTTCACCACCAACCCGGCACCGGGCGCGCCGTTCGGCGCCCAGCCCAACGCCCTGGCCATGCTCGACCCGACGCACCTCGCGGTCAGCCTGGGCATGTACAACACGGTGGCGGTCTACGGGTACCACGGCGCGTACACGCAGCCCACCTTCGAGGGCCTTGTCCCGACCGGGCAGTACCCCTGCGGAATCGCCCTGAACCCGGCGACGAAGAAGCTCGTCGTGGCCAGTGACGAGGGCCTCGGCTCGGCCGGCGCCGACGGCTCGGTCGACGAGGGCACCGGCACCAGCGAGGACGACTCGCAGAACGGCGTCGACCACGTCGACGGGCACCGCAACCCGACGCTCGTGATCAGCCCGTACGCCAGGCGTGGCGCGGTCGTCCACGACTACTACAGCCAGCTCAACGTGTTGCGCACGATCGAGCAGATCCTCGGTCTGCCGCCGATGAACCAGGAGGACATGGCCGCGGAGCCGATGTACGACGCGTTCACCAACAAAGCGGACTACACGCCGTGCACCTATCTGCCGAACCAGGTCTCGCTGACCTCCACCAACCCGCAGCCGTCCCAGACCAGCAGCCCGATCGCGAAGGCATGGGCCCAGTGGTCGGCCCAACAGGACTTCAAGACCGAGGACATGGTGAACGTGGCTCAGGAGAACCGGGACATCTGGTACTCCACGAACAACTTCACCAAGCCCTATCCGGGTGACAGCAAGGTGCTGCTCCCCAGTGAGGTGTCCGGCACCAACCCCCTGCCCGACGACGACTGACGGCCACCGGCTGGCGCCCCGTCCGCAACCGTCCCGGTGGGCGGGCCGGCCGTCTCGGCCGGCCCGCCCACCGGACGTTCACACCAGCCGGCGTGCCGTGGCCCATCGCGTCAGCTCGTGCCGGTTGGACAGCTGGAGCTTGCGCAGGACCGCGGAGACATGGGACTCGACCGTCTTCACCGAGATGAACAGCTGCTTGGCGATCTCCTTGTACGCATAGCCGCGGGCGATGAGGCGCAGCACCTCGCGCTCGCGCTGGGTGAGCCGGTCCAGGTCCTCGTCGACGGGCGGGGCGTCGGTGGAGGCGAAGGCGTCGAGGACGAAGCCGGCCAGCCGCGGGGAGAAGACGGCGTCGCCCTCCTGGACGCGGAAGACGGAGTCGACGAGGTCCGTGCCGGTGATCGTCTTGGTGACGTAGCCGCGGGCGCCGCCGCGGATCACCCCGATCACGTCCTCCGCCGCGTCCGACACGGACAGCGCGAGGAACCGCACGGGCCGCTCGGCGTCGGCCATCAACGCGGCGCAGCGACGCAGCACTTCGACGCCGCCGCCGCCCGGCAGGTGGACGTCGAGGAGGACGACCTCGGGCCGGGTCGCGGTGATCACCGTGACCGCCTGGTCGACGTCGGCGGCCTCACCGACGACCTCGACACCGGTCTGCTCGGTCCGGCCGATCTCGGCCTGGACGCCCGTGCGGAACATCCGGTGGTCGTCGACGAGGACCACCCGTACGCGGCGCTCGTCCGCGCCGTCGGAGGGCTGCCCGTCGGCCTGCCCGGCCGGGTCCGCCGCTGCCGCCGTGCCGTTCGCCTCGGTCGGGTCGCTCATGACGTCTTCTCCGCCCTCTCCATCTCCAGCTCGACCTCCGTGCCGCCGTCCGGCACCGCGCGCAGCCGCGCCGTGCCGCCGTTGCGCTCCATACGGCCGATGATCGATTCTCTGACGCCCATGCGGTCGGCGGGTATCGAATCGAGGTCGAAGCCCGGACCGCGGTCGCGGACGGACACGAAGACCGTCCTGCCCTCCACTTCGGCGTAGACCTGAACGGCACCGCCCTCGCCACCGTACTTGGCCGCGTTGACCATCGCCTCACGCGCGGCCTGCATCTGGGCCGTGGTCTTCTCGTCGACGGGGCAGTCGCCGACCACGACGACCTCTATGGGCACGCCGTGCTTGTCCTCCACCTCCGCCGCGTTGCGCCGGACCGCGTCGGCGAGGGTGGCCGGCTCGTCGTCCTCGTCCTTGCCGGTGCCCTCGGGTTTGTACAGCCAGGTGCGCAGGTCGCGTTCCTGGGCGCGGGCCAGGCGACGGACCTCGCCCGCGTTCTCCGCGTTGCGCTGGATCAGGGTGAGGGTGTGCAGCACCGAGTCGTGGACGTGCGCCGCGACCTCGGCGCGCTCCTGGGCGCGGATGCGCATCAGCCGTTCCTCGGACAAGTCCTGGGTCATACGGACCAGATAGGGACCGGCGAGCAGGGCGATGCCGACGATGACGGCGAGCGCGGCCTGGAGGACCGAGCCGAGGTGGGCGGCGGAGCCCTGGAGCACGAAGATCGCCGAGACCCCGGCGGTGACGAGTAGAACGCCCGCGCCCGCGCGCAGCAGCGTGAGCGTGCGGCGACGGCCGCCGACCTCGACCCAGCGGGCCCGGCGGGCGTTGTCCGCCTGGCGCCAGACGAGGGCGACGCCCGCAGCGACCAGGACGGCGGGTACGAGGTACGCCTTGGCCCCGCCGCCGAGCTTGACGTTGCTCACGAAGACCATCGCGACGACGACCATGAGGAGCAGCGCGAGGATCTGGCCCCGGTCCGGTTTGCGGGTGACGAGCCTGCGCCGGCCGTCCGGCGCGGTCTCGGCACCGACCAGGGACGGCGGCTTCTGGTCGCCGACGCCGCCGACGCCGAGTGGGACGAAGAACCAGAACGCGGCGTACAGCAGCCCGCCGAGGCCGTCGGCCATGAACAGGCCGACGAAGACGAGCCGCACCCAGATCACAGGCAGCCCGAGGTGCCCGGCGAGCCCTCGCGCGACGCCACCGAGCCAGCGGCCGTCGCTGCTGCGGTAGAGCTTGCGCGGTGCCCGCGGTTCGACGAGTGGCGCTGCTGCGGCTTCCGGCATGCCATCGATGGTCACACGGCGGCAGGGGCAGGGCATCAGGGTCTACCCCAATACGCCCCTGATCTTCGCGGTACGGCGCCGGGCCCGGTGCGAAACGGGGGCGCGGCGGGTCCGGGACCGACGTAGAACGGAGGGGCACGGCGGGGTCCGGGACCGGCGTAGAAGGGGGGACGGCAGGGTCCGGGACCGGCGTAGAACAGGGGGGACGGCAGGATCCGGGACCGGCGCCGATCACCGGCCGCAGCGGGGGCCCGAGAACTGGCGCGGCACCGGCGCAGCAAAGGGTCCGGAACCGACGCGGCACGGCCGCAGCAGAGGATCCGGAACCGGCACGGCACCGGCCACAGCAGGGGTCCTGGGCCGATGCGACCCGGCCGAGGAGTTCAGGTCCGCGCACCGGCGCGACCGGCCGCGGAACGCGCCCCTGGCATCGTCTCAGGGCGATTTCAGGGTTCGGCCAGGGTCGCCGTGACTGCCGTCGCGGCGGCCGGGCCGTCACCATGGAGGCATGACCGATCACGACCACGCCGCGACGGGTCCGGGACCCGGCCCCGGCCCGCGCCCCGCCCCGGGCAGCGGGCCGCCGGGTGCCGCACCCGCCGCGGCCGACACGAGCGGGGCGCGCGGCGACACGGGCGCGCCCGGCACCGAGGGGACGACGGGCGAGGGCGCCGGGCCCCTCGTCGGGGACGGCGTGCCGCCGCTCCGGGCGTTCCGCCGCGACCGGCGGCACAGGGTGCTGGCGGGGATCTGCTCCGGCCTCGGGCGGCACACCGACATGGATCCGGTGATCTTCCGGATCACCCTGGCGGTGCTGGCCGCCAGCGGGGGCGTCGGGCTCATCTTCTACGGGTTCGCCTGGCTTTTCGTGTCGTACGACGACGAGGAGGAGAACGAGGTCCGCAAGCTGCTGACCGGCCGGGTCGACGGGCAGGCCCTGGCGGCCGTGCTGTTCGCCCTGGTCGGCTGCGGGGTGTTCCTGGCCATGCTGAGGAACGGCGGCGTGCTCACGTTCGCCGTCGTCGTCTCCTTGCTGCTGGCCGGTGCCGGGTACTGGTCGCAGCGGCGCGGCGTCCCCGACCCGGACCCTTCGCCAAGCTCTCGGCAGCGCTCGGGCCGGGGTGGCCCCGTCACCGCCCCGGTGTTCCCGGACGCCCCGCCGGAGGCCCAGGCACCGCCCGCGCCGCCCGCGTACCCGTCCTGGTGGCGCGACCCCATAGTGAAGGACGGCACACACGTGGGCGGCACCGGATATCTGTGGGGTCCGGGCGACGCGGTGGGGGCGGATCCGTTCCGGCCCGTCGGCCCCGGCGTCTTCCGGGATGCCCGCGGCGGCGGGCGCGCCCCGCGCCCCGCCGTGCCCCGACCGCGCGGCCCGCGCTGGATCGGCGGCTGGATCTTCCTGCTCGCGCTGCTGGCCGGCGGCCTCGGCACGGGCGCGATGTGGGACGGGCACCCGCTGGGCACCAGCCTGCAGACCGGGCTGGCCTGCGCGCTCGCCGTCTTCGGTCTCGGCATCGCGGTCAGCGCCTTCCTCGGGCGCACGGGAGCCGGTTCGGTGTTCCTCGCGCTCGTCACGGCGGCGCTGCTCGCAGGCTCGGCGGCGCTGCCCAAGGACATCACCACGCACTGGCGGACCACCTCGTGGCAGCCGGCCGCGGTGGCGGAGGTACGGCCCAAGTACGACCTCGGAACCGGGGTCGGCACGCTGGACCTGACGGGGGTCCGGCTCACCGAGGGGCAAACCCTGTCGACCAGAGCCCAGGTGGGTGTAGGCCGGCTGCGGGTCGTCGTGCCGCCCGACGCGACCGTGCGGCTGAGCGTGGATGTGGGGGTCGGCGACATCCAGTTGCCCGGGGACGGCAAGGAGGACATGGACGTGGCGCCCGGCAAGCACAAGGAGGTGACGCTGTCACCGACGACGCCGTCCGGCAAGAACGGCAAGAGCGGCGGCACCCTCGACGTCGACCTCCAGGTCGGTGTGGGACAGGTGGAGGTGAGCCGTGCAGGGTCATGAGTTCCAGCCGGGCAAGCTGATCATCGGTGTCTTCCTGAGCGGCGCGGCCGTGGCGTACGCCGGTGACGCGGGCGGCCTGTGGGACACCCCCTGGTTCGCGATGGTCCCCCTCGTCGTGTGCGGCCTGTGCCTCGCGGGCGCGGCAGCCGTGCTGGCGCGGCTCATACGCAGACGACGCACGGCGACCCGGCCAGTGCCGCGAAGAGACACGGGCAACTGAGCGCCACCGGCGGCCACGACCGGGCCCAGGACCCCGGACGACCGACGGGCCGACGGGCCGATACCGCACCACGGCCCGTACGGCGAAGCGCTCGGCAGGGCAGCACTCGGCGGCGGAGCACTTGGCGGCGAAGCGCTCGGCGGAGTGATCAGCCGAGCACTGCGCCGGGATGGTCAGTGGAAGGTTCCCGACTGCCGCCTTGTGTGCAGGACCGCGTCCAAGGAGAGATAGGGCGCCCCGGCCAGGACGAGGGGTAGCCAGGCCATGAGATAGGCGAGGTCGTTGCCGTAGTAGTAGGGGGTCGCGGCCCAGCTGACGGTCAGCCACAGGCTGAGCGAGATCAGCGCACCGCCCAGCGCCGCCAGCCGGGAGAACAGGCCGATCAGGATGCCGATGCCGACGGCGAGTTCGCCGAAGGCCATGGCATAGCCGAAGCCGACGGGGTTCTTGAGGGCCAGGTCGACCAGGGCCGGGACGGCCGAGGAGTCGCGGACCGCTCGCATGGTGTCACCGATGGAGCCGGAACCACCGGACTTCAGGAAGGCGCTGTCGGTCAGCTTGTCCAGGCCGGCGTAGATGAAGGTGACACCGAGGAAGATGCGCAAAGGAAGGAGGGCGTAATGGGTGGCGTTCTCCCGCCAGTCATGGCGACCGTCGACATAGGACGTATGCATTTCGGAACAAATACCATGAGTCATTGCAAACTGCCGCCTCTCACCCGCGTGTCAGGCCCTCGCCAGACCATACGTATGACAAACGGCGTCTACTCAATCCTCTCCCCGGACGTTTTTCCGACATCGGAGGACGGATGTACGCCGGTCGGACCGTAGCTCTCGCACCCGCTCACCGGCCGGTCGGACCGTGCTCCCCGCACCAGCTCACCGGCCGCTCACTCCGTGACCTCGACGACACAGCGGTTGGTCACCACGCCCGCCGCGGTGACCACCTGCACCTCCACCGATCCGGGTTCCACCTCCGCCGGGACCGGGACCGTCAGCACACCGTCCGTCGGATTGCTGAAACCGCCCGCGACGGGGATCAGCGGGACGTGGACGTTGACCGCGCCTATGCGGACGACCATGCGGGAGAGGCGTTCTGCGCTCTGGGCGCCGGGCGGGACGAAGCCGGCGCCGCGGATCTCGATGTCGTCGCCCGTACGGATCGGCCCGTCCAGGTCGCCGGCCTCGCGGGCGCGGACCACGGAGAGGATCACCGGACGCCCGCCCTCCGCGTACTTCCCGGCCAGATAGGTGGCGGCGGACACCAGGACGAGTACGGCCAGCCCCCAGGGCAGGTCGGGGAGCTGGTCGGGGCGACGGGCGAGCCGTACCGCGGCGAAGACCAGGGCCACCGCGCCGATCACGACGTACTGGATGTCGGTGAACGTGCCCCGGCCCGCGTCGTCGGTCAGCAGGTCGGCCGCGCGCGGCCGGTGTGCCCGTGCCTTCTGCAAGCGCTGGCCGAGGATGCGCAGGCCCACCACCCGCCGGACGAGTACGGCGATCCCGCAGACCACCGCGAGGACGGTCACCACGCCCGCCCCGCGGGCCAGGTCGAGACCGGAGATCAGCGCGTCGCGCTCGGCCGGGTCGGAGGCGGCGGCGAGCCGGCCCGCCAGGACCAGGACCGCGTACGCCACGAACAGCACCCAGGCCGCCGCGACGGTCCGGGAGGTGGAGAGCCGGTTGTCCTCGCCGATGACAGGAGCCAGCGCCCCGCCCCGGGCCCGGTGGAACCAGGAGGCGGCACTGAGCGCGCAGACCACCACCAGCGCGGCGAGCAGCCCGGCGGTGCGCGCGCCGGTCCAGCCCGCGCCGACCGCCGTCAGCGCCTGGACGAGCAGCAGCAGGACGACGGCCGCCCACAGCACGTAGAGCGTGCGCAGCCACAGCCGTGCCAGCCAGGCCGTGCCCTCCGCCCGGCCGCGCTCGGCGACCGCCACGGCCGACTGCGTCAACTCCTCGGAGACCCATTGGCGGGAGGCGGAGGCCGAGTGGGCCACCGCCGCCGGCAGGCCCCGTCCGGCCGCGAACTCGTCGCGTCTGGCGACGAATTCGGCGACCGCCCGGCGGTGCCCCTCGCGTGCCCCGTGCGGGCAGTCCCCGCAGGTGCAGCCACCCCCGTGGGCGGCCGTCCCCGCACCCTGCCTCGCCTCCTGCACCGCCACGCCCGACGCCCGCCTTCCCCACGACCCGCGGCGCGACCGGCGGGCCCCCTCGGGGCTCGACCGCCGTCACGCAACTCCCTTGTGCTGACTGCGAATTGTGCCCTATGCCGAGGAACCGGCGTCCGGCAGGTACGGTCACCGGGGGTGAGGCACGGCCGGCGTGTTGACCCGGCTCGGGGAGATCGCCGTACCGCGCGGGACCGGTCCGCTGCCGCAGACCCCAGGCGGCCGGCTGCCGGGCTCCTCCGCCCGGACCGGCCTCGGCGCCACCGGCCGACGGCAGCCCGCGGTGCGTCCGCCGTACGTCCGCCGTACGTGGACAAGGCGGCAGCCGCCCGTGCGCCCTGCGGCCCCCGCGCGTGCGCCGTACGTCCGCCATACGTGGACCAGGCGGCAGCCGCCCGTGCGCCCTGCGGCCCCCGCACCCACGCCCGTACTCACGCGCGCATCCACGCCCGTGCCTGCGCCGGTACCCGCACCGGTCGGCCACCACCACGGCGTACCGCTGCTGCGGGCACCACGGCGTACCGCTGCTGCGGCGGGGGCTGGGCAGGTTCCGAGGGCTTCGGCCAGGACGGCGCGGGCTAACTGAGCAGATCCGGCTCGCTGCGGCTGATGTCCTGCCACAGGGGCTGGTAGTTGATCCAGGCCACCAGGTCGCCGCCCAGTTGCTCGCGGGTCGCCACCGCCAGCCTGTGGTCGATCAGGACCGGCCGGCCGGCCGCCTTCGCCGTCAGCTGCACCTGGCAGGACCGTTCCATCGACAGGAACCACCAGGACGCCGCGTCCACCGAGTCACCGACCGTGAGCAGCCCGTGGTTGCGCAGGACGAGCGCCTTGCGGCTGCCGAGCGCGGCCGCTATCCGGCGGCCCTCCTCGGCGTCGACGGCGACACCCGTGTAGGCGTCGTAGAGGGCGTGGTCCTCGTAGAAGGCGCAGCTCTCCTGGGTGATGGGGTCGAGCAGGTCGCCGAGCGCGGCCAGCGCCCGGCCGTGCACGGAGTGGCAGTGGGCGACCGCGACGACGTCCGGGCGGGCGGCGTGCACCTGGGCGTGCACGGTGAACGCGGCCTGGTTGACGTGGTAGCGGCCCTCGATGACCTGCCCGTCCTGGTTGGCCAGGACGAGATCGCTGACGGTGACGTGCTTGAACGGCATCCCGAACGGGTTGACCCAGAAGCAGTCGGAGTACTCCGGGTCGCGCGCGGTGATGTGTCCCGACACCCCGTCCTCGAATCCGGCCCGCCCGAAGAGCCGCAGCGCGCCCGCGAGCCGTTCCTTGCGGTGCCGCCGTTCGGCGGCGAGCGAGTCGTGCATGGGCGGCATCGCGAACTGCAACTGGTCGGTGGGCAGTGGCAGCGGCGGGGTGGGGGTCGGCCCGTGCATAGGTCCTCCAGCACTGGGTTGCGTTACGGGGCGGAAGTTACCGTCGGTCAGCGCAGGAGAACAGAGAAGTTGCGCAAAGATGACGTCCGCAAGGGAAACCCGACAGGAGATGTCCGGTATGGCAGCGAGGGTGGGGGCATGAACTGGGCAGCCTTCAGCACCACCGCACCGGAACTCGCCAGCATCGCCGAGCGGCGCTTCGGCGCGTTCCGTCACCACGTCCTCGCCACCCTGCGTCGCGACGGCTCACCGCGCACCAGTGGCCTGGAGGTCCGCTTCCTGGACGGCGAACTCTGGCTCGGCATGATGCCGCACTCGCTCAAGACGCTCGACCTGCGCCGCGACCCGCGCTTCGTGCTCCAGGCGAACCCCGGCGACGGCACGGACCTCGGTGACGGCGACGTCCGGGTCGGCGGACGCGCGGTCGAGGTGGAGGATCCGGGTGTGAAGGAGGCGTACGTGAAAGAGGTGGAACCGCCGCAGCCGTTCCACCTCTTCCGTGCCGAGCTGACGGAGGTCGTACGGACCTACATCGCGGACGGCACCTTTCTGGTCACCGAGAGCTGGCAACCGGGCCGGCCCCTGCGCACGCTCAGGCGCCGCTAGGGCCCCGGCGGTACCCGGGGCTCACTCCCACTCGATGGTGCCCGGCGGCTTCGACGTCACGTCGAGCACGACGCGGTTGACGTCGGCGACCTCGTTGGTGATCCGGGTCGAGATCCGCGCGAGGACGTCGTACGGCAGCCGGGACCAGTCGGCGGTCATGGCGTCCTCGGAGGAGACGGGCCGCAGCACGACCGGGTGGCCGTAGGTGCGGCCGTCGCCCTGGACGCCGACGCTGCGGACGTCCGCGAGCAGCACCACCGGGCACTGCCAGATGTCGCGGTCCAGGCCGGCCGCGGTCAGCTCCTCGCGGGCGATGGCATCGGCCTCGCGGAGCAGGTCGAGCCGCTCCTTGGTGACCTCGCCGACGATACGGATGCCGAGGCCGGGGCCCGGGAAGGGCTGGCGCTGGACGATCTCCGCGGGCAGCCCCAGCTCCTGGCCGACCATCCGGACCTCGTCCTTGAACAGCTTGCGCAGCGGTTCGACGAGCTGGAACTCCAGGTCCTCCGGGAGCCCGCCGACGTTGTGGTGGGACTTGATGTTGGCGGTGCCGGTGCCGCCGCCGGACTCGACCACGTCCGGGTAGAGGGTGCCCTGCACCAGGAACTCCACCGCGGGGCCCTCGTCGGCGATGATCTCGGCCTGGGCCTGCTCGAAGACCCGGATGAACTCCCGCCCGATGATCTTCCGCTTCTCCTCGGGGTCGGCGACCCCCTTGAGGGCGGTGAGGAAGCGCTCCTCGGCGTCGACGACCTTCAGCTGGACGCCGGTGGCGGCCACGAAGTCCTTCTCGACCTGCTCGGTCTCGCCCTTGCGCATCAGGCCGTGGTCGACGTAGACGCAGGTCAGCTGGGAGCCGATGGCCCGCTGGACGAGGGCGGCGGCCACCGCGGAGTCCACGCCGCCGGACAGGCCGCAGATCGCGCGCTTGTCGCCGACCCGCTCGCGGATCGCGGCGACCTGCTCCTCGATCACACTGCCGGTGGTCCAGGACGGGGTCAGGCCCGCGCCGCGGTACAGGAAGTGCTCAAGCACCTGCTGGCCGTAGGTGGAGTGCATCACCTCGGGGTGGTGCTGGACGCCGTACAGCCGCTTCTCGTCGTCCTCGAAGGCGGCGACCGGTACGACGGCGGTGGAGGCCGTGACCGTGAAGCCCGCCGGGGCGGCGGAGCAGGCGTCGCCGTGCGACATCCACACGGACTGCTCGGCCGGGGTGCCCTCGAACAGGGTGGAGGACGGCTTGGAGACGTGCAGGTCGGTGCGGCCGTACTCGCGGGCGCCGGTGTTGTCCACCGTGCCGCCGAGGGCCCGGGCCATCAGCTGGAAGCCGTAGCACATGCCGAAGACGGGGACGCCCGCCTCGAACAGTGCGCGGTCCACGGTCGGGGCGCCCGCCTCGTACACCGACGAGGGGCCGCCGGAGAGGATGATCGCCGCGGGGTTCTTGGCGAGCATCTCGACGACCGGCATGGTGCTCGGCACGATCTCGCTGTAGACCCGCGCCTCGCGGACACGACGGGCGATGAGCTGGGCGTACTGCGCGCCGAAGTCGACGACCAGGACGGTGTCGGGGGTGGCGGCAGCGGGAGTCGCTGATGACACGGGGTGCCTTCCGGCGGGTTGGGGCGGGGGTTGCTGGTTCCCGATTCTAACGGCGCGGGCGTGACTGCCTCGCCGCGCCGGAACGCGGCCCGCTCCGGAGCCCGGCCGGACTCCCGGCCCCGCCGCCGAAACCCGTGCCATGGCATACTGGACCCATGCTCACGCATGCGACCTTCCTGTTTACCTATGGCAACCGGCCCACCGGCTGCCATGGTCGTGCTGCTTGAGCAACTGACAAGCGACTTCCCCAGGCGCCCCGGGCCGACAAGGCCCGGGGCGCCTGGCGTTTGCGGAGCCTGCCGGGCCGGGGTCCACCGACAAGGAGCCCCGAGATGACCACCAGCACCGAGAAGACCGGCGCCCGTACGGCCGAGGCCGCCGGCACGATCAGCGACGCCCGTGAACGCGTCGACGCGCTGGACGACCGGATCATCGGCCTCGTCCAGGAACGGATGGCCGTGTCCTCCGTGATCCAGGAGGCACGGATCGCGTCCGGCGGACGGCGCGTGAACCTTTCCAGGGAGATGGAGATCCTCGGCCGCTACCGGGAGGAACTGGGCAAGCCCGGCACCGCCCTCGCCATGACACTCCTCGAACTGTGCCGTGGTCGCATCTGAGTTCGGTCCCCCTCTCACTCGTACGGCGCGTGACCGCCCCGCGCACCGCTTCGTTGGTCCCGGTGTCCGTGCCAGCCAGGGGCGGGCCCGAAGAACCACGCGTGGCTCGCTGGAGCGATGAGGCGTGCGGATCATGCCGTGCGTCGTGGGACCTCGCTCCAGGCAAGTGACCGGACCGCAGGGGACAGCAGCCCGGTCGCCCAAGAGAACCGACCGGCTCCGGGGACGCCCGGGGCCGGTCGGCGGAAAGTGCAAAAATGCGCAAGGGCTGGGTCAAACGGTTGCGGATGCCGCGTCCATCCAGCACGATGCGGAGAAACCCCCAAGTCCCCGGAACAGACAACCGCATGGCGATGCACCCCCGTCTGCCAGAGGTCGAGACCATGCGCACACCCCGGGTGCGCCGGGGCGCCGACCGAGGGCACGAGGGGCGCAGGGCTGACGTAAGGACGAGCGGCGCAACCCCCCGGCGCCGCTTCCGGGCACCGACGCTGCCCTGACGTCGGTGCTGACGGAGAAGGGCCCCGCGGATTCCGTCCCGCGGGGCCCTTCGACATGGGGCCCACGGCACGTACGCCGGCACCCCTCCGACAGACACACACAAGGCACCCCTCAGCCATCAGGCACACACAAGGCACCCCTCAGCCATGCGGAAATGTGATCCAGCCCACATAAGAATTCCGTGAGGAAGTACGCAACCGTAGCCCGGTCTCACTGATCAAACCTGCTGGATCCAAGAGATCGACAAGCTCTCCGGGATCCAGCCGTGAGCATGACCGAGACAGAGGAGAGGCAGCTGCGCTCGGAGGGGGGCGCAGCTCCCTCTCCTCTGTTCTCGGCCTCACGGTCGGCGGTGGCGGTCGGCGGTCGGCGCGCTGTCTCCGGCCTACTGCTTGGGCGGCACCGCCGGTATCCCCAGGAACGGCAGGCGCAGGGCACCGAAGGCGTCCGCCGGGACCGCCGGACTGCGCGGCTCCACCGGCTCCAGGCGCTCGTAGCCCGCCCCCTGGACCGGGCGGGGGTCCGGCTCACCCTTGTTGGGCCAGTACGACATCGCCCGTTCGGCCTGCGCGGTGATGGTGAGGGACGGGTTGACGCCCAGGTTCGCCGACACCGACGCCCCGTCCACCACGGAGATGCCGGGGTGGCCGTACAGCCGGTGGTACGGGTCGATGACGCCCGTCTCGCGCGAGTCGCCGATCGGACAGCCGCCGAGGAAGTGGGCGGTGAGGGGCGTGCCCATCAGCTCGCCGACGTTGCTGCCTGGGAAGCCGTTGATCTCCTCCGCGAGCACGGACGCCGCCTGCGAAGCCGCCTTGATCTGCTGGGGGTTGGGCGCGCCATGGCCCTGCCGGGCGGTGAGCAGCCCCTTGCCCACGCCGTCCGGTCTCAGATACGTCGTCAGGGAGTTGTCCAGGGACTGCATCACCAGGCCGATGATGGTCCGCTCCGACCAGCGGCGGTTGGACAGGGAACGGACCACCAGCCATGGGTGCCGGGCCGCGCTGCCCAGCCAGGCCAGGAGGCGCGAGGAGCCCTCGGCGTAGGGGACCTGGAGGATCGAGAGCCCGCCCATCGAGTTCGAGCCCTTGCCGTAGCGGACCGGCTCGATGTGGGTGTCGGCGTCCGGGTGGATGGACGATGTGATCGCCACGCCCCGGGTGAAGTCGGCCCGCGCGGTGCCGTGCGCCTTGCGGTAGCGCCGGTCGTCGGTCTGCGCACCCACCAGGGCCTCGGAGTTGGTGCGGGTCAGTTCACCCAACCGGCGCGAGAGGTACGGCAGTTGTCCACTCGCCTTCATGCGGTGCAGCAGGGTCTGGGTGCCGTAGGTACCGGCGGCCAGCACCACCCGGCGGGCCGTGAAGGTCCGGCCCTCGCCCTTCTTGCGGTCGTCGGTCGGCAGGGTCGCCACCGCGTAGCCGCCCCGCGAGTCGTCGGTGACCGACACGACCGTCGTCATGGGGTGCACCACCGCGCCCGCCTGCTCGGCGAGGTGGAGGTAGTTCTCGTTGAGGGTGTTCTTCGCCCCGTGCCGGCAGCCCGTCATGCACTCGCCGCACTCGGTGCAGGCGCTGCGGGCCGGGCCGGCACCGCCGAAGTACGGATCCGCCACCTGCTCCCCCGGCCGCGCCTGCGCCTTGCCGTCGGCGTCCTCGCCGTCGCCGAAGAACACGCCGACCGGGGCCAGATGGAAGGTGTCGCCCACGCCCATCCGCTGCGCCGCGGCCTTGAGGTGCACGTCGGAGGGGGTCATGGTCGGGTTGAGCCGTACGCCGAGCATGCGCCGCGCCTGGTCGTAGTACGGCTTCAGCTCCTCCTGCCAGTCGGTGATGTCCTTCCACTGCGGGTCGTCGAAGAACGCCTTCGGCGGTACGTAGAGGGTGTTGGCGTAGTTCAGCGAGCCGCCGCCCACACCCGCGCCCGCGAGGACCATGACATTGCCGAGCAGATGGATGCGCTGGATACCGTACATGCCGAGTTTGGGCGCCCAGAGGTAGTTCTTGAGGTCCCAGGAGTTCCTGGGGAGGGTTTCGCGGGTGAAGCGACGGCCCGCTTCGAGGACGCCGACACGGTAGCCCTTCTCGGTCAGCCGCAGGGCCGTCACGGAGCCGCCGAAGCCGGAGCCGACGACGATGACGTCGTAGTCGTAGTCATAGTCGTCGGCGTGGTCGTCGGCGTAGACGTCGGCGTAGACGTGCGTATGGTCAGGTGCAGGGGCCGGGTCGTGTGGGTCGTGATCGCGCGCGTCATGGTCCTGTGCGGCCCGATCCGGCGCGGTGTGGTCCTGGGCCTCGTGGTCCTGGGCCTCATGGTCCTGCGCGGAAGCGTCCTCAGGCACGTGCCTTCTCCCCTTTGAGTGTGCAGTGCTTGGAGCGAGTGGGCCGGGCGTGCGGCCGTCCGTGGCCGGACGCGCGGTCTGCCGCGCCCGCGGCGCGACCGCCTACTTGAGCCGCAGTGCCTTCATGACCCGCAGACTCGTGCTCATGAACGCCGCGTACTTCTCGTCGTCCATGCCCAGCGAGGGCGCCAGCGGCAGCAGGCGCTGCTGCGCGACGGTCTGGGACTCGGTGTACTTGAGGATGCCCTCGGAGCCGTGCCTGCGGCCCAGGCCGGACTCCTTCATGCCACCCATCGGGGACTGCACGCTGCCGTACGCGGACGCGTAGCCCTCGTTGATGTTGACCGTGCCCGTGCGCAGCCGCGCGGCGACGGCCCGGCCCCGGCCGGCGTCCTTCGTCCACACCGACGAATTCAGCCCGTACGGCGTGGAGTTGGCGTGCTCGACCGCCTCGTCGTCGGTCGCGAACCGGTAGACCGACACGACCGGGCCGAAGGTCTCCTCGGCACAGACCGCCATCGGCGCCTCGACGCCGTCGAGGATGGTGGGTTCGAAGAAGTACGGCCCGATGTCCGGGCGGGCCACCCCGCCGGCGACCACCTTCGCGCCCTTCGCCACGGCCTCCGTGACATGCCGCCGCACGGTCTCCAGCTGACGTTCCCCGACGAGCGAACCCATGTCGGCGCCGTAGGCCAGGGAGTTGCCGAGCCGCATGGCCTTCGTACGGGCCGCGAACCGCTCCAGGAAGGCGTCGGCGACCGACTCGTGGACGTACAACCGCTCGATGGAGATGCAGAGTTGGCCCGCGGAGGAGAAGCAGGCGCGGACGGCGCCCGCGGCGGCCTTCTCGATGTCGGCGTCCGCCAGCACCAGCATGGCGTTCTTGCCGCCGAGTTCGAGGGAGACGCCGACCAGCCGGGCGGCGGCGCCCTGGGCCACCTCGCGCCCGGTGCGGGTGGAGCCGGTGAAGGAGACGTAGTCCGCGTGCCTGACCACCTCCGGGCCGACCACCGGGCCGTCGCCGAGGACCACCTGGAAAACGCCGGCCGGCAGCCCGGCCTCGATCAGCAGGTCACGGGCCCACAGCGCGGTGAGGCAGGTCTCGGTGTCCGGTTTCATCACGACCGCGTTGCCGGCGACGAAGGCCGGGAGCGCGTCGCCGACCGACAGCTCCAGGGGGTAGTTCCAGGGGACGATCTGGCCCACGACCCCGCGCGGGTGGCGCAGTTCGGTGACCTTGGTGAGGGTGGGCACCGCGCCGGTGTGCCGCTTGGGCCTCAGGTAGGCGGGCGCCTTGCGGCCGTAGTGCCGGGAGGCGATGGCGACGGCCTGGACCTCCTCGTGGGCGTGCAGCCGCGCCTTGCCGGTCTCCAACTGGATCAGGTCGAGGACCTCGGCCTGCCGGTCAAGGACCAGGTCGTGGAAGCGCAGCAGCACGGCGGCCCGCTGCCGCACCGGGGTCCGTGCCCATACGGCCTGGGCGACGCGGGCCGCCTCGAACGCCTTGAGTACGTCCTCGGGCGTGGACTCGGGCAGGTCGGCCAGCTTCTCACCGGTGAACGGCGTGTGGTTGGCGGTCCGGCCGGAACCGATGATGCCCTTGGTGAGCTGGGCGATCAGCTCCGGCGTGACCACGTCCGCGGCGGTCCGCGCGCCCTCGGGGGCGGGAGCCAGGGGGTTGGTGCCGGCCGCGGTCGGCGCCGGAGCCTGTTCCCGGGTCTGCGAATCGTCCTGGGCCGGAGAACCGTCCTGGACCTGCGAGTCGTCCTGGGCCTGCGAGTCGGTCATGAGCGGCAGGGTATTCCGGAGCGGAAACTTTGGGTACCCGTCGGTAACGGCCATTCACGGAGTGCTCACATGACGCCAGTGATCACTGGCAGCAAATAGCCTGATCAGGGCGTTGTATGTAGGTGCCGGGTCGGTGGAAGGACCTTGAGGCGACACGCGCGACGGAGCGCGCCGTCACTCGGGTCGCGCCTGCGCCTCAGTGCACGCCCGCACTCTCACGTTCACCCTCGCGCTCACGTTCACCCTCGCGCCCCGCCGTGGCGACGGCGCGCAGTACGGCCGCGACCTCGTCCGGCTCCGGCCGGTCGGCCGGTTCGCGCGCCAGGAGCCGGGTGAGCAACGGACCGAGCGGACCGGCGCGCTCGTAGCCGGGGGGCCGGAGTTCGGCGGCCGTGGCCTCGGACAGGCGGGACAAGGGCACGCCGGACGGAAGCACGCCGGACGCGGAGGCTACGGACGTAGAGGCTCCAGAGCCAGAAGCTACGGAGGCAGAGGTTCCGGAGACAGAAGGTCCAGAGACAGAGGTTCCGGAGACAGAAGGTCCGGTCCCCGAACCGGCGGTCGTCCGGGAAAAGGGCGCGTGGCCCTCGACGGTCACATACAGCAGCGCGCCCAGGGACCAGAGATCGGAGGCGGGTCCGGCGCCCGGCCGGGACATCCGCTCAGGGGCGAGGAAGTCACGGGGGCGGCCGAGGGGGTCGACGGGGTCGGAGGGGGCCGTGGGACTGCCGTACCAGGTGCCGAAGTCGGTGAGGACGATGCGGTCCGTTCCGGACTCGATCAGGACGTTGGCCGGTTTGACGTCCCGGTGCACGATGCCGACGGCGTGCGCCGCGCGCAACGCGCCGAGGACGGCGAGGCCGATGCGCGCGGTTTCGGCGGGCGGCAGCGGACCGCGGCGCAGCACCGTGCCGAGCGACTCTCCGTGGATCAACTCCATGACGATCCACGGGAGCCCGTCGTCGAGGACGACGTCCAGGATGGAGACGGCGGACGGGTGGTCCACCCGGGCGGCGGCGCGTGCCTCGTGCTGGAGCCGGTTGGCGACGCGCGGGTCCGGCGGGTACGACGGGCCTGGCGGGTACGAGGGGTCCGGCAGGTCCGACGGGTACGACAGCGGCGACAGCGGCTGCTTGACGGCGACTTCGCGGTCGGCCGCCTCGTCGACGGCCCGCCAGACCCTGCCGGTGGCGGCGCCGTCGGCCGCTCCGCCGGAGCCGACGCGCTCCAACAGCCGGTACCGGCCGCCTATCAGACGCCCGTCGGCCTCAGGTGCATCTGCACCGTCATCACTCATGCCCCATCAGTACCGTGCGCGGCGCGTCCTTGTCGACGCGCGCGGCCACCGCCCGCGCGTGTCGTCGGCCTTCGTCCCACGGCAGCCGGTCCGGTGCCCCCGGCGCCGCGTGACCGTGGCGTCGCAGAGCAAGTGGTCGTGGTCGCCTCGCGGGTGCGACGTCATTCCCGGACGAAGGTGTCGAGTGCCACGTCGAAGTACTCCCGGGCCTCGCGGGCCTTCCCCACTGGCGCCGACACCCACACGTCGTACAGCCGGCCGTTCTCCTCCCAGCAGAGGTCGTAGGTGTGCCGTGGGCCTTCCACCACGTTGAAGCCGCCCCAGCTGAACTCCCAGAGCGCGGCCGGAAGTCCGTCGTGCGTCGTACGGACGACCCGGCCGTCGCGGTAACCGGGGTTCGTGCGCGGGCCTTGGTCCGCCGCCCGGCGCATCACCCCGAGCGGGCCGCCCGGTCCGGGGGCGGTGACCTTGACGCCGAGCCGGAAGGTCTCCCCCGGTGACAGGTAGAAGACGCGCTCGCCCTGGCGTTCGCGGGTGAAGTCCTCGGGTACGGCGAAGGAGAAACCGGCCGGGTCCTGTGCGGTGCGATAGCCCGCGGGTGCCGGGCGGATGCCGGAGGTGGTGACGGGGTGGTCGGCCGCCGCGGTGGGCGAGGGCGGCCCGTTCGACGCCCCGGACGCGGTCGCCGGGTCCGACCCGGTCGCCGACACGGACGCGGTCACCGAGGTGGACGCAGATGCCGGGGTGGACGCGCTCGCCGACGTGCCCGGCGCCGGCCCCGGCGTGCCGCCGCCCTCTCCGCTGCGGTCGAGCAGCAGCACCGCCGCCGACACGCCCGCCCCGGTCATCGCCGCGACCAGCAGCGCCGCCACCAGCACGGCCCGCGGGGACGGCCGTACCGGCTGCCGGTCGGGGAGCGCGGGCCTCGGCACGTCCCGCTGGGTCGGCGTGTACAGGCTGGCCGGCCGGGACACGCCGGCCGCCGGCGGTGTGCGGCCGGTCTCCCGGAACGCGCGCAGCATCCGCTCCGCCTCCGCCGCGTTCAGCCGCCGCTCCGGGTCGCGTTCCAATAGGCCCCGGACGACCGGCAGCAGCGGCTCGGCCTGCGCGGGCGGCCGGATCTCGTCGGACACGACGGCGTGCAGGATGCCGCCGAGCGAGTCGCGCCGGAACGGCGACTCGCCGCTGAGCGCCGTACACAGCAACGCGCCCAGCGACCACAGGTCGGACTCGGGCCCGGTCCGGGTCCCGGCCATCCGTTCGGGCGCGGTGTACTCGGGCGAGCCCACGAAGGAGCCGGTCTCGGTGAGCGTGGTGGCGCCCGCGACCTGGGCGATCCCGAAGTCGGTGAGGACGACCCGGTCGGTGTCGGACTCGATCAGGACGTTCGCGGGCTTGATGTCGCGGTGCAGGACACCGGCGGCGTGCGCGGTGCGCAACGCGCTGAGCAGGCCGATGCCGATGCGTGCGGCCTCGTCGGCGTCGACCGGTCCGTGTCCCGCGATCCGGTCGGCGAGCGACACGCCGTCGATCAGCTCCATGACGATGTAGGAGCGTTCGTCGTGTTCGACGACGTCGTGCACGACGATGATGTGCGGATGGTGCAGCTGGGCCACCGCGCGGGCCTCACGCAGGGTGCGGTCGCGGTAGAGCCGGGCGTCGTCGTCCGCGAGGGAGGCGTCCTGGGTGAGTTCCTTGACCGCCACCAGTCGCCCCAGCAACTGGTCGGCCGCGCGCCACACGACGCCCATCCCGCCACGCCCGAGTCTGGCCTCCAGGCGGTAACGGTCCGCGATCACGCGGAAGTCGTCCCCGTCGGTCCCCATGGGGCCATCATGCCGCACCGGACGCTCCCCTTCCGGGGCGTCGACCGGCCAAGCGTGTCAGCCTTCGGCCGGTTGCCGACTCTGCGGCACTCAGGGGGAACTGTTTGCTCGTCGTCGCCCTGAGTCATTCCCGAGGTCATTCCCGAGGTCGTTCCTCAAGTCGTTCCCGGGCGAGATCCGAACCCTGGTCCCCCGGGCCGACGGCCCGGGGGACCAGGATGTTCGTCCGGCCGGACGCCGCTACGGCTGTTGCCAGCTCTGCAGAACCGTCTTGAACTGCTTGTTCGTCGTCGCCCAATCCGACTCGGGCGACGACATGTAGATCGCGTACTCGATGCCGTCCCGGGACATGTACGCCTCGTCGATGGCGTGCCGCGGTCCCGGGAATTGCGTGTCCTTCGCCTGTGCGGTCCAGGTGTACTCCCACAGCGACCCCGGGCGGTCGCGGTAGGTATTCTGCTCCAGGGACACCTGCTGGTAGTCGACGAGCCCGGACAACTGCTGTTGCAGGTCCATCTGGTGCTGATGGGGGTCGGCGAAGTCCGGCGAGCCGTCGACGGAGATGCGGATGAAGTGCTCGCCACCGTCGGGTGTGTAGTCGATCTGCTTCAGGTCGCCCTCGATGCTGTACACCTGCCGCTCCCAGGTCTTCGGCAGCGCCAGGCTGAAGCCCAGAGGATCGTTGACGGTCTTCCAGTCGGCCGGGATGGAGCCGGCGGGGTCGGACGCGCCGTCCGAGGGGGCGGGGGTGGACCCGCCGCCGGCGGGTGCCGCGGTGCCCGTGCTGTCCGGCGTGGTCAGGGCCGCGCCGTCGTCCTTGTTCCCGGAGCCGAATTCGTGCAGCGCCGCCGCGGTGCCCCCGCCCAGGACGGCGGCCAGGGCGACCACGAGGGCGAAGGTGCGCAGGCGGCGGCGCCGGGGCCGAGGTCCGGCGGGTGCCGCCGCGTCATCCGGTACCGCGGCGTGGTCCTGTGCCGTCGCCACCGTGCCAGGGGCGGGCGGTATCGCCGAGTTGGACCAGCCGGTCCCGGTGGCCGAGCGGTACTCGATGTACTCCGCCGGGTGGACCGACACGTTCTGCGTCGGTACGTACGCCTGCGCGGCGCCGGGCCGCCGGCCCTCCGCCGCCTCCGCGAGCATCTGCTCCGCTTCCCCCATGTCCGGCCGGTCCGCGGGGTCCTTGCTCAGCAGAGCGGTGATGACGGGCCCGAGCGGACCGGCGTGGACCGGGTCCCCGGCCTCCTCCTCGACGACCGCCTGCATAGTGGACAGCGGTGAGGTACGGCGGAACGGCGACCGGCCTTCCACCGCCGTGTACAGCGTCGCGCCCAGCGCCCACAGGTCGGAGGAGGGGCCCGGGTCGTGGCCGCGTACCCGCTCCGGGGCGAGGTAGTCGACCGAGCCGACGACCTCGCCGGTGCGGGTGATGGTGGAGTCGCCCTCTATCTGGGCGATGCCGAAGTCGGTGAGCAGGACACGGCCGTCCCGTCCGAGCAGTACGTTGCCCGGCTTGACGTCCCGGTGCAGCACACCGGCGGCGTGCGCGGCGCGCAGCGCCCGCAGCACCCATATCCCGATGCGCGCGGCCTCCCGCGGCTCGACCCGCCCCCGCTCCTTGACCTCGTCGGCCAGCGAGTTGCCCTCGACCAGCTCCATCACGATCCACGGACGGCCGTCGTGTTCCAGTACGTCGTGCACGGTGACGACGGCCGAGTGGTTGATGCGGGCCGCCGCACGGGCCTCCGCCCGGGTACGGGCGAGCAGCACGGCCTGGTCACTGTCGGAGACGTAGAGGGCGGCGGTCAACTCCTTGATGGCGACCGCCCGGTGCAGCACCTCGTCGTGTGCACGCCATACCCGGCCCATGCCCCCGCTGCCGATGGATTCGGCGATCCGGTAGCGGCCCGCGATGAGCAGGCCCTGCATCTGATTCACGTTGCCCCGCAATGCTCTTGACAGGCTCAGACTAAGGACCGGCTGACGTTCATGGAACATCCGGGGCACCACGGAGACCGCACTGTGACGGTTTTCGCTTCCGCAAGCCCGCGGGAACCGATCCGGGGTGGGCGTCAGCGGGTGAACTTGTACGACTGCGACGCCTGCTCATACAGCCTTGTGACCTCGTCCCGCTGGGCCTCCGGACCGCGCACCTGCACCACGTGGTAACGGCCGTTCAAGAGGATCGCGATGTTGCGGACGAACAGGTCGCGCCCCTGCTCGTCGGTCCAGGTGAACTGCCCCTCCGCCATGGTCCGGCCGCCCACCTCGATGGTCCTGAGGCCGGAGGCGGTGGCCCAGCTGGAGGCACGGTAGGGCCGCAGCTCGCTCTCCTTGTCCCGCTGGTAGACCATGGGGTCGCTGCCGTACTCGGCCGTGCTGTCCCGGCCCGGTACGACGATGAGCTGGAAGTCACCGTGGCTGTAGACCACCTGGGCGCGGCCGTTGCGGGGCGTGCGGTCCCAGCCGTCGGCGACGGCGATCTGGAAGCCGTCGGGGTCGTTGCGCAGGGTGAAACCGTCCGCGACGGAGGCGCCGGAGGTGGTCTGCGTCTCGGCGGAAGGCGCCGAGGAGGACTCCTCGGACGCGCCCGCCGAGGGGCCGGTGCCCGGCTCGCCCGAGGGCGTGGCCGTCCGGCCCACCTGTCCGGTGGTCCCGGTCCGGTTGCCGTCGGAGGCGCCGGTACTGCCCGCCTTCGGCATGAACAGCATCGCGTACGCGACCCCGCCCACCATCAGGAGCAGGACCAGCAGGAGCAGGGTGCGGCCCAGGCGGCGCGGGGAACCGGTCTGGTCCCGGGCCCGCTTGTGCCGCCCGTGCGGGCTGTCGGCAGACAGCCGGGCCCGCCGTCTGCGGACCAGTTCGCCGCGGCGGCGCAGTATCGGCAGCCGCTTCGGGTCGGCGGGCGGCGCGGGGACGACGTGCGTACCCGCGTCCGGCTCGGGCGCGGACCGCACCAGCGAACGCAGCCAGCCGCTCAGCTCCTCGAAGTCCGGGCGCTCGGTGGGGTCCTGGCGCAGCAGTGACTCGACGACCGGGCGCAGCGGCCCGCACTCCTCCGCGAAGGCGGGCGGCTCCGCGCACACCAGCTGGACCAGCTCGGCCGTCGACTCCTCCGGGTACGGCGCGTGGCCCTGGACGGCTCTGAACAGCAGCGCGCCGAGCGCCCACAGGTCGGTCACGGGACCGATCGGGGCGGCCAACTGCCAGTTCTCGTGCACCGGTCCGGCCTGCTCGGGCGCCCAGCGCTCGGTCACCGGGCCCACCACGGTCATCCGCACCTGACGCGCCCGTTCCGCGGCGAGCGCGGTGGCGGGGCCCCGCCCGGCGGGGACGGCCGGTCCGCCCCAGTGGGCGGGCGCCGGTGCGGAGTCGGCGGCGGCCCGGGGCGGCTGGGCCGCGCCGGAAGGCACCGGCGGGTGGCCGCCCTGCGGGAGCGCCGTCCGCTGCGGGTCCCCGCCCTGGGTGCCGCGCGGGGACGCCCCGTGCCAGGGCGTGGCACGCACGCCATAGGGGTCGGCTATCTGTCCGGGGGATGTGTCACCGGTCCGTCGGTCCGTGTCCTGGCCGGGGGGATACGGCGCCGGGGCGGCGCCCCCTGCCCGGTACGCGGCACCGGTGTCGCCGTCGGCGGGCGGCCGGGCCCCGGGCAGCGCGGGGCGCCCGTTCTGCTGTGCCTCCTGTACGCGGGCGGCGGCCCGGGCGCCTGCCCGGTACGCGGCGATCGCCCCGGCGCGGGCGGCCCTGATGTCCTCGCCGCTCTCCGGCGCGGGACGGCCCTGCGCTCCCGGGGTCCCGGTCCCGTCGGTGCCCTCCGCACCGGGCGCCGGTCGCCCGCCCACGGCTCGCGCCTGGATCGCGGCTCGCCGGGCGGCCTCGGGATCGGCGCCCTCCGACGTCCCGCCACCGCCTCCGCCGGTCCGGCCGACATCGTCCCCGCTCCCGCCGGGCACCGCGGAACCGCCCCGCCCGACGACACCACCGGGCCCGTCGGGACCGCCGGCCCCGAACGCCCTGCCCGGACCGACGGGCCCACCGGGACCGCCGGCCGCAGGACCGGACCCGTCCGGACCCACGTGACCGGGCCCACCGGAACCACCCTCGCCGCTCGGCCCAGCCGGACCGCCGGACCCACCAACCGCACGACCTCCACCGAGGCCACCCGCACCACCGGACCCGAACGTCCCACCAGGTCCGACAGGCCCACCGGCACCACCAACCGCACGACCAGCCCCACCGGCCCCAAACTCACCGCCGGGACCGCCGGGACCGCCGGGACCGAGCGCACCGCCGGTCCTACTCGACAGGCCGGGCCCCACCGTGCCGCCGGGCCCGAGCGCGCCGCGGGGTGCCGGAGCCTGTCCGGCCGGGTCGCTCCGGCCGACGGGTTCGCCGGGGCCGCGAGGGCCGACAAGGCCGCCGGGGCCGGAAAAGCCCTGCGGGCCGGTGCCCTCCGGCTCCTCCGGAGGCGGTACCGGGTCGTAGCCGGACAGCGCCTCCTCAGCCGCGCCGACCGCGAGACCGGTCAGCATCACCCGGCCGTCGTCGCAGACCAGGACCGTACGGGCGGTGATGTTGCGGTGCACCCAGCCGTGCGCGTGCAGCACCCGCAGCGCCATCAGGACGTCGGAGGCGACCTCGGCCGCCCGATAGGGCGTCAGCGGGTGCTCGACCAGCAGCGCGGACAGCGGGCGCGCCGCGACCCATTCACTGACGATCCACAGCGAACCGCCCTCGGCGAACACGTCGAAGACCTGGTCGAGCCGCGGATGGTCCGGGATACGGGCGGCGGCCTGCGCCGCCTCGACGGCGCGCCGCACCGCCGGGTCCAAGGGCCGCCGGGTCGCCGCGCGGGCCTCCGGGGGCCGCCGCGAGCCGTGGTCACGGGCGGTGAAACCGTCGGGCAGCCCGTCCGCGTCGAGTACCTCCGCCTCGACGACCTCGGGCAACGGCACCTGCCGGATCAGCACTTCCTGCCCGCTGTAGGTGTCGAAGGCGCGGGTCTCGGTGAGTTCGTACTCGTCGGAGGGCGGCAGGGGCAGGCGGTAGCGGTCGGCGAGCACCCGACCCGCGTAGTCGTCCACGTTGCCTCCCCCGGCTGCCCTGTCTCTCAATTCCGTTCGCCGTACGGCCCGTTCGGTTGGGATTCCTGGATGCGTACGGTCCGCAACCACTCACGATACGTGCCGGAGGCAACCCGCATTGAGGGCTTGACCGGATTGTCACTCCCCGAAACCGGAGCGGCCCGTCTCAGACCTTGGGTTCGAAGGACGCCGTCAGCGTCTTCCAGGTGCCCGTGCGCAATTCGCTGTTCCACTGCGCGGACTTCGCGGTGTACATCAGCGCGTATCCGGCCCGCCCGTCGACCACGAAACCCCGGTCGACGGTGCGGTACTTCGTGCCGCCGTCCACGTAGGTGAACTCCCAGTCGGCCGTGTTCCAGCCGCGGTAGTCCACCTTCGCTATGCGGATCCGCTGGTACTGGGAACGTCTCATGTCGCGTTCCTGGTTCTTCCAGTCCGCCACCGGGTCGTCCTTGGGGGTGCTGGTCCAGGCGACGAGGAGCTTCTGTCCGTCGGGTCCGGTGAACCGGTCCCCGGCGGCGTCCGAGGACTGGTACTTCCAGCCCGCGGGCAGGCCGATGGAGTACTGCTTCCCCTGGTGCGTCGCCACCACGGGCGCTCCGCCGTTGCCACTGGAGTTCGATGCGCCGGAAGTGGCGTCGTGGTCCGCGCTCTTGCTCGGGTCGGCGCCCGCTCCGGACGCGGAGCCCGTCGCGGTGTCCGCCGTGCCCGTGGCCGAGGAGTCCGCGGTCTCGCCGTCCGTGCCGGTGCCGCCGCCCTTCTTGCCGTCCTTGCTGTCCGCGCTGACGCCCGCACTCGCCACCGGCTTGGTGTCCCCGCCGTCCTTCGCGTTCTTGGAGCCGTTGCCGTCACCGAGGGTGAGGGCGAGCACCGTGCCGAGCACCACGAGTGCCACCACCACGGCGATGATCACCAACGTGCGCTTGGGCACCACGTCCGTGAGCGGTGCCCGGGGCACCGACCGCGGCGGCAGATCCGGCGGCGGCACCACGGGCCACCCGGAACTCGGTCTCGCCGTCGCGGGCTTCGCGTCCGCGCCCGATGCCGCCGGGCCGGCCGAAGCGGACGGGGAGGCGGAGCCGGTCGCGCCCGACGCACCGGAAGCCGGGGCGCCCGCGTCCGGCGCGGCCTCGTCCGCGTCCGCCGCCGTGCCCTCGCCGCTTCCCGCCGCCCGGCCCGCGGCCGCGGCCGTGGCCGCCCCCGCGGCCTTGCGCACCGAACGCAGCGCGCCGCGCAGCCTCTCCGCGGCCTCCTCGCTCCGCTTGCCGCCGCTCGACGGGGCCTTGTCCGCGGCCCCGTCGGGCTGCGCCGGCAGCGGAACAACCCGCGTGGCGTCCAGCGGCTCCGGCTCGGGCTCCGGCTCAGGCGCGTGGATCACCGCGTTGAGCATGGCCCGGGCGCCCGCGTCGTCCAGCCGCTTGGCCGCGTCCTTGGTGAGCAGCCCGCGGATCACGTCCTTGAGCGGGCCCGCGTTCTTGGGCTCCTCCAGGGGCTCCGTCATCACCGCGGTCAGCGTCGCGATCGCCGACCCCCTGTCGTACGGCGGGATGCCTTCCACCGCCGCGTACAGCAGGCCGCCGAGGGACCACAGGTCGGCCGCCGGTCCCGGTTTGTGCCCGCGGGCCCGCTCCGGGGAGATGTAGGAGGGCGCGCCGACGAGCATGCCGGTGGAGGTGATGGACGGGTCACCCTCGACCTGGGCGATGCCGAAGTCGGTGAGCACGACCCGGCCGTCCTCGGCGATCAGCACGTTGGACGGCTTCACGTCGCGGTGCAGGATGCCCTCGCGGTGGGCCGAGCGCAGCACGTCGAGGATCGCGAGCCCGACCTCGGCCGCGCGCTTCGGCGTGAGCAGGCCGTCCTCGCGGATGGCCTCGGCGAGGGATTTCCCCTCCACCAGTTCCATCACGATCCACGGCCGGTCGTCCTCGTCGACCACGTCGAAGACGGTGACGGCGCTGTTGTTGCGGATCCGCGCGATCGCCTTGGCCTCGCGCAGGGTCCGCGTGATCAGGCGCCGCTTCTCGTCCTCGTCGATGTTGGACGGGAACCGCAGCTCCTTGACGGCGACGGTCCGGCCCAGGGTCTCGTCCTCGGCCCGCCACACCGTGCCCATGCCGCCGCGGCCGAGCACTTCTCCCAGCCGGTACCGCCCGGCGAGGAGACGTCCGCTCTTGTCCTGACGGGATGTCCCCGCCCGCTCCGCGTCCGACATGCGTCCCCTCATGCAACCCGCCCTGACAGAGCCACCATTGTCTCTCACCCGACAAGTGGCCGACGCCCAGGGTGCCGTCGTCCTGCCCCCGTCCGTCCGCCGCCGCCTGCTCCCGGCCCGCCGCACGCGGCCCGGGTGCGGCGGCGGAAGCGGGCCGCGGACCCTCCCCGCTCCTGGCCGAATCCCGCCCCCACATCTCTTGGAACGGGCGGGCCGCGAACAAAGATCCCGGTTCACGGCACCCGTTCGAGTGATGTCGGGCCGCGCCGCACGGAAGCGGAGCGACAAGGGCCGGCCGGCGGGCACGCCGCGTCCAGCCGGCCGGGCCGGGGCGGCGCGACGCCCGGTCAGAGGGGCACGATGTCCGGCGCCCCCAGCCGCGCCGCGTCCGCCGTGAGGTCGTCGGGCTGCAACTGGGACTCCCGCTCGGCCTGCACCCGCTTCTCGTAGTGCGCGACCTCACGTTCGATCTGGTTCTTGTCCCAGCCGAGGACGGCCCCCATGAGTTCGGCGGCCTCGCGGGCGCTGCGGGTGCCGCGGTCGAAGGTCTCGATCGAGATCCTGGTCCGGCGGGTCAGCACGTCGTCCAGGTGCCGCGCGCCCTCGTGCGTGGCGGCGTACACGATCTCGGCGCGCAGGTAGTCGTCGGCCGCCTGCAAGGGCTCGCCCAGCGAGGGGTCGGCGGCGACCAGGTCCAGGACCTCGTCCGCCATCGACCCGTACCGGTTCAGCAGGTGCTCGATGCGCACCACGTGCAGCCCGGTGCGGGCGGCGATCCGCGCACGCGCGTTCCACATCGCCTGGTAGCCCTCCGCGCCCAGCAGTGGGATGTCCTCGGTGACGCAGTCGGCGACGCGCATGTCGAGGCCGTGCACCGCCTCGTCGACCGCGTCCTTCGCCATCACCCGGTACGTCGTGTACTTGCCGCCGGCGACCACGACGAGCCCCGGTGCCGGATGCGCCACGGTGTGCTCCCGCGAGAGCTTGCTGGTCGCGTCGGACTCCCCGGCGAGCAGCGGGCGCAGTCCCGCGTACACGCCCTGGACGTCGTCGCGTGTCAGCGGCACCGCGAGCACCGAGTTGACGTGCTCCAGCAGATAGTCGATGTCCGCGCTGGAGGCGGCCGGGTGGGCCTTGTCCAGGTCCCAGTCGGTGTCGGTGGTGCCGACGATCCAGTGCCGCCCCCACGGTATGACGAACAGGACGGACTTCTCCGTACG
The DNA here is from genome assembly GCF_042896695.1 of Streptomyces sp. NPDC001270. Taxonomy (NCBI): domain Bacteria; kingdom Bacillati; phylum Actinomycetota; class Actinomycetes; order Kitasatosporales; family Streptomycetaceae; genus Streptomyces; species Streptomyces sp. NPDC001270. The sequence continues at coordinate 332,791 of NZ_JBIAXM010000001.1, read as the reverse complement.
CAGGATCAGCCCGGACGAGGAGTGGATGCGGTCCTTGGGCACGACCAGGTGGATGCCCTTGGAGGCACGGACGTGGAACTGGCCCCGCTCCCCCACCATCGCCTGGGTGTCGTCGGTCCACACGCCGGTGGCGTTGACGACCTGCTTGGCGTGGATCTCGTACTCCCCGCCCGCCTCCACGTCCTGCACCCGGACGCCGACCACCCGCTCGCCCTCGCGCAGGAAGGCGGTCACCCGGGCACGGTTGGCGACCTTCGCGCCGTACGACGCCGCGGTGCGCACCAGGGTCGCCACATAGCGGGCGTCGTCCACCTGGGCGTCGTAGTACTGCAACGCGCCGACCAGGGCGTCCTTGCGCAGGGCGGGGGCGACGCGCAGGGCGTGACGGCGGCTCAGGTGGCGGTGCACCGGCAGCCCCCGGCCGTGGTCACGGGCCATCGACATCGCGTCGTAGAGCGCGACGCCCGACCCGGCGTACAGCCGCTCCCAGCCCTTGTGCTGGAGCGGGTAGAGGAACGGCACGGGCTTGACCAGGTGCGGCGCCAGCCGCTCCAGCAGCAGGCCGCGCTCCTTCAGGGCCTCACGCACGAGCGCGAAGTCCAGCATCTCCAGATAGCGCAGGCCGCCGTGGATCAGCTTGCTGGACCTGCTGGACGTGCCCGACGCCCAGTCGCGGGCCTCGACCAGGCCGGTGGTCAGGCCCCGGGTGACCGCGTCCAGCGCGGTGCCCGCGCCGACCACTCCGCCGCCCACCACCAGAATGTCCAGTTCGCGCTCGGCCATGCCCGCGAGTGCCTCCGCGCGCTGTCCCGGCCCCAGTGTCGCTGTCCTCACCGCTGCCTCCCGCTGTCGGTCGCATCGGCCGCACCCGGTGGGCGAAGCCCGGCTCGTCCCCACCCCCTGCCCAAATTCTGACCGGGTTGCCCGACTTCAGCCACCACGCGGCCCCGGCCTGTGGACAACGACCGCGTGACCAGCGAGGGACCACCGGAAGACACAGGAACACAATCCCACATCACGGTCATATTTACTCCTAGTGTGACAGTGCGCTCGTCCGTCCTGTCCACCGGGCTTGCGCACCTGCCCCGCTTCGGTTATTGGGAAGGACGGCCCACGCCATGCCCGCAGACCTCGCCGTCATCGGACTCGGTCCCTACGGCCTGCCCCTCGCCCAGGCAGCCGTGGCCGCCGGCATCCCCACACTCGGCTACGCCACCGGACCGGAGGCCGGCCCGCTCAGTCCCGCCGAACTGCGCCGGATGCTCTCGGAGGGCTTCCGGCGGGCCACCGACCCGGCCGGGCTCGGCCGGGTGCGCACCGCCGTGATCTGCGCGCCGACCCCCCGGGCCGCGGACGGCGGACTCGACCTGAGCCAGGTGGAGGCCGCCGCCCGCACCCTGGCCGAGTGGCTGCGCCCGCACACCACGGTGATCCTGGAGTCGCCGGTGCACCCGGGCACCACCGAGGAGTTCCTGCGGCCCCTGCTGGAGCAGGGCTCGGGGCTGCGCGCGGGCCGCGACTTCCATCTCGCCTACGCGCCCAGCCGGGTCGACCCCGGCAACCGGGAGCACACCCCGGCCAACACGCCCAAGGTGATCGGCGGCCTCACCCCGGCCTGCACCGAGTCCGCCGCGGCGTTCTACGCGCGGCTGACCGACAAGGTGGTACGCGCGCGTGGACCGCGCGAGGCGGAGACGGTGCAACTGCTGGAGACGAACTTCCGGCACGTCAACATCGCCCTGGTCAACGAGATGGCCGTCCTGTGCCACGACTTGGGCGTCGACCTGTGGGACGTCATCCGCTGCGCGGAGACCAAACCGTTCGGCTTCCAGGCGTTCCGGCCGGGCCCCGGGGTCGGCGGCCACGGCGTCCCGCAGGACCTGACCGGCCACGCCGGCCGCCCGCTGCGCATGGTGGAGCTGGCCCAGCAGGTCAACGGCCGCATGCCCCGGTACGTCGTCCAGCGGGCCGCGGCCCTCCTCAACGAGCACGGCAAGTCGGCCCGCGGCGCGCGCGTGCTCCTGCTCGGCGTCACCTACAAGGCCGACCTCGCCGACCAGCGGGGCACCCCCGCCCGCGAGGTCGCGATCCGGCTGATGGAGCTGGGCGCCTCGGTCAGCTACCACGACCCCCACGTGGCCTCCTGGAACGTCCTGGACCGTCCGGTCCCCCGCGCCGACTCGCTCTACGAGGCCGCGGCCGACGCCGACCTCACGATCCTCCTCCAGCAGCACCGCACCTACGACATGCAGGGCCTGTCGGTGAAGGCGCAACTGCTGCTGGACACCCGGGGGGCCACACCCACGGGGGCGGCGCACCGGTTGTGAAGGGGGGCGCGTGCGGCGCGGGTTGCTCCAGCGCCGGTGGCAGACGGCGTTCGCGGGCCGGTACCGTACAAAGAGGTGGAGCCCACCGCAGTGGCCACTGCGGTGGGCTCCAGAAAAGTGAACGGAGTGTCCACCCCTAGTCTCTATAGGGGTGGCCGCTCACTTTCCGTAAATCCGCAAGATCCACCTCCTCCGGCGCCGGACCGCCCCACAACGAATCCGGTACCGTACAAAGAGGTGGAGCCCACCGCAGCCGGTACTGCGGCGGGCTCCAGAAAAGTGAACGGAGTGTCCACCCCTAGTTCTCTTGGGGGTGGCCGCTCACTTTCCGTAAATGCGCAAGATCCACCTCCTCCTGAACTTCACCAGCCGGAGCCGGATGTCGTCCCAGCGGGTGGGCCTGCGGTGACGGCCCATGGGCGCGCCCCCTTCCACGATGCCGCCCAGAGGCCCGGTAGGGCGGTCCGTCGGAATTCGGGCCGGGCCCCGAGGGCCGGGGTCCGGAACCGTGTCCTTGGAAGGGGGCGCCCCGGAGAACCGGGTCGCCGATCACTGAAACTACCGGCTGGATACGCCCGTTCAGCCCACAATCGCCCCGAATGCAACCGCGTGCCCCACGCACGCCGTTCACGCCCCCGCCCGGCCGTGACCGCCCGCCCTTCGGGCATACGGACCCTCAGGCATGCGGAAGGGCCCGGCCGTCCGCACAGGCTCACAGGCTTGTGGCGGCGGCCGAGCCCTTTGGACCGGCTCGGGCGCCCTTGCTCAGGCCGGGCGCCGTCGCTCAGGCCGGGCGCGCTGTCACCGTGGCTCAGCGCCGGTGCTGCGAGTCCGCCACCGTGACCTCCACCCGCTGGAACTCCTTCAGTTCGCTGTAGCCGGTGGTCGCCATGGCACGGCGCAGCGCGCCGAAGAAGTTCATCGAGCCGTCGGGGGTGTGGGACGGACCGGTGAGGATCTCCTCGATCGTGCCCACCGTGCCCAGGTCGACCTTCATCCCGCGGGGCAGTTCCTCGTTGACCGCCTCCATGCCCCAGTGGTGGCCCTTGCCGGGCGCGTCGGTGGCGCGGGCCAGCGGGGAGCCCATCATCACCGAGTCGGCGCCGCAGGCGATCGCCTTGGGCAGGTCACCGGACCAGCCGACGCCGCCGTCCGCGATCACGTGCACGTACCGGCCGCCGGACTCGTCCATGTAGTCGCGGCGCGCCGCGGCCACGTCCGCGACCGCGGTCGCCATCGGCACCTGGATGCCGAGCACGTTGCGCGTGGTGTGCGCGGCGCCGCCGCCGAAGCCGACCAGCACACCGGCCGCGCCCGTGCGCATCAGGTGCAGGGCCGCCGTGTACGTGGCGCAGCCGCCGACGATCACCGGGACGTCCAGCTCGTAGATGAACTGCTTGAGGTTCAGCGGCTCGTGCGAGGACGACACGTGCTCCGCGGAGACCGTCGTACCGCGGATGACGAAGATGTCGACGCCCGCGTCCACCACGGCCTTGGAGAACTGGGCCGTGCGCTGCGGGGACAGCGCGGCCGCCGTGACCACACCGGAGTCGCGCACCTCCTTGATGCGCGCGCCGATCAGCTCCTCGCGGATGGGCGCCGCGTAGACCTCCTGGAGCCGGCGCGTCGCCGCCTCGGCGGGCAGTCCGGCGATCTCGTCGAGCAGCGGGCGCGGGTCCTCGTACCGCGTCCACAGCCCCTCCAGGTTCAGCACGCCCAGGCCGCCCAGCTCGCCGATGCGGATCGCGGTGGCCGGGGAGACGACCGAGTCCATGGGGGCGGCCAGGAAGGGCAGCTCGAAACGGTAGGCGTCGATCTGCCAGGCGATCGAGACCTCCTTCGGGTCCCGCGTACGGCGGCTGGGGACGACGGCGATGTCGTCGAAGGCATACGCCCGGCGGCCCCGCTTGCCACGCCCGATCTCGATCTCAGTCACGTCCTGGCCTTTCCCTGATGCGTTCAGCGTCTTCCAGTATCGCCGACGGGCCCGACACCGGCCCCCGCGCCCGTGCGACGAGGGCGGCCCCGATCCGGGACCGCCCTCGGACACGCCGCACGCGCGCGTGCGTCACTTCCGGCTGTAGTGATCAACACCTCTGGCGGGCTGTGGCTTTGTGCCGCGGCCCGCCAGTTTCCTAGCCTTATGCCGTCAACGCCTGTCGTCATCTGTCGCCGTTGGCCACCCTAGGACGGCCCACAGACGGCCCGGCTCGGAGCCCGCAGAGCCTCCAGCGCTAGCAGCAGGGACCGATAACGTTAGCGCCCCCGATAGCGGCCAAAACGGCTGGTGACCAGCACGTTAGCGATTAGCGAGCTATCTGGACAGACCCCCGAATCGGGCCGTTCGGCGCCTCTGCAAGGGGTACCGCCGGATCGCTAGCGGGCCCGGCCGGACCGCGCCCGGCCGCCGGGCCGTCGCAGGGAAGGACAAGAAGGAGCGGCCCAAGGCCGCGCGCCCCTTGGTGGCTCGCTGCGCTCGCGCGGGGCCGCCGTCGGAGTTGGGCGCCGTGCTCCTCTTGGAAGGCCCTCGTGGGTGCCTTCCAAGGGGCAGACGGCAGGCGAGGCGAGGCGTCGTCGGCCTCTCCCCCGCTGGAAGTCGCTCATGGCTCTTCAGTGGGGGGGCATGCGGCCGTTCATGCCGCGATCCCCCCTCCTGAAGAGCCCTCTTTCTCTCTTACTAGAGAGTTGAGGGAAGATAGCGTCCGCAGCGTCCGCCGGACGCTGATCACCCCCTCTGACCTGCACCGTTCCTGCGGACGCTAAACAAAATGTTTAGCGTCCGCTAGCGTCCGCAGCGTCCGGACACGCTCTGTTACTAAGAGCCTCTTTTTGCAGGTCAGGGATGCTCTTAGTAGGGGGCGAGTTGCGGACGCTGCGGACGCTGAGCCCGCGGGAACGCAGAAGACACCACCTCCGGCCGGGCAAGGTGGTGTCTTCATCTGACCGCCGCAGTCCGCCGATGCATAGGGCAAGAGGAGCACCCGCGGCGGGCCGTGCTCCTCTTGCTTGTGCAGAGCGGTCGACCGGTGACGAGCGCGACGGCGCCGTACGGGCTACGGCGGCCATCGCGCGCGAGCGGAGCGAACTGCCAAGGGTCGCGCGGCCGTGGGCCGCACCTCATTTCGTGCTACTGGCGCTGCCGTTGCGGTACTGCCAGCCTTGGCCGGTCCCTCGATATTTGGCTACTGGAATCGGCTCCACTCCGGGCCGCATTCGCTTTCGGTAAAGGACTCCTTCGAGGTGGTCGATTTCGTGCCCAACTAGCCGGGCTACTCCGTGCTCAAATAGCGTGATGTGTCGCTCGCCATTGATGTCTTGGTGTTCCACGCTGATACTCAACGGGCGCGGGACCATTCCGCGCACGTCGAAGAAACTCCAGCACCCCTCGTACTGCTCGTCAGCCTGTGCGGATTCTTCGATGACGTGTGGATTTAGCAGGGTAATTGTCTCACCGCTAGGCGTTCGAACGATTGCGGCTGCCCGGTCGATGCCGATCTGAGGCGCCGCCACCCCCATACCCTTACTGAATACGTGGATGGTGTCGGCGCGATCGGCCGCAGATGCCAATTCGGCTACGACCCGACGTGCGTCTTCTGCTTCTTCCGGAAGGGAGAAAGGCCGCGCAACCCGAGAAAGGATCGGGTCTCCTTCTTGGATAATCCCGATGCTCTGCATCTTCTGACTGGCGCTCGTCGGCGTCATGTCGGAGCCGGTCTCCTCAGTGTTCGGGCGGGCGCGGAATTTCCATTCCAGCCGGTAGCGGGCATGTAGCGGTGGTTCGTCGGTGCTCCAGGAAAAGACTCGCCGGTCTCCATTTTCATCGCGCTGGATAGCCGTCCGAAAGGGGAAGGCTTCGGCTGTCATGGTGGTCTCTGACCCCCATACCACGGGGTCCAGCGAGGTAGGGAAGTCCAGCTTTACGCTGAGCCGATTGGTGGGTAGACGAATGGCGCGCTGAAACCAGGTTCCCCACTTTTCATCGCTGACTGTGTATGAATACTCCAGCCATGCCGTCTCGCCGGGGTATAGTGGATAGCGTCCGTATTCATTCTCGAAGAGGAGCCAGACCTCTTTGAATGCGTCGCGATCATGCTGGACTCGCCACCCTATAGATTCGCCTGCAATGCTTGCTGTGAGCCCCAACTCATCCCAGTTCAGAGGATTCTCTCGGTAGAGCTGATTGGAGCGCTCTGGGTTGCCAGGGTGGCGATCCACAGAAATGCGAATCAGGTATCGAGCAATCGGGTCTGAGCTAGCGTTGTACAGCTTTCGCCGCTGTGTTGCCCGATAACTTCGGCCGTCATAGAACAGCTCTGAGTCCTCGTGCTCTACAACGATGCTGGTCGGCTGAGCTACGCCGTGTTGAGCGTCGGATTTGTGGGCGTGGGGGGTCGCGCCACCATTCCGCCCCCGTGCTTCGAGGTCGGCGAAGCTCCGTCGGATAGCCCCGCCGGCGCGTAGGAAGCGATCGGCTTCATCGGCGAAGCTGACGGACGGCCGTTGTTGCCCACTCTCCACCTTGGAGACGTATGAGGGCGTGTAGCCAACTGCCTTGGCGAGAGCGGACTGTGAGACCCCCCGCACGTCCCTCCATCGTTTGAGTTCGGCGATGAACAACTCTTCCGTCGGGGCCTCGCCCGTCATCTCGTCCCCTCCGCTGTGATCGTGAGTGACCTGTGAGTGAGTCGGTCTCAGCCTGCAATCACAGGCCCGACCTGGTCTTTGCTGTTCTTGCCGCTCCGGAACCTACATGAGAGGGCAGAGACCAATGCTCAGCGCTTCAACGTCAGTGACGGCTCATCAGTTCGCGGACGCATCGGCGGTTCGCTCACCTTCGAGGCGTGCGAGACGTTCGGAAATTTCGCTCACGGTAGCCGTAAGAGCCTGCACCTGCTCAGTGAGCCGAGCGACTTGGTCACCATCCTGCGGAGTGGCTTCGCCGGAGCTCTGTTCCCGAACGAACGTGCCTCGCCCTGGAGTTGAGAACACAAGCCCGTCCTCCCGCAGAGAACGCAGCGCGTTGTTGACCGTCATCGCGGCGATGTTGAAGCGCTCTGAGAGATCTCGGACAGATGGCAACTTCTGACCGGGCTTGTAGCGGCCGGTCTGGATCTCTCTGCGGAGTTCGTCCGCGACCTGCACGTACGGCGGGCGCGGGTCATCAGTCTTCAGGGCCATGCAATGAGGCTACCGCCTAGGTCGGCCTAAGACACCTAACGAGACCGGTTGACAACCTAGGACACCTAGACCAACCTAGGTCATGCACGCCAAGGAAAGAGCGGCGCCCAACCGCCAAGTCAGAACGCCGCTCTCACACCCATCGAAGGGGTACATCCATCATGCCTGGAACTGCCACGACGCGGAGCGGCAAGCAGACGAACTCTCGGGGCAACGGCCCCGACGGGCGGAAGTTGGAGCGGGGCGAGATCATCGCTCTTACGCCCGAGCAGTCGGAGCGGCTGGCTGAGTTGTACGCCGAGTGGGGCGGGGGCCGTCTGGAGAGCTACACCGCCCGCAAGCTGATGAACTACGGGGTGGGTGGCGCCAAGGCCCGTGAGCTGGCTGAAGACCTCACACAGGACGTGTGGGTGGCCGTGGCGAGGGAGACCACCAAGCCGCTCATGACGGCCGAGGACCTGAGCGCGGATGAGCGCCGGATCTTCCTGTTCGGGCGAGTCAAGACGGAGGTTCACCAGTACTTCCGCCGGAAGTCCACCTCGGAGGAGCCGGTGGACTGGACGGACCCGGTGACGTGCAACACCCTGTGCCCGGTGCTGCCGGGCGGGTGCGCCCGTACGACGCTGCCCGCCTACCTGGACGCCATGGTGGCCAAGCTTCCGGAGCGTGAGCGCACGGCCCTGCTGCTGCGGCTGGAGGACATGCCCATGCGGCGGCTGGCTGAGCGCATGGGCGTCAGCTACCCGACGGCCAACCGGCTCGTCGAGACGGCGCTGTTGCTGATCCAGATCGACAACCCGGAGTTGTCGGCGGACCCGGTGCCGGTGGAGTCGCTGGCGAAGTGGGAGCGCGATGAGCTGGCGCGCATGAGTGCTGGCCAGCGGGCGGCCCTGCTGCGCATGGATGAGACGTCCCGCCGGGCCCTGCTGCTGCACGTGGGCCAGGGCCTGAACATCACCGAGGTGGCCCGGCGGCTGGACGTCCCGCGCTACCAGGTGCTGCCGGTGCTGGGTGCCTGCGCGACCGCGCTGCGCTCCCTGACCGCCGATGACATGGAGCAGGCGGCATGAGGCACGCTCACCCGCTCAACTCCGCGCAGCGGCGTGCGCGTAAGGAGCAGCTTGCGCGCCGTCACGGGCAGCGCTGCGCCTACTGCCGCCGTCCGTTCACCAGCCTGCGTGAGGCCACCCTCGATCACATCGCGCCGTGCTCGCTGTGGCGGTCATGGTCGGTCACCTCGCTCATGCTGGCCTGCGTCGACTGCAACCGGGCCAAGGCCGACCGGTTGCCGCTCTCCCTCGCGCTGGTCCTGCTGGCCTGGACCGACCCGGGTACGCCGGTCGTCGAGCCGATCGTGTGGCCGCTGCTGGCCCGACTCGCCGCCGCCCACCACACGGCGCTGACCAGCATGACGACCCCCGTCACGACCGGCGTCACGCCCCGGCCGGTCGATCCGGTCGGCGCACGGTCTACCCCCTGCCTGCATGAATCGACCCCGCACGCCCCCGACCAACGGTCGATCGTGCGGCCCGACTGCCTGCACACGCCCCGACCCGTAAGGGCGTGCGCGGGCCCGACCGGAAAGGCGGTGTCCGCGTGAACACGGTGAACGCCCCCGTGAACGGTGCGCCCCGACCCCTGAACGCCATCGAGCCGACCGTGAACACCTCCGAATCGGCCGTGAACGTCCCCGCGCCGACCGTGAACGAGTCGAGTCGCCCCGTGAACACGCGGCGACAGTCGGGGGACGGCGCGGGCAAGCAGCCTCCCGCTGCCGCGCGGATCGTGGGCATGGCGCGTGAGCGGTACCGGTTCGTGATGTCCCCCGACGGCCGCCCGTACGCGGTCGCCATCGACGGCCCGAACATCGCGCTGCCGCTGCGGAACAAGGGCGGACTGCGCCAGCGTCTGGCCCGCCTGTTCGCCGACGCCTACCCCGGTGAGGTGGCCTCACAGTCCGCCCTTGCGGACGCCATGACCGTGCTGGAGGGCATCGCCGACGACGGCGACCCCGAACCGGTGCACCTGCGGGTAGGGCGTGACCCTGGCGGGGCGGTCGTGGTGGATCTCGGCAGCGCCGACGGCCGCGCGGTCGTGGCCACCGGTACCGGCTGGAACATCGTGGACCGGGCCCCGGTCCTCTTCCGGCGCTCCGGGGCCATGGCGCCCATGCCTGCGCCGGTCCTGGACGGTGACGGGCTGGCCAAGCTCCACGCCCTGGTGAACATGGACACCCCGGAGTTCCGTCAGCTTGTGGCCTGGCTGGTCGCCGCCTGGATTCCCGACATCCCGCACCCCGCCCTGGTCTGCAAGGGCGAACAGGGCACGGGTAAGTCCAAGGCCGCGCAGATGTTCATCAACCTGATCGATCCCTCCCCCGCCGCGAAGCGCAGTCAGCCGCGGGACGAGAAGGCGTGGTCACGGCAGGCGTTCAGCTCTTGGGCCTTGTGCCTGGACAACATCTCTACGATCCCGCCGTGGCTGTCGGACACCCTGTGCAAGGCGGTGACCGGTGACGGTGTTGTCGACCGGGCCCTGTACACCGATGACGACGTGGTCGTGCTCACCTTCAAACGGGTACTGGCCATGACCACCATCGACGCGGGAGCTCTCGCCGGGGACCTGGCCGAACGCGTCCTCTTGCTCGACCTGCAACTCATCGACTCCGGTCGGCGCCGGTCGGAAGAGGAACTTGACGCGACGTTCGAGGCGGTACGGCCTGCCGTGCTCGGGGCCCTGTTCGATGTGCTGGCGTGCGTGCTCGCGGTCCTCCCGTCGGTGCGGCTTCAGTCCATGCCGCGGATGGCGGACTTCGCCCGCGTGCTGGCGGCCATCGACCAGACGCAGGGCTGGAACACCCTCGGGGACTACCTGGCCACCTCCGCGAACGTCGCCACGGACGCGATGGAGGGCGACCCGTTCGCCATGGCCATTGCCCGCCTGGTCGACCAGGCCGGAACCTGGCAGGGCACCGCGGGGCAGCTGCTCGAAGCGCTTCCCGCGCCGCCGGTCCGGCCGCCGAACTGGCCCAAGGACGCGACCCGCGCCAGCGGACGCGTCAAGCGGCTCGCACCTCTGCTGCGGTCTATCGGCATCACCGTGGACGACACGCAGCGTAGCCGGGACCGGACCCGCCACAAGCTACTCACCCTCGCCCGCGCCGCCCCGGACGAAGACACAGCGTCCGCAGCGTCCGCACCTGACCAAGACCCCCTGTGGCCCAACGACACCCCGACCGCACACGACAACACCCCTCCTGACCTGGACTGACGTAGCCGGAACACCTCCGGACCGGGCCGCACACCAGCGACCCGGGACACGTCCACCGTGCGGACGCTAGAGCCGTCCACCACCCCTAGCGTCCGCATCAGCGTCCGCACCTCTCACCCCCTCTGGCCTGCACGAACACCGGCGTGCGGACGCTGGAACGCTGCGGACGCTGAAATACACCAACTCTCTAGGACCGCGACCGCCACCACTCCCACGCACCGCCCAACGGACACGAGGAGTCACCAAAACCATGGCCACCGAGCCGACCGACCCCCGCGCCATCCTGCGTGGCGGCCTCCCGGACCGCTACCTCACCCCCGAAGACCTGGTCACCATGTTCAGCCTCCCGAGCGTCGAGACCGTGTACGCCTGGCGACGCAAGCGCATCGGACCGCCCGGCTTCCGAGTCGGCCGCTACCTCCGCTTCAACCCCACCGCCGTACAAGCCTGGGAGGCCGAACGGACCGCCCTCGAAGACGCCGCCTGAACCGCGCGCCTGCGCGGCAGGTGCGCGGCAGGTGCGCGGTTGCCGCGCGGCCGGAGGTAAAGCCCCCTCCCCCTACCTCTGCCCCGCGGACCGCCCAGCGGGCCAGCCACACCGAAGCCTCTACCCGACCCGTGAGGGTAGAGGGAGCCCTTTACCCCGGTAGAGGGGGAGATAACGGCCCCTGACCTGCAAGGTAAGGCAGGTAAAGGGGGCGCCGCCCGACCCCCTCACACCCCCGGAACCGGGTCTAGGAACGGGGGGAGGCACCACCGCAACCTCCCCGAAAACCTCCTCTGGAAGCCCTCGCCAAGCCCCTGCTTCTGCCTCCCCCGCAGGGCCCCAGCGGACCCGTGAACGGCAGGGAGGCACCGCCCTCCGCCCAAGGGAGGCAGGGAGAACTCCCTGACCGCCTCCCTGACCCGCCTCCCCCTGTCTGACCAGCACATATGGCCTCCCAGGGAGGCAGGGAGGCACACCCCGCGCACCCCCGAAAACCCGCTCTGGAGGCCACCCGAGACCCCCTGTCTCTGCCTCCCTGAGACCCCATCACACCCACCACCAAGAAAGGAGTCAGCCCCGCATGGCTGGCCACATCCAAGACCGCTGGTACAAGACCGAAACCGACACCAACGGCAAGACCGCCCGCGTCAAGACCGACCGCCACGGCACCGGCATGCGCTACCGGGCCCGGTACATCGGCCCCGACGGCACCGAGAAGTCCAAGAGCTTCCCCGACGGACAGAAGCGCGTTGCCGAGAGGTGGCTGTCTGGGATCGAGGCCGACATGACGCGCGGCCAGTACATCGACCCCAAGGCCGGACGCCTCACCGTCCGCCAGCACGCCGACCGCTGGCTGAGCTCCCTCACGATGGACCCCGGCACCTTCGTGGGCACGGAACAGCGCGTCCGTCTTCACATCCTGCCCAACCTCGGCAGCCGCCCCCTGGGCTCGCTCCGGCCGATCCACATCCGCGAGTGGCTGCGGGAGCTCCAAGACGCGGGTATCGCACCGTCGTACCAGCGGGTCATCTACGCGACCCTGAGTGCCATGCTGACAGCGGCCGTCGACGACCAGACCATTCCGAGCAACCCGTGCCGCTCTAATTCCGTGCGGGCGCCCAAGGCGGACCCTCGTCGTGTCGTTCCGTGGGAGCGCGAGCGGGTGTTCGCTGTCCGGGCCGCCCTGCCGACGCAGTACCGGGCATTGGTGGACCTAGCGAGCGGCTGCGGCCTGCGTCAGGGGGAAGTCTTCGGCCTGGCAGTCCAAGACATCGACTTCGCCGCGAACGTGGTGCACGTCATCCGTCAGGTCAAGCGCATCCGGAACCGGCCCCTCTTCGCTTCACCCAAGAGCGGCAAGCCGCGCACCGTCCCTCTCCCGGCTTCCGTCGCCCGGCGGCTACGAGAGCACATCGTCGAGCACCCGCCAGCGGGCGTGACGCTGCCATGGCGCGTGCTCGACGGGCGGCCCGTCACGGCGACTCTACTGTTCCACCAGGGCGCCGCTGAGCCCGTGAACCGCAACAGCTTCAACAGGTGGACGTGGCGGCCCGCTCTGGCTGCCGTGGGCGTCCCGGACGGCCGGGAGAACGGCACGCACGCGCTGAGGCACTTCTACGCCTCCGTGCTACTGGATGCGGGCGAGTCCATCAAGGCTCTGTCCGAGTATCTGGGCCACCATGACCCCGGCTTCACCCTCCGGACGTACACGCACCTCATGCAGAGCAGCGAGACCCGTACACGGTCGGCCGTTGACCGGGTGTTCGGCGGCTCTCCGGAGGACGACGACGGCCCCACGACGGCCCGAGCGGCCTGACCTACCGGCAAAGCGGCAGGTCAGACCCCATGTGGCGTTACTTCCGGCTGTAGTTGGGTGCCTCGACCGTCATCTGGATGTCGTGCGGGTGGCTCTCCTTGAGGCCGGCCGAGGTGATGCGGACGAAGCGGCCCTTCGCCTCCATCTCCTCGATGGTGCCGGCACCCACGTAGCCCATGGTCTGGCGCAGGCCGCCGACCAGCTGGTGCAGCACGTTGGCCAGCGGGCCGCGGTAGGGCACCTGACCCTCGACGCCCTCGGGCACGAGCTTGTCGTCGGAGGCGACGTCGGCCTGGAAGTAGCGGTCCTTCGAGAACGAGCGGCCCTGGCCGCGGGACTGCATGGCGCCCAGCGAACCCATGCCGCGGTACGACTTGAACTGCTTGCCGTTGATGAACAGCAACTCGCCGGGCGACTCCTCACAGCCCGCGAGGAGGCTGCCCAGCATCACCGTGTCGGCGCCGGCGGCCAGAGCCTTGCCGATGTCGCCGGAGTACTGCAGACCGCCGTCGCCGATCAGCGGGACACCGGCCGGACGGGCCGCGAGGGACGCCTCGTAGATGGCGGTGACCTGCGGGACGCCGATGCCGGCCACCACGCGCGTCGTGCAGATGGAACCGGGGCCCACGCCCACCTTGATGCCGTCGACACCGGCGTCGATGAGGGCCTGTGCGCCGTCCCGGGTGGCGACGTTGCCGCCGACGACGTCGACGGACACACTCGACTTGATCTTCGACATCCAGCTGAGGGCGTTGCTGTTGTGGCCGTGCGAGGTGTCCACGACCAGGAAGTCCACACCGGCCTCGGCCAGGCCCTGGGCGCGCTCCAGCGCCTCCGGGCTGGCGCCGACGGCGGCGCCGACGATCAGCCGGCCCTCCGAGTCCTTGGCCGCGTTCGGGTACTGCTCGGCCTTGACGAAGTCCTTGACCGTGATGAGGCCCTTGAGGATGCCCTGGTCGTCGACCAGCGGGAGCTTCTCGATCTTGTGCTGGCGCAGCAGTGCCATCGCCTCGACGCCGGAGATGCCCACCTTGCCGGTGACCAGCGGCATCGGCGTCATGACCTCGCGGACCTGCCGCGAGCGGTCGCTCTCGAAGGCCATGTCCCGGTTGGTGACGATGCCGAGCAGCCGCCCCTCCGGGTCGGTGACGGGGACACCGCTGATGCGGAACTTGGCGCACAGGGCGTCCGCGTCGGCGAGCGTGGCCTCCGGGTGCACCGTGATCGGGTCGGTGACCATGCCGGACTCGGACCGCTTGACCAGGTCGACCTGGTTGACCTGGTCCTCGACCGAAAGATTGCGGTGCAGCACGCCGACGCCGCCCAGCCTGGCCATGGCGATGGCCATGCGGGACTCGGTCACCTTGTCCATCGCCGCCGACAGGAGCGGGATGTTGACCCGCACGTTGCGGGAGATGCGGGACGAGGTGTCGACCGCGTTGGGCAGCACCTCGGATGCGCCCGGCAGCAGCAGCACGTCGTCGTAGGTCAGCCCGAGTGTCGCGAATTTACCGGGCACTCCGTCGACGTTCGCAGTCATGACACCTTCCCCAATGGCCTTGATCGGTGCGGATGCCCATGCTAACGGGAAGCGCACCTCACGGATTCCACGGTCCAGGTCGGTCCCGGCCTTCGTATGTCCGTACGGACCTCGTGCGCCGTCCGTCGGCTACTGCTCGGCCAGGGCCCGCAGCCGACTGAGCGCTCTGTGCTGGGCCACCCGTACCGCGCCGGGTGACATTCCCAACATCTGACCTGTCTCCTCCGCGGTCAAGCCCACCGCGATGCGCAGCAGCAGCAGTTCGCGCTGGTTCTCCGGAAGGTTGGCCAGCAGCTTCTTCGCCCACTCGGCGTCGCTGCTGAGCAGGGCCCGCTCCTCGGGGCCCAGGGAGTCGTCCGGCCGCTCCGGCATCTCGTCGGAGGGGACTGCGGTCGAACCGGGGTGGCGCATCGCGGCGCGCTGCAGGTCGGCGACCTTGTGCGAGGCGATGGCGAAGACGAACGCCTCGAAGGGGCGGCCGGTGTCCCGGTAGCGGGGCAGGGCGAGGAGGACGGCGACGCAGACCTCCTGCGCCAGGTCCTCGACGAAGTGACGCGCGTCGCCGGGGAGCCGGGACAGCCGGGTGCGGCAGTAGCGCAGCGCCAGGGGGTGGACATGGGCGAGCAGGTCGTGCGTGGCCTGCTCGTCTCCGTCGACGGCGCGATGCACGAGCGCACCGATCGCCCCTGGGGCCGTGCTCGCCTCGTCGTCGCGCATCGGTCCATGGTGCCCTGAGGCCGTCCGGTCCGTCGCAGGGTGCTGATGGTTGTGCATCGAAGCGTTATGAGCAGGTGCGCCGGCACTCATCTCCTGCGCCCTCCCCTTCCGCTCGACCGACTCGTCCCCGAGAGACTCCACACCTCAAGGATGCGGCATCCGCGGCGAAACAAGCAGCGGGCACCCGCCGGACGGTGCCGTCCGGACCGGCGACCGCGCCCCCGAGGGGGCGCGGGGAACCGCGTGACCAGCAACGAACGGCCCGCACTTCGCCGACCCGGGCACTCTTCGCGACCCTTGGGCCACTTGAGCGGACCGCACGCCCGGCCGGGGTCTAGCGGACCAGACCCCAGCGGAAGCCGAGCGCCACCGCGTGGGCCCGGTCCGAGGCGCCGAGCTTCTTGAACAGACGCCGGGCGTGGGTCTTCACGGTGTCCTCGGAGAGGAACAGCTCGCGGCCGATCTCGGCGTTGGAACGGCCGTGGCTCATGCCTTCGAGCACCTGGATCTCACGCGCGGTGAGCGTCGGCGCGGCGCCCATCTCGGCCGACCGCAGGCGGCGCGGGGCGAGCCGCCAGGTCGGGTCGGCCAGCGCCTGGGTCACCGTGGCGCGCAACTCGGCACGCGAGGCGTCCTTGTGCAGATAGCCCCGGGCGCCGGCCGCGACCGCGAGCGCCACGCCGTCGAGGTCCTCCGCGACGGTGAGCATGATGATGCGCGCCCCCGGGTCGGCGGACAGCAGTCGGCGCACGGTCTCGACGCCGCCCAGTCCGGGCATGCGCACGTCCATCAGGATGAGGTCCGAGCGGTCGGCGCCCCAGCGGCGGAGGACTTCCTCGCCGTTGGCCGCCGTCGTTACGCGCTCGACACCGGGCACGGTCGCGACCGCGCGGCGGAGCGCCTCTCGGGCAAGCGGGGAGTCGTCGCAGACGAGGACGGATGTCATGACCGCCCTCCGCAGCTGATGCGCATCACCTTGAGCCTCCAGGCTGGTACGGAATCGTCACCTGTGCGGTCGACCGTCTCGGACGCCTGCCCGAGCGCTTGTGTTCTCAACCGCCTCCGCACTCTCAACGACGGTCACTCGAAAGAGTTACGGGGCTGCGTGCCATCTTCGGCACTCTACGTGAGGGCGCGCACACGGTGCATACATGCCCGACAGACTCTCAACTTTTCATCACAACCTATGCCCCGTTTAGCCCCTTTTCTTCCCCTTTGACGGTGTCTGGGGCTAGATTCGCAATGAGTCATATTTTCATCTTCTTAGACCGGACATGTACGGTCGTTGGCACCGTATCCGCCCAGAACGGCTGCAAGGGGTCACGTAATGGCAGATTTCTCCCGCCTTCCCGGACCGAACGCGGACCTGTGGGACTGGCAGCTGCTGGCTGCCTGCCGTGGGGTCGACAGCTCGCTCTTCTTCCACCCGGAAGGGGAGCGCGGGGCGGCTCGGAGCGCTCGCGAGAACTCGGCCAAGGAGGTCTGCATGAGGTGCCCGGTCCGTGCGGAGTGTGCGGCGCACGCGCTGGCCGTGCGCGAGCCGTACGGCGTCTGGGGCGGCCTGACCGAGGACGAGCGCGAGGAGCTGATGGGGCGGGCGCGGAACCGACTGGTTTCGGCATCGTCGACCAGCGGGAATACCGCCCCGAACGCCTGAAGGAACGTTTCTTTAAATTGCATACCATTGTGCAGGGTCTGCGGCGTTTGCGGCGTGTGCCGCGGTTGCCGCGTGCTCCGCGCTCTCTGCGTTCTCGGCGTCCACCGCGCCGTCCCGGTGCCGTGGTCCGCGTACGTGTGCCCGCGTCCGTGGCCGCACGACGCACGGCCCCCGGCCCTTTCGCCACCGCGTGACGCGGCCCGCACGGCTCGTCACCGCATGCGGCGCCCACCGCACCCGCCGCCACGCAGCAGCCCCGCCGCGCCCGTCACTGCGGTCGCGCGGCCCGCTCCAACTGCTCCAGCGTCGCCGCCACCGCCGGCACCAGCGCCAGGTCGGGCAGGGTGAGAGCGACGATCTCCCGCCGGACCGCCGGCTCCAGCGCCACCGTGCGCGCGCCCCTCGGGCGCACCGACTCGATCGCCAGCTGCGGCAGGACGGCCACGCCCAGTCCGGCGCCGACCAGGCCGACCACCGCCGGATAGTCGTCGGTGGCGAAGTCGATGCGCGGGGTGAAGCCCGCGGCCGCGCACACCTGCGTCAGCTGGCCGCGGCAGCGCGGACAGCCCGCGATCCAGGGTTCCTCGGCGAGGTCGCCGATGGCGACGCTCCCCGCGCGGGCCAGCCGGTGCCGCTCGGGCACCAGGGCGACCAGACGGTCCGTCAGCAGCGGCCGTACGACGAGGTCGTCCCACTCCTCGGCGCCCGCCGCGCCCGCGTACCGGAACGCCAGTGCCACGTCGCAGTCGCCCGCGCGCAGCAGCTCCACGGACTGCGGAGGCTCGGCCTCCTCCAGAGAGACCCGGGTCCCCGGGTGGGCGGCGCGCAGCGCGGCGAGGGCGGTGGGCACCAGGGTGGAGCTGCCGCTGGGGAAGGACACCAGGCGGACCCGGCCGGCCCGCAGCCCGGCGATGGCGGCGATCTCCTCCTCGGCCGCGGTCAGCCCGGCGAGGATCCCCGACGCGTGCCGCACGAGCACCGCGCCCGCCTCGGTCAGCCGCATCTCCCGGCCGCTGCGGACCAGCAGCGGGGTGCCGACCGAGGTCTCCAGGGCCTTCATCTGCTGGCTGACGGCGGGCTGGGTGCAGCCCAGTTCCCGGCCGGCCGCCGAGAACGAGCCGGTGGTGGCGACGGCGCGCAGGACGCGGAGATGACGGGCCTCGATCACCCTTCGAGCATAAGCCGTCCTTGGATCAGATGGCCAATATTGAGTCGACGCTTTGAGTGAGGTGACGTAGCGTGGCCGCATGGAGCTTCTTTCGGTGAATCTGGGGCGTCCGAAGGCCGTCGGCTACACGGACCAGCCGGAGGGTCTGACGGGCATCGACAAGCGTCCGGTGGACGGACCGGTGCGGGTGGCCGCGCCGGGCCCGAAGGGGAGCGGCGCGAGCGGGCTGGCCGGGGACGCGGTCTGCGACCTGCGCCACCACGGGGGCGACGACCAGGCGGTGTACGCGGTCGCGCGCGAGGATCTCGACGACTGGGAGCGCGAGCTGGGCCGGACGCTCGCCAACGGCGCCTTCGGGGAGAACCTCACGACGAGCGGTCTCGACGTCTCCGGAGCGCTGATCGGCGAGCGCTGGCGGATCGGCCCGCGGGTCGTACTCGAAGTCACCTCCGGGCGCATCCCGTGCCGGACGTTCCAGGGCCATCTGGGCGAGCGGGGGTGGGTGAAGAGATTCACGCGGAAGGGTGCGCCGGGTGCCTACCTCCGGGTGATCGAAGCGGGCGAGATCCGGGCCGGCGATCCGGTGGAGATCGTGCACCGGCCGGACCACGACGTGACGGTCGCCGTGCAGTTCCGCTCCGAGACGACCGACCGGGAACTGCTGCCCCGGGTGCTGGCGGCGGGCGCGGCCCTGCACCCGGAGTCGCTGGCCGACGCCCGCGCGTACGTGGCGAAACACGGCGGCGGCCAGGGCGGCTGAGCGGCTGTCACGAGCGGCCCGCGCGCGGGGCGGCGCGGGAGCGAACGGCCCGGCGCAGGCAGCGAGCTCTCGCGCTCCGGGTAACTACTCTTGGGCCATGACAACGGCTCTGATTACGGGATCGACGTCGGGGATCGGTGCCGCGTTCGCGCGGCGGCTGGCGGCGGACGGGCATGACCTCGTCCTGGTGGCCCGGGACACCGACCGGCTGCGCGAGCAGGCCACCGAGCTGCACGACCGGCACGGCATCGAGGCGGAGGTGCTGACCGCCGACCTGTCGCAGGACAAGGGCATCGAGACCGTCGCGGCCCGGCTGGGCGACCGCAAGAGCCCCGTCGACCTGCTGGTCAACAACGCCGGCTTCGGCAACAAGGGCCGCTATCTCGACGTGCCCATGACTGACGAGCTGCGCATGCTCAAGGTGCACGTCGAGGCGGTGCTGCGGCTGACGTCGGCGGCGGCCGAGTCGATGCGGGAGCGCGGGCGCGGCGGAATCGTGAACGTGGCCTCGGTGGCGGCCTTCGTGCCGCGGGGCACGTACGGGGCGTCGAAGGCGTGGGTCGTGCAGTTCACCCAGGGAGCGGCCCGGGACCTGGCCGGTACGGGCGTCCGCCTGATGGTGCTGGCCCCCGGCTTCGTGCGCACCGAGTTCCACGAACGGGCCGGGATGCGCACGGACAGCATCCCGGGGTGGATGTGGCTGGACGCGGACAAGCTGGTCGCGTCGGCGCTCACGGACCTGGCACGCGGCAAGACGCTGTCCATTCCGGACCCCCGCTACAAGACCCTGATGGGCCTGGCGAAGGTGGCCCCGCGCGGGCTGGTGGGCGGGATCAGCTCACGGACCCGCAAGTACGGCCCGCAGTGAGCACCCGGCGGGCCCGGTTCGCGCCGGGGGTGACGGGCGCCGCCGCGGTGGGAAAATGGGCGTGACGGAACCGGACCCAGGGGGGCCGGAGGCGGCGTCATGACGTTCGTACAGCTCATCGAGTGCAGGACCAGCCGGTTCGACGAGATGAACCGCTTGCTGGACATGTGGGTCGAGCAGACCAAGGGGAAGCGGACCGCGACGTACGACCTGGTCGGCAAGGACCGGTCGGACGCGGCGCACCTCGTCGAACTGGTGGAGTTCCCCTCGTACGAGGACGCGATGCGCAACTCGAACCTGCCGGAGACGGACAAGGTCTTCCGGCAGCTGGTCGCCCTGTGCGACGAGCTGCCGACCTTCGTCGACCTGGACGTCGTACGGGAGGAGCCGCTGGGCGCGGGCACGGTGCGCCGCTTCTTCGAGACGCTGACGACGGCGGGTGAGCTGCCGCCGCTGAACGACCTGCTCGACGAGGACGTGCACAGCCACGACCCGCTCAATCCGCAGGACACGATCGGGCTGGACTCGGTACGGGCCGAGTTCGAGATGTGGCGGGCCGCCTTCGACTCCGCCTTCACCGTGCAGGACCTGATCGTCCAGGGCGAGCGGGCCTGCGCCCGCTGGAGCTGGCACGGCACGCACAAGGGGGAGTTCCTGGGGATCGCGGCCACCGGCCGGCGGGTCACGACGACGGGTACGACCGTCTTCCGGTTCGGCGCGAACGGGCGGATCGCCGAGACGTGGTGGCAGCACGACCAGCTGGGGCTGATGCAGCAGTTGGGCGCGCTGGACCAGCTGGAGCAGTAGCGCCGCCGCGCCGGCGACGCGCGAGGGCCCGGCTCCCTTCCGGGTGCCGGGCCCTCGATCGACCGACCGGTGTCAGTGGGCGTGGCCGTGGCTGTGGCCCGCGGCGGCAGCCGGCTCCTCCTCTTCCTTCTTCTCGACGACCAGGGTCTCGGTCGTGAGCAGGAGGGAGGCGATGGAGGCGGCGTTCTCCAGGGCGGAGCGGGTGACCTTCACCGGGTCGATGACGCCGGCCTTCACCAGGTCGCCGTACTCGCCGGTGGCGGCGTTGTAGCCGTTGCCCTTGTCCAGTTCCTTGACCTTGGAGACGATGACGTAGCCCTCAAGGCCCGCGTTCTCCGCGATCCAGCGCAGCGGCTCGACGACGGCGTTGCGGACGACCGCGACACCGGTGGCCTCGTCGCCGGACTTGCCGAGGTTGCCCTCCAGGACCTTCGCGGAGTGGACGAGCGCGGAGCCACCACCGGAGACGATGCCCTCCTCGACCGCGGCGCGGGTCGCGGAGATGGCGTCCTCCAGACGGTGCTTCTTCTCCTTCAGCTCCACTTCGGTGGCGGCGCCGACCTTGATCACGCACACGCCGCCGGCCAGCTTCGCGAGGCGCTCCTGGAGCTTCTCGCGGTCCCAGTCGGAGTCGGTGTTCTCGATCTCGGCCTTGATCTGCGCGATCCGGCCCTGGACGTCCGACTTGTTGCCGGCGCCGTCGACGATCGTGGTGTCGTCCTTGGTGACGGTGATGCGGCGGGCGGTGCCGAGCACGTCCAGGCCGACCTGGTCGAGCTTGAGGCCGACCTCCTCGGAGATGACGGTGGCGCCGGTGAGGATCGCCATGTCCTCCAGCATCGCCTTGCGGCGGTCGCCGAAGCCGGGGGCCTTCACCGCGACGGCGTTGAAGGTGCCGCGGATCTTGTTGACGACCAGGGTCGACAGGGCCTCGCCCTCGACGTCCTCGGCGATGATCAGCAGCGGCTTGGAGGAGCCCGCCTGGATGACCTTCTCCAGCAGCGGCAGGAGGTCCGAGATGGCGGCGACCTTGCCCTGGTTGATGAGGATGTACGGGTCCTCCAGGACGGCCTCCATGCGCTCCTGGTCCGTGACGAAGTACGGCGACAGGTAGCCCTTGTCGAAGGCCATGCCCTCGGTGAAGTCCAGTTCGAGGCCGAACGTGTTGGACTCCTCGACGGTGATGACACCGTCCTTGCCGACCTTGTCCATGGCCTCGGCGATCAGCTCGCCGACCTGCTGGTCCTGGGCGGACAGCGCGGCGACGGCGGCGATGTCGGACTTCTCGTCGATCGGCCGGGACGAGCTGTGCAGGTCGTCGGAGACGGCCTTGACCGCGGCGTCGATGCCCTTCTTCAGGGCGGCCGGGGAGGCACCGGCGGCGACGTTCCGCAGGCCCTCGCGCACCAGGGCCTGGGCCAGCACGGTGGCGGTGGTGGTGCCGTCACCAGCGATGTCGTTGGTCTTGGTCGCCACCTCCTTCACCAGCTGGGCGCCGAGGTTCTCGTACGGGTCCTCGACCTCGACCTCGCGGGCGATGGTGACACCGTCGTTGGTGATGGTGGGGGCGCCGAACTTCTTGTCGATGACGACGTTGCGGCCCTTGGGACCGATCGTCACCTTCACCGTGTCGGCAAGCTTGTTGACGCCGCGCTCAAGGGCGCGACGGGCGTCCTCGTCGAACTTCAGGATCTTCGCCATGGCAGCGGGAGCCCTCTCGGAAATCTGGGAGAAAAAAACGCTGCGCCCCAAGGCGCCCGGCTTCTTATCGATCGCGGGGGCCAGGGGCGCAGCTCACAGCAGGACTGCTCGGGGTGAATTACTTCTCGATGATCGCGAGCACGTCGCGAGCCGAGAGCACGAGGTACTCCTCGTTGTTGTACTTCACCTCGGTGCCGCCGTACTTGCTGTAGAGCACGACGTCGCCGACGCTGACGTCGAGCGGAAGGCGGTTTCCGTCCTCGAAACGGCCCGGACCGACGGCCAGGACGACGCCCTCCTGGGGCTTCTCCTTGGCGGTGTCCGGGATGACCAGGCCCGAGGCCGTGGTCTGCTCGGCGTCCAGCGGCTGGACCACGATGCGGTCCTCGAGCGGCTTGATGGCAACCTTGGTGCTGGCGGTCGTCACGATCCGACCTCCCCCTTCGGAGATCTCACGGGGTTGACTGTCTGAGGTGGCGACCAGGTGGATCCGTCGTCGCGGGTGCCGGACCTGCCCGTCGCGTTGTTGGCACTCTCCGGTGGGGAGTGCCAGAGCCGAGACTATGACTGCGATTAGCACTCGGTCAAGCGGAGTGCCAATTGGCGGCGGCGCGTCCTGCGGAGGTGGCCCCTCCGGCGCACGGCCGGATCACAGGTAGTCCCCCAGACGGCCGACCGTCAGCCCCTCGGACTGGATCCGCCGCAGCAGCCGCGTCGTGCGCTCCCGCAGCGCCGGCCCGGTGGACTCGTCGGGCCCGACCTGGATGATGTCGCCGGGTCGCAGGCGCCGCTCGCCCCGGGTGTAGTCCAGGGTGTCGCCGTTCATCGCGGCCCGCCACAGGACCACCGCCGCCACCCCGCAGTCGGCGGCGGCGCGCAGGGTCGTCGTGTCGTAGCTGCCGTAGGGCGGGCGGAAGAGGCGGGGCCGGATGCCGAACCGGGACTTGAGCTTGTTCTGCTGGCCGCAGATCTCGGCGCGCTGCCCGGCGTACGGCAGTCCGCGCATGGCCGGGTGGTCGAGGGTGTGGTTCTCGATGCCGGCGCCCACCGACCGCAGCCGGGCGAAGTGGCCGTACCCGGGGCCGACGACGCTGTCGGTGAGGAAGAAACTGACCGGCAGGCGCAGTTCACGGACCATGTCGACGAAGCGGGGGTCCCGCTCGGCGCCGTCGTCGTAGGTGAGGAAGACGACCTTGTCGGAGGTCGAGACGTGGTCGACGACCGGCGGCGGGGAGCCGCCGGCCGGGCCGGCCGTCCGGGGGCGTGCGGCGGGCGTGGGCGCGGGGGCGAGCGGGGCGCTCAGGCCCCAGTGGCGGTAGGCCTGCCCGGGGTCCGGGCGGTGCGACCGTACGCTCTGGGCGGCCTTCTTGCCGAGTCGTTCGATGGGGTCGACGGACTGGGCGCAGCCGGCCAGGAGCAGGGCGCAGGCCGCCACGACGGCGGTCGGCGTCCGGTACCGGGCCGCCGCCGCGGGCCGCCCCCGGCGCCTCACAGGTAGTCCTCCAGGCGTGCCACCGCGTACCCCTCGCGGGTGACCTTGTTCAGGAACCGCCGGACCATGTCGGTCATGCTGCCGTCCCAGTCGGAGCGGCCCCTGAAGTGGGTGAGCACGATGTCACCGGGGTGCAGGCCGCGGTCCCACTCGCGGTACTCCCAGTGGTCGACGAAGACCTCCTCGTCCCAGATCGGCGCGTACTTGATCCCGCAGGACTTGGCGGCGAGCAGGGTGTCCCGGTTGTAGTCGCCGTAGGGCGGGCGGAAGACGGTCGGGCGCTTGCCGAACTGCCGCTCCATGATGTCCTGCATGCCGCAGATCTCCTCCTGCTGCTCCTGGAGGGACAGGGCGGGCAGGTAGGGGTGGTGGAGGGTGTGGTTGTTGAGGGTGATCCCCTGCGACTGCATCTTCCTGAAGTAGCCGTAGTCGTCCTTGGCCAGGTAGTCGCTGAGGAACGCGGTGTACGGGATCTTCAGGTCGCTCATCATGCGCAGGAACGCCGGGTCCTTCTCGGCGCCGTCGTCGATGGTGAGGAAGACGACCTTCTGCTTGGTAGGGACCGTGGTGAAGACCGGGGGCAGGTTCCACTTCTCCTGGTCGTCGACCTCGAAGCCCTCGCGCGCGGTGATCTCCGGCTTGTCCGCCGGGGGCCGCGGGGGCACGAGCGGGACCGCGTCCAGGCCCCAGCGCCGGGCAGCGGCGGCCAGGGTGGCGTGGTCGGTGGCGCGCCGGACGTCGTAGTCGTCCAGGCGCGGGGCGGGAGGCGCCTGGTGCGGCTGCCGGCCGGCGGCCCCGGCGCCGGCGCCCTCGCCTGCCGGTGCCGTGCAGCCGGAGACGACGGCGGCGACGACGAGCAGCGCGAGGCCGCCCCGGACGGTCACCTTTCCGCGACGTACCCCATTTTTGTCATTTTGTACTACTAGTCGCATGGTGCCGGATCTTTGCAGGCACCGGGCGCCGATCCGGTCCGACACCGCCGCCGGAGGCGCAGCATCCACCGACTGGCCCACAATGACCCGGTGAACGACGCCCCGGTGAACGACCTGCTCCCCTTCCGCGCGCTGCTCACCTCCGAGGGCCGCGCCGTCCTCGACGAGGTGCGCGGCACCGCACCGGCCGACGAGTTGGCCGTGGCCACCCGGCTGCGCCGCGAGCACTCCCCCGGGCTGGTGTCGGCGGCGCTCGGCCAGGCCAGGCTGCGGCAGCGGGCGGCGGCGAAGTTCGGGGCGCCGGACGCCGAGCGGATGTTCTTCACGCCGGGCGGGGTGGAGCAGTCGACCCGGACCAGCGTGGCGACGTACCGGGCGGGGCGGCTGCGCGCCCTGGGCGTCCGCTCCGTCGCCGACCTGTGCTGCGGCATCGGCGGCGACGCGATCGCGCTCGCCCGGACCGGGATCCGGGTGCTCGCGGTGGACCGCGATCCGCTGACCGCCGAGGTCGCCCGGGCGAACGCGGCGGCGCTGGGCCTGGACGGGCTGATCGAGGTGCGCGAGGCGGATGTCACCGAGGTCGACACGTCCGGCTGGGACGCCGTGTTCGTCGACCCGGCACGGCGGGGCGGCGGGCCGGGCGGGCGGCCCGGCGGCGGGCGGATCTTCGATCCCGAGGGGTACTCGCCGCCGTTGTCGTGGGCGCTGCGGGCGGCCTCGGCGGCACCCGCCGCCGCGCTCAAGGTCGCGCCGGGGATCCCGCACGAGGTGGTCCCGGACGGGGCCGAGGCCGAGTGGATCTCGGACGGCGGGGACGTGAAGGAGGCGGTGCTGTGGTTCGGCACGGGCGCGCCGGGCAGCGTCCGGGCCACGCTGCTGCCGGGTCCGCGCACCCTGCCCGGCCGCGGGCTGCCGAATCCGGAAGTGCGGTCCGTGGGGCGGTACTTGTACGAGCCCGACGGCGCCGTCATCCGGGCGCACCTGGTGGCGGAGGCCGCCGCGGAGGTGGGCGGCGGGCTGATCGACCCGACGATCGCCTATGTGACGGCGGACGAACTGCGGGCGACGCCGTACGCCACCGCGTACCGGATCACCGACCAACTCCCCTTCAACGTCAAGAAGCTGAAGGCGCTGCTGCGGGAGCGCGGGGTCGGGACGCTGACCGTGAAGAAGCGGGGGTCGGCGGTGGAGCCGGAGGAACTGCGCAGGAAGGTCAGGCCGCGGGGGCCGAACGCGGCGACCGTCTTCCTGACCCGGGTCGCGGGCGCGCCGACCATGCTGATCGGGGCGCCGGCCCCCGCCCCTGCCGACGGTCCGTCCTGAGCGGGTCCGGCCGGACGGCGGGCGGATCGGCGGGGCCGGAACGGCCGGGTCAGCGCAGGGACTTCCACAGGTCGCTCGCCGCCGGTTCGCGGGCGACCACCCGGTTGCGGTCGGTCGGCGCCGTCACCACGGGCATCATCACCGTCGTCACCCGGTCCGCCGTCAGTCCCCGCAGGCTCTCGCCGAGGCTCATCAGCTCGCTCAGGGAGTCGAGTCCGG
Organism: Streptomyces sp. NPDC001270; assembly: GCF_042896695.1. Lineage (NCBI taxonomy): Bacteria > Bacillati > Actinomycetota > Actinomycetes > Kitasatosporales > Streptomycetaceae > Streptomyces > Streptomyces sp. NPDC001270. The sequence goes on along the minus strand of NZ_JBIAXM010000001.1, from coordinate 306,529 downwards.
TGTCCGTGGTGAGACCGGCGGTGACCGCGTCGGCGACCCGGTAGAGCCGGGCGGGATCGCTGAGCAGGCTGGTGTGGGCCATCTGCTCCAGCAGCGCCTTCACCAGCGTCTGCTGGAGACCTATCCGGCCGAGGTCGCTGCCGTCGCCTATGCCGTGCCGGGTGCGGGCGAGGGCCAGGGCCTGGGTGCCGTCGAGGTGGTGGGTGCCCTTCGCCAGGTGCAGATGACTCAGGTCGTCGTCAATGTCCTGGCCGGTGGTGACCTCGACGCCGCCGAGGGCGTCGACCAGCTTGGCGAAGCCGGAGAAGTCGATCTCGATGTAGTGGTCCATGCGGACGCCGGTGATCGACTCGACGGTCTTCACCGCGCACACCGGCCCGCCCACGGAGTAGGCGCTGTTGAACATCGCGCCGTACTGCACCGCCGTGGCACCGCCGGACGGCAGCGGGCAGGAGGGCCGGGTGACCAGGGTGTCGCGCGGGATGCTGACGACGGTGGCCCCGGTCCGGCCCGGGTCGACGTGCACGACCATCGCGGTGTCGGAGCGGGCCCCGGCGCTGTCGCCGCCGCCGAGTTCCTGGTTCTCCTTGCCGCTGCGCGAGTCCGAGCCCAGGACGAGGATGTTCATGGCGCCGGTGGGCAGTGGCGACGCGGCCGGTGCGGCGCCGGCCGAAGCGGTGGGCGAGGGGGTGGCGACCGCCTTCGGCGGCCGGTCGTCCCCGAGCGCGCTGTTGATGTCGACGCTCTTGATGTTGTCGTTGAGGTGCCAGTAGACCCAGCCGCCCGCCGCGGCGCCCAGCGCCAGGGCACCGGCGAGGGCGAGGCCGGCGGCCCTGAGCGCTCTCGACCTCGACCGCCCGCCCGTACGTCTGTCCTCGTCGCCGTTCTCGCTGTCGCCGTTCTCGTGGTGTCCGGTCACGAGGAGAACATAAGTCCGAATTATTAGGGGACTGTTAGAGGATGGGATGTGAGACCCGTCTCTTCGGAAAATCTCACCATTCCGGTACCGGCCCCCGCCCCACGGGGTGTTGCGGTCGGCCCTCACTCAACCGCCGTCCCACGCCGGCCCGTTGTGCGGCTCGCACGGCGGGCGGCCCGACGGCCGCACCGCGCGACCGCGCCGGCGGCAGGGGAGCGAACCGTTCAGGACGTTTTCAGGCTCGCCCCGGCAGGGTCTGACGGGAGTTCCGCACCCCCCACCCCGCAGGAGCACCCGTGACGACGTCGATGTCGGCGACGAGCAAACTGCCCGAAGTCACCCTGGCCTTCTGGATCATGAAGATCGCCGCGACGACCCTGGGCGAGACGGCGGGCGACCTGTTCGCCCAGACCCTCGGACTCGGCTACTTCCTCACCACCATCGCCCTGTTCCTGGTCTTCGTGGCGACCCTGGTGGTCCAACTGCGCGCGTCCCGCTACCACCCGTTCTTCTACTGGACCGTGATCCTGTCGACCAGCATGGCCGGCACCACGATGTCCGACTTCATGAACCGGGACGCCAGCGCCACGTACCTCTCGGGCGGCGCCACCGCGCTGGGCTGGGGCCCGCAGGGCCTCGGGCTCGGCTACCCGGCGGGCGCCGCGATCCTCGTCTCGATCCTGCTGGCGATCTTCCTCGCCTGGAAACTGAGCGGGACGACCTTCCGCATCCGGGACATCGTCACCTTCCGCGCGGAGGCGCTGTTCTGGGCGGCGATCCTGGTCTCCAACACCCTGGGCACGTCGATGGGGGACTTCCTCTCGGACAGCTCCGGCCTCGGCTATCTGGGCGGGGCCATGCTGGTCACCGGCGTGCTGGCCGTCCTCGCCGCGCTGATGAAGGCTCCTGCGGTGCCGAACGTGCTGCTGTTCTGGGCCGCCTTCGTGCTGACCCGCCCGCTCGGCGCCACGTTCGGCGACTTCCTCACCAAGCCGGTCGCCAAGGGCGGCCTTGACCTCGGCACGGCGGGATCCTCGGCCGTCCTGCTCGCGGTGCTGTTCGGGCTCATGGCCTACGCCCACACCCGGGAACGGCGCTCCGGCGAGGGGGTTCAGACCGGATCGGCGCCGGCCGACTCGAATCTCCAGCGGTGGACCGGCCGCGACACCACGTCACCGGCCGGCTCGGGCAGTTCGGGCAGTTCGTCGTCGTAGGACCCGTCCCACCAGGTGATCACCAGGACCCGGTCCTGCGGCGCCCGGAAGGTCTCGCGGCGCACCGGCCGCCGGGGCAGCCGCTGGGCGCGGGCCCAGGCCAGGAGGTCGTCACCACGGCCCGGCACCGCCCGCGCCTCCCACATCAGCGCGACCGTCACGAGTACAGGTTCTCCTTGCTGACCTCGTGCACGTGGTCGTGGGAGTGGGAGTGCGCCCCGGCGTGGGTCCGGCCCGGCACGTGCGGGTCCGTGACCGGCAGCGAGGAGTCCGCCGACAGGTCCCAGTCCGACGCGGCCCGGCCCCGCGCGACCATCTCGGCACCCAGCGCGGCCACCATCGCGCCGTTGTCGGTGCACAGCTTTGGCCGCGGCACCCGCAGCCGGATGCCCGCCGCCTCGCACCGCTCCTGGGCCAGGGCGCGCAGCCGGGAGTTGGCGGCGACCCCGCCGCCGATCATGAGGTGGTCGACGCCCTCGTCCTTGCAGGCCCGTACGGCCTTGCGGGTCAGCACGTCCGCCACGGCCTCCTGGAAGGACGCGGCGACGTCCCGCACCGGGACGTCCTCGCCGGCCGCCCGCCGGGCCTCGATCCAGCGGGCCACCGACGTCTTCAGCCCGGAGAAGGAGAAGTCGTAGGCGGCGTCGCGCGGGCCCGTCAGACCGCGCGGGAACGCGATTGCCTCCGGGTCGCCCTCGCGCGCGTACCGGTCGATGACCGGGCCGCCCGGGAAGCCGAGGTCCAGTACCCGGGCGATCTTGTCGAACGCCTCGCCCGCCGCGTCGTCGATCGTCGCGCCCATGGGACGGACGTCCGCGGTGATGTCCGTCGACAGCAGCAGGGACGAGTGGCCGCCGCTGACCAGGAGGGCCATCGTCGGCTCGGGCAGCGCACCGTGCTCCAGCTGGTCCACGCAGATGTGGGAGGCGAGGTGGTTCACGCCGTACAGGGGCTTGCCGAGCGCGTACGCGTACGCCTTCGCCGCCGAGACGCCGACCAGCAGCGCGCCCGCCAGGCCCGGACCCGCGGTGACCGCGATGCCGTCCAGGTCCCGCGCGCTCACTCCGGCGTCCTTCAGGGCGCGCCGGATCGTCGGGACCATCGCCTCCAGGTGCGCTCTGGACGCCACCTCCGGCACCACCCCGCCGAAGCGGGCGTGTTCGTCGACGCTGGACGCGACGGCGTCCGCGAGCAGCGTGGTGCCGCGGACGATGCCTACGCCGGTCTCGTCGCAGGAGGTCTCGATCCCCAGGACCAGCGGTTCGTCAGCCATTGTTCTCGGTTCCTCGTACGGGGGTGGGCGGGGTGGACGCGGACGGGTCGGCCAGGCGCATCACCAGGGCGTCGACGTTGCCGGGCTGGTAGTAGCCGCGTCTGAAGCCGATCGCTTCGAAGCCGAAGCGCTCGTACAGCTGCTGCGCGCGGACGTTGTCGACGCGGCACTCCAGCAGGACCTCGGCGCACTCGAAGGCGGTCGCGGCCCGCAGCAGTTCGGCCAGCAGCATGCCGCCGAGACCGCCGCCCCAGTGGTCGCGGGCGACGGCGACGGTCTGGACGTCGGCGAGGTCGCCCTGGGCGGCCAGGCCCGCGTAGCCGACGACCTGGTCGCCCTCGACGGCCACCACGTACCGCCGGGTGGCCTCCGGGCCGCGGGCGTGGGCCAGTTCGGACCAGAACATGCCGCGCGACCAGGCGTCCTCGGGGAAGAGGTCCTTCTCCATGCCGAGCACGGCGTCGATGTCCCACCAGCGCATCTCGCGCAGCGCGGGCTTCACGGACTCGGTCACTTGGGGGTGACCACCTTGTAGTTCTTGGGCACCTGGGCGTCGGGGCGGCGCAGGTAGAGCGGCCGGGGTTCGGGCAGCGGCAGGCCGGCGGCCAGCCGCTCGGCGGCCAGCGCGGCGAGGGCCGCGGCGGAGACGTGCTCGGGCTCGTGGGCCTGCGGGAAGGTGTCGGGGTACAGCAGCGCGCCCGCGCCGACGGCGGGCAGTCCGGCCACCCGCTCGGCGATGTCCGCGGGCCGGTCCACGGCCGGCTCCGTCACCCGCGTGCGTGAATCGGCGTACGTCGCCCAGTAGACCTCCTTGCGCCGGGCGTCGGTGGCCACGACGAAGGGGCCCTTCTCGATGTCGGCCGCGTAGGCGAGGCCGTCGAGGGTGCACACACCGTGTACGGGGACGCCCAGCGCGAGGCCGAAGGTGTCGGCGGTCATCAGGCCCACGCGCAGCCCGGTGTAGGGGCCGGGGCCGGTACCGACGACGATCCCGGTGACGGCGTCCAGCCGGAGCCCGGCCTCGGCGAGCACCCGGTCGACGGCCGGCAGCAGCAGCTCGCCGTGGCGGCGCGCGTCCACCTGGCTGGAGGAGGCGATGACGGCGTCGCCGTCGTGCAGGGCGACGGTGACGGCTGGGGTGGCGGTATCCAGAGCGAGCAAGAGCACGCAAACAGCCTACGGCTCCGCGGGCCCCGTGCACGCCCGCCCGGTCAGGCGGTCACTGACTGCTACGGTCTGGTCGAACCACAGCAGAAGTACGACATATGACACGAAACAGAGGTGGGCGTACGTGGCACGGACCAGCTCCTCGATCGTGGCCGGGCTCACCGCGGCGGCCCTGGGGGCGGTCGCCTTCCTCGCCTACCAGGCGTCCGCGAACGCCCCGGCCGGTGCCGCCGGCCGGCCCGGCCCGAGCGCCTCGCGCGCGGTGGCCGTCACCAAGGCGCCCCGGGACAAGAGGAACCCCACCGCGCTGCCCGCCGGGTCCGGCAGGGGCGAACGGGTCGTGTACTCGGTGGACGACGACCGGGTGTGGCTGGTCGGCGAGAACGGCCGGGTCCAGACCACGTTCAGGGTCTCCCCCGGCACCGTCGACCCGAAGCCGGGCCCGTACGCGGTGACGTCCCGCTCGAAGGCGATCACCGGCACCGACGGCGCCCCCGTCGAGCACGTCGTGCGCTTCACCAGCGTGCGTGACGTGGTCGTCGGCTTCAGCGCCGCGGTCAAGAAGGCGGCCTCGGCGCCCGACCCGTCGGTCAGGACGGGTGGCATCCGCGAGTCCCGCCGGGACGGCGACGCCATGTGGAAGTTCGCCACGATCGGGGTCCGGGTGGTGGTGATCCGCTGAGCGCGGGCCGGGCCGGCCGACGCCCCCACCGGACCCGGGTTCACCAGGGGTCACGCCGGGGATCACCCACTCGCCACGCACCGCACCTGCGCCAACGGCAGGTCAACAGCTCGTCCCGGCGGGTAAAAGGTCGCCGATCCTCCGAACCTTTGCCGCACAGCAAGCCTCATACCCCCCAGAGATGCCCGAACAGGACATCCAGAAGGGAAACGAACATGCTCACCGGCAAGCGCACCCGACGCCTGGCCACCCCCGCCCTCGCCCTGACCGCGGCCTCCGCCGTCGCCCTGGTCGGACTCGCCGCCGGCACCTCGCAGGCCGCGACCCGACCGGGCTGGGCGGACACCGACTCGCTGTCCGTACGCATCCACGCCCTCAACCCCGGCGCGGGCCAGCACTACGCGGCCGTGGTGCTCACGAACAAGACCCACAAGACGATACGGACCCAGGGCTACGTCGGTCTGCAACTGCTCGACGCGCACGGCAAGGACGTCACCACGCACGTGGTACGGGACCACGGCAACACCGCCCGGATCACGCTCAAGCCGGGGCAGAGCGCGTACACCCGGCTGCACTGGACGGTCGTACCCGGCGCCGGCGAACCCACCAGGGCCGAGAAGAACCCCACCAAGATCGAGGTCACCCCGCCCGACTCGCGCCACCACCTGACCACGGCATGGAAGATGGGCGAAGTCCTCCAGAAGGGCCGCATCGACATCACGCCGCTGGCCAAGGGCACCGGCCCGAAGTACTGAGCGCGGCGCGGGACGCGCCGACAGGGGCGCGGGCAGACGGTTTACGCGGCTTCCCGGCGACCGCGCCCCTGCCCGTGCTTTTGCTCGCGTTCCTGCTCGCACCCTTGCCCGGACCCGGGCCGCTGCTCGGCGTCCCGTCCAGGAGTCGTCCGTTCCGGCGCGCGCGGCGGTGTGGAGATCACGTCCGCGGCCGCGCACGCCGCCAGCAGCTCGCGCATGGACACCCCGGCGATCCCGCGCGGCTGCGGCTGCGGCTCCGGGTTGCTCTCTGTGACCGGCATGGACGCCTCCTGATGTGCGGGGGCGAGGTAGTTAGGTACACCTAACTACGAACTGGATACCATGTGACCACGCGCAGGACACCGAGCGCAACATCTTGCCGACGTCTTGTCGGAACCTTCGCCGCGGACGGTCGGAACCTTCGGGGCGAACCGTCGGAGCCCACGGGGCGGAGCGGCACCCACGGGGCGTAGCGGGAAAACGCCCGCGCAGGTCCGCGGCGGGCCGCGGAACCGTCGCGGACCCAAGTCCGGGCCGGGCCCGGGAGCGGACCCACATCCGAGCCGGGCCCGGCATCCGTTCCGGCGCGAGCGCGCTCGGCCCGGTGTCCGGCCGTGATCGCGCTCGGCCCGGTGTCCTTGCCGCGTCGGCCGGCCGGCCCGTAGAACGCTCAGGCCGCGCCGCTCAGGCCGTGAGCACGCTCAGGCCGGCCCGCGCCCACCGGTCCCCCAGCCCCGTCAGCGTCACGTGCCGCACCTCGTCGGCGGTGTCCCCCACGGCCCGGTGGATGAGGATCCGCAACCGCTCGTCGGTCAGCTCCTCCACCTTGCCCTCGCCCCACTCCACCACGACCACCGAGTCGGACAGCGAGACGTCGAGGTCGAAGTCCTCCATCGTCTCCAGGCCGCCGGACAGCCGGTAGGCGTCGACGTGGACGAGCGGCGGGCCGTCGCCCAGCGCCGGGTGCACCCGGGCCATCACGAACGTCGGCGAGGTGACCGCCCCGCGCACCCCGAGGCCCTCGCCGAGCCCACGGGTGAGCGTCGTCTTGCCCGCGCCCAGCTCCCCGCTCAGGATCACGAGGTCGCCCGCGCGCAGCAGCTCGGCGAGCTTTCGCCCCAGCTCCCGCATCTGGTCGGGGGAGCTGACGGTGATCTCGACGATCTGCGGCTCAGCCGGGTCGGGCGGCGCTGCTGGTGCTTCCATAGCCACTTACGGTAGCCCCTGCCGGCACGGCACCCGCGCGGGTGAGCAGGTCGGCGAGCCGGTCGGTCACCAGTTCCGGGTGCTCCAGCATGACGAGGTGCCCGGCGTCCGGCACCAGCACCAGCTCCGCGTCGGGCAGCAGGCCCGCGATGGCCTCGCTGTGCTCGCTGGGCGTGATCAGATCCTGGACCCCGGCGAGCACGAGCACGGGCATGTCCTTGAAGTGGACGAGCGCGCCGGTCTTGTCGTGGTCGGTGAAGGCGGGATAGAACTCGGCGACCACGTCGATCGGCGTGGACTCGATCATCCGCTCGGCGAACCGCTCGATCGCCGGGTCGACGTCCCGGGACGCGAACGAGTACCGCTTGATGATCCCGGCGAACAGGTCGGCCGTCGCCCGGCGCCCCTTCTCCACCAGCGCCGCCTGCTGCCCGAGCGCCTTCAGCACCCCGGGCAGCACCCGGCGCACCACGGTGACGCCGGCCGACGGCAGTCCGAAGCTCACCTCGGCGAGCCGCCCGGAGGACGTACCGACCAGGGCGGTGGCGACCACCCGGTCGCGGATCAGCTCCGGGTACTGGGCGGCCAGCGCCATCATCGTCATGCCGCCCATGGAGTGGCCGACGAGCACTATCGACCCCTCCGGCACGGCCGCGTCTATGACGGCCTTCAGATCGCGGCCCAACTGGTCGATGGTGAGCGGTACGTCGTCCTGGTGCTGGGCCACGCCCCGCCCGGACCGCCCGTGACTGCGCTGGTCCCAGTGGACGGTCCGGACGACGCCGCGCAGGGCCGCCCGCTGGAAGTGCCAGGAGTCCTGGTTGAGGCAGTAGCCGTGGCTGAAGACGACGGTGACCGGAGCGGGCGCCTTGCGGCCGAACAGCCGGCGCCGTCGCGGCGCCGGACCGCCCTCGGGTTCGACGTCGTCGACCTCGTAGTACAGCTCGGTGCCGTCGTCGGCGTACGCCTTGCCCGGGGTGCCGCGCAGCGCGCCGTACGGGCCCGCCGAGTCCAGCGCCAGCCGCGCCCTGCGGCGCATCCCGCGTCCCACGGTCATCCGCTCGACCGCGACGCCGGCCGCCGCGCCCGCGGCGAGCACGCCTATCGCGGCGCCGGCGATGCCGGTCGCCCTGCGCCAGCTGGCGGCGTCCCCCACGACGGAGGCGACGGCCGCCGCGGCGGCGCCCGTGACGGCCTCCGCTCTGCTCTCGCTCACGTACCGCTCTCCTTCGCCGGTGGTGTTCGCGGGTGGGTGGTGCGGGCGCCCGTACCGCCCGCCGGTACGGGTGGTGGCCGGACCCGGCCGCACCGGTGCAGGTTCACCGGAACGGGTGCACCCGGGTCCGGACCCCTGCGCGGTTCAGCCGCTCCCCCGTCCTGTTACCCGTCCCGGCCCTCGTTCACGTAGACGCGGGGGACCCGGGTTCCGATCCGGGTGACGATCTCGTACGCGATGGTGCCGGCCGCCTGCGCCCAGTCCTCGGCCGTCGGCTCGCCGCGGTCGCCCGGCCCGAACAGGACCGCCTCGGTGCCGGTCCCGGGCTCGTCGCCGCCGAGGTCCACCACGAACTGGTCCATCGCGACCCGCCCGGCGACGGTCCGCCACTTGCCGCCGACCAGGACCGGGCCGCTCCCGGAGGCGTGCCGCGGGATGCCGTCCGCGTAGCCGACCGGCACCAGGCCGAGGGTCGTCCCGCCCGGGGTGACGTAGCGGTGGCCGTAACTGATGCCGTGCCCGCCCGGTACGTGCTTGACCAGCGCCAGCGACGCCGACAGCGTCATCACCGGGCGCAGCCCGAAGTCGGCCGGGGTGCCGATCTGCGGTCCGGGCGAGATGCCGTAGACGGCGATGCCGGTGCGCACCAGGTCGAAGTGGGCCTCGGGGAGGGTGAGCGTGGCCGGCGAGTTGGCCATGTGCCGTACCTCGGGGCGTACGCCCTGTTCCTCGGCGTACGCCGTCATCTCCCGGAAGCGGTCGAGCTGGGCGGCGATGGACGGATGGCCCGGCTCGTCGGCACAGGCGAAGTGCGACCACAGCCCGGTGATCCGGAGCAGTCCGTCCGCCTCGGCGCGCAGGGCGGCAGCGACGAGTTCGGGCCAGTCGCCGGGCTGGCAGCCGTTGCGTCCGAGTCCGGTGTCGGCCTTGAGCTGCACCCGCGCGGGCACGCCCGCCGCCCGGGCCGCCGCGGTGACCTCTCGCAGCGCCCACATCCCGCTGACCGACACGTCGACGTCGGCCTCGATCGCCTCCCGCCAGGGGCCGCCCGGCGTCCACAGCCAGCACAGGACGCGCCCCGGCAGCCCGGCCGCGCGCAGCGCGAGGGCCTCCTCGGGGGTGGCCGTGCCGAGCCAGGTCGCCCCCGCGTCGAGGGCCGCCCGTGCGCACGGCACCGCGCCGTGGCCGTACGCGTCGGACTTCACGACGGCCATCAGGGCGGCGCCCGGCGCGAGGGCGCGCAGGGCCCGCACATTGGCTCGCAGGGCGGCCAGGTCGATCTCGGCGCGGGCGCGGAGGGGCGCCGTCGGCGCGGGTGCTGTGTCTGTCATGGCGTCCCCAGTGTCTCAGAGGCAACCGGTGGCATCGGGGCGCACGCCCCGCGCGCGCCCCTCGTCACACGCCGCACGCACCACCACGCGCCCCGGACCACACCTCGGTCCCACGGCCGCGCGCCCCACCACACCTCGGCCCCGCCTCCGCGCCCACGCATCCACCCCGGCCCGTCGAACCACCCCATCTTCCTGCCAGGTCTCCTCCCGCCTACCAGCCTTCCTCCCGCACATCACGCCAAGCCTCCGGAATCGCCGCCGCCACGTCGTGCGCGCCCGCCGGCGCCCCGTCCGCCGCGAAGCGCCCCGCCAGCCCGTGCAGATACGCCGCCACACTGCCCGCGTCCCGCGCGGACAGCCCCGACGCCAGCAGGGACCCGGCGAGTCCGGACAGCACGTCCCCGCTGCCCGCGGTGGCCAGCCACGCCGTCCCGGTCGCGTTGACCCGCACGGTCCCGCCGTCCGGGTCGGCGACCAGCGTGGTCGAACCCTTGAGCAGGACGGTGGCGCCGTACCGCGCGGCCAGTTCCCGCACCGCGGGCAGCCGCGCCCCCTCGACCTCCTCGCGGTCCACGCCCAGCAGCGCGGCCGCCTCCCCGGCGTGCGGGGTCAGCAGGGTCGGCGCCGTACGGGCCCGTACGGCGTCCCGGTCGGCCAGCCGCAGCCCGTCCGCGTCGATGAGCACCGGCACCTCCTCCCCGACCACCTCGGCCACGGTCCCGGCGTCGTCCCCGGCGCCCGGCCCGGTCACCCATGCCTGTACCCGCCCCGCCTTGTGCGGGCCCCGGTCGGACACGAGGGTCTCCGGGAAGCGGGCGATCACGGCGTCCCCGGCCGGTCCGACGTACCGCACCGCACCGGCACCGCCGCGCAGCGCCCCGGACACGGCGAGCACGGCGGCCCCCGGATACCGCGCCGACCCGGCCGCGATCCCGACCACTCCGCGCCGGTACTTGTCGCTCTCCGCGCCGGGCAGCGGCAGCAACCGGGCGGCATCGGCGTGTTGCAGCGCCTCCAGGCCGGGCTCGGCGGGCAACCGCGGCCCGAGCCCGATGTCGATGAGACGGACGACGCCCGCGTGCTCCCGCGCCGGATCGATCAGCAGCGCGGGCTTGTGCGTCCCGAAGGTCACGGTGAGGTCGGCGCGGACGGCGGCGCCCAGCACCTGGCCGGTGTCCGCCTCGACGCCGCTCGGCAGATCGACGGCGACGACCGCGGCCCGGGACCGCTCGGCGGCGGCGGCCAGGGCCGCGGCCTCGGGCCGCAGGCCGCCCTTGCCACCGATCCCGACGATGCCGTCGACGACGAGGTCGGCGCGCGCGATGGCCGCCTGTGCGCCACCCGGCGCGGCGACGGTGCCACCGGCCCGGCGCACCGCGGCGAGTCCGCCGGGATGGGTACGGTCGGGCGCGAGCAGCACGGCCGTCACCCCCGCGCCCCGCCGCGCGAGGCGCGCCCCCGCGTACAGGGCGTCACCTCCGTTGTCCCCGCTGCCCACCAGCAGCACGACCCGGCTGCCGTAGACACGCCCGAGCAACTCGGCACAGGCGGCCGCCAGTCCGGCGGCGGCACGCTGCATGAGCGCCCCCGCCGACAACCGCGCCATGAGGTCCCGCTCGGCGGCCCGCACCGTCTCCACGCTGTACGCAGTACGCATGGCTTCGAGTCTGCCCCGGATGCCCCCACGCCCGCACCCGCGGGTACGCAACACCGCGCCGCACCACGGCCGCCGCCCCAACGCCCACGGCCCGCCACGGCCGTCACCCGCAACGCCCACCGCTTACGCCCACCACCCGCAGCCGCGGTCGTCCCACCCCCGTCGCCTCGCCTCGGTCACCCCGCCGCGGTCACCCCTCCGCAATCACCACCGCGGAGGCCACCCCGGCGTCATGGCTCAGCGACACGTGCCAGGAGGTCACCCCGAGTTCCGCGGCCCGCGCCGCGACCGTACCGGTGACCCGCAGCCGGGGCTGCCCGCTGTCCTCGACGAACACCTCGGCGTCCGTCCAGAGCAGGCCGGGCGGCGCACCGAGCGCCTTGGCCAGTGCCTCCTTGGCCGCGAAGCGGACGGCGAGCGAGGCCGCCCCGCGGCGCTCCCCGCTGGGCAGCAGCAACTCGCTTTCCCGGAAGAGGCGTCCGACCAGTCCGGGCGTCCGCCTCAGCGACGCCTCGAACCGGTCGATCTCGGCCACGTCGATACCGACCCCGATGATGCTCATGCGGAGCACCCTACGGCGCTCCGCACCCACCGCCCCCGCCGCCGCGGTGCGCCTTCCCACCCCATCGCCCACCAGGAGTTGAAACGTTTTTCCGCTACTCGAAAGAGTGAACGTCCTCCGATCTCCCCGAACGACCGGTCATCACCTCACCAAGCTGGCGTCCATGGTCACATCAACACACGAGACCTCACATCGGATTTTTCAGGATCATCCGGAGGTCCTCGGTCAGATCGGTCGAGGCCCAGACCAAGAAGGCTCCCGACAAGGGAGTCAACTGGGCCTACTACGTCAGCTATTTGCACGCGAAGTACCAACTGCCCGTGCTGCTGGTAGCCGTCTGTCGCAACCGGTCGACCGCCGCCTGGGCGAAGGGGCCCTTCGAGTGCCGGGTCGGTCCCTGGGAAACCCAGGTGACCCGTCCCTTCGTCCTGGGACCGGACACCGTTCCGCGGATCACCGACGAGTCGGACGTGGCAAGGCAGCCGGCGTTGGCAACGCTCAGTGCCATCGTGCACAGCGAAAGCGAGCACATCGAAGCCATACTGGAACTGCTGGCCCGCGGAATGCGGTCGTTCGACAAGTCCACCGCCCTGTACTGGTCCGAATTGCTGGAAGTCGGCTTGGAGAACACTCCGGCCCGCGCGTTGTGGAGGGAACTGGAAAAGATGGTCGTCACATTTTTCCCCGGCAGGGGCACGGTCTTCGAAGAGGCGTACCTGGACGGCCAGGCCAAGGGGTACGCCGCCGGCGTGGCCGAAGGCAAAGCCGCTGCCATGGCCGAAGGCAAAGCCGAAAGCGTTCTGCGGATCCTGGAAGTACGCGGGCTCTCCGTCTCGGACGACGTACGCGAACGCATCTCCGCCTGCACCGACCTCGCCCGTCTCGACGACTGGCTGGACCGCTCCGGCACGGTCGAGCGCGCGGAGGAGCTGTTCGACGGCGACCCGCACGGCGCGGGGAGCCAGGAGAGCAAGGAAGACCAGGAGACCCGGTCGGAGACTCCCGTCTCGGAATGACCCGATCGCCCCGGCCGGAGCACCGCAGCCCGCCCCGGCCGGGGTAGTCGTCGTACCCGTCGGTGCCCTTGAGGGCCCCCGGGCCCCAGGGCCCTCAAGGCACCCACCCCGCTATTCCACCGTCACCTATTCCACCGTCACCGACTTGGCCAGGTTTCGCGGCTGGTCCACCTCGTTGCCGCGGGCCGTGGCCAGTTCGCAGGCGAAGACCTGGAGCGGGACAGTCGCCACCATCGGCTGGAGCAGAGCCGGTGTCACCGGGATGCGGATCAGATGGTCGGCGTACGGGACCACCGCCTCGTCGCCCTCCTCCGCGATCACGATCGTCCGCGCGCCCCTCGCCCGGATCTCCTGGATGTTGGACACGATCTTTCCGTGCAGCATCGACCGCGCACCCGGCGACGGCACGACCACCACCACCGGCACGTCCTCTTCGACCAGCGCGATCGGCCCGTGCTTCAACTCCCCCGCCGCGAAGCCCTCGGCGTGCATGTACGCCAGTTCCTTCAGCTTCAGCGCGCCCTCCAGCGCCACCGGATACCCCACGTGCCGCCCCAGGAAGAGCACCGTGTCCTTCGAGGCGAGCGTGCGCGCCAGCGCCCGTACCGGTTCCATCGTCTCCAGGACCCTCTCGACCGCCCCGGCGATCCGCGACAGGTCCCGGATGACCGCCCCGATCTCGTCGCCCCACGTGGTGCCCCGCACCTGCCCCAGATACAGCGCGACCAGGTAGCACGCCACCAACTGCGTCAGGAACGCCTTGGTCGAGGCGACCGCGACCTCCGGTCCGGCGTGGGTGTACAGCACCGCGTCCGACTCGCGGGGGATCGTCGAACCATTGGTGTTGCAGATCGCCAGCACCTTGGACCCCTGCTCACGGGCGTGCCGCACCGCCATCAGGGTGTCCATCGTCTCCCCGGACTGGGAGATGGCGACCACCAGCGTCCGGTGACCGAGGATCGGATCCCGGTAGCGGAACTCGCTGGCCAGCTCCACCTCGCACGGAATCCGCGCCCAGTGCTCGATGGCGTACTTGGCGATCAGACCCGCGTGGAACGCCGTACCGCACGCGACGATGACGACCTTGTCCACCTCACGCAGCTCACCCGCGCCGGTCCGGACCTCGTCCAGACTCAGCGAGCCGGCCGCGTCGATGCGGCCGAGCAGCGTATCGGCGACCGCCTTCGGCTGCTCGGCGATCTCCTTGAGCATGAAGTAGTCATAGCCCCCCTTTTCCGCGGCCGACGCGTCCCAGTCCACGTGATACGACCGGACCTCCGCCGGACGGCCGTCGAAGCCCGTCACCGTGACGCCGTCCCGGCGCAGCTCCACCACCTGGTCCTGACCCAGCTCGATCGCCGACCGCGTGTGGGCGATGAACGCGGCGACGTCCGACGCGAGAAAGGACTCACCCTCTCCAACGCCCACCACCAGCGGTGAGTTCCGCCGCGCGCCGACGACCACGTCCGGATCGTCCGCGTGCACCGCGACCAGCGTGAACGCACCCGCCAGCCGCCCGCACACCAGCCGCATCGCCTCCGCGAGATCGGCGGTCGCGGAGAACTCCTCGGCCAGCAGGTGCGCGACCACCTCCGTGTCGGTCTCGGACGCGAGGTCGTGGCCCCGCTCCGCCAGCTCCGCGCGCAGCAGGGCGAAGTTCTCGATGATCCCGTTGTGCACGACCGCGACCCGCCCCGCGTTGTCCAGGTGCGGATGGGCGTTCGTGTCCGTGGGCGCCCCGTGCGTGGCCCACCGGGTGTGTCCGATGCCCGCGGTCCCGGCCGGCAGCGGCCGTTCGACCAGTTCCTTCTCCAGGTTGACCAGCTTTCCGGCCTTCTTCGCGGCGGCGAGTCCACCGTCCGCGGGCACGGCGACACCGGCCGAGTCGTACCCCCGGTACTCCAGCCGCTTCAACCCGGCCATGACGACATCAAGCGCCGATTGCGCCCCCACGTATCCCACGATTCCGCACATGGGGCGCAGCCTACGGGCCGAAACCCGCACAAAACCGGCACAGCGTGCCCGAAATCGGAAATTCCCACCGTCGTACGACCGCCGGACCACCGACACACGCCCGCGCCGTGACCGCCACCGCCACCGCCACCGCCACCCCATCCAGCCGTCTCACCACGCCCGCCCCACGGACACCGCCCCGCCTCACCACCGCCCCGCCCGGCGGACGGTACGTGACCCACCCCACCCCGCGTTCCGTTCAAACTCCGTTAACAATGGACTGTGATCTCTCCGGTCTCCGCGATTCCCCGGAGCGCCCACCGGCACCGGCCGGAGGCGACTCCCTACGTCGACCTCACCCGTACCGAGTGGAGCGCGCTGCGCGACAAGACGCCGCTGCCGCTCACCGCCGAGGAGGTGGAGAAGCTGCGCGGCCTCGGCGACGTCATCGACCTCGACGAGGTACGCGACATCTACCTCCCGCTGTCCCGGCTGCTCAACCTGTACGTCCGCGCGTCGGACGGACTCAGGAGCGCCCTGAACACCTTCCTGGGCGAACAGGGCTCCCAGTCCGGCACGCCGTTCGTCATAGGCATCGCCGGATCCGTGGCCGTGGGCAAGTCCACCGTCGCCCGCCTCCTCCAGGCCCTGCTGTCCCGCTGGCCCGAACACCCGCGGGTCGAACTGGTCACGACGGACGGCTTCCTGCTCCCCACCAGGGAGTTGGAGGCGCGCGGCCTGATGTCCCGCAAGGGCTTCCCCGAGTCGTACGACCGCCGGGCCCTCACCCGTTTCGTCGCCGACATCAAAGCGGGCAAGGACGAGGTCACGGCCCCCGTCTACTCCCACCTCATCTACGACATCGTCCCCGGCGAACGGCTCACGGTCCGCCGCCCGGACATCCTCGTCGTCGAGGGCCTGAACGTCCTCCAGCCGGCCCTGCCCGGCACGGACGGCCGCACCCGGGTCGGCCTCGCCGACTACTTCGACTTCAGCGTGTACGTCGACGCGAGCACCGAGGACATCGAACGCTGGTACCTGAGCCGCTTCCGCAAACTGCGCGCGACCGCCTTCCAGGACCCGTCCTCGTACTTCCGCAAGTACACACAGGTGTCCGAGGAGGAGGCCCTCGACTACGCCAGTACGCTCTGGCGGACCATCAACAGGCCCAATCTGGAGGAGAACATCGTCCCCACCCGCGGCCGGGCGACCCTCGTCCTCCGCAAGGGCCCGGATCACAAGGTCCAACGGCTACGGCTGCGCAAGGTGTGACCGCTACCCTTCCGCCATGCTCCACCTCCGGCTGATCACCCCGCCCGATACGACCGACGACGTGCTCCGGCTCATCGAGCGGACGGCCGGCACCGCGCACCTCGTGGTGCTGCCCGGCGCCGCGCGCAACCCCGTCGGGGACGTCGTCCTGTGCGACGTGGCCCGCGAGGCGGGCGACGAACTCGTGGCCGAGCTGCGGGCGTCGGGCCTCGACGAGACCGGGTCCATCGCCGTCGAGAACATCGACCTGTCCCTGTCCCGGCGGGCCGACAAGGCGGAGGAGGAGGCGCCGGGCGAGGGCGCGGACGCGGTGCTGTGGGAGCAGCTCACCGAGGCGACGCACGAGGAGTCGACGCTCACCGTCACCTACGTCGCCTTCCTGGCCATCGCCACCATGCTCGCCGCCTGCGGTGTGATGCTGGACAACGCGATCCTGATCGTCGGCGCGATGGCCGTCGGCCCGGAGTTCGGGCCGCTCGCGGGGATATCGACGGCGCTGGTCCAGCGGGCGCCGCGGTTGGTGTGGCGGTCGCTGTGGGCGCTGCTCGCCGGGTTCGCCGTCGCGATGGTGCTGACGGTCGGCTTCAGCCGGCTGCTGGATGTGCTCGGGCTGTTCGACAGATCGATGGTGGAGGCGGCCCGGCCGAACACCTCGTTCATCTGGAAACCGGACGCGATGTCCCTCGTCGTGGCGTTCCTCGCCGGCGTCGCCGGCACCCTGTCCCTCACGTCCGCCAAGTCGGGCGCGCTGATCGGCGTGGCGATCTCCGTGACCACGGTCCCGGCGGCCGCGAACGCCGCGGTGGCCTTCAGCTACTCCGACTACTCGCAGACCTGGGGATCCACCTGGCAGCTGCTGGCCAACCTGGGCGGCATCGTCCTCGCGGGCACCCTCACGCTGCTCGCCCAGAAACTCTTCTGGCGCAGACGACGACACCGCCGGACGGCGGGCTGAGCACGGCGCGGGGCGGTCGACCTGCGGCTGCCCGCCACGACCGCCCCGCCCACCTACCCCAGCGCCGACTTCACCGCGTCGGCCAGCCGGCCGGCCACGGTCCGGGCCTGTTCGATGTCCGCCGCCTCGACCATCACCCGCACCAGCGGCTCGGTGCCCGAGGGACGCAGCAGTACCCGCCCGGTGGACCCCAGTTCCCGTTCCGCCTCGGCGACCGCGGCGGCCAGGTCGGCGGAGGTCCGCACCCGGGACTTGTCCACGTCCCGCACGTTGATCAGGACCTGGGGCAGCCGCTCCATGACCGCCGCGAGGTCCCGCAGCGTACGGCCGGTCTCAGCGACCCGCGCGGCCAGCAGCAGCCCGGTCAGCGTGCCATCGCCGGTGGTGGCGTGGTCGAGGATGATGACGTGCCCGGACTGCTCGCCGCCGAGGGCGTAGCCGTGTCCCTTCATCTCCTCCAGGACGTAGCGGTCGCCGACCGCGGTCTGCACGAGGTGGATGCCCTCACGCTCCATCGCCAGCTTGAAGCCCAGATTCGACATCACGGTCGCGACGACGGTGTCGGAGCGCAGCGCGGAACGCTCCCGCATCGCCAGCGCGAGCACGGACAGGATCTGGTCGCCGTCGACCTCTTCGCCGGTGTGGTCCACGGCCAGACAGCGGTCGGCGTCGCCGTCGTGCGCGATGCCGAGGTCGGCGCCGTGCGCGACGACCGCGGCCTTCAGCTGGTCCAGGTGGGTGGAGCCGCACCCCTCGTTGATGTTGAGCCCGTCGGGCTCGGCGCCGATGGTGACGATCTGCGCCCCGGCCCGCGAGAACGCCTCGGGCGACACCGCGGCGGCGGCGCCGTGCGCCTCGTCGAGGACGATCTTCAGCCCGTCGAGCCGGTTCGGCAGCGCGCCGAGCAGGTGGGTGACGTACTGGTCGAACCCCTCGTCGTAGGTCCGCACCCGCCCCACGCCGGCGCCGGTGGGCCGGTCCCAGGGAGCACCCGTGCGATGGTCCTCGTAGACGCCCTCGATCCGGTCCTCCAGCTCGTCGGCCAGTTTGTGGCCGCCGCGGGCGAAGAACTTGACACCGTTGTCCGGCATCGGGTTATGGCTTGCGGAGAGCATGACACCCAGATCGGCTCCGAGGGCGCCGGTCAGAAAGGCGACCGCGGGCGTCGGCAGCACGCCGACCCGCAGCACGTCCACCCCCGCGCTCGCCAGTCCCGCGACGACCGCGGCCTCCAGGAACTCCCCGGACGCACGCGGATCCCGCCCGACCACTGCCGTCGGCTTGTGGCCCTCGAAGGTGCCCGCCTCGGCCAGTACGTGCGCCGCGGCGACGGAGAGGCCGAGCGCCATCTCGGCCGTCAGATCCGCGCCTGCGACACCGCGCACGCCGTCCGTACCGAAGAGTCGTCCCACTTGTCCTCCTGAGGAAACGTCAGTTACGGAAGCCGCGGAGGCATGCGATGGTTCGATGCCCGTTCGGTCGGCTCCGCATCCCAGGCGCCGCGCACCTGGACATCCGATCACACAAGCCTTTGAGCGTCTTGTGCCGTTATACGCCTTTGGATCGCGATAGACGAACGCCCCGGTGGCACTGTGGCGTGCCGCCGGGGCGTTCGGAGTACGTGCAGGCAGCTGTGCTTAGCGCTTGCTGTACTGCGGAGCCTTGCGGGCCTTCTTCAGACCGGCCTTCTTGCGCTCGACCGCACGGTCGTCACGACGCAGGAAGCCGGCCTTCTTCAGCGGGCCGCGGTTGTTGTCGACGTCCGCCTCGTTCAGCGCACGGGCGACACCGAGACGCAGCGCACCGGCCTGGCCGGAGACACCGCCACCCGCGATACGGGCGACCACGTCGTAACGGCCGTCCAGCTCCAGAACCTTGAACGGCTCGTTGACTTCCTGCTGGTGCACCTTGTTGGGGAAGTAGTCCTCAAGGGTGCGGCCGTTGATCTTCCACTTGCCGGAGCCCGGAACGATCCGGACCCGGGCGATGGCGTTCTTGCGGCGGCCCAGGCCGGCGGCCGGCTGCGGCTCGCCGAAGCGGGAGGCCATGGACTCCGAGGTGTACTCGCCCTCGACGGGGACCTCGGACTCGGTGGTGTAGCTGTCGATGTCAAGCTCTTCGAGCGGCTGCTCGGCAGTGGTCTCGGCCACGATTCTCCTCAGATTCTCTTCAGTCTTAGGGGGTGGCCGGACTTACTGCGCGACCTGGGTGATCTCGAACGGCACCGGCTGCTGAGCGGCGTGCGGGTGCTGGTCACCCTTGTAGACCTTCAGCTTCGTGAGCATCTGACGGCCCAGGGAGTTCTTGGGGAGCATGCCCTTGACGGCCTTCTCGATGGCCTTCTCCGGGTGCTTGTCGAGCAGCTCGTCGTAACGGACCGAGCGCAGACCGCCCGGGTAGCCGGAGTGGCGGTACGCCATCTTCTGGGTCCGCTTGTTGCCGGAGAGGTGCACCTTGTCCGCGTTGATGATGATGACGAAGTCACCAGCGTCGACGTGGGGGGCGTAGATCGGCTTGTGCTTACCCCGGAGGAGGGTGGCGGCGGTCGTGGCCAGACGGCCCAGGACGACGTCCTGAGCGTCGATGACGTGCCACTGGCGCGTCACATCGCCGGGCTTGGGGCTGTACGTACGCACGGTTCGTAGCCTTCGCTTCTCAGTGAATGGTCCTGACAAGGTCACCGAAGACGATCACGACAGCCCTGACCGCACTGCGGTGACGCAAACCGCATGCTGGTCGCTGGTCATCGGCCTGGTGGACCGGTGTAAGGGCCCGTCCCGTGAGAATGAGCAAGCCAATACACAACGAAGAAGCAGGATACCGGGGTGCCTCGTACGGGTCAAAACGAGTGGCCTCCGACACTCGGCACCGCAGGATGCTCCACCCTGCACCGATAGGTCCACTATGGCCCGTCGTAGCGACCCGCCGGGCCGCCCGGTCCCCGTCTAGGATGCGCCCCATGAGTTATGGGCAGGGGGGACCCCAGTCCGGTTGGGATCCCTGGAAACCGCATTCTCAGCAGGGCGGGAACAGCGACAGCGGCCAGACCCCGGACTGGGCCGCGCTGGCGGAGGCATCGGAGGCCCGGAACAAGCGGCGCAGGCTGCTGTTCATCGGGGGTGGCGCGCTCGCCACTGTGGCAGTCGGCACGGCCGTCGCCCTCGCCGTGGTCTCCGCGGGCGGCAGCGACGACACCGCGGGCGGGCCCTCCGACCTGCCGGCCAGCGCCTCCCTGCCGAGCGGTTCCGACGCGGCGGTGCCGTCCTTCGCGCCCACCACCGCACCGCCGCCGCTGGACCCGAAGGACTTCATATCCAGCGCGCGGAAGGACACCGCGCCCCTCAGCATCGCGACCCTCTTCCCGGGCGCCCAGCTGACCACGGGCGGGACCGTCTACCGCAAGGGCGCCACCGCCGACACCGCGGACTGCACCTCGGCGGCCGGCGGCACCCTCCCCAAGGTCCTCACCGCGAACCAGTGCACCCGCCTGCTGCGCGTCACCTACACGAAGGACGACATCGCGGTCACCGTCGGTGTCGCCGTCTTCGAGACCGAGGCCCAGGCCGGCCGGGCCAAGAGCCAGGCCGACACGAAGAGCATCGTGAAGTCCCTCACGGGCAACGGCGTCAAGACCTTCTGCGACGCGGCGATCTGCCGCTCGACGACCAACTCCTACGGCCGTTACGCCTACTTCACGATCACCGGCTTCACCGACGGCAAGGACGTGACGACCAAGGACACCCAGGTCTTCACCACCGGGGACGACCTGGCGGCGTTCGCGTTCGGCCAGATCCGCCGCCGGGGCGAGGCCCAGGCGTCGGCGGCCGCCCACGAGTGACACGCGGGTGACCGGCGAGAACCCGGGCAGCAGCGAGCGCGCCCACACCGCAACCGGCACGATCACGTCCGGCCGGCGCCGGGACGCCGGGCGAACCGAGAGCGACGCCCCGACCGTGGCGCGGATCGTCGCGGACCGGACGTGACGCCGTGGAAAGGCGAGCGCGGGTCAGGCTGATGGGGGCCGGCGCCGGGGCGGCCGTGCTGGCCGCGCTGGGTGTGTGGGCCGGGCCCCGGGAGCGGGCGCCGAGGGCCGCCCGGCCCGTCCCCATCGATCTGCGCGAGCGGGACCCCTCGGCGACGCCTGCCGCCCGCCGGGTGTACGCGCTGCTGGCCGGCCTGGAGAACGACGCGCGCCGCGGCCGGCCGAGCCGCACCGTGATCGGCCAGCACGTGGAGCTCCAGAACGAGCGGTACAACACGGAGTACGGCGACTACCGGGGCACCAAGCAGCCGGGCTACTACTACCGCAAGGCCCGGGACATCACGGGACGGCTGCCCGGCTTCGTGGAACTGGACCTGGGTCCCGGCTACGGCCGGCCCGGCTGGGCGGTGGGCGAAGCCCGTTCCTACTCCGCGGCCTGGCCGTCCTGCCGCCCCATGTGGGGGTACGTGGAGGATGCCGTGGACCTCGCCGTCGGGGTGTGGGCGGGCCTGCCCCGGGCGGCCGACGGTTCGTACCGGCCCTCCGGCACGCACACGGAGTGCGCCTCCGGCGCCGAGGTCGCCCTGCCGCACGTCGAGGGCTCCCGGGCGGGCCTGGTCGGCTTCTCGTTCCACCAGCCCTACCCGGGCAGCCCCGTCAAGGGGTTCCCGCAGACGCTGCACCGCAACTCCCCCGGGGCCAAGGACTCCGGCTGGTTCGGCCGGGTGGTCACCGAGGGCAGTCGCGAGCACCAGGACCTGCTGCACGACCTCGCCTTCCTCGCGGACCACCTGGGTTACCTGGCCGGCCGCGGGGTGCCGGTGCTGCTGCGGCCGTACCACGAGATGAACGCGTCACGGCGGGGCGGTTTCTGGTGGGCGGGGCAGGATCCGGCCGCGTTCCGCAGGCTGTGGCGGCTGACGTACGACTATCTCGTGGAGCGGCGCGGCCTGCACAACCTGATCTTCGTCTGGGCGCCGAACTCCTGGGACGGGACGTACGGGCACGAGCCCCGCGCGTACTACCCGGGCGGCGGCTACGTCGACGTCGTCGGCGTGGACGACTACAGCGGCACCCCGGCCGACCCCTTCGGCGACGGCGCCTGGACCGAGGTCTGGTATCGCGGGCTGGAGGCGTACCGCAGGCCGCGGATCGTCGCCGAGTCCTTCCACGTGCCGCTCAACGCGGCGCAGCCCCGGACCCTGTCGCGTACGCCATGGGTGCTGTGGACGGTGTGGGGCCAGGCCCTGACGTACGACAACGTCTCCGCTCCCCGGCAGCAGAACACCACGGCGGATGTGCGGCGGACCTACGGTTCACCGCGGGTGATCACCGGCGATTCCGGGTTCGGGTGACGGACGCCGGGCGGGGGCGGACCCGCCGGAGAGAAGTCGACACCGCTGCTTCAACAGTGAACTTTTGATGTCACCTTTATTACGGGCATTCCTCAAGTCCCGCATATATGCAACACTCGCTCTCCTGTTCGGTCAGCGGCTCCGGAGCCTGGGGGGGTATCTGAGGCCCCGCTGACCGAAGCGCCAGAAAAGGCGTTGAGGGGGATGGAACCCGGAACAATCCAGTCGTTGCGGTGTGCCCATGCCTGCCGTGGCGGAGATCCGTCAATGCCTCAACGCATCACCGATCTCACGGGAGTTCCGCAGCAGTCATGGCATCGACAGTCGTCGACGGGGGTGTGCCGCATTCCCGGCACAACGCGAAACTGGCACAACGCACGGCCGGCTGGAAGCCAGGCATCCTGCCGTTCCTGATTCCGCTGGTGGGCCTGCTCTGTTTCAGCCTCTGGTCGTACACCCCCAGCCACTCACCACTGGCCTGGCTGGTCACCATCGCCTGGGCCCTCCCGGTGCCCGGGGTCCTCGTGTCGGTCCAGGGCTTCGTGCTGATCCGCCGCAGGCTCCGCAAGGCACATCTGATGACTCCGCCCGCCCCGGTCGAGCAGGACTCCCTGATCGTCCTCGTCCCCACCATCGGGCGGCACGACACGTATCCGGCCCTGGAACGGTCGGTCCTCTCGTACGTGGAACACCTGCCCACGTGGTTCCCGTACCTGCGCGTGGACGTGCTCACCGAAGAGGGCTGCGAGGCCGCCGACCGCATCGCCGACCTGGCCGCGAGCAGCCCGCTGATCCGCGTGGTTACCGTCCCGAAGAGCTACGAGACCAGGAACGGCACCCGCTTCAAGGCCCGGGCCAACAACTACGCCCACGAACTGCGCATCGAGGAGGGCGAGGCCCTCGACCACGTGTGGGTGCTGCACATGGACGACGACACCGGTGTCGGCCCGGACACCGCCGCCTCACTGGCCCAGTTCGTCAACCGCCAGCGCCGGGCCTCCGCCGACGAGGTCAAGCACATGGCGCAGGGCATCCTGACCTACCCGCGCGAGAACGCGGTGAGCCTGCTCACCTGGTTCGCCGACGCCATCCGTCCGGCGGACGACATCGCGCGGTTCCGCGCCTTCACCGGACTCGGCACGCCGGCCGCCGGCGTGCACGGTGAACTCCTCGTCATCCGCGCCTCCATCGAGGCCGAGATCGGCTGGGACTTCGGCCCCAAGGAGATCGTCGAGGACGCCCGGCTGGCCCTGACCTTCTGCCGCCTCTACCCGGGGCGCAGCGACTGGTTCAACGGCCGCTGCTACGGCGCGTCGCCCGCCAACGTCAAGGACTTCGTCAAGCAGCGCGAGCGCTGGGCCTGGGGCCTGGTCGCCCTCTGCTTCAACCGTGAGGTGCCGCTGCGCTACCGCTGGTTCCTGACCATCTGCGTGACCAGCTGGATCCTGGGACCGCTCCAGCACGTCGGCACCGTGCTGTTCGTGGCCTGGTTCATCGGTGACACGAACACCTCGCCCGTGACCCAGTCGGTCGTCCTGCTGTGGTCGATCAGCTTCGCGTACGTGATCTGGGCGTACTGGGAAGGGCTGCGGCTGAACGCGATCGCCTCGGCTAACGGCCGGCGCAAGTGGTGGGAGCCCCTCGCGGTCCTCGTCCTGCTGCCCTACTTCTCCCTCATCGAAGGCGCCGGCGGCATCAAGGGCCTGTGGAAGTTCATCCGCCGCGAGGAGAACAACTTCGTCGTCATCGCCAAGCCCGCCTGACCCGGAAGAGACCGACAGCTCATGAAGCGCGCCCGCTTGCCCCTGCTCGCCGTGCTGCCCGCCACCGTCATCTCCTTCGTGGTCGCGGTCCCCTTCGTCGCGGGTGACCATCCGCTGCGCTGGGAGTCCGGCTCCCTCCTGCCCGAGCTGGTCCTCAAGGGCGGGGACGGCCCGCGGTCCGGCGACACCCCCGGCTCGGACCACGACGGCACCACCGGCCCCTCGCCCGCCAGGACCGAACAGGTCGCCAGGGTGGACAAGGAGTGGAAGAAGGGGATGCCGCAATGGGGCATCCAGATCTACTGGGAGGACGACCCCCGGCACTCCCCGGAGTACATCGAGAAGCAGGCCCGGCTGCAAGCCGACTACCTGGTCGGCCTGCACGCCAACTCCGTCAGCCTGTCCTTCCCGTTCTTCACCGGCGACCGCACGTCCACGAAGATCAGCGCCGGTGACAGGACGCCCACCGCGAAACGGCTCGGCGAGGTGCTGCGGATCTTCCACGAGGCCGGACTGCGCACCACCGTCCGGCCCCTCATGGACGAGGACTCCCTGGAGGCGGAGGACGGCTGGCGCGGCAACGTCAAGCCCGCCGACCGCGACGCCTGGTTCGCCGCCTACCAGCGGTTCCTCACCCCGTACCTGAAGGCCGCGAACGCCGAGAAGGCCACCACCTTCGTCATCGGGACCGAGCTGAACTCGTTGGAGGGCGACTCGCGCTGGAACCGTCTGGTGGACGACGCCGAGCGGCTGTTCGACGGCGAGGTCTCCTACGACGCCAACTGGGACAACTACGTCCACGGCCCGATCTCCATGCCGGTCAGTCACCTCGGCGTCGACGCCTACTTCCCGGTCAAGGTCGCCGACGACGCCACGATCGGCGCCCTGGTCGACGGCTGGAACGCCTGGCTGGACAAGAAGTCCACCGGCGATCTGCCCAAGATCACCATCGCGGAGGCCGGCATCGGCGCGATGGACGGGGCCTACCACGCCCCCGGCGACTTCTACAACAAGCGGCCCCTCAACCCGACGGTGCAGGCCAACTGGTACACGGCCGTCTGCAAGGTGGTCCAGGAACGCCGGATGTCCGGCGTCTACTGGTGGTCGATCTACTTCGACGACGACCCGAACACCAAACCCGACGACAAGGTTGCCTCCCGGCTCGACTTCGCGGGACGGCCCCTCTCCGAGAAGGCCATCACGTCCTGTTTCACCTCGGACTACGCAGGCCCCGGGACCGACACCGCAAGCTGACCGAGCGGAGGCAGTCATGCAAGAAGCCATCATCCTGGTGGGCGGCAAGGGAACCCGCCTGCGCCCCCTGACGAACCACACCCCGAAGCCGCTGCTCGACGTCGCCGGCTCGTCCTTCATCCGGCACCAGGTGGCCAAGCTCATGGCCGCGGGCGTCGACCACGTGGTGTTCGCCACCTCGTACCTGGCCGGCCTCTTCGAGGAGGAGTTCCGGAACTTCACCCGGGACCTGGAGATCTCCTACGCCGTCGAGGAGGTCCCGCTCGGCACGGGCGGAGCGATCCGCAACGCCGCCCGTCTGCTGCACGGTCCCGCGCAGGCCCCGGTCCTCGTCCTCAACGGCGACATCCTGTCCGGCGTCGACCTGCGCACGATCCTGGCACGGCACGAGGCACGGCGCGCGGACGTGACCCTGCACCTCACCCGTGTCCCCGACCCCCGTGCCTTCGGGCTGGTCCCCACCGACGGGGCCGACCGGGTGCTGTCCTTCCTGGAGAAGCCGAAGACCGCCGAGGAGTGCGTCACCGACCAGATCAACGCCGGCTGCTACGTCTTCCGCAAGTCCGTCCTGGACACCATTCCCGCGGACCGTGCGGTCTCCGTCGAGCAGGAGACCTTCCCACGGCTCGTCGCCGAAGGGCGCCGCGTGTTCGGCCACACCACCGACGACTACTGGCGGGACCTCGGCACTCCCCTCGCCTTCGTCCACGGCTCCGCCGACCTGGTCACCGGCCGTGCCGCCTCACCCCTCGTGGCCGGGCCCGCCGAGGCGCTGGTCCATCCCACCGCCCGGGTCGACCCGACCGCCCGGGTCACCGGCGGCGCGACGATCGGCCCGCACGCCGTGATCGGCCCGCGCGTGATCGTCGACGGTTCCATCATCGGCGGGAACGTCACCCTCGCCGAGGGCGCCCAGGTCCACCGTTCCGTGGTGGACCACGACTCCTCGATCGGGACCGAATCGATTCTTCGCGAGGCGGTGGTGGGCTGTCACTCGCACGTCGGTGCACAGAACGAACTGCCCGCCCAGCTAAGGCTGTCGTGCGGCATCCGCATTCCCGCCCAGGGCGTACGGGTCAGCGGTACCGCTGCCGCCTGCCCGACGGTCCACTGAAATCGCCGGCCCGACCGAACAGTTACCGGAGCATCGTGACCAGCCATCGTTCCACGGCCGTGCGTACGAGACGCCCGCACCAGCACTCACCGGCCCCGCAGCAGACCGCCACCGACACCGACACCGGACGCCTGCGCAAGTACCGGCCGGACATCCAGGGCCTGCGTGCCGTAGCCATCATGATGGTGGTCAGCATGCACTGCGGCATCCTCGACATCCACGGCGGTGTGGACGTCAGCTTCGTGCTCAGCGGCTTCCTCATCGGCGGCCAGACCCTCGCCGAGATCGACAAGACCGGCAAGGTGTCCCTCAGCAAGTTCTGGGCACGCCGCTTCCGGCGGCTCGCCCCGGGCATGTCCGTCGTCATCCTCGCCACCGCGGTCCTGGCCTGGGTCTACGCCAGCCCGCTCAGATTCCGCGACACCATGAAGGACGGCCTCGCCTCCTCGCTGAGCGTCATGAACTGGCGGCTCGTCGAAACCGGCACCGACTACTTCGCCAACGACGGAACGCAATCCCCGTACCAGCACTTCTGGTCGCTGGGCATCGAGGAGCAGTTCTACGTCGCGGCCCCGATCGCCCTGTTCGTCATCGTCTGGCTCAGCCGCGCGGTCTTCCGCAACCGCGTCCTGGTGGGACTGTTCCTCGCGGCGGTGGTGGGCGGGTCGCTGTACCTGTCCGTGACGCAGACCAGATCGAACCAGCCGCTCGCCTACTTCGGCACCCAGACCCGCATCTGGGAACTCAGCTTCGGCATCCTGCTCGCCCTCGGCGCCCCGCTCCTGTCCCGCATGAACCGCGGGTTCGCGGCGGCCCTGTCCTGGCTGGGACTCGTCACCGCCGTCGGCACCGCACTCCTGATCACGGCGGAGACTCCGCTGCCGGGCTACGCGGTGGGCGGCCCGGTGCTCGGCGCTTCCATGATCATCGCCGGTGGGTGTGCGGCCCCCCGCTTCGGCGCGGAGTGGCTGCTGCACAACCCGGTGCTCAACTCCGTCGCGAACGTCAGCTACGGCTGGTACCTGTGGCACTGGCCGATCCTCATCCTCTGGCCGGACATCACCGGACACGACCTCTCCTACTCGGACCGTTTCCGCGTCGCGTCCCTGTCGCTGATCCTGGCCTACGCCATGTTCTTCGTGTTCGAGTCCCGGTTCAGGAACAACCCCCAGCTGGTGGCCCGCCCCTGGAAGGGCATCTTCGTCGGCACCACCGCCGTCACCACGACGGCCGCGGCCGCCGCCGTCGCCATGACCGTTCTCCCGCTCCACCTCTCGGGCTCCACCGTGACCGCCAGTTCGGACACCCTCGGATACAGCGGTGCGGACTCGGTGCGCACATCCGTGGGCCAGAAACAGCTCTCCGGGGTAGCTCAGGGCGCCCTGGAGAAGTCTCCCGACGACAAGACCCATTTCGGCTGCATCGACGACATCAAGATCAAGGAATTCGTCATGCGCGACAACTGCGTCATCGGAGACCCCGCGGGGAAGCGCACGATCGTCGTCATCGGCGACTCCCACGCCTGGCAGTGGGGCGACGCCTTCAACGAGATCGGCAAGAAGCTCGACGCCAAGGTCGTGACGATGGCCAAGGGCGGCTGCTCCCCCGAGGCGTACGCCATCAAGAACCCCGAGCTGAACCGCGAGTACTCCGAGTGCGACAGCTGGCGTGAATCGGCGTTCAAGCAGCTCAAGCGGCTCAGACCCGCAGTCGTGGTCGTCACCAACCGCATCCGTCAGGAGGCCACCGAAGCCGGTGCCGAGGAGGCGTTCCAGGCCGTCGAGGACTCCGGCGCCAAGATCGTCTACATGACGGACACCCCCCAGCCCGGCAAGAACGTCCCGGACTGCCTCGCCACCCACCTGGACGACATCTCCGCCTGCAACCCGGGCCAGGACGCGGCCATCGAGTTCCCGGACTTCCGGGCCATGGAGCAGAAGGTGGCCGAACGCCACGGTGCCGTGATCATCGACACGCTGCCCGCGTTCTGCGCGGACAAGGTGTGCCCGACCGTGATCGCCGACCAGGTCGTCTACTTCGACTCCAGCCACATCACGGCCGGCTACGCGAAGACGCTGGTGCCGTTCCTCCGGCCGACCCTCAAGAAGGCCCTGACCGGCTGATCCCCACCGGGCCGCGTACCCGCCGCGCCTGCCGCTGCCGCTCCACCAACTGGTCGTCCGCCGGGTAGGCGACCTCCTCCAGGGTCAGCCCGTGCGGTCGTACGACATGCACGGCGCTGTCCCGCACCCCCGCGTCCAGCACCTTCCGCGGCCACTCCACCCCCCGGTGCCCGTCCCCCACGAACAGCAGGGCACCGACCATGGAACGCACCTGGTTGTGGCAGAAGGCATCGGCCCTGACCTCGATCTCGACGATGCCGTCGCCCCGCCGGCGCACCCCGAAGCCGAGGATCTCGCGGATCGTCGTCGCCCCCTCGCGCTTCTTGGCGTACGCCGCGAAGTCGTGCTCCCCGACCAGGGACCGGGCGGCGGCGTCCATCGCGGCGACGTCCAGCTCCCAGTCGTGCCACAGCACGTGGTCGCGCAGCAGCGGGTCCACTCCCCCGGGCCGGTCGCCGACCCGGTAGACGTACCGCCGCCACAGCGCCGCGAACCGCGCGTCGAAGCCGGGGGCCGCCTCCGTGAGCGCCCACACCCGCACGTCCTTGGCCAACCGCCCGGCCAGCCGCTTCAGCAGCTTCTCCCGGTGCTCCGCCCACAGCCCCGCGGGCAGGTCCACGTGCGCCACCTGACCGCGGGCGTGCACGCCCGCGTCCGTGCGCCCGGCCACCGTCAGCTCGTACGTCGTGCCCCCGGACCGCGTGACGGTTCGCAGGGCGTCCTCGATCTCCCCCTGCACGGTCCGTCTGCCGCCGGCCTGCTTCGCCCAGCCGTGGAAGCCCGTGCCGTCGTACGACAGGTCGAGCCGGACCCGGACGAAACCAGGCTCACCTTCGCCACTCACCCCTGGATCCTCTCAAGTACGTGAAAGCGGGCCCGCCCCGGAAAAGGGACGGGCCCGCTCATGCGCCCCGAAAGGGCGCGGGAACTGCGCGAGCAACCACGACGGTGCTCCGGTCGAAGGACGGCCTTACGCCTCCTTCGACTCCTCCGCCTCCGGCTGAGCGTCCTCGACGGCCTCGTCGGACTTGGCCTCGACGGCCTCGTCCTTCTTGAGGGCGTCTTCCTTGACCGCACGCTTGGTGGCGGCCTCGGCCTCACCGGTCGCCTGCTGCGCGACGGTCAGTGCCTCGACCAGCTCGATGACGGCCATGGGCGCGTTGTCGCCACGACGGTTACCGATCTTGGTGATGCGCGTGTAACCGCCGGGACGGTTCTCGTAGCGCGGGCCGATCTCGGTGAACAGCGTGTGGACGATGCCCTTGTCCGTGATGACCTGGAGCACCTGGCGACGGTTGTGCAGGTCGCCCTTCTTCGCCTTGGTGACCAGACGCTCGGCGTACGGCCGCAGCCGACGGGCCTTCGCCTCGGTGGTGGTGATACGGCCGTGCTCGAACAGCTGCTTCGCGAGGTTCGCGAGGAGCAGCTTCTCGTGCGCGGCGCTGCCGCCCAGACGGGCACCCTTGGTGGGCTTCGGCATGGTTCTTCTCCTGTGGTGTCTGCCCCGGCCGTGTCAGGTACCGGGGTCAGTATCCGAGCGGGCGGTTGCCCGTCGGAGATCCGGGGCGTCCCCGAAGGGGCGCCCCGGAAGGGGCGCGGGCGGTGTCACTGTGTGACTCCGTCGCGTGGGCGCGATCAAGCGCAGCGCACCCGCACCCGAGTACGGACCGGAAGGCCCGAACTCTCAGTACTGCTCGGTCTCCACGAAACCGGCGTCGGCGTCGTCGTCCGCGCCGAACGCGTCCGCGGCGGCGGTCGGGTCGAATCCGGGCGGGCTGTCCTTGAGCGCCAGACCCATCCCGGCCAGCTTTGCCTTGACCTCGTCGATCGACTTCGCACCGAAGTTGCGGATGTCGAGGAGGTCCGCCTCGGAGCGCGCGACCAGCTCACCCACGGAGTGGATGCCCTCACGCTTGAGGCAGTTGTACGACCGAACGGTGAGCTCCAGCTCCTCGATCGGCAGGGCGAGGTCCGCGGCCAGGGCGGCGTCCGTCGGGGACGGGCCCATGTCGATGCCCTCGGCGTCGATGTTCAGCTCACGGGCCAGACCGAACAGCTCGACCAGGGTCTTGCCGGCCGACGCCATGGCGTCACGGGGACGCATGGCCTGCTTGGTCTCGACGTCGACGATCAGCTTGTCGAAGTCGGTGCGCTGCTCGACACGGGTGGCCTCGACCTTGTACGTGACCTTGAGCACGGGGCTGTAGATCGAGTCGACCGGGATACGGCCGATCTCCTGGCCCACCTGCTTGTTCTGCACGGCGGAGACATAGCCGCGACCGCGCTCGACGGTCAGCTCCATCTCCAGCTTGCCCTTGCCGTTGAGCGTGGCGAGGACCAGGTCGGGGTTGTGCACCTCGACACCGGCCGGGGGCGCGATGTCGGCGGCGGTGACCAGACCCGGGCCCTGCTTGCGCAGGTACATCACGACCGGCTCGTCGTGCTCCGAGGAGACGACCAGCTGCTTGATGTTGAGGATCAGGTCGGTGACGTCCTCCTTGACGCCCGGCACGGTGGTGAACTCGTGCAGGACGCCGTCGATGCGGATGCTGGTGACAGCGGCACCGGGGATCGACGACAGGAGGGTGCGGCGGAGGGAGTTGCCGAGGGTGTAGCCGAAGCCCGGCTCCAGCGGCTCGATCACGAACCGGGAGCGGAACTCGTCGACGACCTCTTCGGTCAACGAGGGACGCTGAGCGATCAGCATGTGTGGATCAGATCCTTCTTTCGTGGACGCCCGCTATTTGACGCCCGACGGATCCGTGCCGCTCGCGCGGCACGGGGTACTGCAAGGGTACGGGCGGTACGACCCGAAGGGGAGGTACCGCCCGGAACCACAGCCCGCGCGACGCGTCAGACGCGGCGGCGCTTGGGCGGACGGCAGCCGTTGTGCGGGGTCGGGGTGACGTCCTGGATGGAGCCGACCTCAAGACCCGTGGCCTGAAGGGAGCGGATCGCGGTCTCGCGGCCGGAACCCGGGCCCTTCACGAACACGTCGACCTTGCGCATGCCGTGCTCCTGGGCGCGGCGGGCGGCCGACTCGGCGGCCATCTGCGCGGCGAACGGCGTGGACTTCCGGGAGCCCTTGAAGCCGACGTGGCCGGCGGAGGCCCAGGAGATCACGTTGCCGGACGGGTCCGTGATCGAGACGATCGTGTTGTTGAACGTGCTCTTGATGTGCGCGTGGCCGTGAGCGACGTTCTTCTTTTCCTTGCGGCGCACCTTCTTGGCAGCGCCCTGACGACCCTTGGGGGGCATCTACTAACTCCTACGGGAGGTGGTCGGTCCTACAGCGAAGACCGTGGACAGGTGTCCGCTGCGGACTACTTCTTGCCCGGCTTCTTCTTGCCGGCGATGGCGCGACGCGGGCCCTTGCGGGTGCGGGCGTTGGTGCTGGTGCGCTGGCCGCGAACGGGCAGACCGCGACGGTGACGGAGACCCTGGTAGCACCCGATCTCCACCTTGCGGCGGATGTCGGCCTGGATCTCACGACGGAGGTCACCCTCGGTCTTGATGTTGCTGTCGACGTACTCGCGGATCGCGACGAGCTGCTCCTCGGAGAGGTCGCGGACGCGGGTGTTCGGGTCGACGCCGGTCGCAGCCAGCGTCTCCTGCGAGAGAGTCCGGCCGATGCCGAACACGTAGGTCAGGGCGACCTCCACGCGCTTTTCGCGCGGGATGTCAACACCGGAAACGCGTGCCATTCAATGGCTCCAGTTGCTTGTCGGAGGTCTTCCACAGGACCGGATCCCAGCCGCCGTACCAGGTACGAACTGGGTCCCCGGCCTCCGAGCCGGGGGTGTCGGAAACCCGTGCGAGGGGTGTCCGGGTCCTGCGTATGAACATATTCAGCTTGCGTCGCGCGAAGCCCTGCGTGATGCAGAGGTGCGGTCCTGTGTCAGCCCTGGCGCTGCTTGTGGCGCGGGTTGTCGCAGATCACCATGACCCGACCGTGACGGCGGATCACCCTGCACTTGTCGCAGATCTTCTTGACGCTCGGCTTGACCTTCATGGGATGTGAGGTTCTCCGGGTCAGTGCCATCGCCCCGGCATAACCGGGGCGCGGGCAAGATCTACTTGTATCGGTAGACGATCCGGCCACGCGTCAGGTCGTACGGAGACAGCTCCACCACGACCCGGTCGTCAGGGAGGATGCGGATGTAGTGCATGCGCATCTTGCCGCTGATGTGTGCCAGGACCTGGTGGCCGTTCTGGAGCTCGACCTTGAACATGGCGTTCGGAAGAGACTCGACGACAGTGCCCTCGATCTCGATGGCACCCTGCTTCTTGGCCACGCTTCGCCCTTCGAATCGACTACCTTGATCGACTCCCTTGCGTCCCTTCACGGGCGCATGCGGACATGCGGGTGCACGAGAGCCGACGCGTCAGTCTACGCCAGTGCACCCGGAAAGACGAATCGGGAAAGTCTGCCCCGGACCGGAGATCGTTATGCGAGCGGGTCGGGCGCAGCCGTGATGCCGAACTCCGCCAGCTTGGCCCGGCCGCCGTCGGGAGCGGTCAGCACCAGCGGTCCCTGCTCGGTCAGCGCGACGGAGTGCTCCCAGTGGGCGGACCAGGTGCCGTCGGTGGTGATCACCGTCCAGTTGTCCTGGAGCACCTCCGTCTTCGGGGTGCCCAGGGAGACCATCGGCTCGATCGCCAGGCAGAAGCCGGGCACCAGCTTGGGGCCCTTGCCGCGCTTGCGGTCCACGTAGTTCAGCAGGTGCGGGTCCATGTGCATCTCGGTGCCGATGCCGTGGCCGCCGTAGTCCTCGATGATCCCGTACCGGCCGCCGCCGGGCCTCGGCTGGCGGCGGATGTAGGTCTCGATGGCCCGGGAGACGTCGACGAGCCGGCTGCCCGGCTTCATCGCCGCGATCCCGGCCCACATGGACTCCGCGGTCACCCGGGACAGCTCCACCAGCTCCGGAGCGTGACCGGAGCCCACGAAGGCCGTGTACGCGGCGTCGCCGTGCCAGCCGTCCACGATCGCGCCGCAGTCGATGGAGATGATGTCGCCGTCCTTGAGGACGACCTCGTCCGACGGGATGCCGTGGACGACGACCTCGTTCACCGAGGTGCAGATGGTGGCGGGGAAACCGCCGTACCCGAGGAAGTTCGGTGTCGCGTTGTGCTCGGCGAGCACCTTGCGGGCGACCTCGTCCAGGTCCTTGGTGCTGGCGCCGGGGACGGCGGCCTCGCGGGTGGCCGCGTGGATCGCGGCGACGACCAGCCCCGCCGCACGCATCTTGGCGATCTGCTCGGGGGTCTTGATCTGCACCATGGGGGCCTGCGCTCTCCGTCACTCGCTCGGTCGGTCAGTACACGTATCTCAACAACAGTACGGCCGCGGTGCCCTGGGGTCCCCCGGACGGAATCCGGGGGAGGGCAACCGCGGCCGGTTCGACGCCCGAGAACTAGTTCTCGGCGTCCTCGTCACGCTTCAGCGCCTCCAGCGCCCGCTGTGTGATCACGTCCACCGGGCCCAGGGCCGAGATCGTCACGACCAGGCCCTGCGTCTTGTAGTAGTCGATGATCGGCTCGGTCTGCGTGTGGTAGACCTCCAGCCGGGTGCGGACGGTCTCCTCGGAGTCGTCGTCGCGCTGGTACAGCTCGCCGCCGCAGATGTCGCAGACGCCCTCCTGCTTCGGCGGGCTGTAGGTCACGTGGAAGACGTGCTCCGACTTGTTGCGGCAGGTGCGGCGGCCGGCGATGCGCTTGACCACCTCGTCCTCGGGGACTTCGAGGTCGAGCACCGCGTCCAGCTTGACGCCCTCGTTCTCCAGCAGTTCGTCCAGCGCCCCGGCCTGGGAGACGTTCCGCGGGAAGCCGTCCAGCAGGAAGCCGTTCTCGGCGTCCGCCTGCTCCATGCGGTCCTTGGCCATCGCGATGGTCACCTCGTCGGGGACGAGGTTTCCGGCGTCCATGTAGGACTTCGCGAGTTTCCCCAGCTCCGTCTGGCGGCTGATGTTGGCCCGGAACAGGTCGCCCGTGGAGATGTGCGGGACGCCCAGTTTCCCGGCAAGCCGCACGGCCTGCGTTCCCTTACCAGCGCCCGGCGGCCCGACGAGGACGATTCGCATCAGCGGAGGAACCCTTCGTAATTGCGCTGCTGGAGCTGGCTCTCGATCTGCTTCACCGTTTCCAGACCCACACCCACGATGATCAGGATGCTGGTGCCACCGAACGGGAAGTTCTGGCTTGCCCCAAAGCCAACCAACGCCATCGTCGGTACGAGAGCGATCAGACCCAGATACAGCGAACCCGGCCAGGTGATCCGGTTGAGCACGTACGAGAGGTACTCAGCGGTCGGTCGGCCAGCCCGGATGCCCGGGATGAAGCCACCATACTTCTTCATGTTGTCGGCGACTTCCTCGGGGTTGAAGGAGATCGCCACGTAGAAGAACGCGAAGAAAACGATGAGCAAGAAGTAAAGGGTGATGTAGATCGGGTGGTCACCCTTGGTGAGGTTCGTGGTGATCCACTGCTTCCAGCCGGAGTTGCCCCCGGCGAACTGCGCGATCAGGGCCGGGATGTAGAGCAGCGAGGACGCGAAGATGACGGGGATGACACCCGCCTGGTTCACCTTCAACGGGATGTAGGTGGACGTACCGCCGTACGAACGACGGCCGATCATGCGCTTCGCGTACTGCACGGGGATACGGCGCTGGGCCTGCTCGACGAAGACGACGAGCGCGACCATGACCAGGCCGACCAGGATGACGGTCCCGAACTCGATCCAGCCGCCGGCCAGGGTGCCCTGCTTCTTGATCGCCCACAGCGCGGACGGGAAGGTCGCGGCGATCGAGATGAACATCAGGATCGACATGCCGTTGCCGATGCCGCGGTCGGTGATCAGCTCACCGAGCCACATCACGACGGCCGTACCCGCGGTCATGCAGATGACCATGGTGATGGTCGTGAAGATCGCCTGGTCGGGAACGATGCCCGACGCGACGGTGCAGCCGGAGAACAGGGCGCCGCTGCGGGCGGTGGCCACCAGACCGGTGCCCTGGAGGATCGCCAGCGCCACGGTCAGGTACCGGGTGTACTGCGTGATCTTCGCCGTACCGGACTGGCCCTCCTTCTTCAGGGCCTCCAGGCGCGGGATGACCACGGTCAGCAGCTGAAGGATGATGCTCGCCGTGATGTACGGCATGATGCCGAGGGCGAAGACGGTGATCTGCAGCAGCGCGCCGCCGCTGAACATGTTGACGAGACCGAAGAGGCCCTGGTTCCCGGATGCCTCTTTCACGCACTGCTGGACGGCCTGGTAGTTGACGCCGGGGATCGGGATGTGGGTACCGACCCGGTAGACCACGATGATGCCCAGCGTGAAGAGCAGCTTCTTGCGCAGGTCGGGCGTCCTGAACGCCCGGGCGAACGCGGTGAGCACGGTGCCTCCTGCGACCCCCCGCGCGACTGCGTCAAGGGTGACGGTCTTGAAGTTCGACGAATTCGACAAGTACGTAACGGCCAACTGCCGATCAGAGTGCCCCATGAGCAGCACCTGATGTAAGTGGGCAGTGCAGGCCACCTTACCGGCGAGACTGCCCCCCTTGGAACGACCAACCGGGGATACCCCATTTGTGGAGTATCCCCGGTCGGGATCGTTCAGGTCATCGAGACGTCCGAAAGAGTCAGACGAGCTCGGTGACGGTGCCGCCGGCGGCAGTGATCTTCTCCTTGGCGGAGCCGGAGACGGCGTCGACCGTCACCTGCAGCGCCACCGAGATCTCACCCTGGCCCAGCACCTTGACCAGGCTGTTCTTGCGAACGGCGCCCTTGGTCACCAGACCCTCGACCGTGACCTCGCCACCCTCGGGGTAGAGCTCGGCCAGCTTGTCGAGGTTCACGACCTGGTACTCGGTCCTGAACGGGTTCTTGAAGCCCTTCAGCTTCGGGAGGCGCATGTGGAGCGGCATCTGGCCGCCCTCGAAGCGCTCCGGAACCTGGTAGCGGGCCTTCGTGCCCTTCGTACCACGACCGGCCGTCTTGCCCTTCGACGCCTCACCACGACCGACACGGGTCTTGGCGGTCTTGGCGCCCGGGGCCGGACGGAGGTTGTGGATCTTGAGCGGGTTCTGCTCCGCCATGATCAGTCGACCTCCTCGACCGACACGAGGTGGCGGACGGTGTGCACCATGCCGCGGAACTCGGGGCGGTCCTCCTTGACGACCACGGTGTTGATCCCCTTGAGACCAAGCGACCGCAGGGTGTCACGGTGGTTCTGCTTGCTGCCGATGTAGGACTTGACCTGCGTGATCTTCAGCTGAGCCATCACGCACCCGCCCCGGCGCGCGCACGCAGCAGGGCCGCGGGGGCGACGTCCTCCAGGGGCAGACCACGGCGGGCCGCGATCTCCTCGGGACGCTGCAGGCCCTTCAGGGCCTCCACGGTCGCGTGCACGATGTTGATCGCGTTGTCGGAGCCGAGCGACTTCGACAGCACGTCGTGGATGCCGGCGCACTCCAGGACGGCACGCACGGGACCACCGGCGATCACACCGGTACCCGGCGAAGCCGGCTTGAGGAGGACGACACCGGCAGCCTTCTCACCCTGGATCGGGTGCGGGATGGTGCCCTGGATCCGGGGGACCTTGAAGAAGTGCTTCTTGGCCTCCTCCACACCCTTGGCGATGGCGGCCGGCACCTCCTTGGCCTTGCCGTAACCGACACCCACGGTGCCGTCACCGTCGCCCACCACGACCAGCGCGGTGAAGCTGAAGCGACGACCACCCTTCACAACCTTGGCGACGCGGTTGATCGCGACGACGCGCTCGACGTACGCGGTCTTCTCGGCGGCGGCTGCGCCGCCGTCACGGCCCTTGCGCTCCCGCCGCTCGCCGCCACCGGCACCGCCACCGCGGCGCTGGGGTCCAGCCATTGGATTACCTCTCTCTGTTTCCGCTAGCTCGGAAGCGACTCAGAACTTGAGCCCGGCCTCGCGGGCGGCGTCCGCCAGGGCGGCGATGCGCCCGGCGTACTGGTTGCCACCACGGTCGAACACGACAGCCTCGACACCGGCGGCCTTGGCCCGCTCGGCGACCAGGGCGCCGACCTGCTTGGCCTGCGCGGACTTGTCGCCCTCGCCGCCGCGGATCGACGTGTCCAGGGTGGACGCCGAGGCCAGGGTGTGGCCCTTCAGGTCGTCGATCACCTGCGCCACGATGTGACGGTTGGAGCGGGTCACGACCAGACGGGGACGCTCCGCCGTACCCGAGATCCGCTTGCGGATCCGGATGTGACGGCGCTTGATCGCGGCGCGCTTGTAGGCGTCGCCCTTGAGGATCTTCTGCCCGTATGCCATGGCTTACTTACCCGCCTTTCCGACCTTGCGGCGGATGACTTCGCCCTCAAGCTTGATGCCCTTGGCCTTGTACGGGTCCGGCTTGCGCAGCTTGCGGATGTTGGCCGCGACCTCGCCGACCTTCTGCTTGTCGATGCCCTCGACCGAGAAGCGGGTCGGGCTCTCCACCTTGAAGGTGATGCCCTCAGGGGCCTCGACCGTGATCGGGTGGCTGTAACCGAGAGCGAACTCCAGGTTCGAGCCCTTGGCGGTCACGCGGTAACCGACACCGCTGATTTCGAGCTTCTTCACGTAACCCTGGGTCACGCCGGTGATCATGTTCGCCACCAGCGTGCGCGACAGGCCGTGCAGGGCCTTGTTCTGACGCTCGTCGTTGGGGCGGGTCACCCGCAGGGTGCCGTCCTCGCCCTTGACGATGTCGATCGGCGAGGCGACGGTGTGGGTCAGCGAGCCCTTGGGGCCCTTGACCGAAACCATGCGGCCGTCGATGGTGACGTCCACGCCGGCGGGAACCGCGATGGGGAGCTTGCCGATGCGCGACATAGCTGTTTCCTCCGTTCCCTTCTGCTACCAGACGTAGGCGAGGACTTCCCCACCCACGCCCTTCTTGCCGGCCTGCTTGTCGGTGAGGAGCCCGTGCGACGTGGAGATGATCGCCACGCCCAGGCCGCCGAGCACCTTCGGCAGGTTGGTGGACTTCGCGTACACCCGGAGACCGGGCTTGGAGATCCGCTTGATGCCCGCGATGGAGCGCTCACGGTTCGGGCCGAACTTCAGCTCGAGGACGAGGTTCTTGCCGACCTCGGCGTCCTCGACCTTCCAGCCCGTGATGAAGCCCTCCTGCTGGAGGATCTCCGCGATGTGCGACTTGATCTTGGAATGCGGCATCCCCACCGAGTCGTGGTACGCCGAGTTCGCGTTCCGCAGACGCGTCAACATGTCTGCGATCGGATCAGTCATGGTCATGAATTGGCCTTCGGCCTCTCTCGCCGGGGTTTCCTGGTGCGCCGTCCCTCTCCCCGATCCGAGACGGGGCAGGTGCGGTGCGGTGGACCTACGGCGTAGTAAGTCGTCTGGGCGGAAGTCAGGCGCCCAACCCTCCAAGCCTAAGCCATGGAGCGGAGGGCACCTGACACGCCCACTGCTTACCGAGAGCCTGGCGAATTCCGATCCAGCCCGTCGGCCCGGCGAACCGCCCCTGAAGGACGGTGGTCGGGCGACGGGTGAGCCGGAACTACCAGGAGCTCTTGGTCACGCCCGGCAGCTCACCACGGTGGGCCATCTCACGAAGGCACACGCGGCAGAGGCCGAACTTGCGGTACACGGAGTGCGGACGGCCGCAGCGCTGGCAGCGGGTGTACGCACGCACACCGAACTTGGGCTTGCGAGCAGCCTTGGCAATCAGAGCCTTCTTCGCCATCTCGCTCACGCCTCCTTGAACGGGAAGCCGAGGTGACGAAGGAGCGCGCGGCCCTCAGCGTCGTTGGTCGCCGTGGTGACCACGGTGATGTCCATACCCCGGGTGCGGTCGATCTTGTCCTGGTCGATCTCGTGGAACATGACCTGCTCGGTGAGACCGAAGGTGTAGTTGCCACGGCCGTCGAACTGCTTGGGAGACAGACCACGGAAGTCGCGGATGCGCGGCAGCGCGAGCGACAGGGTGCGGTCCAGGAACTCCCACATGCGGTCGCCACGGAGCGTGACGTGGGCACCGATCGGCTGGCCCTCACGCAGCTTGAACTGCGCGATGGACTTACGGGCCTTGGTGACGGCCGGCTTCTGACCGGTGATCGTGGTGAGGTCGCGGATGGCGCCCTCGATCAGCTTGGAGTCGCGGGCGGCGTCGCCCACACCCATGTTGACCACGATCTTGACGAGGCCCGGGATCTGCATGACGTTCTCGTACTTGAACTCGTCACGCAGCTTGCCGGAGATCTCGTCGCGGTACTTCGTCTTCAGACGCGGAGCGGTGGTGGTAGCCATCAGATGTCCTCACCCGTCCGCTTGGCAACGCGGATCTTGTTGCCCTCTTCGTCGAAGCGGTAGCCGACACGCGTGACGACCTTCTTGCCGTCCTTCTCCACGACCAGCTGGACGTTGGAGACGTGGACCGGCGCTTCGGTGGTCACGATGCCGCCGGCCTGCGAGCCGCCGGCCGTCGGACCGGCCTTGGTGTGCTTCTTGACCCGGTTGACACCCTCGACCAGGACGCGGTCCTCGCGCGGGAAAGCGGCAATGACCTTGCCCTGCTTGCCCTTGTCCTTGCCGGTGATGACCTGAACCAGGTCGCCCTTCTTGATCTTCATGCTCACAGCACCTCCGGCGCGAGGGAGATGATCTTCATGAACCTCTTCTCGCGCAGCTCACGGCCCACGGGGCCGAAGATGCGGGTGCCACGAGGGTCGCCGTCGTTCTTCAGAATGACGGCGGCGTTCTCGTCGAAGCGGATGTACGAGCCGTCCGGACGGCGGCGCTCCTTGACGGTGCGAACGATGACCGCCTTGACGACGTCACCCTTCTTCACGTTGCCGCCGGGGATCGCGTCCTTGACGGTGGCGACGATGACGTCACCGATGCCCGCGTAGCGACGGCCGGAGCCACCGAGTACACGGATGCAAAGGATCTCCTTCGCACCCGTGTTGTCGGCGACACGCAGCCGCGACTCCTGCTGGATCACGTCTATCTCCTGTGTGTCTGCCGGTTCCCGGCGAGAGGCGCGAATGCGTCACGCCTCTCGCCGAGCCTGGCGGAACTGTCCTGCGAGGCAGCTGCCCCGCAGGAATAACTACTTGGCCTTTTCGAGGATCTCGACGATGCGCCAGTGCTTGGTGGCGGACAGCTTCCGGGTCTCCATGAGGAGGACGCGGTCGCCGATGCCGGCAGCGTTCTGCTCGTCGTGCGCCTTGAGCTTGTTGGTACGGCGGATGACCTTGCCGTACAGCGCGTGCTTCACGCGGTCCTCGACGGCGACGACGACGGTCTTGTCCATCTTGTCGCTGACGACCAGACCCTCACGGGTCTTGCGGGCGTTGCGCTCGCCGCTGTTGGTTGCAGTCTCAGTCACGTTGCTCTCGCTCATCAGGCGCTCTCCACCGTTTCGATGCCCAGCTCACGCTCGCGCATCAGGGTGTAGATCCGCGCGATGTCCTTGCGGACCGCCTTCAGACGGCCGTGGTTCTCAAGCTGACCGGTCGCCGCCTGGAAACGGAGGTTGAACAGCTCTTCCTTGGCCTCGCGGAGCTTGCCCAGCAGCTCCTCGTTGCCCAGCTCGCGCAGCTCGGACGCCTTGGTGCCGACCGACATCACGCTTCACCTGCCTCGCGCTTGACGATCCGGCACTTCATCGGCAGCTTGTGGGCCGCGCGCAGCAGCGCCTCACGGGCGATCTTCTCGTTGGGGTACGACAGCTCGAACATCACGCGTCCGGGCTTGACGTTGGCGATCCACCACTCCGGAGAACCCTTACCGGAACCCATGCGGGTCTCGGCCGGCTTCTTCGTCAGCGGACGGTCCGGGTAGATGTTGATCCAGACCTTGCCGCCACGCTTGATGTGGCGGGTCATGGCGATACGAGCCGCCTCGATCTGGCGGTTCGTGACGTATGCCGGGGTCAGCGCCTGGATGCCGTACTCGCCGAACGCAACCTGGGTACCGCCCTTGGCAGCGCCGGAGCGCTTCGGGTGGTGCTGCTTGCGGTGCTTGACCCTACGGGGGATCAGCATGTCGGTCAGGCCTCCGTTCCGCCAGAAGAAGAGGACGCAGCCTCAGCCGGAGCAGCCGCCGGGGTCGCCTCAGCCTTGGGAGCCTCGGCACCGCCGGCCTGCTGCGGCTTGCGACCGCGCCGCTCGCCGCCGCGGCCACCACGGGCCGGACGGTCGCCTGCGCCACCGCGGGCCGGGCGGTTGCCCGCACGGGCGGCGGCGTTCTCGGCGCGGACCTCGGCGATGTTCTTGACGTCGCCCTTGTAGATCCAGACCTTCACACCGATGCGGCCGAAGGTCGTCTTGGCCTCGAAGAAGCCGTAGTCCACGTTGGCGCGGAGCGTGTGCAGGGGCACCCGGCCCTCGCGGTAGAACTCCGAGCGGGACATCTCGGCGCCGCCGAGACGGCCACCGCACTGGATCTTGATGCCCTTGGCGCCCGCCTTCATCGCCGACTGCATGCTCTTGCGCATGGCGCGGCGGAAGGAGACGCGGGAGGACAGCTGCTCGGCGACGGCCTGGGCCACCAGCTGAGCGTCCGTCTCCGGGTTCTTGACCTCAAGGATGTTCAGCTGGACCTGCTTGCCGGTCAGCTTCTCCAGGTCACCGCGGATGCGGTCGGCCTCGGCGCCACGGCGGCCGATGACGATGCCCGGACGCGCGGTGTGGATGTCCACGCGGACGCGGTCACGGGTGCGCTCGATCTCGACCTTGGAGATGCCGGCGCGCTCCATGCCGGACGTCATCATCCGACGGATGGCGACGTCTTCCTTGACGTAGTCCTTGTACAGCTTGTCGGCGTACCAGCGCGACTTGAAGTCAGTGGTGACACCGAGTCGGAACCCATGCGGGTTTACCTTCTGACCCATTACCGGGTTCCTTCCTTGCTGCTGACGACCACGGTGATGTGGCTGGTCCGCTTGCGGATCCGGTAGGCACGGCCCTGGGCGCGCGGCCGGAACCGCTTCAGGGTCGGGCCCTCGTCGACGTACGCCTCGGAGATGAACAGCGAGTCGGCGTCGGGGTGGTCGTAGTTGTGCGCGGCGTTGGCGATGGCGCTGTCGAGCACCTTGCCGACCGGCACGGAGGCTGCCTGCGGAGCGAATCGCAGAACAGCCTGGGCCTCCGTGGCGTCCATGCCACGGATGAGGTCCACCACACGGCGGGCCTTCATGGGCGTGACGCGGATGTACCGCGCCTGGGCCCTGGCTTCCATGGTTGTCCCTTCAGTTTCTTACGTGTCTGTTGCGATCCGCGCCCTAGCGGCGCTTCGACTTCCGGTCGTCCTTGACGTGACCCCGGAAGGTGCGGGTCGGCGAGAACTCGCCGAGCTTGTGGCCGACCATCGACTCGGTGACGAACACCGGGATGTGGGTCTTGCCGTTGTGCACCGCGATCGTGTGGCCCAGCATGTCCGGGACGATCATCGAGCGACGGGACCAGGTCTTGATGACGTTCTTGGTGCCGGCTTCGTTCTGGGCATCCACCTTCTTGATCAGGTGGAGGTCGACGAAGGGCCCCTTCTTCAGGCTACGAGGCATCTCAACCCGTCCTTAGCGCTTCTTGTTCGTCTTGCGGCGGCGGACGATGTACTTGTTGCTCGCCTTCTTGGGAGAACGAGTACGGCCTTCCTTCTTGCCCCACGGGGACACAGGGTGGCGACCACCGGAGGTCCGGCCCTCACCACCACCGTGCGGGTGGTCGACCGGGTTCATGACCACACCACGGACGGTCGGACGGACGCCCAGCCACCGCTTGCGGCCGGCCTTGCCCCAGTTGATGTTCGACTGCTCGGCGTTGCCGACCTCGCCGACAGTGGCGCGGCAGCGGGCGTCGACCAGGCGGATCTCACCGGACGGCATGCGCAGGTGGGCCATGGTGCCCTCCTTCGCGAGCAGCTGCACGGAGGCGCCGGCGGAGCGGGCGAACTTCGCGCCGCCGCCCGGACGCAGCTCGATGGCGTGCAGGGTGGTACCGACCGGGATGTTACGCAGGGCGAGGTTGTTGCCCGGCTTGATGTCGGCCCCGGGGCCGTTCTCGACACGGTCGCCCTGGACCAGGCCGCGCGGCGCGAGGATGTAGCGCTTCTCGCCGTCGGCGTAGTGCAGCAGCGCGATGCGCGCGGTGCGGTTGGGGTCGTACTCGATGTGCGCGACCTTCGCCGGCACGCCGTCCTTGTCGTGCCGACGGAAGTCGATCACGCGGTAGGCGCGCTTGTGGCCACCGCCCTGGTGGCGGACGGTCACACGACCGGAGTTGTTACGGCCACCCTTGCTGTGCAGGGGGCGAACCAGCGACTTCTCCGGCGTGGACCGCGTGACCTCGACGAAGTCGGCGACGCTGGCGCCACGACGGCCAGGAGTCGTCGGCTTGTACTTGCGGATTCCCATTGTCTCTCAGTCCTCGGAAGTATTTCCGAAATCTGGACGATCCCGACCGCTTACGCGGTCGGACCGCCGAAGATGTCGATACGGTCGCCCTCGGCAAGGGTCACGATCGCGCGCTTGGTGGCCGCGCGCTGGCCGAAGCCGGTGCGGGTCCGCTTGCGCTTGCCCTGACGGTTGATCGTGTTGACCCCGGTGACCTTGACGTCGAAGACCGCCTGGACGGCCTGCTTGATCTGGGTCTTGTTGGCCCGCGGATCGACGACGAACGTGTACTTGTTCTCGTCGAGCAGCGCGTAGCTCTTCTCCGACACGACCGGCTTCAGCAGCACGTCACGGGGGTCCGTGTACGCCTTGCTGGCCGGGGTGACGACGGTGTTCTTGCCCTCGGCGGCGTGGCGGCGCGCCTTGGCGACGCGCGCGGCCTTGGCGGCCTTGGCCGCCTTCGAGGCGATAGAGGGGTGACGGGTGGCCATCAGACCTCGCTCCCTTCGGTGTCGGTGGCCTTGTTCGGACCGGCGACGAAGGACTCGAAAGCGGCCTGGGTGAAGACCACGTCGTCCGAGACGAGAACGTCGTACGTGTTCAGCTGGCCCGGCTCCAGGATGTGGACCTGGGGCAGGTTGCGGGCGGAGAGCCAGGCGGCCTCGTCGGAGCGGTCGATGACCAGGAGCAGGTTCTTGCGCTCGCTGATCTTGCCGAACAGGCTCTTGGCGGACTTGGTGCTGGGGGTCTCGCCCTCGGTCACGCCGGAGACGACGTGGATGCGGTTGTGGCGGGCCCGGTCGGTGAGGGCGTGGCGCAGGGCCGCGGCCTTCATCTTCTTCGGGGT
The DNA here is from genome assembly GCF_042896695.1 of Streptomyces sp. NPDC001270. NCBI lineage: Bacteria > Bacillati > Actinomycetota > Actinomycetes > Kitasatosporales > Streptomycetaceae > Streptomyces > Streptomyces sp. NPDC001270. The sequence goes on along the minus strand of NZ_JBIAXM010000001.1, from coordinate 261,534 downwards.
CCGCTGCGAGTAGTCACGCGGCACGGGACCGTGCACGACGCCACCACCGGCGAACTGCGGCGCGCGGGTCGAACCCTGGCGGGCGCGGCCGGTGCCCTTCTGGCGGTACGGCTTCTTGCCACCACCACGGACCTCGCCACGCGTCTTCGTCTTGTGCGTGCCCTGGCGGGCGGCGGCCAGCTGCGCGACGACGACCTGGTGGATCAGCGGGATGCTGATCTTCTCGACGTCGAAGATCTCCGCGGGGAGCTCGACGGAACCGGCCTTCTCGCCCGCGGGCGAAAGGATGTCAATGTTCATCGGGGTGCTCATGGTTAACCTCAGGCCCCCTTGGCCGCGGTGCGGACCAGGACGAGGCCGCCGTTCGGACCGGGAACCGCGCCCTTGATGAGCAGCAGACCCTTCTCCGCGTCAACGGCGTGGACGGTCAGGTTCTGGGTGGTGACCCGCTCGTTGCCCATGCGACCCGCCATGCGCAGGCCCTTGAACACACGGCCGGGGGTGGCGCAGCCACCGATGGAACCGGGCGAGCGGTGCTTGCGCTGGGTACCGTGCCCGGCGCCGAGGCCACGGAAGTTGTGGCGCTTCATGACGCCGGCGAAGCCCTTGCCCTTGCTCTTGCCGGTGACGTCGACCTTGACGCCGGCCTCGAACACCTCGGCGGTGACTTCCTGGCCCAGCGTGTACTCGGAGGCGTCCGCCGTGCGGATCTCGACGAGGTGACGACGCGGGGTGACATCGGCCTTGGCGAAGTGACCCTTGAGGGGCTTGTTCACCTTGCGCGGGTCGATCTCGCCGAAGGCGAGCTGGACGGACTCGTAGCCGTCGGCGTCATTGGTACGGACCTGGGTCACGACATTGGGCCCGGCCTTGACGACGGTGACCGGGACGACACGGTTGTTCTCGTCCCACACCTGCGTCATGCCGAGCTTCTCGCCCAGGATGCCCTTGATCTGCTTAGCCATTCTCAGATCACCGGCCTCAGAGCTTGATCTCGATGTCGACACCGGCCGGGAGGTCGAGTCGCATCAGAGAGTCAACGGTCTTGGGGGTCGGGTCGAGGATGTCGATCAGGCGCTTGTGCGTGCGCATCTCGAAGTGCTCGCGCGAGTCCTTGTACTTGTGCGGCGACTTGATGACGCAGTACACGTTCTTCTCAGTGGGCAGCGGCACCGGGCCCGCGACCGACGCACCAGTACGGGTCACCGTCTCGACGATCTTCTTCGCCGAGGAGTCGATGACCTCGTGGTCGTAGGCCTTGAGCCGGATGCGGATCTTCTGTCCCGCCATGGCTACTCAGTAGTCCTGTCTCTTCTCACGCTCTGGAACCCGGCGTCCCCTTGCCCCTCTCCGACCCACGCGGTCGGGCGTGTCGCAGCCCCGCTGACACAGATGCCCCTTGTTCGAACATCCCTGCGGGGAATGCACACGGCCCTACCGGAACCGCAGACCGGGGACGGAAGGCCCACCGGGCGCCTGGTCGGTGCCGCGCCGACACTTCCCGGAAGATTCCCGTACGTCCAACCCACATGGGGTTGACGAGTACTGTGGGACTCGCTTCCGGTCCCCCCGGCGGGAGGCGCGCAGCATCAACACTCGACCGAGCAACTCGGACAGTCTGCCATAGGGGGCGGGGGGCTGGCCAATCGGGCGGTAGAGGGTACCCCGGGGGTGGTGGGGGTCAAACAGAGGGCGGGCCACCCGGAGGATGCCTCAGAGCCACTCGTTCTCCTCGCCGTCCTCGTCCTTGGCGTGTTCACGCAGCACGACGACGAGTTGCACCGGTGCGTCGGTGTCGCTCTGCCTGACGCCGGCCAGCAGCACCTTGCCCGAGATCGTCCACGCCGTGTGTTCGATGTAGTCCTCGCCGTCCGTCAGGTCCTCGCCGGATTCCTGGAGGCGTGCTCCCAACCCGCTGGATTCCAGCCGTGCGACCACCGACGGGAGTTCGGCGACGGCAGCGTCGTACAGGTTCTCGATGTACGTCTCGGGGTCCGGCCGCTCGTCCTCGACCTCGCGGTACCAGAGGGTGAACTGCACCTCGACCGGCCCGGCGCCCTGCACCCAGGCGCTGGCGCCCGCGCGTCGCCAAGTGGTGGCCCACGCCTTGGCCGGGTTCCTGCGCTCGCCGTCCCACCCCGCCTCGGTCAGGACCGCTGCCACGGCCGGGCCGGTGAGTTCGTCGAGATCGGACAGCTGACCCAGTTCAGCGGTTACGTCAACCATTTACTCATTCCGCTCATCCCATTGCCCGGCACGTGAAAGACCGCGAGTGTACCATTCGCAATCGCGTCCGGGAAATGCTTTCCGAGCACCTCGCGGAAGTGAGCGGCGCCCGATTCGTTTGAAATGGCGTAGCGAACTCCCTTACCTCCGAGTCCGTCATTGAGATCCAGGAGCTTGCCCGCCTGGCTGGTTATCTTTTCCTCGCTGTAGAATTCACTCTCAGGATTGTAGGCAGACTTGGCCCACTCCTTCTCCTTCCCTCCGGTGAATTTTGCTTCCATGATCCAGCCATGGGCCGGTCCGCCGTCCACGTGCACTTCACGACCGTCGGCGAGCTTCCATATCTGCTCGTAGTCCGTGCCGGAGACGAGGCGCTGGTACCTGAACGAAGGACGCTTCAGCAGTTTGTCGGTCAGCCAGGCGAGCCCCTTGAAGGTCGGGCAGGACTGAAGGCCCAGCGGGTCGGACCAGTCGAGCGGGTTGACGACGTACGCGTAGTGATCGGCTCCGGCCAGCAGCCCGAGCGGGTCGGGCGAGAGATAGCGGGACGTCTGCGGGTCGTAATAGCGGAAGTAGTTGTAGTGGAGGCCGCTCTCGTCATCGAAATACTGCCCTGGGAAACGCAGCCGGCATTCTTCGGAACGACTTTCTGGATCCAGCTGCTCGCCCCACAGCAGGGATCTGCTCTTCCAGGTCAGCTCCCCTTGGGGGGAAACCAGTTCGGTCGGACTTCCGGCCAGATCACCGACGATGAGCCGGAACCGTCGGTCCACCTCTTCCTGGGGAGCATCTCGAAGCCATTCGCGTCGGCTCTGGGCCACTGGCCGATGACTGTCGGGTGAATACTCCCAGGTGATGCTCACCCGCTCAGCACCGGTGTGCCGTATTTCCTCCGCCAGGCGATTTCCGTCCCACACGAAGAAGACCGTCTCTTCGACTGCGCCCGACGCGTCCAGCCGCTCCTTGCTGATCCGGCGCCCGAGCGGGTCGTAGGAGTAGCGCCAGATCGCGCCGTCGGGCGTCTCCAGACGGGTCATCCGGTCGTCCGCGTCCCACGTGTACGTCCAGGTCCTGCGCCGGCCGGAGAGGGTGGCCGCGCTCCTCTTGACCACTCTGCCCTGGGCATCGTAGGAGTAGGTGATCCGGCCGGTCCTGGTGAGCCGGTTGCCGTCATAGGTGAACCGCTGCGGCGGTTCGTCGGCGAGCCCGGTTCGTGAGCCGTGCGCGGAGGCCAGGTTTCCGGAGGAATCGTACGCGTAGCTCTCGCTCCAGGAATCCGCACGGACCGCAGTCACCCGACCCGCCACGTTCAGTGTGTAGCTGCTCCTTCGGCCCCCCGCCTCCACCGTCTCCACCAGACCCGCGGGCGCGTGGAGGTACTCACGGTCGAGTGCCGTCTCCCCGGCCCCGTCCCGTTGCGCGCCGCCGTGTGCCGGAACCACCGTCTGGCGGCGTAGACGGTGCAGCGCGTCCCATGTCTGGAGCAACGACAGTGCACCGTCGAGCCGGATCTCCGTCTGCCTGCCGGCTCTGTCGTGTGCGAAGTGCAGAGCGTGGCCGAAGGCGTGCAGTTCCAGTGGGAGGCCGTCCGCGCCGTACGAGAAGACGCTCCGCGCCCCCGACGGAGTGATCCGGCTGAGACGACGGCCCATGAGGTCGTATGTGAATCTGCTGGTACGCCCGTTGACTGTCTCGGACGTGACCCGCCCGTACGCGTCATGCTCGAACGAGAGGTCCGCGTCGGGCGACCGCACGTCCTTGAGCAGCCCGGCGTCGTCGTAGCGGAACACCGTGATCGAGTGGCCGGTCTGTTTCCGCACGACGTTCCCGTTGAGGTCGCGTACGTATGCGATCTCTTCACCGGCTCCGTTGGCCTGTTTCACGAGCCGTCCCACCTCGTCGTGGACATAGCGCACCCGTCGGCCGTCGAAGTCCTCCTCGGCCATCAGGCGGCCGACCTCGTCATAGGTGTACCGCCAGGTGAGTTCCCGCTCATTGGTGACAGCGATGAGCCGCAACTCCGTGTCGTAATCGAACCGAAGGCTGTCTCCTCCGGGGTGGGTCCGGCTCACGAGGAGATCGAAGTGCGCATACTGCGAGACCGTGGTCGTACCTGCCGCATCCGTGTGGGAGAGAAGGTTTCCCTCCGCATCCCAACTCCAGGTGGCGAGGCTCCCGTCGGCCGCGGTCCGTTCCCTGGGCCTGCCCTCGACGGTCCATGCCATGCGGGTCACACCGCCCAGCGGGTCCACCACGGAGCTGACCCGTCCGAACGCGTCCCGCGTGTACTCCACGACCGCACCATTCGGGCCGGTCACCCGCACGGGCAGCCCCGCCGCGTTCGTCGCGAAGACGACAGCCGAGCCCATGGCGTCGGTCACGCCGGTGAGGTCGCCTGTGGGGCCGTAGGTGAACCGCGTCACCGCTTCCCCTGGTTCGTTCACGGACGTTCGGTTGCCGCGCTCGTCATAGGTGTACGTGCGCACCGCGCCGTCCACTCCCACCGTCACGACGGGCAGGTGGAACGCGTTGTACTCGGCGGTCGCCCGGCGGCCGTCCGGCCCGATGACGGCCGTGACATTGCCTGCCTGGTCGTAGGTGTACGAGGTCTCCCTTCCGACCGGGTCGATCTGCGTGAGCAGGCGCCCGTAGCGGTCCCACTCCAGCGATTCGCTGCGGCCGGCCGCATCGGTCACCCGGACCAGGTGCAGGAGTTCGTCGTAGTGGTATCGCGTGCTGTGCCCGAAGGAGTTCGTGTAGGTCGTTGTGCGGTGCGCCGGGTCGTAGGAGATGACGCAGTCGAGGAAGCCCCCGGCGCCCCGCCCTTCGATGCAACGGTCCTCCTCGTCGTAGGTGAACCGGTACCAGTTGCCGTTGCGATCGGTCCAGGAGGTGATGCGGGCCTGGTCGTCGTAGCTGAGCCGGAAGGGGATGCCGGAGGAGTTCTGGATATCCGTGAGGTCACGGTCGGACGAATAGCCGTAACGCAGGAGCGGCTGCGAACTCCCGTCATCCCTACCGCCGCGCAGAAGCAGACCGGTCACCAGACCGTCCGTCGTCTCGACCACCACGTGATATCCGCCGGAGTGGCGCACAGCGGTCGGGGTTCCGTCAGGCAGCCGGTCGAAATCGACGCGATTGTCATTGCGGTCGGTCATCGCGGAGAGCACCAGCATGTAGGGCATGCCCGGAAGCTGATCGTCCACCACCGAGAAATGGCGGGTGACGCCGAGAGCCGGATCGTATATGCGCAGGGTGCCGCTCTCCGGGCCGTCCCACTCAAGAGGCCATCGCGGCCCTTCGATGGACAGCGTCGGCTGTCCCGGGCGGGGGACCGGATAGGCCAGGATCATCCCGTCTTCCGCGGCGAACAGGACGCCCTGGTCGTCCAGTTCGACCCGCTCGTCGAGCGTGGACGCCCACGACCTTCCGAACCAGCGCCCTTCCCGGTACGTGGAGATGTGCGTACGTCTGAGAGCCAGTGACAGCACACCGGGCAGCTCGATGTCCGTGTCGTACATGAGCATCTCTCCGGTGACCATGTCGATGGGGTCACCGCCCGGGCATCGCCCCGCAAGCGCCTTGGCCCGCTTCGCCAGGTCCCCCGCGCCGCCCCTGAGGGAGGCGAGACCTGCTTTGCCCAGACCGCGCAGCCCTGCCGCCATGCCCTTCAGGCTCTTGAGACCTTTCAGCCCCTTGGCCAGTCCGCCGAGCGTGGTCATGCCCTTCATACCGGGTATGCAGTCCAGCGCCGCGAAGGCCACGTCCCACAGGGACGCCCGGCCTTTCGAGTACTTGTAGAGCGTGTCGGCGAGCACGACGAGTGCCGCCACCAGCACGATCGCGCCCAGGATCGGCCCGCCGATGATCATCGCGACGATCCCGACGACCGTCACGACCACCTTGCAGACCGCGACGATCGAGTCCCAGTTGTTCTCGAACCAGTGGCCGATGTCCTGCCACCACTTACGGTTCTGGATCCCTGCGTCCGACGCCTCGTCGATCTTCGACTTCGCCTCACGGGCCGCCTCGTCACGCATCTTCCGCGCGTCCTCGGCCATCTTCTTCGCCGCGTCCAACGCACTCTGCGCGGCCGTCACGTCCGACTGCGCGTTGTCATGCGCCGACTTCGCGTTCTGGGCGTCCCGGGTCGCCGCGCGGACCTTCGCCTCGTCCGGCTTGCCGGCGTCCGACTTGCTGCCGGTCGGGTCATCCTTGTACTTGTCGGCTTCCTTGTTGGCGCGCGTCACCCACGAATCCGCCGAGGACAGACGCGACTTGGCCGAGGAGAGGTCGTCCTGCGCCTCCTTCGCCTTCGCCAGCGCCCGGTCCGCCAGCGCCTGCGCACGCTCCAGCTTCGGCCAGTAGTCCGCAAGGGCATCGCCGCACATCTCGTACGACGTCTTCAGCTTCTTCAGGTCCTTCGGAACCCCGCCGAACTGCTCCTTGAACGCCTCCGCCGACTTGCCCGCCCATTCCAGGAGCGTGTCCTCGCCCGCCATCCCCTTGACCAGACGCAACGCGTCGGAGACATCGTCCGCGAAGTCGTGCAGCTGCTTCGCCAGCGAACGCACCCGCTGCGGATCACCCGGAGTCGGATCCTTGTCCAGGTCGAGCGGATGCCAGTCCGCAGGCCGATGCCCCACCATCCCGCAACCCCCGTCACGCCCGCATCCTCAACAGCCCGTGCACGCGCGAACCTACAAGGAACAGGCGTACGACAGGAAGCCGGCAATGGCGGCGGACCTCGGCGCGGCAGTGACGTCCGCGCGCCGTAGCTCGGACGCCCGGTTGCCGGCCTCTGTACGGCCTCCGTGATGCCTTCATGCAACACCGTCGAAGGACTCGGCGAAGTCCTTCACCACCTCTGCGGAGAAGGGATCGCTCGCGGGGTCCTCCGGCGTCAACAGGCTGACGGAGTAATACGCGGCCATCAGGAGCCGCGTTCCCTCGGCCGCCGCACCGATGTCCGCGGCTTCGGCACTCACACCGGAGATCGTGGTTGCGTGCAGGGGACCAGGGTGGCGTCGGTAGAAGACGGCGTACGGTCCCTGCCCCGAGACGTCGAGCGCGTAACCGTTCTCATCCCAGAAGTCCTCCATCTCCGACCCGGAGGAGAAGGTGACGATCCCTGAGCAGTCGTCGTCCGGTTCGGGCAGCCACCAGTCCGCTGCCTGGACCGACGGCTCGCCGGACAACAGAAGGTGGGGCCACCGACGCTGGGCGCGCGCCACGAAGCGGCGCATGGCCTCGGGGAAGGACATGTCAGCGGTGAAGTCGGTCGAATGACCGGTGAGGTCCATGGCGGTTCCTCGCAGTGGTACGGATCAGGATCACCTGCCGCGTGCTCAGGTTTCCCAGGCTTCGCGATCTGCATGGTCATGAGGCCGGGGCGGGACTTGGAATCTCGCAGAAGAGGCGACGGATCGCGTCACGGCTGCGTGCCCAGGCGCCCGGTGAGTTTCCGCAGGGCCTCGTCGGATGTATGCGCCAAGAGGTCATCAACTGCCATCAGCTGCCGCGCGTCCAACACGATGTTCCCGACAGCGAATCGGGCCGTGGTCTGGTGCTCGTGGACGTGCTCGCTGACCGCTGGGGAGCGACCGGAGGCCCCGGCCGGCGCAAACCGTATGGGCCGAACCGTGCTTCCCGTGACCAGGCCCGTCTCTGCGCGCTCCGGTGCCGCAGCGGCCTTCTTCAAAGGAACCCGGGAAAAGAACCCCACCGAGCCCCACCCCTTCCGCCCGAACCCACACTCACTCGAGCGAGTGAACATTCCCGGCTCAGCTGGATCTCGCGGCCCCCAACTCCCCTACTCTCAGCGCAAACAACCGCAAACATGTGTCGGCCCCCGGCCGGGACTAGCGATCCCGATCGAGGGCCTGACCACCGAGGAAGGCACAAACTTCCTGATGGATACCGAGAACCCTAGCGTGCTCACGCACGCCCAGTCAGCCGTTACCGGCGACCAGCCCCCCTCCCGGGTGACCACCCCACGTCCCCGTGTTCACCCCGCGGGCGTGACCCACGAGAACACCCGCCACACCTCCCGCTTCACGGTGATCGGCAACCATCTCGCCCAGCACCCGGACCTCTTCCTCCTCGCGATCGGCCTGGCCTGCCACATCCAGTCCCTCCCGACCGGCGCCCGTATCGACATCAAGACGCTCACCGGTCGCTTCCCCGAGGGAGCGACCCGCATCTCCGCCGCCCTGCGCGAGTTGGAGAACCACGGCTACCTGCGCCGTGAACGCCGCCGCACCTCCGCCGGGCGGATCGTTACCCGCACGGTCTCCTGCAATCGGCCTAGGGCACACGAGGCGGCCCGTCGGCACGAACCCGCTCCTGCTCACACTCCCCCGCGTACGGACGGCAAAGACCCGGACACGCGCGGGCTCCGCGAACCCCGCAAGAAGCACCCCCTCCCGCCAGTCCCCCAACCGGCGTATCCCTCCCCCGTACTCCTCGAGACAGCCACAGACCTCCTCGCCGCCCTGCACCGCCAGGACGCGCGCCTACTGCTCAACGCCTGCGACACCGCGCATCTGGCCCCCGACGTCGCCGCCTGGCTCGAACGCGACGTCACGCCCGCCACCGTGGGCCAGGCCCTCATCACCGACCTCCCGCCCGAAGGCCCGCGCCGCCCCGCCGCCCTTCTCGCCCACGGTCTCACCGCCCAACTACCACCCCTGCCCCCGTTCCGCACACCGGCCGACCCACTGGCCATCCAGCATCCCCTCCGCAACTGCGACGGCTGCGATCGCGCCTTCCGCGCGCCCGAGCCGGATGCACGCTGCGGGAACTGCCGTACAGGCCGTACCCCACAGGCTGCCTGAGGGACAACCCGGTCGTGCCAGCAAAAGGACCCGAAAAACGCCCATGGTCAGCTCGTCCCACGAGGCGATGCACCGCATCTTCCAGGACCACCCGGGACTGTTCTCCCAGGTGTCCGAGGTGCTGGGCATCGACTTCGCCCCACCCACCTCGATCACCATCCTGCCCACCGACCTCACTGAGGCCCGACCGCTGGAACGCCGCGTCGACACCCTGCTGCGGTTGGAGACGGAGGACGACGAGCCGTTGCTCCTCGCGGTCGAGGCCCAAGGCAAGAAAGACCCGGACAAGCCCGCGAGCTGGGCGTACTACGCGTCGTACCTGCTCACCAAGTATCGGCTCCAGCCGATACTGCTGGTCGTCTGCCAGGACCGCGCCACCGCAGAATGGGCCGCACGGCCGGTCCGCTTCGGTCCTCCCCAGTGGCCCCTGCTCACCCTGCGCCCGCTCGTCGCGGGGCCACACAACATGCCGGTGATCACCAACCCGGCCAAGGTCCGCAAAGACCTCGCGCTCGCTACTCTGTCTGCCATCACCCATGCCACGCATCCGGACATCGGGGTCATACTCAAAACAATGACATCCGTGCTGCGGGACACACCGCACACGATCGCCGACCCAATCATCGAACTCATCGCACAAGGCATGGGCAAACACCCGGCCGCGGAACTCTGGAGGCAACTGGTGGCCGTGGACCTCTCCTTCTACAAGTCGTACATCTCTGAGGAAATCCGAGACGAAGGCCGAGACGAAGGCCGGGTCGAAGGCGAGACGCGGCGTGGCGCCGAGGATGTTCTCGCCGTTCTGGCGGAGCGCGGCATCGACGTCCCCGGAGAGGTCCACGAACGCATCACCGGCTGTGGTGACCCCGAGATCCTGCGCCGTTGGCTCCGGCGTGCCGTCACCGCCGGCTCCGCGGGCGAGATCTTCGCGGACGAGTAGCCCGCCTACGCCACCATCTCCCTCCAGACCGTTCGGCGGTGCGGCGCCGCGGACGTCCGACGGGGCGTTCGGCGGTGCGGCGCCGCGGACGTCCGACGGGGCGTTCCGCGGCGCCGCCGCTGTCCTGCGGTGCCTCAGGCCGGCAGCCAGAGGGCGGGCACGTTCGGGGGCTCCCAGCCGGGCTGGGCCGTGTGCGGCTGTTGGCACAGGTAGGTGCGGCCCGCGTACGTCACCTGGTCGCCGGCCCGGTACGCGGTACCCACCGCCCAGGTGCCGGACGGAGGCGGGGTGGTGGGCGGCTGCCCCGGGTCCTGGGGTACGTCCAGGACGAAGTCGAACGACGCCTCCCGGCCGCCGCCCGCGTCCCGCACCGTCATCAGCAGGCGCGGGTCGAAGATCGTGTCGGTGGCGTTGCGCGGCTCGTTCGGGAAGTACAGCTGGGTCGTCAGGATCGGGCGGCCCGGCGCCTGCACCTTGACGTGGAGGTGCCGGGTGCGGCCGGGGTAGAGGCCGGGGACGATCGTGGTCAGGGTGAACGCGCCCTGGGCGTTCGTGAACTGGTGGCCGCGCAGGCGGAACCCGGTGTTGTCGTAGGCGCCGTTGGTGTCGGCCTGCCAGAAGTCCAGCAGGACGCCGCTGATCGGGAGGCACGCGCGGCCGAAGACATAGCCCGTGACGGTCAGCGGGGTGCCGGGCATGCCCGGTTCCAGGAGGCTGCTGCGCTGCGGCGAATTGGGCTTGAAGTACGGGCCCTCGATCTGCTCCGGCGTGGGATCGTCGCCGTCGTCGCACGACGGGGTGAGTTCGGGTGCCTTGCCGGAGGCGGCGAAGGTGCGGGCGAGCGCCGGGGCACCGGCGAGGACCAAGGGGACGGCGGCGGTGGCCGCGAGCGCCGCGCGCAGGACCGTCTTGCGGCGGATGAGGCGAGGGGATCCGGGCTCCGCGGACTGCGGAGACTGCGCGGAGCCCGGGTGGTTCGCGGAGTCCGGGTGGTTCGGGGAGTTCTTCTCGCTGTCCATGCCTGCTCCTTGTGGGGGGCGTCGGATCGGAAAAGAACCTAGGCGTGGCTCCCCGGGGCTTCGATGGACTGGTGATGGCGGCTGTGGTGTTTTCGGAAGGTGCCGGGGCTGGTGCCGGTCTCCCGCCGGAAGAAGCGGCAGAAGTAGGCGGGATCGGCGAATCCGGTGCGCGCGGCGATCTGCCGTACGGACAACTGTGTGTGGGCCAGTAGTTGTTGGGCCTGGTAGGTGCGCGCCTCGATCAGCAGCCGGCCGGGGCTGCGGCCGGTGGCGGCGCGTACCGCCTGGGTGAGGTAGCCGGGCGTGACGCCGAGCCGGGCCGCGCACTCCCCGACCGTCCAGCCGACCGCCTCCCGCCCCGCGACGAGCGACGCGAACGCCTCGGCCACCGCCACCACCCGGTCCCCGACGGGCGCCCGGTCCCCGACGGGCGCCCGGTCCGCGACAGGTGCCCGGTCCCCAGCAGTCGTACGATCCCCGACGGGTGCCCGGCCCCCAGCCGTCGTACGGTCCCCGCTGGACGACCGCCCGCCGCCGCGGCCGCCAGACGGCCGGCAGCCGTCCCCCGCGGGCGCCGCGGGCACCGCGTCGCAGATCTCCGCCGCCGCGCCGGGCCGTCCGGGCACCGGCAGCCGGGCCGCCCGGACGACCAGGACGTGCAGCAGGGAGCGCAGGACGCCCTCGTGCCCGGCGGCCCGCTGCCGGTACTCCGCGATCAGTTCGGCCATCAGCCGCCCGGTCCACGCGTCGGCCTCCGCGTCCAGCGCGAACCAGCACCGCTCCCCCAGCCGCCGCAACGTCTCACGGTCGCCGGGATGGTCCAGCAGGAAGTCCTCGGTGAACAGGGCGAGCGTGCCGTCGGGGCCGTGGCCGCCCGGCTCCCAGTGGTGCACCTGGCCGGGCCGGATCACGGCGAGGTGCGGCGGTCGCAGCGGCCAGCGGGCGAAGTCGACGACATGGGCGCCCGTGCCCGCGGTCACGTGGACGATCTCATAGAAGGTGTGCCGGTGCGGCCGGCTCGCCCGCGCCAGCGGCCCCACCGCCTCGAAGGTGCCGACGGCGAACGGCACGGCCCCCGGCCCGGAGACCTCCAGCCGGTGCAGGGGCACGTCCCCGGCGGCGGGCGGGAGACAAGGCGTACCCGGTAAGACGGTGGTGCTGCGCATCGGCTCACCTTTCGCGAGAGGTACGGACCACAGGAGGTCATTGCACAGGTGCGGACCACAGGAGGTCATGCACACGAGCGGGACGCAGGAGGTCATGCACAGGAGCGGGGCACAGGTGCAGACCAATGGGGCGAGGGGTCACCATGCCACGTCCGTACGCTCCCTGGGAACGGCACCTCACCGCGCCTGGCCGTTACCGGCCCCTCGGTCCCGCACCGTTCGGCCCGCGGCACCGTGCCATTGGTCCCCACCAACCCCTTGCCCCCGTCCTGCCCGCGCCGCAAGCTCCCTTCATGGACCTGGAGTTGCGGCATCTGCGGACCATTCGGACGATCGCCGACGCGGGCAGCCTCACCCGGGCGGCGACGCTGCTCGGGCTCGCGCAACCGGCGCTGAGCGCCCAGCTCAGACGGATCGAACGGGCCCTGGGCGGCGCCCTGTTCGAACGCGGCCGGCACGGCGTACGGGCGACCGCACTGGGCGAACTGGTACTGGAACGCACCCGGGTCGTGCTGCCCGCGGTGAGCGAGCTCCAGCGGGAGGCGGCCCGGTTCGCCCGTACCCGGCGCACCTCGCAGCGGTTACGGCTCGGTGGCACCCACGGCCCCCTGCTGGGCGCGCTGGTGGACCGGCTGGCGGACGTGGCACCCGACGCGGCGGTGACCACCTGCGCCTCCTGGTCCGAGCGGGAGCTGGCCGAACAACTGGCGGAGGGCCGGCTGGACTTCGCCCTCGCCGGCACCTGCGGCTCGGCCGCGCCGCCCGGCGCCGCCCACCTGGTGTGGCAGGAGATCGCCGTCGATCCGGTGTTCGTCATGCTCGCCGACGGCCATCCGCTGGCCCGCGGCCCGGAGATCGACCTGGCCGCGCTGGCGGGCGAGGAGTGGGCCTGCGTACCCGGCGACGGCTGCTTCACCGCGGCCTGCGCGCGGGCCGGGTTCAGCCCGCGCCGCATGTACGAGACGGACACCGCGTCCTGCGTCCATCTGGTGCAGGTGGGGCGGGCGGTCGGGCTGTGCCGGGCCACGTTCCCGTCCACGCCCGGCCTCACCACCCGGCCGCTCACCGGCACGCCCCTCGTCTGGCGGCACCTGCTGGGCTGGCATCCGACGGCCCAGCAGCCGGACACGGCCGCCACCGTCCTGGCGCAGGCCCGCAGCGCCCACGCGGGCACGGCGGCGCGCAGCGACAGTTACGCCCACTGGCTGGCGGCGCACGGGGAGACACCCGCCGACTGACCGGGGCACGCCGCCGTTCGGCCGATCCCGCACTCCAGCCCCTGATCCTGGCCCGCGGCACCCGGCACCCTCCACCCGGCAACCGGGCCCTCGGCCCCGACGCCCGGCCCCCGCCCGTTCCCCCGGCAGACCCCCCGCGTTCCATAACACCCGGGCAGGGGGTCAACTGATGTCTTATGAAGACCAGTTGACACTCCTACGGTTTCGGCAGCTCCCCACCGAATCCGAGGAGACCTCCCCATGCTCCAACGACACGCCAGAGCCGCGTGCGCCGCCGCCGTGGCCACGGGTGCCCTGCTCGTGGCCGGGCTCAGCGGCTCCGCGAGCGCGCACCCGGGCCAGGCGGGCGCCCGCTCCAAAGCCGCCGCGACCACCGCCGCCGCGGCCCTCCGAACCGCCGAGGCCCCGCCTGCACTCATCCACGCCATGCAGCGGGACCTCGGCCTTGACCACGACCAGGCCGAGCGCCGCCTGGTCAACGAGGCCGAGGCGGGCGCCACCGCCGGACGACTGCGGGCCGCGCTGGGCGCGGGCTTCGCGGGCGCCTGGGTGCGCGGCCCGGAGTCGGCCGCGCTGACCGTGGCGACGACGGACGCCGCGGACGTACCGGCGATCGAGGCGCGGGGCGCCGACGCGGTCGTCGTGGGCCACTCCCTCACCGCGCTGGACGCCGCGAAGGCGCGGCTCGACCGCACGGCGGCCCACCGCGCCACCACCGACACCCCGGTCTGGTACGTCGACGTCCGCACCAACTCCCTCGTGGTGCAGGCCGTACGCCCCGAGGCCGGACGCGCGCTGCTGACGGCCGCCGGAGTGGACGCGTCCCTGGCCCGGGTCGTGAAGTCGGCCGAGCGACCCCGTCCGCTGTACGACCTGCGGGGCGGTGACGCGTACTACATCAACGGCAGCACCCGCTGTTCCATCGGCTTCCCGGTCACCCGCGGCACCCAGCAGGGCTTCGCCTCCGCGGGCCACTGCGGCCGGGCGGGCAGCAGCACCACCGGTGCCAACCAGGTGGCGCAGGGCACCTTCCAGGCGTCGGTCTTCCCCGGCAACGACATGTCGTGGGTGGCCACGAACTCCAACTGGACGGCGACCCCGAACGTCAACGGCTCCAGCGCCCAGGTCGCCGGGTCCACCGTGGCGACGGTCGGCGCGTCCGTGTGCCGCTCCGGCTCCACGACGGGCTGGCACTGCGGCACCGTCCAGCAGCTGAACACCAGCGTGACCTACCAGGAGGGCACCGTCTCCGGGGTCACCCGCACCTCGGTGTGCGCCGAGCCGGGCGACTCGGGCGGCTCCTTCATCTCCGGCAGCCAGGCGCAGGGCGTCACCTCGGGCGGTTCGGGCGACTGCACCAGCGGCGGGACGACGTTCTTCCAGCCGGTCAACCCGATCCTCCAGTCGTACGGCCTCACCCTGAAGACGACCACGAGCGGCCCCGGGGATCCGGGCGACCCGGGCGACCCCGGAGACCCGGGCGGCACCTGGGCGGTGGGCACCGTCTACCAGCCGGGAGACACGGTGACGTACGGCAGTGCCACCTACCGCTGCCTCCAGGGCCACCAGGCCCAGCCGGGCTGGGAGCCCCCGAACGTACCGGCGCTGTGGGAGCAGGTCTGAACAGGACGCTGTCCCGCTGTGCCATCCCCTCCCAGGGGAACGGGCCCGGACGCACTCTCCGATGCGTCCGGGCCCGTTCCGCGTCCCGATCCCACGTCCCGATCCACGTCTTGTCCCGCGCTCCGTCGGAAAAATCCCCGTCAGTCCGTGAAGCGGAACGTCGACGTGATCGCGTCGAAGATGTCGAAGAAGGAGTCGGCCAGGTCGAGGACCTGGCTGCTGCCGGCGACCAGGGCGACCTTGCCCTCCTGTCCGGGGACCGGGATGTACGTCTGCATCAGCACGGCCCGGACGGTGCGGCCCAGGCTGTCGTCCGGGACCGGGATGTCCTCGACGCCGTGGGTACGGGCGGCCGGGCCGACCCCGGGTATCTCGACGGTGGTCACCTTCCGCCAGGAGTCGCCCGCCTTCCTGGCCTCCTTGACGGCGAGCTGGGAGGCGATGGCCGCGGGGTCGGTGGGCAGCGGCTCGCCCTCGCTCGTGCGTCCGCCGACGAGGGAGACGGTGACCGAGCCGGTGACGGGGGTGTCGCCGCCGAAGCTCTCGGCCATGCAACCGCAGTACAGCGCACCGGACTTCCAGGCGTCGGCCGCGGCCCTCCGCAGGAAGCCGGTGTACGTGTCGCGGTACGGGGCCAGTTCCGGGTGGAGCGCCACCCGCTCGTTCACCATGCGCCGGATCGAGTCGTCACGGGACTCCGGGCGGACGTCGAACTCCCACCACGACTCCGGCAC
Organism: Streptomyces sp. NPDC001270; assembly: GCF_042896695.1. NCBI lineage: Bacteria > Bacillati > Actinomycetota > Actinomycetes > Kitasatosporales > Streptomycetaceae > Streptomyces > Streptomyces sp. NPDC001270. The sequence continues at coordinate 245,752 of NZ_JBIAXM010000001.1, read as the reverse complement.
CTTGATGCGGAAGCCGCCGCGCTCGACGGTGAGCGCCTCCATGTAGCGGGCCACGGCTGTCGTATCCCCCGTTTCGTCGGTCACTTGTCCAGGCAGCGTGCTGTTGTACGGTGCGGCTCAGGTGGCCAGACTACGGGCCAGGCCATGAGAACGGGGGACGAGCCCATGGGCAACGGCAAGAGCGACCTCTCGCTCCCGCTGACCGAGCTGGAGGACTACGGTCGGCGGCTGCGCTCGATCAAGACCCGTCTCGACCACACCAAGAAGCTTTTCGAGTCCTACCGGGACGACATCGGCGACGGCAGGGTCAACGACGCCCTCGACGACTTCGAGTCGAACTGGGAGGACGGCCGCGAGGACATCACCCAGCAGCTGGACGCGCTCGCCGACATGTCCGACACGGTGGTGCGCGAGTTCACGAAGCTCGACGACGACCTGGCGAAGAAGGTCAACGACGCGGTGAAGACGGAGGACACCCGCGGCACCCGCAAGTGACACCGCCCGGCGGGCAGCACCGCCCGGGTGACGCCCGCCGGCGGGCAGCACGGCCGGGCGGCGGGGACGGCGGACGCCGAGAGGCCCGCACGACCGAGGTCGTGCGGGCCTCTCAGAGACCTACCGGTGCCAAGACCTACCGGGTCGGGGACCCGGATCGGCCCGAGATCACTTGTTGATCTTGGTGACCTGGCCGGCGCCCACCGTGCGACCACCCTCACGGATGGCGAACTTCAGGCCCTCTTCCATGGCGATGGGCTGGATGAGTTCCACCTTCATCTCGGTGTTGTCACCCGGCATGACCATCTCGGTGCCCTCGGGGAGGGTCACGACGCCGGTCACGTCCGTCGTACGGAAGTAGAACTGCGGACGGTAGTTGTTGAAGAACGGCGTGTGACGGCCACCCTCGTCCTTGGACAGGATGTACGCCTGCGCCTCGAACTCGGTGTGCGGGGTGACCGAGCCCGGCTTGATGATGACCTGGCCGCGCTCGACGTCCTCGCGCTTGATGCCGCGGAGCAGCAGACCGACGTTCTCACCGGCCTGGCCCTCGTCGAGCAGCTTGCGGAACATCTCGATGCCGGTGACCGTGGTGGTGGTCTTCTCGGTCTTGATGCCGATGATGTCGACGGTCTCGTTGACCTTGAGGATGCCACGCTCGATACGGCCGGTGACGACCGTACCGCGGCCCGTGATGGTGAAGACGTCCTCGATCGGCATGAGGAACGGCTTGTCGACGTCGCGCTCCGGCTCCGGGATCGCGCTGTCGACGGCGTCCATCAGGTCCAGGACCGACTGGCCCCACTCCTTGTCGCCTTCGAGGGCCTTCAGAGCCGAGACCTTGACGACCGGAACGTCGTCGCCCGGGAACTCGTACTCGGAGAGCAGCTCGCGAACCTCGAGCTCGACGAGCTCCAGGATCTCCTCGTCGTCCACCATGTCGGCCTTGTTCAGGGCGACGACGATGTACGGAACGCCGACCTGGCGGGCCAGGAGCACGTGCTCCTTGGTCTGCGGCATCGGGCCGTCGGTGGCGGCGACCACCAGGATCGCGCCGTCCATCTGCGCGGCACCGGTGATCATGTTCTTGATGTAGTCCGCGTGACCCGGGCAGTCGACGTGGGCGTAGTGACGCGCCTCCGTCTGGTACTCGACGTGCGCGATGGAGATGGTGATACCGCGCTGACGCTCCTCAGGAGCCTTGTCGATCTGGTCAAAGGCCGAGGCCTCGTTCAGGTCCGGGTACTTGTCGTGCAGCACCTTGGTAATGGCGGCCGTGAGGGTCGTCTTACCGTGGTCGATGTGACCGATGGTGCCGATGTTGACGTGCGGCTTAGTCCGCTCGAACTTCGCCTTCGCCACTGGGGTCCTCCTGTGGAGTGGTTCTGTACGCCTTACTTCATCGGCGCCAGGTGATCTTTGCTGTAAAGGCCCGGAACCCGGGGCATTCCGTCCGCGTTTGCGGAGGAATGCCCTGGAGGCTCCGGAGTCAAGCCTACGGCGTGTGAACGGGGTGTGTTACTCGCCCTTGGCCTTCGCGATGATCTCCTCGGCGACGTTCCGCGGAACCTCGGCGTAGGAGTCGAACTGCATCGAGTAGCTCGCGCGACCCGATGTCTTGCTGCGGAGATCGCCGACGTAGCCGAACATCTCCGACAGGGGCACGAGGCCCTTCACGACGCGGGCACCGGCCCGCTCGTCCATGGCCTGGATCTGGCCACGGCGGGAGTTGATGTCGCCGATGACCTCACCCATGTAGTCCTCGGGCGTGGTGACCTCGACGGCCATCATCGGCTCCAGCAGGACGGGCTTGGCCTGGCGAGCGGCCTCCTTGAACGCCTGCGAACCGGCGATCTTGAACGCCAGCTCGGAGGAGTCGACCTCGTGGTAGGCACCGTCGAGCAGGGTGACGCGCACGCCGGTCATCTCGTAACCGGCGAGGATGCCGAACTGCATGGCCTCCTGCGCACCGGCGTCCACCGAAGGGATGTACTCCTTCGGCACACGGCCACCAGTCACCTTGTTCACGAACTCGTACGACGCGTCGCCGCTCTCGATCGGCTCGATCGCGATGATGACGCGGGCGAACTGGCCGGTACCACCCGTCTGCTTCTTGTGGGTGTACTCGACCTTCTCGACCGCCCGGCGGATCGTCTCGCGGTACGCGACCTGCGGCTTGCCGACGTTGGCCTCGACCTTGAACTCACGCTTCATGCGGTCGACCAGGACCTCGAGGTGAAGCTCGCCCATACCGCCGATGACGGTCTGGCCGGTCTCCTCGTTGGTGTGGACCTGGAAGGACGGGTCCTCCTCGGCCAGGCGCTGGATGGCGACACCCAGCTTCTCCTGGTCGCCCTTGGACTTGGGCTCGATCGCGACCTCGATGACCGGCGCCGGGAAGTCCATGGACTCCAGGATCACCGGCTGCTTGTCGTCGCACAGCGTCTCACCGGTGGTGGTCTGCTTCAGGCCCATGACGGCGACGATGTCGCCGGCGCCCACCGACTCGATCTCCTCACGCTTGTTGGCGTGCATGCGGTAGATCTTGCCGATGCGCTCCTTGCGGCCCTTGACGGAGTTCAGCACGGCGGTGCCGGACTCCAGACGGCCGGAGTACACGCGGACGAAGGTGAGCTTGCCGAGGTGCGGGTCGCTCATGATCTTGAACGCCAGCGCGGACAGCGGCTCCTCGTCGGACGGCTTGCGCCGGACGACCTCCTCCGGGTTCTTCACGTCGTGGCCCTCGATGGCCTCGACGTCGAGCGGGGAGGGGAGGTAGCGCACGACCGCGTCGAGCAGGGGCTGGACGCCCTTGTTCTTGAACGCGGTACCGCAGAACACCGGGGTGACGGTGGTGTCCTCGCTCTTGCCGGACGCGATGGTGATACGACGGACCGCGGCGTACAGCTGCTCCACGGAGGGCTCCTCGCCCTCCAGGTACAGCTCCATGATCTCTTCGTCGTTCTCGGCGACAGCCTCGATCAGCTTGCCGCGCCACTCCTCGGCGGCCTCGGTGTGCGTGGCCGGGATGTCGACGGTGTCGTACATCTCGCCCTTGGTGGCCTCGGCGGACCACACCAGGGCCTTCATCGTCACGAGGTCGACGACGCCCTTGAAGTCGGCCTCGGCGCCGATCGGCAGCTGCATGACCAGCGGCTGCGCGCCCAGACGGTCGGAGATCATGTCGACGCAGCGGTGGAACTCGGCACCGGTGCGGTCGAGCTTGTTCACGAAGCAGATGCGCGGAACGCCGTAGCGGTCCGCCTGACGCCACACGGTCTCGGACTGCGGCTCAACACCGGCGACGCCGTCGAACACCGTCACCGCACCGTCGAGCACGCGCAGGGAGCGCTCCACCTCGACCGTGAAGTCGACGTGACCCGGGGTGTCGATGATGTTGATGGTGTGGTCGACGTCTTCCAGCGGCCAGTGACAGGTGGTGGCAGCAGAGGTGATCGTGATGCCACGCTCCTGCTCCTGCTCCATCCAGTCCATGGTGGCAGCACCGTCGTGGACCTCACCGATCTTGTACGAGACACCGGTGTAGAACAGGATCCGCTCGGTGGTCGTCGTCTTGCCCGCGTCGATGTGGGCCATGATGCCGATGTTGCGCACCCTGGCCAGGTCAAGCGAAGTGGTAGCCATGAGGCTTCAGTCTTCTCTCGGTTCTCGATGGGGTAGCGACTACCAGCGGTAGTGCGCGAAGGCCTTGTTGGACTCGGCCATCTTGTGCGTGTCCTCGCGCTTCTTCACCGCGGCACCGAGGCCGTTGGAGGCGTCGAGGAGCTCGTTCAGCAGGCGCTCGGTCATGGTCTTCTCGCGCCGGGCGCGGGAGTAACCGACCAGCCAGCGCAGCGCCAGGGTGTTGGCACGGCCGGGCTTGACCTCGATCGGGACCTGGTAGGTGGCGCCACCGACACGGCGGGACTTGACCTCAAGGGTCGGCTTGATGTTCTCAAGGGCGCGCTTCAGCGTGATGATCGGGTCGTTGCCCGTCTTCTCGCGCAGGCCCTCCATGGCGCCGTAGACGATGCGCTCGGCGGTGGAGCGCTTGCCGTTCATCAGCACCTTGTTGATCAAGGAGGTCACCAGAGGGGAGGCGTAAACCGGGTCGATGATGACCGGGCGCTTCGGGGCGGGGCCCTTACGAGGCATTCTTACTTCTCCTTCTTGGCGCCGTAACGGCTGCGGGCCTGCTTGCGGTTCTTGACACCCTGGGTGTCGAGGGAGCCTCGGATGATCTTGTACCGAACACCCGGCAGGTCCTTCACACGGCCGCCGCGCACGAGCACGATGGAGTGCTCCTGCAGGTTGTGTCCCTCACCCGGAATGTAAGCGGTGACCTCGATCCCGCTGGTCAGGCGCACACGTGCGACCTTACGCAGGGCCGAGTTCGGCTTCTTCGGGGTGGTCGTGAACACACGCGTGCAGACGCCACGGCGCTGAGGAGAACCCTCAAGTGCGGGCGTCTTGTTCTTCTCGACCTTGTCCTGCCGGCCCTTGCGGACCAGCTGCTGGATCGTAGGCACTACTTCTCCGGTTTCTGTGTGCCGATAGGTACTACTAACCTGGAACATCTCCGACCCACGCGGTCGGGTGTGTCGAATCCCGCAGCTCCCCGCCGCGAGGCGAAAAGGACGCAGATTACGGTGGCCGATGTCGGCTCGCCACGCGGTTGTAGGCACGCAGGAGAGCCAGGGCACACCCCAGGCACAAGGTCTGAGCGTACCCAGCGCTTTCGCTGCGGTCAAAACAAATGCGCGTCACGCGCACCGCGGCGCCGGGCGTGTCAAGCCTCCACCCCGTAGATGATCTACGAATCGGTGATCCGCGCACGTCGCAGACCGTTCCGCAATCGTCGCCCGGCGTTTCACCGTACGACGGGGAACGACCATCGTCGAATGCTCCGGCTGCCGCCGAATACGAGGACGACCCCTATACAGCAGGGCCTCCGTGCAGTAAAGGGCCGAATCCGGAGGGGCGGGGCGGGGAGGAGAGCCGGCGGGGAAGAGAGTCGGCGAGGCCGTAGAGACGAGGCCGTAGGGATGGGGGCGAACGGCCCCGGCCCCTACGACTCCGACGACCCCTACCACCCCTCGAAGATCACCGCGGGGCGCGGCGGGCCGCGGCGCGCTCCGCCGCGAAGACGTCCTCCAGGCGGAACAGCGCCGCACGGCCCGCCTTGCCCGCGGCCTTGAGGTGGCCCAGCTGGACCCATTTGCGGATGGTGGCCGGTGCGACACCGGCCTCCCGGGCGGCGAGGGCTCCGGGAATCAGCGTCGGCTGCTCGGCCCTCACCGGCGGCTCCACTCCCCCTCGCTCCAGGTGTGCCGGTAGGCCGGGTCGTCGTGGCAGCCGCAGTCGGGCACCGGGCAGCGGCAACCGGGGTTGACGCAGAGGACGGCGGCGCGGTCCGGGAAGGCCCGCAGCGAGACGGAGTCGCACCAGGGGCAGCGGCCGGAGACCCGTACGACGGTCTCGGTGTCACCGAGCGCACGGGCGCACCGCCGGGCCATCCGGCGGGTCTCGTCCCGTACGTGCGCGGCGAGTACGGCGTCGGCGCCCACGTCGCCGAGCAGGGCCGCGATCCGGCGCAGCCGTTCGGGCACGGAAGCGCGGCGCGCACGCGGCAGCCCGAGCCGGTCCCGCACGGCTTCCTCCAACTCGACCACGCCGTCGGTGATGTCCCGGATGGTGTCGGAGACGTGCAGGCGCAAGGGGGCCGCGCTGTGGCCGGGGGCGACGAGTCCGTGCCGTTGCTGGAGGAGCAGCGCCTCCGCGCGTTCCTCGCGGAGCCGGTCGGCCGGGGCGGCCGGGGGCGGGGCGGCCGGGCGGTGGGCCGGGGTGGCGCGGCCCGGGGCGAGTTCGGCGGACAGCTCGGGGAACTGCCGGACGAGCAGGGCGATCCAGAGGGCGGCGCGCTCGGTGGCGTCCGGGGAGTCCGAAACGCCCGGCGAATCAGGGAAGTCCGGGGAGTTGAGCGAACGTGAGGGGGCCGCGGGGTCGGGGGAATGGAGCGAGTGCGAGAGGGCCGGGGGGTCCGGGCACGGCCGGCCCTGCGGCTCGTTGCGGGGACGGGTGACCTGGCCCGGCTGGACCGTCGTTCTCGGATGGGGTGGTGGGCACGGGCCGGTGACGGACACGGGACCTCCCTCTCGGTCGTGTGGGGTGAGACGTGCGGCGCGCACGGTGGGACAGGTGTGACGCAGGTGCTTCACTTTTTCAGATTGCGCGCGCGCTCGCAACAAAACGTCACGCAGGAAGCCCCCAACACCCCTCAACCACCGCCCCCTTACACCGAATCACCCTTCAATGCGACGATTTTTTGCACAGCTTCCACGGGACATGCATAATTCCGTGCGCGCAAGCAAGCTAAACTGCCCTCCTCCAAAGGAAGCGAGCACTCAGATGACCAGCCGGGATCTGGACGCGTTCGCCGCTTGGGTCGAGGACCTGGTGCGCGACCGCGGCTACGACATCGACAGCCCGCGCGGCGGCGGCAAGTCGCGCCTCGCGGACGAGGCGGGGGTGCATCGCGCCGCCGTCACCCGCCTGCTCCAGCGGCAGAGCATGCCGGACCTGGAAACCACGCGCCGGCTCGCCCGGGTGCTCGGGGTACCGGTCCGCGAGATGCTCATCCGCTCCGGCCGGCTCACGGCCGAGGAACTGGCCGAGCCGCACGATTACTTGACCTCCCCCGCGTCCGGCGCGGACCTGGGCCGCCGCCCCACCCTGGAGGAGGTCGCCGACCTGCTGGGGGTGCCGGACGACCGGCGGGAGATGTTCGTCCGCGTGGTCGAGCAGTTCCTGCCGAACGGCGAACCGGCCGGCGACCACGCCGCCGAGGACGCGCGGGTACCGGAGGAAGCGGTCACCGGGTCGTCCCACACCGCCGACTGACCGCCGGCCGCCCCGTGCCCGGCTCCACCCCCGCGCCCCTGGGGGCAGCGCCTCCCTGAATCCCCGATTCCCCGGATCCCCGGATCCCCGAAGCGACCTCCCCGCCCCCTCCCGTTCCCTCTCCCCGCTCTCACCTCGCGCCTCCGCCCGTTCGGGCCTCCTGACGCGCCTCTCGGCAGAACTCCGCAGAACTCCTCCGCGATTTTAGTTGCGTGCGCGCACGATCCTCTGTCACAGTTGGTGCAGCGGCGGAGCTGTGCCCGCAGGCCGGCCGCACACTGGCTCGTCGCGTCCTGCACGCCCTCCCGAAGCTGCCACGAGGTGACCGGCATGACCACACCCACCCCACCGAGCACGTTCCCGGACGTCGAGGCCATGGTCGTCGACATCCTGGACGACGATCCGAGGCTTTCCGGCGCGCTCGTCACCGTCCAGGCGCCGCCGGGCTTCGACGGCACGGCCCCCGCCGTGTTCGTCAACCGGCGCGGCGGCGCCTGGGTCGGCGAACGCCACGTCGACCAGCCGCTGATCGAGCTGGAGGTGTACGGCCCGACCAAGCACGCCGCACACGTCCTGGCCAACGACGCCCGCCAGATCCTGCTCTCCGCGGCGGGCAACCGGTACGGCACGAACCTCATCACGGAGGTCGAGGAACAGGACGGCCCGCGCTGGCTGCCCGACTACCTCTACTCCGCGGCCAACCGCTACGTCACCGTGATCAAGGTGTTCGTGGACGTCTACTGACGGCCGTACGCACGTCGTACCCGCCGGCCGCACGGAGCGTCGTACCCGCCCCGCCCGAGCGGCGCGTCCCACGCCCCACGCGCCGCTCCCACAGACCGAAGGCCCCGCCACCCCGGCGGGGCCTTCGCCGTACCCGGGCCACCGCGTACGGCAGCACCACCGCACCACACACAGGCACCACGCACGCACCACCCACACCACACACACCACGAACGACCACAAGGAGAACCACCACCATGGCAGGAACCAACTCGTCCGAGATCCGGATCGCCGGCGTAGGCCGCCTCTACGTGGCCAAGGCCGACACCGACATCCCGACGACCTTCGGCCCCGACACCGCCACCGACTGGGCGCAGTGGACGGACCTGGGCTTCACCTCCGGCGACGGCGTCACCTTCAGCAAGAAGGACAAGCTGGAGCCGGTCGACGTGTGGCAGGCCGTCAGCCCGGTGCACTTCGTGTACTCGGACCGCGACCTGACCCTGAAGTTCTCGCTGATGCAGTTCAACAAGGACACGCTGCCGTTCTTCATGGGCGGCGGTTCGGCGGAGGCGCTGACCACTCCGACGGGTGTCTACAAGTACGACATCGCCGACCGGCCGTACGCCGACGCGCGCGCCCTCGGCCTGGAGTTCACGGACCGGACGGCCGACGGCGCCGACGTCACCTACCGCTTCGGCATCAAGCGCGGCCAGGTCACGGCGGCGGACGACATCAAGCTGGCCCGCAAGGCCGCGGCCCAGCTCGGCGTCACCTTCACCGCGATGGCCAATGCCGACGGCTCGGCGCTGGCCAGCTTCGTGATGAAGGACGCCGCGTACGCCGGTTCCGCCGCGTCCTGACCCGCCGGGGTGGGACGGGCACCCCGCCTGTCCCACCCCTGGCCCCGCACCACCCGACTTCTTCCGTTCCGCACGTCCTTCTTCATGAGGAGTACGCATCACCATGGCCCGTTTCGACGTCAACGCAGCCCGCGCCCAGCGCCTCGAAGCCCTCGGCCGCACCTGGTCGTTCGAGCTGGACGACGAGAGCTTCACCCTGCCCACGGAGCTGAGCCGCGCCACCGCGAAGGCGCTGCGCAGGCTCGACGACAACGACGTGGACGGGCTGCTCGCGCTGCTCCTGGGCGAGAAGCAGTTCACGCGCTTCGAACAGCACGACATCACCATGCAGGACATCGCCGCCATCCTGGAGGCCTACGGCAAGGAGACCGGGCTCGGCCTGGGGGAAGGCTGAGCCTCGTCGGGTTCGTCGACGAACACGCCGAGGCCCTCGAAGCGGACCTGCTCCGCTACTACGGCATCGACCTGCTCGACTGGCACCGCGAGACGCTGTCCGCACGGCGGCTCGCGGTGCTGGTCAAGCATCTTCCGCGGGACAGCGCCCTGAACCGGGAGCTGCACGGGGAGGCCGCCGAGTGGTCGGTGTCCGATCATCTGCTGGCCGCCGCCGTGGACCATCTGGCGGCGGCGAACTGGATGTTCGCGTGCGTCAACTCGGAGGAGGGCGACCAGCCGGAGCCGCCGGCTCCGGTGCCGCGTCCGTCGTACGACGGTCCGTCGGACGACGCCGGGACCGACGAGGCGGACAGGGCGGACGCGGCCGGCACGTCCGGCGTGGCCGAGGTTTCCGGCAGGGCCGGGGCTCGCGGCATGGCCGGGGCGACTCGACCTCCGGTGGCCGAGCCGGGTCCCGGCTCGGACTCGGACTCGCCGGGGTTCGGATCCGCGCCGTCCGCGGCACAGCTGGCCCGGTTCTTCAGCTGAGCACACCGGCCCGTCGCCTCCTTATACGCGAAGCGCGCCGCCCGGCGGACACCGCACGCCCCCATCGGCCCGGCCGGTCTACTCGTCCCGGCGCCGATCGGGGGCCCGGCCCTCCAGTTCGTCCGCGAGCGCACGGGCCTTGTCCGAGAGCCGGGTCCGTTCCTCACTCCGACGACCGGCCGGACCGGTCGGCTCCTGCTCCGGCCGGTCCGGCGGTTCCGCCCTGCGCCCCTTGTCCCGTCCGTTGGCAACGTTGCCGACGTTCCCGACATTGCCGACGCTGCCGGCCGCGTCCTGCGGCCTGGTCAGCGGAGGCACACTGGGCCGCCCGTTGCGCCGTACGACCGTGCGCCGTCCGGCGGCGGGCACCGCACGCTTCTCGCGCACCTCACGGGCGGACAGCAGGAAGTCGGACCCGGGCCCAACGTCCACGGCGGCCACGGCGTCCCCGTCGACCAAGGCGTCCTCGGACGCGGAACCGACTCCGAGAGCGGGCGCGGGCAACGGCGCCCCGTCCGCCACCGACCGCTCCCGCTCCCCGCGCCGCTCTACTCGCGTCACTTCAGGCGGCGGCCGCAGAAGTTGGACATAGGGCAGGGGAATGACCTCGCCGCCGCCATCGGACAGCCGCTCGCTCTCGGGCCCGCGCGACAAGCGCGGTCGGCGACCGCTACGACCGTCCTCCTGCCCCTGCACATAGGCGGCGGTGATCCGCTGCTCGTACGCCCGCCGGACGGCCGGAAGCTGCTCGTCGACCACATCGGCCCAGCCCGCGCTGTAGGCGGCCATCTCCCGCCGGTCGAGTTCACCGCGCGGCATGATGACGAGATCGTCGGGCTCGTAACCGAGACGAAGCACCAGCTCGGAGACACGGGCGATGAGATGCGGCAAGTCAGGGGCTTGTTCAAGCCAGTCGATCACGTGCCTCTGCCGCGCGTTGCTCGCGTCCCCGTCCACCCCATCGGCCTTGCTCTCGTCCCTGCCCCGTCGCGCCCCCACGCGAGGACGGCTGCCCTGCCGCCGCCCACCGTCGTATGACAGGCCCTCAGACTCCCTACCAGGCCGTGTCATTCACCTTTCTACTGACCAACGGCAGAACGGCCGGATCTTACTCCACGGATCTGACACAACCTTCACTGGATCCCGCATCACCGCAGGTCGGGAACGCGAGGCCGAGGAGCGTGCTCGACAAACACGGACCGGCACCACAGGATTACTCGTACACTAGTTCGAACCGACGCTTCGAACGCTCCAGGAGCGCCACCTGCACCACCAGACCAGCGGACAGACCGGAAAGCAGGCCGACATGGCGACAGGCACGAGCAACTCCCCGCACCAGCCGATCGACGCGTACACCCGCCTCGCCCACCTCCTGCGCTCCCCCGCACCCAACCGCGAGGCCCTGCTGGACCGGCTGTACGAGGAAGTGCTCACCCGGGAGTCGCGGGCCTACGCGGCGGGCTGGGCGGACGCCCTGACGGAGGCCCGCCGGAGCCGGCCGTAGCCCGGACCGCTCACACCACGAACGTGCACCACCCCTACCTCTCACCACCCCCGTCCGGTGCCACCCCCCACCGCCGCGACACCGCCTCGACGAGCCGCAGCCCCCGCCCCCCGCCCCCGCCCTCATCAGGTCATCTCCCGCAGGCAGTTCGGGCACCCGCTCGGGCGCGCGGTCGAACACCACCACCCGGAGCAGCGCCGGCACGTATCGCTGCCGCGCCCGCATCGCCAACTCCAGCCCGGCGAGCCCGTCCCCCGTGCCGCACGGCGTTGGCACACAACACTCACCCACGGCAAGTTCGACGGAGTCCGCCGCAACTCAAACTCCGACAGTGCAGAATCCGGCGCCGCGTCCGATCAGGCCGACGATGAAGGGCAACCTCTTCGGCCTGCTCATCGCCTTTGCACCTGACGTGTCACGGAGCCTTTCCGTCGTTGTTCGCACATCGAGCCAGTCTTTTGCCCAGGCGTCGAGAACCTCCGCCCCCGGACTGGTGATCCGGACCGGCAGACGTGTACTCATAAAATTCTGCCCGCACCGCCCCGTCCGGCAGACGCACATCGAAGTACATTCGGTCATTCGGCCCGCTCGCATATTCCGCACGCCCGAAGACCGCTTCTCCTTCGGCACCGCGATTCTTCAGCGCGCTACAGACGCCGGGAAGTCCTCCGCCTCTAGAGCGCAAGAAGGTATACGCAGAGCCCCAAACCCAGCACGCCCAGCCCCGAACATAGCGCGACAAGCTTGGGCCGCGGCGGGTATGTCGAGTCATTCCGACCACGTTCCCACATCGCGAAGGATGCGAAGAAAGAAAGGCCGGAAATCAAAAAGACCCCCACCGAAATAAAGAAGTACCAGACCCTCATGCCTCCCCCTTCCGTTCACATGAGCCGACGCAACCTTACGGGAGGAGCACGATCCAAACAAGAGCGAAATTACCCCATAACGCCACCTAATATCGCTCGCTTTAGGGACATTAGGCGCACTTCAAAGGCACTTGCCCCCGAGAAGGAGACAGCCCATGGGGAAGCACACCACGGATGAGGTGTACGACAAGCTGACAGATGTCGAGCAGCGGCTCGACAACAGCTCCAAGTCCGCCCTCACAACCTCACATTTCGATCAAACGATCAGCGACCTCAAGGTAACGATTCAGAACGGGGTGAAGAAAAAAGAAGAAGATGAAAAGCAGAAATGGGAGGACATCGTCAAAGAAATGTCCCCCGTAAAGGAGTTCCTCGCCGTCGTCAAAGGCGATGACCTTTTCACCAAGATTATCCTCATGGTCACCGCCGGCACAGTAGCTATCGGGGTCATCACCGGCCTCGTGTCGAAGGTCAAGGAACTGACCCTCGCGTTCACGGGACGCACACGAACGTTGGGCATCATCGGGAGCGTGCGACCGGAATCCGCACAGCAACGAAGGTTCTTCGGCCAGGACCCACAAGGGCGTTGGGGAATGCGATCGGAGGAGGAGCAGCCCCAACAACCCAATCTCCCCTCGGTCGAGGAGATCAACGGCGTCAAGGAGGCGATCAGTCACCTCAACGCCGAAGTCGGCACCTATCGCACCAAGGTACGCGGACTCGCCACGCCACGCGCCATGCGCCAGATGGCCTCCGCGGCCAAGAAGTTGGAGAGCGCGGCGAAGAAGCACCAGTCCATCGACACACTCGCCGGCTCGATCCGTGACCTCAACACGGAAATGCGCACTCTGGCCCAGACCGCCGGCTGACCAACGCCGAGGAGACAAGCATGAGCCTCGTCAGTTCACTGAAGAAGGCGTCCGGTTCCCTCCAGGACTTCAAGTCCAAGGCCACCGGGGCCGGCACCGCCGCGAAGCAGCTCGGCACCTCCGGTCAGAAGGGCGCCGGGCAGCTCAAGAGCCTCAAGTCGGCCGCTCAGGACTCCGAGAAGGGGCTGAAGGACCTCAAGTCCGCCTCCGACAAGGCGGAGAAGTCCATCGGGAAGGCCGGCAAGACCGGCTCCAGCGCGGGGAAGAACCTCGGCACGTACGAGTCCGGGGCGAGCAAGGCGGCCAAGGGCCAGGACAAGATGAACAAGTCGATGAAGGGCAACTTCTTCGGCCTGCTCATGCAGCTCCTGGCGCCGCTCATCCAGAAGGTCGTCGACATGGCGACCCAGTCGAAGACCATGCAGAAGGTCCTGAAGCAGGCATTCGACGTCATCAAGACCGTGATCAGCACCGTCATGAAGGCCGTCGGGCCGATCATGCAGAACGCCGCCAAGCTGATCAAGTCGGTCTGGAACGGCATCAAGACGGCGATCTCCAACGTCGTCAAGGCGGTCGCCACGGTCATCAAGACCTACGTCAACACCTGGAAGAAGGTCATCAGCACCGCGTTGAACGCGATCAAGACGGTCGTCTCCAGCGTGTGGAAGGGCGTCAAGGCCGTCATCTCGCCGGTCGTCAATTGGGTGAAGTCCTCGATCCCCAACGCCTTCCAGGCCGTCAAGAACAAGCTGTCCAGCATCTGGGGCGGCCTCAAGGGCATCGCGAGCAACGCCTTCAACGGCATCAAGAACGCCGTCCGGAGCCCGATCAACGGCGTCATCGGCATCATCAACTCCGCGATCGCCGCCCTCAACCGGATCCACGTCTCCATTCCGGGCTGGGTCCCGATGGTCGGCGGCAAGTCCTTCGGCGTCAGCCTGCCGAGGATCCCCGCGCTGGCCACCGGCGGTGTCATCATGCCCCGCTCCGGCGGTGTCCCGGCGATCCTCGCCGAGGCCGGTGAGGCCGAGGCCGTACTGCCGCTCAGCAAGCTCGACCGGCTGCTCAGGGCGGCGGCCTCGCGCGGTCGGGCGTATGCCGGGGTCTCCGGTGGCGACGGCAACGCGCTGCACATCGAGCACTACTACGCCGCCGAGACCAGCAGCCCGCAGCGCACCGCCGACGCGCTGATGTTCCTGGCGAAGGCCCGCGGATGAGTACCGCGCCCGGTGCTGTTCCGGCCGATCCGATCGGTGCCCTCCTTCCCGCCGTACGCTCCCTGGGTTCGCGGGCCGCACAGAACGTCACCGCCCTGCGCTCGGTCACCGGCCGCTTCAAGGACGCTGTCACCGGCATCAACCGACTCGCCTCGGCCGCCGCCCAGGCTGCCGAAGCCGTACGGCAGACCAAGGCGCATGCCGAGACGGCCGCCCGTTCCGTCGCTCGGACGGCGCGGACCGCCACCACGGCGGCGGGCGGGGTGAAGTCCTTCAAGACCGGTGCCAAGGGAGCCGGCTCGAAGCTCGGCATCCTGCTGACCGGCCTCGGCGGCCTCATGTCCCTGATCCTCAGCCAGGGAGATCCGGCCGGTCCACTGGGCACCCTCCTCGCCGCCTTCGGCACCGCCATGACCATCGGCTCCGGCGTGCTGCTCGTCATCAACGCACTGACCCGCGCGAGCCCCGTCGGCTTCGTCACCGGGCTGCTCCTGCCGGTGGCCGGCTGGCTGATCGATCTCGCGGTGAACTCGGAGACCGGGCAGCGGATCATCGACCAGCTCGCCACGCTGATCCTCCAGTACGTCCAGGGCTACCTGGCCGTCCTCGCCCCGATCCTCCAGGCCATCGCGGGCGCGGTGAACACCTACGTCACCGGCTACCTCACGGTGATCACCGCGGCGCTCACCACCATCAGCGCCCTCATCGGCACCGCCTTCGCCGTCGCCAAAGCCCTGGCCACCGGTGACACCCACGCCCTCAGCGGCAAGGTGTCGGCCGTCTGGCGCGGGCTCAAGGACGCCGTACGGCCGGTGGTGGACTGGATCACCCAGGACATCCCCCGCGGGTTCACCCGGATCAAGGAAGCCACCTCCGGCACCCTGCGCGCGATGGGGCAGTTCGTCACCACCGGCGCGCAGTCCGTCGCCGGAGTGATCAAGGGCCCGTTCCAGGGGCTCGTCGCCTTCGCGAACTGGGTGATCGACGGGCTGAACAAGCTCAGCTTCAGCTTCCTCGGCAAGAAGTTCGGCGTGCACCTCAGCAAGATCCCGATGCTCGCGCAGGGCGGGATCGCCGTTCCCGGCGCCGCCCCCAGGACCGGGAAGGTTCTGTCCCTCGACGACCTGGAGCGCCGGCGGGCGGTGGCCCGCAGGCAGCGCAGCGCCAACGCCTCCCCACACCGGTACCAGGTCAAGGAGTTCCACGAGAGCCACGGTGCCGGCGCCCACGCCACCGCGACGGACCTGCTGTTCCTGGCCTCCGCGCACGCCGGCGCATGACCGGCACCCGGCGACGCCGACGCACGCCCGGCACCCGCCCACCTCGGCCGGCACCAGCCACCGACACCCGCCCCCGCACCCCACGAAGTGAGGTGAAGGCCCCATGGCCGACCTGACCCCAACCGCATACACCGACGACGTTCCCCCCGGCTCACTCATCACCCGCGACGGGCAGATGCAGTGGGCCGGACTGCTGATGGGCCCCGGCACCGCGTACGAGATCGGCAGTGACGGGCTCACCGGCTGGGAGGACCTGCCCGACTACGACACCACCGACGCCGACCACCCCACCGCGCACGGCGCCTGGCCGGGTGCCCGCTACGCCAAGCCCCGCAAGGTCGGCGGCACGGTGTGGAGCGTACCGGCGGCCGACGACACCGCCTCCTCCCTCACCGTGACGCGCGTCCTGCGCCAGGCCCTGCTGCTCGGCGACGCCGAGCGCTGGCTGGCGGTGCGGCTGCACGGCGAGACCCTGGCCGTCCGGGCACGGGTCAGCCAGCGGGTGCTGGCGGCCGACCGGACGTACACCACGCAGGGCGTCGCCAAGGCGTCCGTGCAGTGGTACGCCACCGACCCGCGCCGCTACGCCGTCGGCGAGCAGAGCGCGGTCACCGGCGGCCCGCAGCCGGAGAGCGGCCTGACCTGGCCGCTGATCTGGCCGCTGTACTGGGGCGAGACCGCTTCCACCGGTGACGTCGACGCCGACAACAACGGTTCGGCGCCGACGCACCCGGTGCTGACCTTCACCGGCCCGTGCGCCAACCCCACGGTGACCGACCGCACGTCGGGCCGCAGGCTGCGCTACGAGATCGGGCTCGCCACCGGTGACGAGCTGGTCGTGGACACCGCCGCCGGGACCGTCACGCTCAACGGCACCGCCTCCCGCCGCCACACCGCCGCGGGCGACAGCAGCCCCGAGGAGCTGTTCGCCTTCGAACCCGGCCGGGCCCGGCTCGCGTACCGCCCGGACAGCTACGGCTCCGGCGCGCGGCTCCAGGTCCGCTGGCGCTCGGCGGAGTGGTGACGCCATGACCGTACGAGCGTCCTGGCTCACCGACACCGGGCAGACCAGGGAGGACACCCGGCTCGGTCTGTCGGGTCTGCTGACCGTCAACGCGGGCGCGGCGGAGAACATCCCGCTCAAGGGGCGCGGCGGCATCGTCCCGGGCGGGTTCGAACTCAGCGGCGGCCCCGGGACGATGACGTTCACGATCGGGGTGGGCCGTGCCTTCGTGCAGGGCGGCCGGCTGCTCCAGGGCGTCTACCCGGTGGTGGTGACCGACACCGAGACCTTCACCGTGCCGGACGGCGACGCCCTGTACAGCCGGATCGATCTCGTCGAACTGGCCGTCAAGGACGACCCGTACGACAGCACCCACGCCACGGAGGCGGTGATCCGCCTGGTCGTGGGCGCCCCCGCGGCCACGCCGACCGTGCCGAACAGCCCCGACGGCACCGCCCTGCCGCTCTACCGGATCCTGGTACCGGCCGGCGCCTCGGCCGGGACCAAGCCGCTCGACTGGACGACGGCGGTCACCAACCTGCGCTACGCGACCGCCGCGCTCGGCGGGATCGTCCCGGCCAGCGGCTTCAACGGCGCCTACGCCGGCCAGTACCGGGACACCCCGGGCACCTTCCAGCGCTGGGACGGCACCACCTGGGTGTCGTACCCGAAGGCAGTGGGCGGTATCGCCCCGGCCGGCGCGCTGACCAGCGGGAGTTACGTCGGCCAGTACCAGGAGAACGCCGCCGGGCTGCTCCAGCGCTGGGACGGCGCGGCCTGGCAGTACGCGGACGGACGCTCGAAGATCCTGCTGAGCGTCGAGCAGAGCACGACGCAGTCCGTGGCCAACAACACCTGGACCCAGATCACCCTGTCCACCGTCGACGTGGACGACGTCGGCGGCTGGTCCGGGCCGAACGCGTACACCGTGTCCCGGACCGGCTGGTGGCGGGTCACCGGCAGCGTCACCTGGACCGGGGAACCCACCGGCTCGCGCGGCGCCCGGATCGCCCAGAACGGCTCCGGTGTGCCCCGCGCCACCTGGCTGGTCGGCGCCGGACCGGGCGCGACCAGCGTCGGCGGCAGCGTCCTCCTCAAGTGCGCGGCCGGCGACAGGCTCGCGCTGTACGGGATGCAGAACTCGGGCGCCGCCCTCACCACGCTCGGCGGTTCCGGCTACGCCACCAGTCTCACGGCCGAATGGCTCCGCTCCTGAACCGGCCCGCGACCCTCGTCGTACCCCCGCCCGCCTCCCGCCGCAAGTCCGCCCGCACCACCGCCCACGACTCCACCCGCACCACGACGAAGGAGACCCGCACATGAACCTGCGCAGCGCATGGGTGGCGCAGACCGGCCAGACCCGCGAGGACACCCGGCTCACCCAGACCGGCGCGACCACCCCAGCCAATCCGCTGGAGGTCCGCTCCGGCATCCTGCCCGGGTCCTACGACGGCCTGTCCCGCCTGTCCGGCTTCTGGATGGAGGGCGCTCCGGGCGCCATGACGGCAGTCGTCCACGAGGGGCGGGCCGTCGTCCAGGCGGGCCCCGGCCAGGGCGCCTACCCGGTCACCCTGCCCGAACCGACACCCCTCACCTTCGCCGACGGCGAGGCGAACCCCCGGATCGACCTCGTCGTCCTGAAGATCAGCGACTCGCAGTACGACAACTCCGAGGAGACCGGGGCCGGAGCCACGCTGGAGATCGTCAAGGGCGCGTCGGACGCCACTCCGGTCCCGCCCGTCGCCCCGGCCATCGGCCTGCCGATCTACCAGGTCCGGGTCGGCGCGGGGATCAGCGCCGGCAAGGGCGGGATCAACTGGAGCACCGACGTCACCGATCTGCGCACGCCGACGGTCGCCGTCGGCGGCATCCTGCCGGTCTACGGCGAGACCGGCAACGGCTCCTACCCGGGGCAGTACCGCGACTCCGGCGGCGCGCTCCAGCGCTGGGACGGCTCGGCGTGGGTGTCGTACCCGAGCGCCCTGGGCGGCATCGCACCGGCCGGCACGGTCGCCACGGCCAGCTACACCGGCCAGTACCGGGACTCGTCCGCCGGGCTGCTGCAACGCTGGAACGGCACGGCGTGGGTGTCGTACCAGCCGGTACCCACCTGGACCGACTACACGCCGAAGTGGGGCGTCGAGGCGGGCACCGCGCCCACGATCGGCAACGGCACGATCGCCGGGTCGTACGTGAAGACGGGCACGGTCGTCCACGTCCGGATCTATCTGAAGATCGGTTCGACGACCAACCTGTCCGCCCAGGGCACCGACTGGACGTTCTCGCTGCCCGTCGCCCCGGTCTCCACCGCGTGGAAGCTGGACGGGCGGGTGCTGAGCGTCCAGGCGTACGACTCCTCGGAACCGACGATGTTCTACCAGGGCACCGCGCTGCTCTCGACGACGGGCGGCGGCATCGTCCGCTCGCTGCGCGACACCCTGAAGATCAGCAACGGCATCTGGGACAAGGTGCTGCCCTTCACCTGGGCCACGGGGGACGTGCTGTCCATCCACGGAACCTACGAGTCCGCTTCCTGAGCGCAACGGTGCGCGTTCCGCGCCACCGTCCGCAGGCCGACCGATCGCCCGAAAATCACCAACCCGCCTGATTCACAAAGGAGTCGACCATGCCGCTGCGCTCCGGATGGCTGTCCCCGGACAGCCAGTCCCGCGAGGACACCCGGCTCGTCTCACTCGGCGCCCTCACCCCGACCTCGCCCGTGGCCACCCGCTCCGGCATCCTGCCCGGCTCGCCGGACGGCCAGTTCCGGATCACCGGGTTCACCCTGACCGGCACCCCCGGCACCATGTCCGCCACCGTCAGCCCCGGCCGGGCGATTGTCCAGGGCACCGACGCCCAGGGCGCCTACCCGGTCGCCCTCACCGAGTACCTGCCGCTGACCTTCGCCGACGGCGCCGCCCAGTACGGGCGGATCGACCTGGTCGTGCTGCGGATCTACGACGAGTACCGCGACGGCGACACCACCCGCACCGAGGCCGTCGTCGAGATCGTGCAGGGCGAGGCGAAGGCCGTCCCGGTCGCCCCGGTGCCGCCGTCCCTGTCGATCCCCCTGTACCAGGTGCTCGTGCCGGCCGGTGCGAGCGCCGGCACCACGGCCATCGACTGGAACACCGCCCTGACCGGCATGCGCACCGCCACCGTCGCGATCGGCGGCATCCTGCCGGTCACCACCGACACCACGAACGGCGCCTACCCGGGCCAGTACCGGGACGTGAGCGGCGGGCTCCAGCGCTGGAACGGCACCGCGTGGGACGCCTTTCCGCAGTATCCGACCTGGCAGAGCTGGACACCGGCCTGGACGACCGGCAGCGGCAACGCCACGCCGTCGTTCGGCAACGCCACGGTCAACTGCCGGTACGTCAAGTTCGGCAGGACCGTGCACCTGAGCTTCTCCCTCCAGTTCGGCAGCACCACCACCTTCGGCACCAACCCCGGCACCGACGACAACTGGCGGTTCTCGCTGCCGGTCGCCGCGTCCGCCGTCCACCCCGTGATCGGCTTCGCCGAACTGTCCGGGAACAACAGCCTGCGCATGGTCAGCCGGATCAACCTCGGCACGACCACCACCTTCGAACTGAACATCAGCACGGGCCGGGTCGACTCCGTGGCGACCGTCCAGCCGTACTACGGCTCCGTGGACGCCCTGTCGCCGTGGACCTGGACCGCCCCGTACGCCATCCGCGGCACCGCCACCTACGAGGCCGCCGCATGACGACGAACATCAACACCCCCTACCGCGCGATCTTCTGCGATCTGCGCACCGACTCCACCATCGACATCCTGCCGCTGCGCGATGTCACGGTGGACGACTACATCGGCAAGGCCGGTTCGCTCTCCGGCACCCTCCCGATCCCGGACCGGGCGATGGCCGCGCGGGCCCGCCGCATCGAGGAGGGCCGCACCTCGGTCTACCTCCAGCGCGGCTCCGACCTGTGGTGGGGCGGCATCGTGTGGACCAGCACCCTGGAGAGCGACGAACAGGGGGTGCTCACGCTCGGCATCCAGGCGGCGACCTTCGAGTCGTACGCGAGCCGACGGCTGATCCGGGCGCACACGGCCGCGTACGACCCCTCCTACAAACTCCCGCTCACCGGCACCCAGTTCGAGGTCGCGCGGGCGCTGTGGAAGGACCTCCAGACCGGGCTGCCGGGCGGCGACATCGGCGTCACCTACGGCGACGAGGTCTCGGACGTGTCCCGCTCGGTCAGCTACCGGGACGGCGACGAGACGGTCTACCTCGACGCCCTGGACGCGCTGGCGGCACTGGAGCACGGCTTCGAGCACTACATCTCCGTCTATCTCGACCCGGCCACCGGCGCCCGGGTGCGCCGGCTGCGGCTGGGCAGCCCGACGATCACCACCGGCAGCACCGACCTGGTGCTGGACCGGCCGGGCACGATCCTGTCGTACTCCTTCCCGCGCGACGCCACCCGTGGCGGTACCACCGCCCGGGCCCGGGGCGCGTCGGCCAACGACGACCAGGCTTCCGAGTCCCGGCCGGTGTGCTCCACGGTCGCGGTCGCCACCGAGCTGATCGAGCAGGCCGGGTATCCGCGCATCGACCTGACCTCGGACCACAACGACATCACCGACGCGAACACCCTGACCGCCCTCGCCCGCACCGAACTGGCCGCCGCCACCGGGGCGGTGGTGATCCCGGAGATCACCGTCATGCTCGACGACCTGGTGCCGACCGCGCTGCTCGGCCGGATCGCGCGCATCCGGATCACCGACGAGTGGTTCACCGAGGGCCTGGACGCCCGCTACCGGATCATCGGTGTCACCGTCAGCCCCGCCCAGCGCGGCCGCCCGGACACCGCCCAGCTCTACCTGGAGGTGGCCTGATGCCCCAGCTGCCCGAGGACATCATCGACCGGCTGACCCAGATGGAACGCCGGATCCAGCAGCTGTCCACCGCGGTCAACACCCGGCCCGCCCTCAACCGGATCTCCGGCGGCGGAGTGGAGATCACCGACGGCGGGTACCTCAACGTCCGTCCGCCGGGCGGCGGTCCGGCCGTCTTCTCGGTCGGCCGGTGGAGCGACCAGGAGTACGGGGTGGCGATCCGCCGCCAGACCGGCAGCCTGGCCCTGTCCCTGTACAACGGCGACGGCACCAGCACCTCGCAGCAGCCGCTGCGGATCTACGACGCCTACGGCCGGGAGATCGTCTCCGACGACATCGACACCGGCGGGATCGCCAAGCCCTGGCTGAACATGCTGCCGCCGCAGGACACGACGGTCAGCCACTGGCCGCAGACCAAAGCGACCTCGTACACGACCGTCGCGATGTCGTACAACATCGTCTGGCAGCCGGTGATGCGGCTCCTCATGAGCACCCGGGCCGACTCCGGCACCACCGGCTCCGTCCGGGTGCAGGTCAACGGCTCCCCGTGGGGCAGCACCGTCAGCGCTGGCTCGGGCTTCGACTTCACCGGAGCGATCAGCACGGACTTCCCCACGGTCTACGGCACCCTGCTCAAGGTCGAGATCCAGGCACTGGTCAGCACCGGGACCGGCTCCGTCTACGCCCAGCCCGTCCTGATGTACGGCCGCCAGACCGTCTGACGCAGGACCGCCCACGACCCGAGGAAGGACCTTCGACCATGGACATCGACACCAGCCAGCCCTGGGGCCTCGCCATCGACTTCGCCGGCCGGGCCACCGTCACCGAGGCCGGCCACACCGTCTACATCAACGTCGCCGACACCAGCGTGAGCAACATCATCGGGCCCGACTCGCTCACCGGTACGTACTCCCCGGTCCACGTCACCGCCCAGTTCACCGAGAGCGGCGCCCACAACACCGTGCTGCGGGGCGTCGGCCGGATCACGGTCATGCCGGCCGGCACCGACCCGGTCGTCCCCGACCAGACCGCGATCCAGCAGGCGATGGCCGCCGCGCTCGCCGACTTCGCGGACAACGTGACTGCCTATACGGCCCTGTGCACCCGGTGGACGAGCCCCGGGGACGGTTCGGGCGGCACCGGCGACCCGGCCGAACCGCCCGCGGACGGCGGCACCGGCCCGGTCACCGCCGCCGAGGCCACGACGGACGGCGCCACCTGACGTCCCGCACTCCGCACGCTCCACCCGCCGCCCCGAGCCGCCCCCGCCGGCCGGGGTTTTCCCTTGCCCGCACTCCCCTCCGAAAGGCCCCGCCCATGGCCACACCCCTGTCCGCCGACGCCCTCGTGTCCGCCCTGCGGGCCGAGGGCGTCACCGTCGTCGAGACCGCCGGCTGGCGCACCCACAACCGCAACAGCAAGGGCCGTTGGGGCCCGGTCAACGGGGTGATGATCCACCACACCGTCACCTCGGGCACCGCCGCCTCCGTCAGCCTCTGCTTCACCGGCCGCTCCGATCTGCCGGGCCCGCTCTGCCACGGCGTCATCGCCAAGGACGGCACCATCCACCTGGTCGGCAACGGCCGCGCCAACCACGCCGGCAGCGGCGACGGCGACGTACTGGAAGCGGTGATCGCCGAGGCCGTCCTGCCCGCACCCGACGAGAACGACACCGACGGCAACGTCCACTTCTACGGCTTCGAATGCGTCAACCTCGGCGACGGCAAGGACCCGTGGCCCGAGGTCCAACTGGACGCCATGGTGCGGGCGTCGGCCGCGCTGTGCCGTGCGCACGGCTGGAGCGCCCGCTCGGTCATCGGCCACAAGGAGTGGACCACCACCAAGATCGACCCGCGTGGCTTCACGATGGCGGACCTCCGCGGCCGGGTCGCCGCCCGCCTCGGCACCAAGGTCCCCGCCGGCACCCCCGCCCACCAGCCCTTCCCCGGCGCCGACTGGTTCAAGAAGAAGCCCAGGTCCGCCGTTGTCACCGCGATGGGCAAGCGGCTGGTCGCCGTCGGCTGCTCGGCGTACTCCGCCGGACCCGGCCCGCAGTGGACCGAGACCGACCGGGCGTCGTACGCCACGTGGCAGCGCAAGCTCGGCTACTCGGGCTCCGACGCCGACGGCTGGCCGGGCGCCACCTCCTGGGCGGCCCTGAAAGTCCCGTACAGCTCCTGAGAAACGAGGCTCACCATGTCAGAGGCCGCCAAGCGCACCCTCCGCACCGTCGTACAGACCGCTGTCGGCCTGTGCGTCCTGCTGCCGACGGCCGCCCGCGCCGCCGGCATCCCGGACACCCTGCCCTGGGCCGCCGGAGCGCTCGCCGTCGCCGCCGCGGTCACCAGGGCGATGGCCGTACCCGCCGTACAGGCGCTGCTGCCGTCGTGGCTGCGGACGGACGGCGAACGGGAGGACGCGTGACCGAACCACCTTTCCCGTCCTCCCCAGCCGCCCCTTCCTCCCTGTCCGACCCGACCGCCGTCGCCGTCGAGCTGGAACGGCTGCGCGGGACCGTCGAGGCCGGGTTCGCCCGGGTCGACGGCTCGCTCGCGCTGCTGGTCCAGCGCAGCGACCAGACCGACAAGCAGCTCGCCGACCATGAACAACGCCTGGACGCCCTGGAGCGGGCCCGCTGGCCGCTGGCGAGCGTCGGCGTACTGGCGGCCGTGGCCACCGTGGTGGTGACGGCGCTGGAGCTGACGGCACGCTGACACGCCGAAGGGCGGCCACCCCGTACGCAACGGGGTGGCCGCCCTTCGGCCTGTCTCAGCTACTCACTCACTGGTTGTACGGACCGTAGTCGTAGTCCTCCAGCGGAACGGCCTGGCCGGAGCCCGTGCCGAACGGCGAGTAGTCGATGTCGTCGTAGCCGACGGCCGAGTACATCGCGGCCTTGGCCTCCTCGGTCGGCTCGACCCGGATGTTGCGGTAGCGGGCCAGGCCCGTACCGGCCGGGATGAGCTTACCGATGATGACGTTCTCCTTGAGGCCGATGAGGCTGTCGGACTTGGCGTTGATCGCCGCGTCCGTCAGGACTCGGGTCGTCTCCTGGAAGGAGGCGGCCGACAGCCAGGACTCCGTCGCCAGCGACGCCTTCGTGATACCCATCAGCTGCGGACGGCCGGAGGCCGGGTGACCGCCCTCCTGGACCACACGACGGTTCTCCTGCTCGAAC
Organism: Streptomyces sp. NPDC001270; assembly: GCF_042896695.1. NCBI lineage: Bacteria > Bacillati > Actinomycetota > Actinomycetes > Kitasatosporales > Streptomycetaceae > Streptomyces > Streptomyces sp. NPDC001270. Next base: position 221,064 of record NZ_JBIAXM010000001.1, on the reverse strand, counting down.
TTCGAGCGCTCGACCAGCTCACCGGGCAGCAGCTCGGCGTCGCCGGACTCGATGATCGTCACCCGGCGCAGCATCTGCCGGATGATGATCTCGATGTGCTTGTCGTGGATCGACACGCCCTGCGAGTTGTACACCTTCTGGACCTCGCCGACCAGGTGGACCTGGACGGCACGCTGGCCCAGGATGCGCAGCACGTCGTGCGGGTTGGTGGCACCCACGGTGAGCTTCTGGCCCACCTCGACGTGCTCGCCCTCGCCGACCAGGAGACGGGCGCGCTTCGAGATCGGGTAGGCCGTCTCGTCGCTGCCGTCGTCCGGCGTGATGACGATCTTCTTGGTCTTCTCCGTCTCCTCGATGCGGACGCGTCCGCTCGCCTCGGAGATCGGGGCGACACCCTTCGGGGTACGGGCCTCGAACAGCTCGACGACACGCGGCAGACCCTGGGTGATGTCGTCACCGGCCACACCACCGGTGTGGAAGGTACGCATCGTCAGCTGGGTGCCGGGCTCACCGATGGACTGGGCGGCGATGATGCCGACCGCCTCACCGATGTCGACCAGCTTGCCGGTGGCGAGCGAACGGCCGTAGCACATGGCGCAGGTGCCGACGTGCGACTCGCAGGTCAGGATCGAGCGGGTCTTGACCTCCTCGATGCCGTGGTGCACCAGCTGGTCGATGAGCACGTCACCGAGGTCCACGTTGGCCGGCGCGATCACCTTGCCGTCGATGACGACGTCCTCGGCGAGCATGCGGGCGTAGACGCTGGTCTCGACGTCCTCCGCCTTGCGCAGCACGCCGTCGGCGTCGCGCTCGGCGATGCGCAGCTTGAGACCGCGCTCGGTGCCGCAGTCCTCCTCGCGGATGATGACGTCCTGCGAGACGTCCACCAGACGACGGGTCAGGTAACCCGAGTCGGCGGTACGCAGGGCGGTGTCCGCGAGGCCCTTACGGGCACCGTGCGTGGAGATGAAGTACTCCAGGACGGACAGGCCCTCACGGAACGACGCCTTGATCGGACGCGGGATCGTCTCGTTCTTCGCGTTCGACACCAGACCACGCATACCGGCAATCTGACGCATCTGCATCATGTTGCCTCGCGCACCAGAGTTCACCATCATCGAGACCGGGTTGGTCTTCGGGAAGTTCGCGTTCATCGCCTCGGCCACCTCGTTGGTCGCCTTGGTCCAGATCGCGATGAGCTCCTGGGTGCGCTCTTCCTTGGTGATCAGACCGCGCTCGTACTGCTTCTGGACCCGCTCGTCCTGGGCCTCGTAACCCTTGACGATCTCCTTCTTCGCGTCGGGGACGACGACGTCGGAGATGGCCACGGTGACACCGGAGCGGGTCGCCCAGAAGAAGCCGGCCGCCTTCAGGTTGTCGAGCGTCGCCGCCACGATGACCTTCGGGTAGCGCTCGGCGAGGTCGTTGACGATCTCGGAGAGCTGCTTCTTGCCGACCTCGTAGTCGACGAACGGGTAGTCCTCCGGCAGCAGTTCGTTGAACAGCGCCCGGCCCAGCGTGGTGCGCAGCCGGAAGCTGTCACCCTGCTGCCACTCGCCGTCCCCGACGCGCTCGTCCCCTTCCTCCTGCGCCGGCGGAGTCCAGCCGCGCGGCGGGATGGTGCCCACCGGGAAGCGGATGTCCACCTTCGCCTGCAAGGACAGCTCACCGGCGTCGAACGCCATGATCGCCTCGGCGACCGACGCGAACGACCGGTCCTCGCCCTTGACGTCACGCATCTCGCCGTCGGTGGTGAGGAAGAACAGACCGAGGACCATGTCCTGGGTCGGCATCGTCACCGGACGGCCGTCGGCGGGCTTGAGGATGTTGTTCGAGGACAGCATCAGGATGCGGGCCTCGGCCTGCGCCTCCGCGGACAGCGGCAGGTGCACGGCCATCTGGTCACCGTCGAAGTCCGCGTTGAACGCGGTGCACACGAGCGGGTGGATCTGGATGGCCTTGCCCTCGACCAGCTGCGGCTCGAAGGCCTGGATGCCGAGGCGGTGCAGGGTGGGCGCACGGTTCAGCAGCACCGGGTGCTCGGCGATGACCTCTTCGAGGACGTCGTACACCACGGTGCGGCCGCGCTCCACCATGCGCTTGGCGCTCTTGATGTTCTGCGCGTGGTTCAGGTCGACCAGCCGCTTCATCACGAACGGCTTGAACAGCTCCAGCGCCATCGCCTTCGGCAGACCGCACTGGTGCAGCTTGAGCTGCGGGCCGACGACGATCACCGAACGGGCCGAGTAGTCGACGCGCTTGCCGAGCAGGTTCTGCCGGAAGCGGCCCTGCTTGCCCTTGAGCATGTCGGACAGCGACTTCAGCGGACGGTTGCCGGGGCCCGTCACCGGGCGACCGCGACGGCCGTTGTCGAAGAGCGCGTCGACGGCCTCCTGGAGCATGCGCTTCTCGTTGTTCACGATGATCTCGGGCGCGCCGAGGTCGAGAAGCCGCTTCAGGCGGTTGTTGCGGTTGATGACACGGCGGTACAGGTCGTTCAGGTCGGAGGTCGCGAACCGGCCACCGTCCAGCTGCACCATCGGACGCAGGTCCGGCGGGATGACCGGCACGCAGTCCAGGACCATGCCCTTGGGGCTGTTGCTGGTCTGCAGGAACGCGGAGACGACCTTGAGGCGCTTGAGCGCGCGGGTCTTCTTCTGGCCCTTGCCGGTACGGATGATCTCGCGGAGCTTCTCCGCCTCCTCGTCCAGGTCGAAGGACTCCAGGCGCTTCTGCAGCGCCGCGGCACCCATCGAACCGTCGAAGTACGTGCCGAAGCGGTCACGCAGCTCGCGGTAGAGCAGCTCGTCGCCCTCCAGGTCCTGGACCTTGAGGTTCTTGAACCGGGTCCACACCTCGTCGAGACGGTCGATCTCGCGCTGCGCACGGTCGCGCAGCTGCTTCATCTCGCGCTCGGCACCCTCGCGCACCTTGCGGCGCACGTCGGCCTTGGCGCCCTCGCTCTCCAGCTCGGCGAGGTCCGTCTCCAGCTTCTTGGCGCGGCCTTCGAGGTCGGAGTCCCGGCGGTTCTCGATCTGCTGCCGCTCCACGGAGACGTGCGCCTCCAGGGAGGGCAGGTCGCGGGTACGGCGCTCCTCGTCGACGAACGTGATCATGTACGCCGCGAAGTAGATGACCTTCTCCAGGTCCTTCGGGGCGAGGTCGAGCAGGTAGCCGAGCCGCGACGGAACGCCCTTGAAGTACCAGATGTGGGTGACGGGAGCGGCCAGCTCGATGTGGCCCATCCGCTCACGGCGCACCTTCGCACGCGTGACCTCTACGCCACAGCGCTCGCAGATGATGCCCTTGAAGCGGACGCGCTTGTACTTGCCGCAGTAGCACTCCCAGTCCCGGGTGGGGCCGAAGATCTTCTCGCAGAAGAGGCCGTCCTTCTCGGGCTTGAGGGTGCGGTAGTTGATGGTCTCGGGCTTCTTGACCTCGCCGTGGCTCCACTGCCGAATGTCGTCGGCGGTGGCCAGGCCGATCCGGAGCTCGTCGAAGAAGTTGACGTCGAGCACTATGCGTCAATCCCTCTCAGGGTCGTAATTCTGTGGTCTGAAACGGGGGCCTGGGGGTCGGCGGGACCCTGATGGTTCAGGGTCCCGGCCGGACTCCCGTCAGACCTCTTCGACGCTGCTCGGCTCACGCCGGGACAGGTCGATGCCGAGTTCCTCCGCCGCGCGGAAGACGTCCTCGTCGGTGTCGCGCATCTCGATGGACATGCCGTCCGAGGACAGCACCTCCACGTTGAGGCACAGGGACTGCATTTCCTTGATGAGCACCTTGAAGGACTCGGGAATGCCGGGCTCGGGGATGTTCTCGCCCTTGACGATGGCCTCGTAGACCTTCACGCGGCCGGTGACGTCGTCGGACTTGATGGTCAGCAGCTCCTGGAGGGCGTAGGCGGCGCCGTACGCTTCCAGCGCCCACACCTCCATCTCGCCGAACCGCTGGCCGCCGAACTGGGCCTTACCACCCAGCGGCTGCTGGGTGATCATCGAGTACGGGCCGGTCGAGCGGGCGTGCAGCTTGTCGTCGACCAGGTGGTGCAGCTTCAGGATGTACATGTAGCCGACCGAGATCGGGTCCGGGAACGGCTCACCGGAGCGGCCGTCGAACAGCCGCGCCTTGCCGGACGGGAGGACCATGCGGTCACCGTCGCGGTTCGGGATGGTGTGCTCCAGCAGACCCGCCAGCTCGTCCTCGCGGGCACCGTCGAACACCGGGGTGGCGACGTTGGTGCGCGGGTCGACCTGGTCGGCGGCGATGGCCTGGAGGCGCTCGGCCCACTCCTCGGTCAGGCCGGAGACGTCCCAGCCCTGGCTGGCGAGCCAGCCGAGGTGGATCTCCAGGACCTGTCCCGGGTTCATCCGGGACGGGACACCGAGCGGGTTGAGGATGATGTCGACCGGGGTGCCGTCCTCCAGGAACGGCATGTCCTCGATCGGCAGGATCTTGGAGATGACGCCCTTGTTGCCGTGTCGGCCGGCGAGCTTGTCACCGTCGGTGATCTTGCGCTTCTGCGCGACGTAGACGCGCACCAGCTGGTTCACACCGGGCGGCAGCTCGTCGCCCTCCTCGCGGTCGAAGACGCGCACGCCGATGATCTTGCCGATCTCGCCGTGCGGCACCTTCAGCGAGGTGTCGCGGACCTCACGGGCCTTCTCACCGAAGATCGCGCGCAGCAGGCGCTCCTCCGGCGTCAGCTCGGTCTCACCCTTGGGCGTGACCTTGCCGACGAGGATGTCACCGGCGACGACCTCGGCGCCAATGCGGATGATGCCGCGCTCGTCGAGGTCGGCGAGGACCTCCTCGGAGACGTTCGGGATGTCCCGGGTGATCTCCTCGGGGCCGAGCTTGGTGTCACGGGCGTCGACCTCGTGCTCCTCGATGTGGATCGAGGAGAGGACGTCGTCCTGCACGAGGCGCTGCGACAGGATGATCGCGTCCTCGTAGTTGTGACCCTCCCACGGCATGAACGCCACGAGCAGGTTCTTGCCGAGCGCCATCTCGCCGTTCTGCGTGGCGGGACCGTCGGCGAGGACCTGGCCCAGCACGACCCGGTCGCCCTCGTTGACGATGACCTTCTGGTTGACCGAGGTGCCCTGGTTGGACCGGGAGAACTTGGCCAGCCGGTAGGTGATGTAGGTGCCGTCGTCGTTGGCCGTGGTGATGTAGTCCGCGGAGACCTCCTGGACCACACCGTCCTTCTCGGCCTTGACGACGTCGCCGGCGTCGACGGCGGAGCGGTACTCCATGCCGGTGCCGACGAGCGGGGACTCGGACTTGATGAGCGGCACGGCCTGCCGCATCATGTTCGCGCCCATGAGGGCACGGTTGGCGTCGTCGTGCTCCAGGAAGGGGATCATGGCGGTCGCGACCGACACCATCTGGCGCGGCGAGACGTCCATGTAGTCCACGTCCTCGCCGCCGACGTAGTCGACCTCGCCGCCACGGCGGCGGACCAGCACGCGGGCCTCGGCGAACCGCAGCTCGTCGGTGAGCGGCGCGTTGGCCTGCGCGATGACGAAGCGGTCCTCCTCGTCGGCGGTCAGGTAGTCGACCTCGTCGGAGACCTGGCCTTCGGTGACCTTGCGGTACGGCGTCTCGATGAAACCGAACGCGTTGACCCGGCCGTAGGAGGCGAGCGAGCCGATCAGACCGATGTTCGGGCCTTCCGGCGTCTCGATCGGGCACATCCGGCCGTAGTGCGAGGGGTGCACGTCACGGACCTCGAAGCCGGCCCGCTCACGGGAGAGACCACCCGGGCCGAGGGCGTTCAGACGACGCTTGTGCGTCAGCCCCGACAGCGGGTTGTTCTGGTCCATGAACTGGGACAGCTGGCTGGTGCCGAAGAACTCCTTGATGGAGGCGACGACCGGCCGGATGTTGATCAGGGTCTGCGGCGTGATCGCCTCGACGTCCTGGGTGGTCATGCGCTCGCGCACGACGCGCTCCATACGGGCGAGACCCGTACGGACCTGGTTCTGGATCAGCTCGCCGACGCTGCGGATACGACGGTTGCCGAAGTGGTCGATGTCGTCGGTCTCGACCATGATCGAGCGGCCGGACTCACCGGTCGTCTCGGTCTCACCGGCGTGCAGCTTCACCAGGTACTTGATGGTGGCGATGACGTCGTCGGTGGTGAGCACGCCGGCGTCCAGCGGCTCGTCCGCACCGAGCTTCTTGTTGACCTTGTAGCGGCCGACCTTGGCCAGGTCGTAGCGCTTCGGGTTGAAGTACAGGTTCTCCAGGAGCGTCTGCGCGGCCTCACGCGTGGGGGGCTCGCCCGGACGCAGCTTGCGGTAGATGTCGAGGAGCGCGTCGTCCTGACCCTGGGTGTGGTCCTTCTCCAGGGTGGCGCGCATCGACTCGTAGTCGCCGAACTCCTCCAGGATCTGCTCGGTCGTCCAGCCGAGCGCCTTCAGGAGGACGGTGACCGACTGCTTGCGCTTGCGGTCGATGCGGACACCGACCATGTCGCGCTTGTCGATCTCCATCTCCAGCCAGGCACCCCGGGACGGGATGATCTTGGCGGAGAAGATGTCCTTGTCGGAGGTCTTGTCGATGGAGGAGTCGAAGTAGACACCGGGGGAACGGACCAGCTGGGACACCACGACACGCTCGGTGCCGTTGATGACGAAAGTGCCCTTGTTCGTCATGAGCGGGAAGTCGCCCATGAAGACGGTCTGGGACTTGATCTCGCCGGTCTCGTTGTTGGTGAACTCGGCCGTGACGAAGAGCGGGGCGGCGTACGTGAAGTCGCGCTCCTTGCACTCGTCGATCGAGTTCTTGGGCGGCTCGAAGCGGTGGTCCCGGAAGGTCAGCGACATCGACCCGGAGAAGTCCTCGATCGGGGAGATCTCCTCGAAGATCTCCTCCAGACCGGACTTGGTGGGGACGTCCTGACCGTTCTCAAGAGCCTCCTCGACCCGACTCTGCCAGGCGGTGTTGCCGAGCAGCCAGTCGAAGCTCTCGGTTTGCAGCGCGAGCAGGTTCGGAACCTCAAGAGGCTCCTTGATCTTTGCAAAAGAGATGCGCAGCGGGGCGGTGCTTGCGCCGTTGTTCGTATTCGCGGTCGAGGCGTTGCGCGAGGCGGCCAAGAGGGGGTCCTTCCGAGGGCTCGGACTCACTGCGCGCGTACCGGCCCCTCTCCCATGCGCGAAGACAGAAACCCCAGGTCAAAGGGGATGCGGTCGTCTATGCTCGGGTGAGGGCAGACCCCTGGTGACGGGCAGGGGCAAGCTAACAGGCAGCGCAAAGGGTCAGTGTAGCCACTTGGCACACTGATGTCCAGTCCCACTTTTCTGAGACCCTCGTTGTCTTCAACGCCTGCGCCATGCCTGCCTTCAACGCACGTTGATACTGCCCTCTTCGCCGTCGATCCATGCCTCGGATCCCGGATCGTTGTGACGACGCGTCCTGAGAATTGCGCGCTGCGTGCGGTTCGTCAAGGCCCCCCAGCCCGACCGGGCTCCCAGGGACACGACGAAGATCACCATACCCCCCGGTCACGCGGGTGCAAGGCACTCGCGGTCGGGCCTTCGGGAAAGCCGAGGAGCGACCACCCGGATGGATGATCGCTCCTCGGTGCGCGCGCGTTACAGCCCCGTCAGGAGCCGCGGCGACCGCACGGCAGGCGTACGGCCCGATCCCGGGTAACCCCGGAAGGACTTACTTGACCTCGACGGAGGCGCCGGCGCCCTTGAGGGACTCGGCGGCCTTCTCGGCGGCGTCCTTGGCGACCTTCTCGAGGACGGGCTTCGGGGCGCCGTCCACCAGGTCCTTGGCCTCCTTCAGGCCGAGCGAGGTCAGCTCACGCACGACCTTGATGACCTGGATCTTCTTGTCGCCGGCGCCGGTGAGGATGACGTCGAACTCGTCCTGCTCCTCGGCCTGCTCGACCGGGGCGGCCGGACCGGCCGGGCCCGCGACGGCGACCGCGGCGGCGGCGGTGACGTCGAACTTCTCCTCGAACGCCTTCACGAACTCGGAGAGCTGGATCAGGGTCATGCCCTCGAACTCGGCAAGCAGTTCATCCTGGGTGAGAGCCATGGTGGCTTTCCTTCCACTAATTCGGCAGGTGCCGGATGTACATGTCTGGCGGGCGTACGTACGGCCCGCTACGACCTCCGCCTCAGGCGGCGGCGGTCATGTCGCGAGCCGAATTACTCGGCACCGCCCTGCTCGTCCTGCTTGGCGCGAAGCGCGTCCACGGTGCGGACGAGCTTCGACGGGAGCGCCTGGAAGACCTGGGCAGCCTGGGTCTGCTTGGCCTTGAAGGCGCCCGCCAGCTTGGCGAGCAGAACCTCGCGGGACTCGAGGTCCGCGAGCTTCTTGATCTCGTCGGCGGACAGCGCCTTGCCGTCAAGGACACCGCCCTTGATGACGAGATTCGGGTTGTCCTTGGCGAAGTCACGGAGACCCTTCGCCGACGTCACCGGGTCACCGGTGACGAAGGCGACAGCCGTCGGACCGTTGAACAGGTCGTCCAGCGTCGTGATCCCGGCCTCGTTGGCCGCAATCTTGGTCAGCGTGTTCTTCACCACGGCGTACTGGGCGTTCTCACCGAGCGACCGGCGCAGCGTCTTGAGCTGCGCCACGGTGAGACCGCGGTACTCGGTCAGCACGGCGGCGTTGGAGCTGCGGAACTGCTCCGCCAGCTCGGCCACCGCGGCAGCCTTGTCGGGCCTCGCCATAGAGCCTCGGCCTCCTTCCGGGTGATTCTGACCGCGCGGACCCGAAGGAGGACTGGGAAAAACGAAACGCCCCGGGCGCAGGCGCACGGGGCGGACTCGACCGGCCGTGCACGCGCGGGGCGGGCACTCCGGGAGCTCTTCCACTGTCACCTGCGCGGGTCGCCCACTTTTCAGCGGATCCTTCGGCCACCCCGCGCTCATCCGAACACGGGGCAACGACCAGCGGTCTTTGGCTTCTGTTGGAGAGTAAGGGAACGGATCGCCGCCAGGCAAATCCGTGCCTGCGGACTCAGCCCTGCTCGACCCCCTTCATCATCTCGGAGAGGTCGGTGGTGTCCTTGGCGGGCGGAGCAGTGACCTTCACCGGCTGGTTGTAGTCGATGAAGGTGATCAGCATGTCGAGCGGGCCCTTCTTGGCCTCGCCCCGCATCCGGAACTGCTTGGTGTGCGACTCGCCGTCGATCCACATGTCCATGGTCATCTTGTCGACGCCCATGGTCTCGTACTGCTCAAGGCTCTGCTCGTGCCGCTCGCGGAGGTTCTTGTCCTCCGCCTTGATCTTGGCCCGGAGGTCGTCGAGGGTGACCGTGCCCTGGTAGTGGGTGGTCTTCACCCCGTCGACGGTCTCGGTGCCGATCTCCTTGATGTCCTTGGCTCCGGCCAGGAACGTGGAGTCGGAGGCCGGGTTCTTGCCGGCCTCCCCCGCGCCGAGCTGGTCGGTGTTGAGCCCGCCGTCCGCGCCGGCAGCGGACATGTCGAGCTTGAGCCAGCTCTTGCCCTCCATCTGCTTGGCCATCTCGGGGTTGCCGCCGATGTACATCGCCTTGTCGATGAGCCGGATCTCGACCGGCCCGTCGGTGCCCTTGCCCGCGGCGGTCATCTTCATGCTCATCGCCGGCGGTTCGACGCTCATCGCCGCCTCGCCCTTGAGCCGGCCCTCGCCCGGGATGCTGCCGGACATCCGGTAGCGGAACGACTTGATGTCGTCCGCGTTCTTCGCGGCCGCGGCGACGGCCGCCGCCGGCTCCATCGCGGGCGCCTTCACCGAGTCGCCCTTCGACGACGACTTCGCTCCGTCGTCGTTCCCCCCGCAGCCGACCGCGCCCGTGGCGAGCAGCAGCACGGCGAGCCCGCCGGCCGCCATGGAAGACCTGGACCTGACGGACACAGAAGACCTCATTTTTTCTTTCCCCCCACATCATGGTTGGGCGCACAGGGAACACACGCCCGATTCACAGTAAGGGGTTGATCGTAACCGGCGGCAATGACAAGTACATCCTGGTTCTTGACGGGTTCTTGACCGTCGAAGGCCGAAAAGGTCCGCAGAGAGCCCGGTCGCACTTCAGCCGGACAGTCCGGTTCCCCCCTGCGTGTGCATGAGGGACGTGAAGTCCTGGGTGTCGCTCGCGGGGGGCTCCTGCACCGAGAGCCGTGCTCCGTAGTCGCTGTAGTAGGCGGTGCTGGTCATCGTGCCGTTCGCGGTGGTGCCCCGCTCGACCTTCTTGAGCAGCAGACCCTGGTCGTCGACCCAGATGTCGATGGTCTCCGTGGTGACGCCGGCCTGGTCGAGCTGCTTCTTCAGGTCCGCGAGCTGGCCCGTGGTGAGGCCGGAGTTCCGGGTGGCGAGGTCGGCGACGTCGACCGTCCCGGAGTAGCGCGCGGCGTTCTCGCCGGAGACCTTCTCGGCACCGGCCTTCCGTACGTCCCCGGAGGCCAGCAGGAGCTTCACGGACTGGTTCGGCGTGGCGTTGCGGGTCTGGTCCTTGAGGTAGGCGCCGGAGGCGCCGGCGAGGTCGGCCAGGGCGTCGTAGCCGTACTTGACCCAGTGCCTGCCGCCTGCCTGCCGGGCGAACGCGTCGCCCATCCTGGCGTAGTAGGCGTCCGGCAGATAGCGGGTCTCCATCGTGGTGGAGCCGAGCTTCCGCATGGCGTCGGCGACCGTGCCGCCGGTGTAGGTGATGGTGAGCGTGCCGGTGATGCCGTCGCGCCAGCCGAGGGTGCCGTCCGCCGTCATGGACATCACGGAGCCCAGTGTGGTCGTGGAGCGGACCTTGGCCGACTCGGCCTTGGCCGTGGATTTCTCGGCGGAGCGCAGCTCTGCCAGCGGGTCGGTGTGTGCCGTGCTCCGTCCGGTCGCCTTGCCGCCCCCGTCCGAGCCTCCGGAGCCACAGGCGGCCATCCCCGCCAGCGCGGTCACCAAGACCGCCGAGAGGGTCACGCGGCGCACGATGGTGCTGTTCATGTCGTCCCACCCCTATGCGAGTCCGTATGCGCACGGTAACGCAGCGCACTGACAGCCGTACGGGAAGTCGCACAAAGACAGGACGGGCCCCGCACCTCGGAAGGTTGCGGGGCCCGCCCTGTTGACGCGTGTCCGACGCGGCTGCCGGGGTGAGCCTGGGGCTCAGACGGCGGCCGGGTCCTCCTCGACGAGGAGGTTGCGGGTGCGGTTCGGGTCGAGCGGAATGCCGGGGCCCATCGTGGTGGTGATGGCGGCCTTCTTGATGTAGCGACCCTTGGCGGCGGACGGCTTCAGACGGAGGATCTCCTCCAGCGCGGCGCCGTAGTTCTCCACCAGCTTGTCGTCCTCGAACGACGTCTTGCCGATGATGAAGTGCAGGTTCGAGTGCTTGTCGACGCGGAACTCGATCTTGCCGCCCTTGATGTCGGTCACGGCCTTGGTGACGTCGGGCGTGACCGTGCCGGTCTTCGGGTTGGGCATCAGACCACGGGGGCCGAGGACGCGGCCGAGGCGGCCGACCTTGCCCATGAGGTCCGGGGTGGCGACGACGGCGTCGAAGTCCAGACGGCCCTTCGACACCTCGTCGATCAGTTCGTCGGAGCCGACGATGTCGGCGCCCGCGGCACGCGCGGCCTCGGCACGGTCACCGGTCGCGAAGACCAGGACCCGGGCGGTCTTGCCGGTGCCGTGCGGGAGGTTCACGGTGCCACGGACCATCTGGTCGGCCTTGCGCGGGTCGACACCCAGACGGAAGGCGACCTCGACGGTGCCGTCGAACTTGGTCGTGGAGGTCTCCTTGGCGAGGCGGACGGCTTCGAGCGGGGCGTACAGCTTCTCCCGGTCGATCTTCTCGTCCGCAGCGCGGAGGGCCTTGCTGCGCTTGCTCACAACTGCTCCTGAGGGGTTCTTGACGGAGTCGTGGTACGGGCCGAGCAGGCCCTGCCACGTGCGGCCCACAGGGGCCGCGGGGGTTCTGCGAGGCGGAGGTTCAGCCCTCGACCGTGACGCCCATGGAACGCGCGGTGCCGGCGATGATCTTCGCGGCGGCGTCCAGGTCGTTGGCGTTGAGGTCGGGCAGCTTCGTCTGGGCGATCTCGCGGACCTGCGCCTGAGTGATCTTGGCGACCTTGGTCTTGTGCGGCTCGCCGGAGCCCTTCTCCACGCCCGCGGCCTTGAGGATCATCTTCGCGGCCGGCGGCGTCTTGGTCACGAAGGTGAAGGAACGGTCCTCGTAGACCGTGATCTCCACCGGGATGACCCAGCCGCGCTGCGACTCGGTCGCGGCGTTGTAGGCCTTGCAGAACTCCATGATGTTGACGCCGTGCTGACCCAGCGCGGGGCCGACCGGCGGAGCCGGGTTGGCCGCGCCGGCCTGGATCTGGAGCTTGATCAGCCCCGTGACCTTCTTCTTCTTGGGAGGCATGTGCTCTCTCCGGGTCCTTAGTGAGAGTGTTCCGCCGTCCGATCCGGATCATCTGGATGGAGGCATACCGCACCACGATAACGGGTGACGGGGCCGGACCCAAAAACGGGACCTCGGACTCCGGAACGGCACCGCGGCCCGCGCACCGGAACGGCACCCCGGTCCGCGCAACGGAAACGCGGGCCCCCGGCCCGCACCCGGCGGCCGGAGACCCGCGACACCTTCGAAGAACACCCGGACACCGGCCCGGCGAACGCCCGCATACGGGCGGGCTCCGGGCCGGCCGGACTCAGCAGCGCTTGGAGGTGACCGCCTGCCCGCCGACCGGGTCGCCCGGCGCCCTCAGGTGGCCGACGGCCGCGGTGCACTCGCCGGCGGTGGCGGCCGGCAGCGACCAGAACTCCTGGGCGTTGGTGGCCGTCCACCCCTTCTCGCCCACGACCCCGTCGCGCGCGTAGCTGTAGACGCCGACGCCGACGTCGTAGTCCTTCACCTTGTCACGGAAGCTCTGCCACACCCACAGGTACCCGTAGTTCCGCTGGCAACTGGGCGAGTAGAACTGCTTCACGGACGCGACGTGCGCGCCCGCACGGTCGATGTAGGCGGTGGTGCCGATCTGGTACGCGTCGGAGCACACGCCGGCGGCCGCGGCCTTGGCGCTGTTCGGGTTCCCGCTCTCCGACGGGGCGGTGGAGCGGACGCTCTGACGCTGCTTGTCCGGCGCGGGCGCGGGGCCCGTACCGGCGACGGCGGAGGCCGCCGGGACGAGGACGAAAGCGGCGGCGGCCGCGGCGATCAACGTACGACGAGCACGCATGAGGAAAACCCCCGGGTTCCCTGGATACCTGAACCGTTCCTTGAGCACGCGACGAACAGGGCAGGGCAAACCACAGCAATGCATGGTGGATCACCACCAAGAGCACCGTTCGTGCGTTTTGGTCATCAAGTCAGACCCACCGGACGCCGGAATGGTTGTGGCGCAGCACACATTTTTTTGCACCGTTCCGGACACGGCCCGGATCGCCGGTGGTTCAAGGGAGCGCCATGAACACGTGGCGCATGGAAACAGCCGTCCGCCCCGGTGCCCAGGGGGACTGCTGCCCGCAGAACCGCCCGAGAGCCCTCGCCCGAGGCCCGGAGACAGACCCACGGCCCAACGGCGCCCCCCCCCAGGCCCTCAAGCCCGTCGAGCCCCCGCACACGAAAGAGCCCCTGTCCAACGGCGAACCGTTGGACAGGGGCTCTTTCGAAGGATCGTCGGCCTAGTTCTTCTGGATCTGGTCGAAGCTCAGCTCGACCGGGGTCTCCCGGCCGAAGATCTCCACCAGGCCCTTGACCTTCTTCGAATCCGGGTTGATCTCGTTGATGGTGGCCTGCAGCGTGGCGAACGGGCCGTCGGTGACGGTGACCGAGTCGCCGACCTCGAAGTCCAGCACCTGGACCTCGACCTTGCGCTGCGGGGCGGGCTTGCCCTCGGCCTCGGCGGCCTCGCGGGCGGCCTTCTCCTCGGCCTCCGGGGCGAGCATCTTGACGATCTCGTCCAGGGTCAGCGGGTAGGGGTCGTAGGCGTTGCCGACGAAGCCCGTGACACCGGGGGTGTTGCGGACGACACCCCAGGACTCGTTGGTCAGGTCCATGCGGACCAGGACGTAACCCGGCAGCTTGTTCTGCTTGATCGTCTTGCGGTCGCCGTTCTTGATCTGGACGACCTCTTCCTGCGGCACCTCGGCCTGGAAGATGTAGTCCTCGACGTTCAGCGAGACGGCGCGCTGCTCCAGGTTGGTCTTCACGCGGTTCTCGTAACCGGCGTAGGTGTGGATGACGTACCACTCGCCGGGCAGCGAACGCAGTTCGTCGCGGAGCGCCGCGACGGGGTCGACCGGTTCCGCGGGCTCCTCGTCGGCGCCCTCGTCCCCCGCGGCCAGGTCCTCGGCCGCACCGTCCTCGTCGTCCTCGTCGGCAACGTCCTCGTCCACGACCTGCAGGGCGGCCTCCTCGGCCGGCTCCCCCGCCTCGGCCTCGGCAGCCTCGAACTCGTCCTGCTCGTCCGCGCCCTCGACGATGTCGAGCTCGTCGTCCACCGCCTCGGCGGCATTCCCGCGAGGCTCGATGGCGTCGTTCAGGTTCGGGTCAGACACGATGGCTGCTTCTTCCTGGATACATAGGTGGAACATGCGAAAACGGGCGCCGACATCACGGCGCCCTTCGCTCTTGGCTCAGCCGAAGACGTACTTGGCGGCGTGGTCGAGCCCATAGTCAATCACGGTCACCAACGCGATCATGATGGCGACGAAGAAGATCACCACGGTGGTGTACGACGTCAGCTGGTTGCGGGTCGGCCAGACGACCTTGCGGAGTTCCGCGATGATCTGGCGGTAGAAGATCGCAAGACGCTTCAGCGGGCCCTTCTTGCCACGCTTGCCACCCTTGCGGGCCTTCTTGCTGGACTCCGGCACCTCGTCCTGGGCATCAGGAGTTTCGATGGAGCCCACGGCGTCCGTCATTCGTCCTCACCTGATCCCGGGTCGTGGCCGTGCCGCGCCCGGTTTGAGCCGCACGGCGATGCAATGCTGTACGTACATGCGCACACATCCTGGCGGTGTGTGTAGCAGGGCCGGAGGGACTTGAACCCCCAACCGCTGGTTTTGGAGACCAGTGCTCTACCAATTGAGCTACGACCCTTTGGTGTCCCCCAACGTACCGCATCCGACCGACTGCTCGGTGTGCACCGGCGCGGAGGCGGCTGCCGAAGGCCAACGAGGTGAGAGTGTACGTGCTCCCGGGCCCGGCGTCGAACAGTAAGTGCCCGTCCGGGCGCGGGAAACGCAAGATCGTCCTGGCCGGAGGCCGGTTCCGGACGCTTGTTCACGGGTCGGCCTCCTGCCGTTCAGTCTGTGAAACCCGCGTGCCGGGCACGTTTCCGGTCTGGAACGATGGGTTCATGAGCGCTGCAACCCCTCCCACCGAGCGCCGGGTCTCCGCCCGAGTCGGCGCGATCTCCGAGTCCGCCACCCTCGCCGTGGACGCCAAGGCCAAGGCTCTCAAGGCCGCCGGGCGTCCGGTGATCGGCTTCGGCGCCGGTGAACCCGACTTCCCGACCCCCGGCTACATCGTCGAGGCCGCGATCGAGGCCTGCAAGAACCCGAAGTACCACCGGTACACCCCGGCGGGCGGCCTGCCCGAGCTGAAGGCCGCGATCGCCGCGAAGACGCTGCGGGACTCGAAGTACGAGGTCGACCCCTCGCAGGTCCTCGTCACCAACGGCGGCAAGCAGGCCATCTACGAAGCCTTCGCCGCGATCCTGGACCCGGGCGACGAGGTGATCGTCCCGGCTCCGTACTGGACGACGTACCCGGAGTCGATCCGCCTGGCCGGCGGTGTCCCGGTGGAGGTCGTCGCCGACGAGTCGACCGGCTACCGGGTGAGTGTGGAGCAGCTGGAGGCGGCGCGCACGGAGCGGACGAAGGTCGTCCTCTTCGTCTCCCCGTCCAACCCGACCGGCGCGGTCTACAGCGAGCAGGAGACCGAGGCGATCGGCCGCTGGGCGGTCGAGCACGGTCTGTGGGTGCTGACGGACGAGATCTACGAGCACCTCGTCTACGGCGACGCCACGTTCACCTCGCTGCCCGCGATCCTGCCGGAGCTGCGTGACAAGTGCATCGTCGTCAACGGTGTCGCGAAGACGTACGCGATGACCGGCTGGCGGGTGGGCTGGGTCATCGGCCCGCGGGACGTCGTCAAGGCCGCCACGAACCTCCAGTCGCACGCCACGTCGAACGTCTCGAACGTCGCGCAGGCGGCGGCCCTCGCGGCGGTCTCCGGCGATCTCGCGGCGGTCGAGGAGATGCGCGAGGCGTTCGACCGCCGGCGCCGGACGATCGTGCGGATGCTCGACGAGATCGACGGGGTGGTCTGCCCGGAGCCGGAGGGCGCGTTCTACGTGTACCCGTCGGTGAAGGCGCTGCTCGGCAAGGAGATCCGCGGCAAGCGCCCGCAGACCTCGGTGGAGCTGGCCGCGCTGATCCTGGAGGAGGCCGAGGTGGCGGTCGTACCGGGCGAGGCCTTCGGCACCCCGGGCTACCTGCGGCTGTCCTACGCCCTCGGTGACGAGGACCTGGTGGAGGGCGTGAGCCGGCTCCAGAAGCTGCTGGCCGAGGCCAAGGACTGAACCCACTCGGCACGAACAGTCCGGCGGGCCGCCTCTTCCCTGAGGCGGCCCGTTCGTGTGTGCGGGCAAGACCACGAACGGGGAACCGACTACCGGGACGCGGGGGACGTGCGGCAGGATCCTGGAATGGAGCGTGTACGTGATGTCTCTGACCTGCCGAAGGCCCATCTCCACCTGCACTTCACCGGCTCGATGCGGCCCACCACCCTGCTGGAGCTGGCCGACAAGCACGGCGTACGACTGCCCGAGGTGCTGTCCGACGCGCTGACCAGCGGGGAGCCGCCGAAGCTGCGGGCCACGGACGAACGCGGGTGGTTCCGCTTCCAGCGGCTGTACGACGCGGCCCGCTCCTGCCTGCGTGACCCGGAGGACATCCAGCGCCTCGTCCGGGAGGCCGCGGAGGAGGACCTGAGGGACGGCTCCGGCTGGCTGGAGATCCAGGTCGACCCGACGTCGTACGCGCCGCGCCTGGGCGGTCTGATCCCCGCTCTGGAGATCATCCTGGACTCGGTGGAGACGGCCTCGCGGGACACCGGTCTCGGCATGCGGGTACTGGTGGCCGCCAACCGCATGAAGCACCCGCTGGACGCCCGCACGCTGGCCCGGCTGGCGGTGCGGTACGCGGACCGGGGCGTGGTCGGCTTCGGCCTGTCGAACGACGAACGCCGGGGCATGGCCCGGGACTTCGACCGCGCCTTCCACATCGCGCGCGAGGGCGGCCTGCTCTCGGCCCCGCACGGCGGCGAGCTGACGGGCCCGTCCTCGGTCCGGGACTGCCTGGACGACCTGTATGCCGACCGGGTCGGGCACGGGGTGCGGGCGGCGGAGGACCCGCGGCTGCTGAAGCGGCTCGCGGACCGGGGCGTGACCTGCGAGGTGTGCCCCGCGTCGAACGTGGCGCTGGGCGTGTACACGAAGCCGGAGGACGTCCCGCTGCGCACGCTGTTCGAGGCGGGGGTGCCGATGGCGCTGGGCGCCGACGATCCGCTGCTGTTCGGCTCGCGCCTGGCCGCCCAGTACCGGCTGGCGCGGGAGCACCACGGCTTCACGGACCTGGAACTCGCCGAACTGGCCCGGCAGTCGGTCAGGGCGTCCGCGGCGCCTCAGGACGTACGGACGAAGCTGCTGGCGGGCGTCGACGACTGGCTGACCCGCCCGGCCGCCTGAGACGGGCGGCCGGGGATCTCCCGGGGCCGGGGTCAGGCCGGGTGCCCGGTGGCGGCGATCCCGCCCAGCAGGGTGCGGGCCAGCCTGCGGGCGAAGTCGTCGACCGGCGGGCGCTCGCCCGTCCGGGACGCGTCGTAGGCGAACGCCCGCTGGGAGCAGGCGCCGAGCAGCAGGGACGCGGCGGCGAAGGTGTCGGCGTCGGCCCGGACCCGGCCCGCCTCCTGCTCGGCGCGCAGATAGGCGTCGAGACCCTCTATCGGCTTGTGGGGGCCGGAGCCCATCTCCCGCAGCCCGTGGTCGAACCGCGCCTTGAGCTGGGTCTCGGCGTACAGGGAAGCCGCGATCGGGAAGCTCTGCTCGTAGAAGAGGGCGGCCTGGCGGGCGATCTCGGTGAGGTTCTCCTCCAGCGTGCCCTTTCCCGGTTCGGCCGCGAGACTGCCGAGCAGGGGGGTCAGCGGGGGCAGCCGCTCGGTGAGGACGCGGACGAACAGGTCCTCCTTGCTGGCGAAGTACTTGTAGAGCGCCGCCTCGGAGCAGTCCGCTGCCTTGGCGATCTGCTTGGTCGTCGCGCGGGCCAGTCCCACGGTGAGCATCAGTTCGTGGGCGGCGTCGAGGATGCGGACGCGGGCCGGTTTCTGCTCCATGGCGCCCAAGGATGGCATGGCGGCACTCCTGGCCTTGACGAATGGGTGAGTACTTACTCACTCTAGAAGCCACTAGGGTGAGTGAACACTCACCCACCCCGTCGTCCACCCATGCGTCACCCACCCGAAGAAGACCGATGAAGACCGATGAAGACCAATGAGGACCGATGAAGAACGGGAGCACCCCATGAACCTCACCGTGTTCGGCGCCACTGGAGGAATCGGCCAGGAGATCGTCCGCCAGGCGCTCTCCGCGGGCCACAAGGTCACGGCCGTGGTCCGTGACCCCGCACGGCTGACCGTGACCGGGCCCGCCCTGGAGGTGGTCCGCGCGGACCTCACCGACCCGGAGCAGGTGCGCCCCGCCGTCGCCGGCCGGGACGCGGTGCTGTCCGGCCTGGGCGCGCGCAGCCGCAAGGACGCCGGGGTGACGACCCGGCTGACCCGTACGGTCCTGGCGGCCATGGAGGCGGCACACGTACGGCGGCTGCTGCTGGTCAGCGCCGGTCCGGTCGGCCCCGCCCCGGAGAACGACGGTTTCCTCGACCGCACCGCGCGCGGCCTGGTCTCGGCCATCCTCAAGGACGTCTATGCGGACCTGCGGGAGACCGAGGCCGAACTGGCGCGCAGCGACACGGACTGGACGTCGGTACGCCCACCGCGCCTCCAGGACAAGCCGCTAACCGGCACGTACCGCACGGTGGTCGGGGGTTTCCCGCGCGGCGGCCGCTTCATAGCCCGCGCGGACGTGGCCCACGCGATGCTGACGATGACCGAGGACCCGAAGACGGTACGCCAGGGAGTAGGCGTGGCCTACTGAACCAGCACCCCACAGGGACCCGGGAAACTGCGCGACCAGCCACAACCGCCCCACACCCAACCAACAACACCCACCCCCGCACAGGGACCCGGGGAACTGCGCAACCAGCCACAACCGCCCCACACCCAACCAACAACACCCACCCCCGCACAGGGACCCGGGGAACTGCGCGACCAGCCACAACCGCCCCGCAGCCGGCCGACAACACGCACCCACCCCATTAGGGGCGCGGGGAACTGCGCAACCCCCCGCCCCCCAGCGGAGCTGCAACGCGGAGCTGCAACGCGGAGCTACAAGCTCACGCCAACAGTCACCGGCTCATTGACCAACGTGATCCCGAACGCCCCCCGCACCCCGGCCACGACTTCCCGGGCCAGCGCAAGCAGATCCTCCGTGCTGGCCCCACCCCGGTTGGTGAGCGCCAGCGTGTGCTTGGTGGAGATACGGGCGGCCCCGCTGCCGTACCCCTTCGTGAAGCCCGCCTTGTCGATCAGCCAGGCCGCGGAGGTCTTGGTGTGCCCGTCGCCCGCGGGGTAGGCGGGCGGCTCGGCACCGTCGCCGAGCCGCTCCTTCACGCGCGCGTGGAAGGCGGCGAACTCCGCGTCCGTGAGGATCGGGTTGGTGAAGAAGGACCCCGCCGACCAGGTGTCGTGATCCTCGGGGTCGAGAACCATGCCTTTCCCCGCACGCAGCTTCAGGACGGCCTCGCGGGCGGCGGCGAGCGGCGCCCGACCGCCGGGCTCCACCCCCAGCGCACGGGCCGCCTCGGTGTACCTGACCGGCGCCGACAGCCCGTCCGCGGCCTCCAGCCCGAACCGTACGCGCAGCACCACGTAGCGGTCGGGGTCGGCCTTGAAACGACTGTGGCGGTAGGAGAACGCGCACTCGGCGTTGGTGAGCGTGACCGTCTCCCCGACCGTGCGGTCGTAGGCGATCACCTCGGTGATGCTGGTGGAGACCTCCTGGCCGTACGCGCCGACGTTCTGGATCGGCGTCGCACCGACGGAGCCCGGAATTCCGGCGAGGCATTCGATGCCCGCGAGGCCGGCCTCGACGGTCCGTGTGACGGTGTCGGTCCACACCTCGCCGGCCGCGGCCTCCAGGCGCGTGCCGTCGAGTTCGCACCCGCGGGTGGCGATGCGCAGGGCGGTGCCGTCGAAGCCCTTGTCGCCGATGACCAGGTTCGACCCGCCGCCGATCAGCAGCAGGGGGGTTCCGCTGTCGTCGGCCTCGCGGACGGCGGCGACGACCTCGGCGTCGGTGGTGGCGGTGACCAGCCGGGTGGCGGGGCCACCCAGCCGGAAGGTGGTCAGCGGGGCGAGGGGGGCGTCGTGGAGTTCCTGCACGCGCCCAAGACTACGAGACGCAAGGGGCCCCCTCTTCGGCGGAACACCCCTTGCCCCGGCCCGGCTCAGGCCAGCCGTACGACCGCCCGGGACATGCCCAGCACCTTCTGGCCGCCGCTGGTGGCCGTCAGGTCCACCCGTACCGTGTTGTCGTCGAGCTTGGCGGCGATCTTGCCGCCGACCTCGATCACGGCGCCCGTGCCGTCGTTCGGCACGACGACGGGCTTGGTGAAGCGGACGCCGTACTCGACGACCGCGCCCGGGTCGCCGGTCCAGTCGGTGACCACCCGGATCGCCTCGGCCATGGTGAACATGCCGTGCGCGATGACGTCCGGCAGGCCCACCTCCTTGGCGAACTTCTCGTTCCAGTGGATCGGGTTGAAGTCACCGGAGGCGCCCGCGTACCGCACGAGCGTTTCGCGGGTCACCGGAAAGGTCTGCGCCGGCAGTTCGGTGCCGACCTCCACGTCGTCGTAAGCGATCTTCGCCGTCATCTCTCAGCTCTCCTCGGCCGCGCGCGCCACGAGCTTCGTCCAGGCCGTCACGACGTGCTCGCCCGCCTCGTCGCGGACCTCGCCACGGATGTCCAGGATGTCGTTCCCGGCCATGGACTTGATGGCCTCGATGGTGGACGTGACCTGGAGCCGGTCGCCCGCGCGCACCGGCCGGGTGTACGCGAACTTCTGGTCTCCGTGCACCACACGGCTGTAGTCGAGGCCGAGCTGTGGGTCCTGGACGACCTGTCCGGCGGCCCGGAAGGTGATCGAGAAGACGAAGGTCGGCGGCGCGATGACCTCGCAGTGGCCGAGTTCCTTGGCGGCCTCCGGGTCGCGGTAGACCGGATGGGGGTCCCCGATCGCGTCGGCGAACTCGCGGATCTTCTCCCGGCCCACCTCGTAGGGCTCGGTGGGCGGATAGCTCCGCCCCACGAAGGACTGGTCGAGCGCCATGACCCGGCACCTCCTGATGTCAGCTGCGATTGCCCACAAATTAGCTGGTTTCCCTCGGCGAAAACGCCGCGAGGCCGCCCCCGGCTGCGGGAGCGGCCTCGCGTACGAGCCAGATGGGTCAGCGCGTCTCGCGGTGCGCGGTGTGCGCGTTGCAACGCGGGCAATGCTTCTTCATCTCAAGACGGTCCGGGTTGTTACGCCGGTTCTTCTTGGTGATGTAGTTCCGCTCCTTGCACTCCACGCAGGCCAGCGTGATCTTCGGGCGGACGTCGGTGGCAGCCACGTGAGTGCTCCTATGACGAACGGATGGAATGTTTCAAACGCAAGAAAGAGTAGCCGATCGAAGGACCGACCCCGCAATCGGCTACTGTCAGTAGCGGTGACCGGACTTGAACCGGTGACACAGCGATTATGAGCCGCTTGCTCTACCGACTGAGCTACACCGCTGTGATGCGATCGGATCCCGCCTCGCGACGGTTTCTTCTCACACCAGAGCCCCAAAACGGAATCGAACCGTTGACCTTCTCCTTACCATGGAGACGCTCTGCCGACTGAGCTATTGGGGCGAGCGATGAAGACATTACACGCTCGGCCGCCGTTCACCCAAATCCGTTTCGTACCGCCCGCGAAGGCGTCTTCGGCCCGTGTCCCGGCAGTCCCGTGCGCCCCTCCGCCCGCCTTTCGCGCGTGCTCCGCAGGCCCCCAGGAACGTTCCCGGCCGCGCTCCACGCGCGCGTGACGGACCCCGCGGGCCACACCCCGATACGACGGCGGACCACACCGGTACGACTATTGCGCTCCTCCCCGCCCCGCGCGGCCCGCCATCCTAGGCTCGACTCACTCTGCGTGATCTTGAGTCCCCCTCAGTCGCCCCGCGCAGCCCGAGCCGCAGTCACGAGCCCCTGGACCCCGATGCCCGACAGCCAGCCGCAGCCGCCCCCACCGCCGTCGAACCCGCCGGGCTCCTCGGGCCACTCCGACGGGGCCCTCGTCCTGTGCGGGGCGCGGCTCACCGACGGCCGCACCGTGGACGTGCGGCTGGACGGCGGGCGCATCGAGGCGGTCGGCACGGCCGGGAGCCTGGCGCCGGGCCCGGCCCGCTCCGGTGCCCGCATCGACCTCGGCGGCTACCTGCTCCTGCCGGCCCCGGTGGAACCGCACGCGCACGCCGACACCGCGCTCTCCGCCGACCGCGGCGGACCCGTCTCGTACGAGACCGAGGACGTCCAGCGCCGGGCCACCGAGGCCGCCCTGCTGCAACTCGGACACGGGGCGACGGCGCTGCGCGCGCACGTGCGCGTGGGCGACGTCCAGGGGCTGGGCGCGCTCGGCGCCGTGCTCCAGGCGCGGCGCTCGCTGCACGGGCTCGCGGACCTGACCGCGGTGGCGGTACCGCGGCTGCTGACCGGGGCGGCCGGGGCCGACGGGCTGGCGATGCTGCGGGACGCGGTGAAGATGGGCGCCACCGTGATCGGCGGCTGCCCCGATCTCGACCCCGACCCCACGGGCTACGTCGAGACGCTCCTGGAGGTGGCCTCCGAACACGGCTGCCCCGTCGACCTGCACACGGACGCCGCCGACCCGGCCCGGCTCGCCCGGCTCGCGGCGATGGCGGGCGGGCTGCGCCCCGGTGTGACCCTCGGTCCGTGCGGCGCGCTGTCCCGGCTGGCGACCGAGGCCGCCGCCCGCGTCGCGGACCGGCTCGCGGCGGCCGGGGTGACCGTGGTCTGCCTGCCGCAAGGCGGCTGCGGCAGCGTCGAGCGGCGGGGTACGGCTCCGGTGCGGCTGCTGCGCGCCGCCGGGGTCCGGGTCGCGGCCGGGAGCGGGGCCCTGCGGGACGTGTCCAACCCGGTCGGCCGCGGCGACCCGTTGGAGGCCGCCTATCTGCTGGCCTCGTGCCACGGGCTGCACCCCGAGGACGCGTACGACGCCGTGAGCGCCTCGGCCCGCGCCGTCCTCGGACTTCCCGAGGTCCGGGTGGAGGCCGGCTTCCCCGCCGAACTGCTCGCCGTGCGCGGTCATCAGCTGGCCGGCGCGCTCTCCCTCTCGTACAGCCGGATCGTGGTGCACCGGGGGCGCGTGGTGGCGCGCACCAGCGCGGTGCGGGAGTACTGCAACTCGGCGGTCGCCGCGGAGCTGGGGCTGCCGCGTCAGGGGCGGGGTGAATTGTCGTGAAGCGGGGCGCGTGACGACGCGCGCACGCGTGCGTTGGCGTGCGTTGGCGTGCGTTGGCGTGCGTCCGCGGTCGTTCGGGGAGCGCGTGGTGGCTTGCGGGCAGGAGGCGCGCGCTCCGGCGGAGCCGGCTGGTGCGCGGCTCGCGGCGCCGGGGCCGAAGTCGTGCGGCAGAAGCGGTGCTTCGGGCGTACGGTCGGAAACATGCGCATTGTCATTGCTGGTGGTCATGGTCAGATCGCGTTGCGGCTCGAACGGCTCCTCTCCGCGCGCGGGGACGAGGTCGCGGGGATCATCCGCAACGCCGAACAGGGAGACGATCTGCGGGACGCCGGTGCCGAACCGATCGTCCTCGACCTGGAGTCGGCCTCGGTCGAGGAGGTCGCGGCGCAGTTGCGGGACGCGGACGCCGCCGTGTTCGCGGCGGGCGCGGGCCCGGGCAGCGGCGCCGCCCGCAAGGACACGGTGGACAGGGACGCGGCGGTGCTGTTCGCGGACGCGGCCGTCCGGGCGGGCGTACGCCGGTTCGTGGTCGTCTCCTCGATGGGCGCGGACCCGGCGCACCAGGGCGACGACGTCTTCGACGTGTACCAGCGGGCCAAGGGCGCGGCCGACGCGTACGTGACCGGTCTGGACGCGCTGGACTGGACGATCCTGCGTCCCGGCGCCCTGACGAACGAGCGCGGCAACGGCCTCGTACGCCTGGAGGCGCACACCGGGCGCGGCTCGGTCCCGCGCGCGGACGTGGCCGCCGTACTCGCGGAGTTGGTGGAGAGCCAGGCGACGGCCGGTCTGACGCTTGAGCTGATCAGCGGGTCGGTGCCGGTGTCGGTCGCGGTGAAGTCGGTGGCGGGGAACTGAGGCGGTCCGCGGTCCGTTGGAACTGTCGACCGGTCGGAACCGCCCGCCCGCCGAACCGGTCGGCGCCCTCGCCCGCGCCGTCAGGCGTCATCAGGCGTCATCAGTAGCCAGCCCGTCACATCTGCGGTCAGTCAGTCATCAGAACAGGGGCAGCTGCCCGGGAAAGTCCGGTACGGCGTACGCGTCCAACGTCGGCTGCGCCGCGCCCA
The DNA here is from genome assembly GCF_042896695.1 of Streptomyces sp. NPDC001270. Taxonomy (NCBI): domain Bacteria; kingdom Bacillati; phylum Actinomycetota; class Actinomycetes; order Kitasatosporales; family Streptomycetaceae; genus Streptomyces; species Streptomyces sp. NPDC001270. Next base: position 196,363 of record NZ_JBIAXM010000001.1, on the reverse strand, counting down.
GTTGCGCCTGCCGCCGGGAACCGGCGCACGAGACGAGTTCACCGCTCTCGCGCGTGCCGGGCGGGTCGTGCCGTGCGAAGCGTCCCGCGACGACGGCGATCTCACGACGGCACACCGGGCAGGCTCTACGACGAGAGGACATGGAGCCAAGTCTCCTCCATGCCCCGCCGAAACCCACCCGGTACCGCCCGCTGTCCATCGAGAACGACGTCAGACCTTCTGGTTCTCCGCGCTGACCATCCAGGCGTACTTCTCCAGGGAGTCGATGATCGTGTGCAGCAGGTCGGCGGTGGAGGGGTCCTCGCTGTCGACCTGGTCGTGGTGCGCGCGCAGGGTGTCGACGGTGGCCCGCAGCCGCGCGGTCACCAGATCGACGATGGTGCTGACGCTCTGCGCGCCCTCCGGGAACCTGGGGAGCGTGGTGTGCATCGCCACCGTGTCGGAGCGGCCGTCCGGCCAGTGCTGGAGGGCACGCATGCGCTCGGCGATGGTGTCGGCGAATTCCCGGGCGTCGTCGATGATTTCGTCGAGTTGCAGGTGCAGGTCCCGGAAATTGTGACCGATCACGTTCCAGTGGGCCTGTTTTCCCTGGAGATGCAGTTCGACGAGATCCACCAGGATCTGTTGCAAGGCTTCGGTCATCTCTTTGGATGCCGTGAATCCGGTGATGTCGCTGTCCGGACGCCGGGAAACCTTCGGGGAAGCGGTCATGGTGTGTCTCCTCTTGCAAGCACAGCACAGCAGCCCCCCGCACCAGGGGGCCCGTCTTCCTACGCCCAGCCTACGGAGCCGTCCCCCTGCCGCCACCGCGCCTGATCCGCTTGGGTAAAAGCGCAGGTCGTGAGCGTTTTGAGGGGGGCCGGGGTGATGTGGACGCACCCCGCAGGACCGGGCGGCGGCACCGGCGCCGGGCAAGCCGTCGAGCCGGGCGCCGACACCAGGCAACCTGCCATATATGCCCGGTATGCGCATTACTTGCTTCACTCTTACGCTGTCTTGACACGGGCAGCGGCCGGCCCTTTCCGCCGCCGCCCGCGGACGGTGCCGGGACTTCCGTGAAACCCGCCGGCAGGGAGCCGTGACTCCGCTCGGCGGCAGCGGCCGGGACCGGAACGCCCCTGCTCTCGATGTCGCAAGAGGTGTTGTCGTGTATCAGTGGACTCGGCGCGAGGATGCGAGACTTCTCACCGGAAAAGGCCGCTATGTCGCGGATATCGAGGTACCGGGATGCCTCGACGCCGTGTTCGTGCGGAGCACGGTGGGGCACGGCGTGCTGCGCTCGGTGGACTGCGGCCCGGCGCATGAGGTGCCGGGCGTGGCAGGGGCCTGGTCCGCGGACGATCTCAGCGACCTGCCGGCGTGTCTCCACTCGGCCGCGACCCTCCAGGACCTGCCTCCCGTACCGCACACGGTGCTCGCCAAGCTGTCCTCGGACGAGGCGGTGGCCGGCCGGGAGTGGCCGGCGCTGGTCAAGGACCGCGTGCGGTACGCCGGCGAGGCGGTCGCCGTCGTCCTGGGCGAGGACCGCTACCGGGCCGAGGACGGCGCGGCCGAGGTGACCTTCCAGGTGGACCGACTGCCCGCGGTGATCACGCCGTCCGCCGCCGCCCGCGACGAGACCCTGCTCTTCGACGGCATGAGCAACGTCGCCCTGCGGAGCGAGACCGGCCGGCCCGTCGACGACACGGTGTGGCAGGACGCCTCCGCGGTGGTCAGCGGCTCCTACCGGCAGAACCTCCTGATGCCCACCCCCATGGAATGCAGGACGATCCTCGCCGTCCCCGAGGAGGACCGGCTGACGATCTGGTCGGGACACCAGATGCCGCACCGGCTGCGCCGCGAGATGGCGGCGCTGCTGGGGTGGCCGCAGGACCGGATACGGGTGGTGGTCCCGGACACCGGCGGCGCGTTCGGCGGCAAGAGCGCCTCGTTCCCCGAGTTCGTCGTGGTCGTCTTCCTCGCGGTCATGCTCGGCCGACCGGTCCGGTGGATCGAGGACCGCCTGGAGTCGATGCTGGTCGCCACCCGCGGCCGGGGGCAGGACCAGCGCGCCCGACTGGCCGCCGACGCCGACGGACGCCTGCTCGCCTACGAACTGGACATCGACGCGGACGTCGGCGCCTACCCCCACCTCGGGGTCGGACTGCCGATGCAGACCGCGTGGATGGCCACCGGCGCCTACCGCACTCCGCAGGTCCATGCGACCGTACGCTCGGTCCTCACCAACACCATGATCACCTACCCCTACCGCGGCGCCGGCCGGCCCGAGGCCGTGTTCGCCCTGGAGCGGTGCATGGACACGATGGCCCGGAAACTGGGGATCGACCCGGCCGAACTGCGGCGGCGCAACTTCATCCCGCCCGACGCCTTCCCCTACGCCACCCCCACCGGCCGCACCTACGACAGCGGCGACTACGCCCGGGCGCTCGACCTGGCCCTGGAGACCGTCGGCTACGACGCGTGGCGGGCGGAACAGGCCGGGCGCCGCACCGACCCGGCCGCGAAACCCCTGGGCATCGGCCTCTCCTGCTACGTCGAACGCTCCGGCGGTGAGCCCGGCGGCCTGCACGAGTTCGGCGGCATCGAGGTCGGCGAGGACGGCACCGTCACCGTCCGGTGCGGTGCGGCCTCCAGCGGGCAGAGCCACGAGACGGTGTTCCCGGCACTGGTCGCGAAGACCCTCGGGATCGACGAGCAGCGCGTACGGCTGGTCGAGGGCGACACCGGTGAACAGCCCGACGGCCTGGGCTCGTTCGCCAGCCGTAGCGCCCAGGTCGCCGGCGCGATGCTCCAGCACGCCGCGCACCTGGTCGTCGAGGAGGCCAGGCACCGGGCCGCAGGACTGTGGGACCTGCCGGCCTCGGAAGTGGAGTGGTCCGACGGCGCCCTCTGCCCCGTCCGCGACGGCTCCGCCCCCATGGACCTGTCCGAGCTGGTCAAGGCCACCGGTCCGCTGCGCGTGCAGGACCGCTTCGAAACCGGCATGGCGTTCCCGTTCGGTACCCACGTGGCGGTGGCCGAGGTGGATCCCGAGCTGGGCACCGTACACCTGCTCAAGGTGGTCACCGTGGACGACTGCGGGGTGCAGCTCGCCCCCGAGATCGTCCGCGCGCAGGCACTCGGCTCCTCGGTGCAGGGCATCGGGCAGGCGCTGTACGAGGCCATCCCCTACGACGAAGGCGGCACCCCCGTGCTGGGCAACGGGATGCTGGACTATCTGCTTCCGACGTTCACCGAGGTCCCGCCCATCGAGGTCAAGGACACCTGTACCCCGAGCCCCGCCTCACCGTTGGGCGCCAAGGGCGCAGGCGAGTCCGGGTGCATCGGCCTGCCTGCCGCCATCGTCAACGCCGTGGACGACGCCCTCCGGCCCGCCGACCCCGACCTCCTCCAGATGCCGCTCACCCCGGACGTGATCTGGCGCGCGGCCCGCGCCACGGAACCGCGCACGGCCCGTACCCCGACGCGGGAGGAGGACCGGTGAAGCCCGCGGCCTTCGACTATGTGGTGCCCCGCACGGTGGCCGAGGCCGTCGACGCCCTGGGCAACGGCGGCGGCAGGGCCCAGGTGCTGGCCGGCGGACAGAGCCTGATCCTCGACATGCACCTCACACGCATCCGGCCCGACCTCCTGGTCGACATCAACCGCATCCCCGAACTCGACAGCATGCAGGTCATCGACGACACCCTGCGGGTCGGTGCGCTGATCAGGCACCGGGTCTTCGAGTCCGCCGAGTCCGTGCCCGGCCCGCTCGGCTCGCTGGCCGCCCGGGCGGTCGTCAACATCGCCCACCCGCCGATCCGGTCCAGGGGAACCATGGTCGGCAGCTTCGGCTGGGGGCACCCCGCCTCCGAGTGGTGCGCCATCGCCGTCGCGCTGGACGCCGTGGTGAATCTGCGCGGACCCGACGGCCCGCGCACCGTGCCGGCGAAGGACTACTTCCTCGGCCCGCTGCGGACGGCCCGCCGCCCCGCCGAGCTGATCACGTCCGTGCAGTACCCGCTGCTCGCCGACACCACCGGAGTCGGCTTCATCGAGCACCGCCGTACCCACTTCTGTTTCGCGCAGGTGGCGGTGGCGGCGGCGCTCACCGTGCACGACGGGGTGATCGGCCAGGCCCGGATCGGTCTCGTCAACTGCGCGGACCGCCCCCTGCGGGCGCATGCCGCCGAGCAGTCCCTGGCCGGCGCCGAGATCGGACCGCCGACCGACGGGTACCGGCTGCCCGAGGACCACCCCTTCGCCCGGGCCGGCCGCGCCGCGGCCGAACAGGACGCCGACCCCGTCGCCGAGCCGTACGCGCACCTGGAGTACCGGCGGCACGCCATCGCCGTCGTCACCGCCAGAACGCTCAGCCAGGCGGCGAACGACCACCGCGCACGCGCGGGCGCGCGCTAGGGAGACAGCACCATGGACATCACCCTCACCGTCAACGGCGAGGAGTTCCCGCTCGACGTGGAACCCCGCCGTGTCCTCGCCGACGTCCTGCGCGAGGACTGCCGTCTCACCGGCACGCACCTGGGGTGCGAGCACGGGGTGTGCGGCGCCTGCACGGTCCTGGTCGACGACCGGGCGGTGCGCGCGTGCCTGATGCTCGCCGTGCAGTGCGACGGCAGTTCGGTCCGGACCGTGGAAGGGCTGGCCGGCCCGGACGGCGAACCCAGCCCGTTGCAGCGCGCGTTCTCCGCCGAGTACGCCTTGCAGTGCGGTTTCTGCACCCCCGGGTTCCTGATGGTGGCGACCGAGGCTCTGGAATCGGACCCCGACCTCGCCGACCACCCCGAGCGGGTGGACCACGTCGTCGGCTCCAACCTGTGCCGCTGCACCGGCTACGAACCCATTCGCCGCGCGGTCACCCGGGCGGCACGGGAGCAACGAGGCCGACAGCCCCGGCCGGAACAGCATCCGCGGTCAGGGCAGCAACAACGGACCGCGACCTGGCAGCAACAAAACCCCCTCCGGGCTGCGTGAATGCAGTCCGGAGGGGGTCTCTCTCAGCGTGGCGGCGCCAGGATTCGAACCTGGGAAGGCTGAGCCGGCAGATTTACAGTCTGCTCCCTTTGGCCGCTCGGGCACACCGCCGGGTTTTGCTGCCGGACGGAGCCACCGCTTCTCGGCGGTGCTCCCTGGCAACGACGTAAACAATACCCGATGCCAAGGGGTGCTCCGCCACCCGATTGATCGGTGCCCGGCCCGTGTGGGGTGACTAGGCTGGTGCGAATGCGACCCGGTCTCATGCCGGGCTCTACGGCTGCCTGCGCGCATGCCGGTACGCACCCGATACGCACCGATACAAGGAGCCACAGGACATGGCCGACTCCAGTTTCGACATCGTCTCGAAGGTCGAGCGGCAGGAGGTCGACAACGCCCTCAACCAGGCCGCCAAGGAAGTCTCACAGCGCTACGACTTCAAGGGCGTGGGCGCCTCGATCGCCTGGTCCGGCGAGAAGATCCTGTTGGAGGCGAACTCCGAGGAAAGGGTCAAGGCTGTCCTCGACGTCTTCCAGTCCAAGCTGATCAAGCGTGGCATCTCGCTGAAGGCGCTGGAGACGGGCGAGCCCCAGATCTCCGGCAAGGAGTACAAGATCTTCGCGTCGATCCAGGAGGGCATCTCCCAGGAGAACGCGAAGAAGGTGGCGAAGATCATCCGCGACGAGGGCCCGAAGGGCGTGAAGGCCCAGGTGCAGGGCGACGAGCTGCGCGTCAGCTCCAAGAGCCGGGACGATCTGCAGGCCGTGATCGCCCTCCTGAAGGGCCAGGACTTCGACTTCGCGCTGCAGTTCGTCAACTACCGGTAGTCCCGCAGGTCCGCGCGTCGCGCGGGTACGGAACGACGCACTCCGAGGAAGGGTGGGCACCCGAGGCGGCCCACCCTTCTCGTGTGCCGACCGTGGTGCGGTCGTACTCAACCGCGTTCCGGCCGTCCTCAGTTGCGCGAGTTGCCGAACAGGAGGCGGTAGATGATCAGGAGGACGAGCGAGCCGCCGATCGCGGCCGCCCAGGTGGCCCCGTCGTAGAAGTTCTTGGTGATGGGGTGGTCCAGCCAGCGGGCCGATATCCAGCCGCCGACGAACGCGCCCGCCACGCCGATGAGAGTCGTGCCGATGAAGCCGCCCGGGTCCCGCCCCGGCAGCAGGATCTTGGCGATGACGCCGGCCAACAGTCCCAGAATGATCCAACCGATGATGCTCATGCCGTGAACCTGCCCTCCCGCGCGGTGCCCGCACTGTCCCGGCGCTGTGATCTTCGTCAGCGCCCGCTGTGCGACGCGGCCGGTGCGGCCCGTGGTCCGTGCCGTCCGGCGCGCGCGTGTTCGTGCCGTGTTGCCCTGGAAGACGTCACCCGAGCACCGGACGGTTGCAGCGATCAGTAGGGTGCGGCACATGACAAGCTCCGGTTCCGGCCTGCGGCGCACGCTGGGGGTCCGTGACGCCGTGGTCGTCGGCCTCGGCTCGATGCTCGGCGCCGGTGTCTTCTCCGCACTGGGACCCGCCGCGCACGCGGCCGGACCCGGTCTGCTGCCCGCCCTCGCCGTCGCGGCCGTGGTGGCTTACTGCAACGCGCTGTCCTCGGCCCGGCTCGCCGCCCTGTACCCGGCCTCGGGCGGCACCTACGTGTACGGGCGGGAGCGGCTCGGGGACTTCTGGGGATACCTCGCCGGATGGGCGTTCGTCGTCGGCAAGACGGCCTCCTGCGCGGCGATGGCGCTCACCGTGGGCACGTACGTGTGGCCCGGGCAGGCGCACGCCGTGGCGGTCGCCACCGTGGTGGCGCTGACCGCGGTGAACTACGGCGGCATCCAGAAGTCCGCCTGGCTGACGCGGGCGATCGTGGCGGTGGTGCTCGCGGTCCTCGCTTCCGTGGTGGTCGTCTGTCTCTCCTCTGGGCAGGCCGACGCCGGGCGGCTGGACGTCGGGGGCGCGACCGGAGCGGGAGGGGTGCTCCAAGCGGCGGGCCTGCTGTTCTTCGCGTTCGCCGGGTACGCGCGGATCGCGACTCTCGGCGAAGAGGTACGGGATCCGGCGCGCACCATCCCCCGCGCGATCCCCCTTGCTCTGGGCATCACGCTGGTGGTGTACGCGTTCGTGGCCGTCGCGGTGCTGTCGGTGCTCGGCGCCTCGGGTCTCGGACAGGCGGCGGCACCTCTGGCCGACGCGGTGCGGGCGGCCGGAGTGCCGGGGCTGGTGCCGGTGGTGCGGGTGGGGGCCGCGGTGGGTGCGCTGGGGTCGCTGCTCGCTCTGATCCTCGGGGTGTCCCGGACCACGCTGGCCATGGCCCGCGACCGGCATCTTCCCGGCTCCCTGGCCAGGGTGCATCCCCGCTTCCACGTCCCGCACCGCGCCGAGCTGGCCGTGGGCGCGGTCGTCGCCGTGGTGGCGGCGACGGCGGACGTAAGGGGTGCCATCGGTTTCTCCTCCTTCGGTGTGCTGGCCTATTACGCGGTGGCCAACGCGTCGGCCTGGACGCTGAGTCGGACGGCGTCGTCACGTGTGCTGCCGGTGCTGGGGCTGATGGGATGCGTGACACTCGCGTTCGCCCTGCCCGTGACCTCGGTGGTCGTGGGCGCGGGTGTGCTGCTGGTGGGGGCGGCGGCTTACGCCGTGCGCCGGTGGGCCGGGGTTCGCTGAGCCGAACCGGGCCGTGCCAACTCGGCCAGCCGGGCCGTGCCGTGCCGACTCGGGTGGGGGTGGAGGCCGCGCCTCGCCGATGTCGCGGCGCGCGTGGCCGGGGCGGCGCCAGCACCACCCCGTGCCCGGTCGAGGAGCGCGCTCCGGCCACTGCGGGTGCGCTCCGATCGTGGCGGACCGGGAGCGAGCCGAGCCGAACCGGGTGAGGCCCGGAAAGTCACGTTTTGACCGCTGTCAGGTGGGGTGGTCCGGCGGTGGCGGCTGGCTCAGGAGGTCCGCGCGGGTGCCGTGCGGCTGTGGAAATCGGCCCACGGCCGGAGGTCCATGCCGTCGTTGCTCTCCTCGTACCAGCCGGTTCCGTCGAGCCAGGTGCGCAGCCAGTCAGTGAGGCTGGGCGCGTCCACGTACCAGGCGTGGCCGGCGTCGTCGGCGTTCGGCTCGTAAAGCAGGACGGTGGCCTCCGGGGCACGGCAGTCCACGCAGGCGAACATCCCGCACCCCCAGTGGGATATCGGCAGCACGCCCTCGGGCCAGGGCCAGTCCGGGTCCTTGCGGGCCTCCTCGCGATGGGCGACGTACTGGGCGACGGCGGCCGGTTCGCCCGAGGGCGGGCTGTCGAGCAGGGGCAGCAGGCCGTATTCGGGGCCGAAGCCGCCGTCCGCTATACGGCAGTAGAGCGAAGCGAGCAGCGGCGGCAGGGCGAAGCCCAGAGCGGCCTCCGCACGGGCCGGTGCGGCCGCGTCGACGGGGTCGGGCAGCGAAGGCCAGCCCCACGGACGGGAGATGCGGGCCTGCGCGGCCACCCGGGTCAGCAACTGCTCGATCTCGGTCATGGCTTCATGATGCAGGCCGCCTGTGACAATCGGGCGGGCCTGTGGACAACTTCGGACTTGTGGAAAACCGCGGGTCGCGGAGGTGGGTGAGGGACGGTCAGGCCAGGAGTTCGCAGGGACCGCGGGCCGTTTCAGGATCGGCGCGGCTGCGCAGGCGGGGGCCTTCTCGGCGTCCGCCGACCAGGTCAGGAATACCTGGGGTGCGCCCATGCCGTCCGACCCCATGACGGGTGCTCGACGGCGTGCTCCGGCGTCCCTCCCGCAGCTCCCCTCCTCAGCCTGCGGTCATTCGTCCTGGTCAGCGCGTCGCGAACGGCTGGTCCGTAGGGACGATCTCACGGCCCAGCGGAAGCAGGGACACCGGAATCAGCTTGAAGTTGGCGATGCCGAACGGGATGCCGATGATCGTGACGCAGAGGGTGATGCCCGTGACGACATGGGCGAGGGCCAGCCACCAGCCCGCGAGGATCAGCCACAGGACGTTGCCGATGCAGGACGGAGCGCCGGCGTCCCGTCGTTCGACGGTCGTGTAGCCGAAGGGCCACAGTGCGTAGACGCCGATACGGAACGCCGCTATGCCGAACGGGATCGTCCCGGAACGTTCCCGATCACGCTACAAGGTCTCTGCGGTTCCGCCTGAACGCATGACCAGCTGATACTTGTGGTAGCAGGCAGTGCCGACGGAACGACCTGGAGAGGTACCGATCATGAAGCTGTTCAACCTGCTGCTCAACATTCTGTGGCTGGTCTTCTGCGGTATCTGGATGGCGATCGGCTATCTGATCGCGGCTCTGGTCTGCTTCGTCTTGATCGTCACCATCCCGTTTGGCATCGCTTCGCTGCGTATCGCGGGTTTCGTGCTGTGGCCGTTCGGCCGGACCACTGTCGAACGGCCGGATGCCGGAGCCCCGTCCTGCATCGGCAACGTGATCTGGGTGATCTTTGCGGGGTGGTGGCTGGCGCTGGGGCACCTGATCACGAGCATTCCGCTGTTCTTGTCCATCATCGGCATCCCATTCGGATGGGCCAACCTGAAACTCATTCCGATCTCACTCATGCCGCTGGGGCGCGAGGTGGTTTCCACGGATCAGGCTTTCGGCAGTCGTTAGACTGAAACGCCCTGCTGCGTCTCGGTGACAGGCAGCAGCACTAACGTGTTCGCCACGCAGCCGGCTATTCAGCTCGTTTGGCACGCCCCCTGCGAAGTCTGTCCCACACCAGCATCGGCAGCGTCGCTCTCGACACGGGCCAATACCGCAGCTCCATACCCAGTGACGACCAGAGCGGACTCGTTTGCCGACGGGCTCGGGTGCCGTTTCGAGATCGCGCCTCATGCTCAATGCCGATGACACATCTCGTGAACGAAGCCAGAACAGGTATCTTCATGGCGCGCGCCCGGGCCAGGAGAAAGCCTCGCAGGCCGCCCTGGCACAGCTTTCCAGCGGCCCGCGGGCGACAGTGGTTTGGTGCGTACTGTCTCGTGCTATGCCGGCGATTGGCGTTCGCCCTCTTGTACGTCTTCCAACAGTTCACGGAGCGCGGCGAGGTTGTTCAGGCGGAGGGCAGTGGTGGGGTGGTCGGAGCCGAGGGCGGCCTCGGTGATGTCTGACACCGCTGTCCTCCGGACACCTGACAAGACGCTGTCTCCGGCCGAGCGCGCGCTGTTGCTGCGGATCCTGTTCGGACCACAGAGGCGCGACCTTCGACATGCACATTCCCCCGACGCAGCGTCAGATGGGAGATTGGTCTCGGAGTTAAGACAGGCGCCCCGGCAGCGGCTGGTACCGCCCCGGGGCCGGCCGACTGATTGGGAGGCGACGTGTCCAATGAAAGCACAGCACAGCCCTGCCCTCAGTCATCGAGACCACCGCACGGATGGTCCGCACACGTACGCTGCGGGCTGTCGACTACCTGCGCGTCTCGACTGAGGAGCAGAAGAAGGGCTACGGCGTAGCCAGGCAGAGCCGGAAGACCACTCGTCACATCGTGCTCAAGCAATGGGCGCATGTCGGGACCTACAAGGACGAGGGAGTGTCTGGCTCCCTGGAAGCCGCTGACCGTGGCGATCTCAAGCGCCTCATGGACGACGCTCAGCAGACTCCACGCCCCTTCGACATCGTGCTCGTACCTGACGGCCGTGTGATCGGACGCAAGGGCCGTGCCTTCTGGCGCTGGGTCTGGGCCCTCGAACACATCGGCGTTTACATGGCAGTCGTGGCAGACGACTACGACAACACCACAAGTGAGGGGCGCAAGAAAATGCGCCGTGACGCCGACAACGCCGAGACCGAGTGGGAGACGATCCGGGACCGTACTCAGGGCGGGTTGCAGGAGAAGGCGGAACTGACGCCGGCCGCGCACATCGGCGGACGCCCTCCCTACGGATACCGCATCGCCGACAAGGGGACGCCTGGTTCGTACTTAGTGGTCGACGAGGACGAGGCGAAGGTCATCAGACGTGTGTGTGACCTTGTCGTGGGCGAAGGGCTCAACCTTCGCAAAGCCACAATCCGTCTTAACGCTGAAGGCGTCACGGCACGTTCAGGCAAGACATGGAATCGTGACAACCTCCGCGACCGCGTGATGTCGGCGCCGGTTCTCGATGGCGTGATTGTCTTCCGTGGGAAGCACGCCAGGACCGACGAGAGCGGCAGTCTCATCTGGGGCGCCTCCGTCAGGATTGAACTGCCTCGGATCCTGACCGAGGAACAGAGCGTTGAGCTACAGCGAAAGGTCGCCGCGACCGCAAAGCACAGCAGCGGGCAACGTTGGTCCTACCCACTGAGTGGCCGGGTCGTGAGCCTCTGTAGGAGGACGTACACCGGAATCAGCTACGCATCTGAGCGGGAATGCGCCCGGTTCTACCGGTGCACCGGTGCTGCGCCTAAGGATCTCAGCCAGAAGCCCTGCGGCTGCTCCCGCATTGACGCCGATGCGCTTGAGAAGCACGTATGGAAACACGTCACCGAGATCGCAAGCGACAGCGAAAAGCTTCAGGAACTGGCTGCCGAGTGGATCGGCATGGCGGAAGGGGACACAGCCGCCCTCGTGGACCGGATCGCAGATCTTGACCAGCAGATCGAGGGGATGAACTCGTCGATTGCTGCCGTCATCGTCGCCACTGCCAAGCAGAGCAAGCCGTCGGACGCCATTGAGGCGGCCACAGCCGTACTGAACGAAGAACTCCAACAGCTTCAGAACCTGCGCGGCGAGGCGGCCGAATGGCTGGCAGAAATGGAGGGAATCGGATCAGCGCGCCCGCGATCTCATCGCGCTGGCGGCCATGGCACGCAAGTCATTCCCAGACATGGCCCCCGAGCAGCAAGCGGCCATTTTGTCCATGCTGGAACTGAAGGTGACGATCACCGGCCCGGTACTCGATGATCGGCGCGGCGGTGTCCCCTGCACCGTGCGGGCCTGGTACGCCGCTACCGGCCTCGGCATCCCCGCTGCCGCGCTCTCCGACGCAGAATGGGCCAAGATCGCTTTCCTGCTCCCGAAGGGGCGCAAGGGCACGGTCCGCCGGTCCGTGGACGCGGTCTTCACCGGGTACGACCTGCCATCTTTTCGAGCCGGGCGATACGGTCCGCCATGGGCGGATGGGTCGAGAACATCTTGGACAGTCCCTGGCCGGGACGGAAGGGGTTCGCGATCATCATGTGGCTCGCCGTCTCGATCCTGGGCTCGGGCGGCAGGGGCAGTTGCTTGGTGCCGGCGTCGAGTTTGCGCAGGGCGCCGGCGAGGGCGAGCGGGTCGCCGGTGAGCTGGGCACCGGAGGCGTCCGCCTCGTACTCCCTGGATCTGCTGATGGCCAGCTGGATGAGGCTGGCGGCGAGCGGGCCCAGAATGATGATCAGCAGCATGCCGAAGATGCCGGGGCCCTCGTCGTCGTCGGAACGGCCGACCGGAATGAGCCAGGCGAAGTTGACCAGGAACATGATCACCGAGGCGAGGGCGCCGGCGACGGACGAGATGAGGATGTCCCGGTTGTAGACGTGGCTGAGTTCGTGTCCGATGACGCCGCGCAGCTCGCGTTCGTCCAGGAGGCGCAGGATTCCTTCGGTGCAGCACACGGCGGCGTTGCGCGGGTTGCGGCCGGTCGCGAACGCGTTGGGTGCTTCCGTGGGGGAGATGTACAGGCGGGGCATGGGCTGGCGGGCCTGGGTGGACAGCTCACGGACCATCCGGTACAGGGCCGGGGCCTCGAATTCGCTCACCGGGCGGGCACGCATCGCGCGTAGCGCCAGCTTGTCGCTGTTCCAGTACGCGTACGCGTTCGTGCCCAGGGCGATCAGAACCGCGACGATCAGGCCCGTGCGGCCGAAGAAGCTGCCGATGACGATGATGAGTGCGGACAGTCCCCCCAGGAGTACTGCGGTCCTGAGCCCGTTGTGCCGGCGGTGCACGGTACGCCCTCCAAATCGTGCAGCAGGGGAACCCTTTGCTTGCTGGTGCGTGCTTGCTGGTGCGGTTGCTGGATCTCCGTAGCCACTGGTGCCGTGGTGTCACGTCCAGTGGACCCTCCCGTACTGGTCAACGCCAGGCGGCAGCCGCTAGTTCCCTTACGGGGGCGCGGGCAGGCGTCGGCCGTCCGGGTGAGGACGGCCGATGTCCGGGGACGTGCGCCGGGCCCGGCCGCTCCACGCGCGCGGGCGGGGCTGTTCAGAACAGGCCGGTACCGGCGAAGCGGAGTACCAGTTGGGGCGCTCCGGAGAGGGCGACGCCGAGGGCGCCGGTGAGCGCGAGGGCGGCCGTGAGGGGGGCGGGGACCTGGTGTCGCGCGGGCTCGCCCTCGGGCGCGCGGAACAGCAGGGCCGTCCACTGGAGGTAGTAGTAGAGCGCGATGACCACGTTCACGGCCATGACGACGGCCAGCCAGCCGAGGCCCGCGTCGACGGCGGCGGAGAAGACGGTGACCTTCGCGAAGAGGCCGATGACGCCCGGGGGCAGTCCGGCGAGGCAGAGCAGGAAGAAGGCCAGGAGCAGGGCGGTCACGGGGTTCGAGGCGTACAGGCCGCGGTAGTCGCTGACGCGGTTGCCGGGTTTCGCGCGGCCCACCAGGGCGGCGACGGCGAAGGCTCCGAGGTTGACGGCGGCGTACATGAGGGCGTAGGCGACCGTGGATCCGATCGATTTGCGGGCGTCCGCGGAGTATCCGGCGGCGGCGATCGGCACCAGGAGGTAGCCGGCCTGGCCGACGGAGGACCAGGCGAGCAGCCGTACCGCGCTGTACGCGCGCGTGGCCTGCTGCCGCAGGGCGCCGACGTTGCCGACGGTCATGGTGAGGGCGGCCAGCACGGCCATCGCGGGGCCCCAGGCGTCGGCGTACGACGGGAAGGCGACGACGGTGACCAGGATCAGGCCGGAGAATCCGACGGACTTGCCGACGACCGACAGAAAGGCGGCGACGGGCAGGGGGGCTCCCACGTAGGTGTCGGGCACCCAGAAGTGGAAGGGGACGGCGGCGGTCTTGAAGGCGAAGCCGACCAGGGTGAGAACGACGCCGGTCTGGGCGAGCGTGTGGAACTGTCCGTCGACGTGCTGGATGCGGTCGGCGATCCGGGTGAGGTAGAGGGTGCCCGTGGTGGCGTAGACGAAGCTGATGCCCAGCAGGGTGACCGCGGTGGCGGTGACCGAGGACAGGAAGAACTTCAGGGCCGCTTCGGAGGACCTGCGGTCGCCGTGCCGGATGCCGACGAGGGCGAAGGCCGGCAGCGAGGCGACCTCCAGGGCGACGACGAGGGTGGCGAGGTCGCGGGAGGCGGGCAGCAGGGCGGCGCCCGCGGCGGAGGAGAGCAGCAGGAACCAGAACTCCCCTTCGGGGAGTCTCCGGCGTCCGTCCTTGAGCGCGGTGACCGACAGCAGGGCGGCCAGGAGGGCGCCGCCGAGGACGAGGAACTGGATGACGAGGGTGAACCGGTCGGCCGTGTAGCTGCACAGGCGCGGGTCGCCGCTCTGGCAGAAGGTGCTGCGGTCGCCGTCGAGGAGCGGCAGCAGCAGGAGGGCCGAGACGGCGAGTCCGGCCACCGCGACCCAGCCGAGCACGGCCTTCTTGGCGTCCGGCACGAACAGGTCGGCGACAAGGATCGCGAGGCCGACGACCGCTGCGGCGGTGGGCGGGGCGATCGCGAGCCAGTCGACGGACTGGACCAGCGACTCGGCCAGGGGCTGGGCCGGATGGCTCATCGGGTGCCTCCTGCGAGGAACTGCTGCACGGCCGGGTCGGTCAGGCCGAGGAGGGCCCTGGGCCACAGTCCGGCCAGGACGGTGAGGACGACGAGCGGGGTCCAGGCCGCGAACTCGTACGGCCGGACGTCGGCGAGCTCAGGCGTCTGTCGCGGTGCGGGGCCCATGCAGACACGGCGGACCACGATGAGCATGTACGCGGCAGTCAGCAGGGTGCCGAACGCGGCGATCGCCAGGAACGTGAGGAACGCGGGGCGGCTGAGGCCGGCGGCGGGCCGGAACGCGCCGAACAGGGCCAGCATCTCGCCCCAGAACCCGGCCAGGCCGGGGAGGCCCAGGGAGGCGACCGCGGCGAAGGCCAGCAGGCCGCCGAGCCGCGGTGCCTTGCCGTACAGCGCGGCGCCCGGCAGGGATCGGTCCGGCGCGGCGGTGTCGCCCGGTGCGGGGCGCCGGTCGGGTGACGGGCGGGAGAGGGTGTCGAGGTCGGTGCTGCCCGTGCGGTCCTTGACGGCGCCGACCAGGAAGAACAGGAGGCCGGTGATCAGGCCGTGGGCGATGTTGGCGAACAGTGCGCCGTTGACGCCGGTCGGGGTCATCGTGGCGATGCCGAGCAGGACGAAGCCCATGTGGCCGACGGAGGAGTAGGCGATGAGCCGTTTGAGGTCGCCCTTCGCGCCCGGTCTGGCGAGGGCCAGGCAGGCCAGGGATCCGTAGATGATCCCGACGACGGCGAAGGCGGCGAGGTAGGGCGCGAAGGTCCGGAAGCCCTCGGGCGCGACCGGCAGCAGAATACGGACGAACCCGTACGTACCCATCTTCAGCAGGACGCCGGCCAGCAGGACCGAGCCGACGGTCGGCGCGGCGGTGTGGGCGTCCGGCAGCCAGCTGTGCAGCGGCCACATCGGGGTCTTGACCGCGAGCCCGATGCCGATCGCCAAAACGGCGATGACCTGCACGGATGTGGTCAGCGACCGGCCGTTGTCAGTGGCGAGTGCCATCATGTCGAACGTGCCCGCCTTGATTCCGATCAGGAGCAGGCCGAGCAGCATGACCACGGATCCGAGCAGGGTGAACAGGATGAATTTCCACGCGGCCCGGGTCCGCCCCTCGCCGCCCCAGCGGGCGATGAGGAAGTACATCGGGACGAGGACCATCTCGAAGGCGAGGAAGAACAGCAGCAGGTCGAGGACGGCGAAGGTCGCGAGGGTGCCGGACTCCAGCAGGAGCAGCAGGGCGACGAAGGCTTTCGGGGACGGGCCCGAAGGCATCTTGAAGTAGGAGTAGAGCGCGCAGAGGAAGGTCAGCAGCGCGCTCAGGACCAGAAGGGGGAGGGAGATGCCGTCGATGCCGAGGTGGATCCGCACGTCGAGTGCGGGGATCCAGCTGATGTCGGTCGTGGCCTGCATCCTCGACGGATGGCCGTGGTCGAAGCCGAGCGCCAGGACGATGGCGGCGGCAAGGATCGCGCCGGTCACGGTCACGCCGTGGCGTAGTACGGCCTGGTCGGGCGACTTCCCCTTCAGTCCGGGCGGTGCGGGCAGCAGAGCGGTGACGGCGCCGAGGAGCGGGCCGACGACGACGAACGCCAGAAGGAACTGCATCACGGACTCGTTGATACCGATCACGCCTGCTCACGCTCCCGTGGCGACGAGGAGGACGGCGACTGCCAGGACGACGGTGCCGGCGAGCAACGCGCTCACATAGGTCTGTACGTTGCCGGTCTGGGCGCGCCGTACGGCGGCCCCGAGCAGGCGGGGCGCTGCTGCCGCGCCGCGTACGTAGGTGTCGACGACCTCACGGTCGAGGAACCGGACGAGACTCGCTCCGGCCTGGACCGGGCGGACGAACAGGACCGCGTACAGGGTGTCCACATGGAAGCCGGCGGCGGCGTGCCGCTGCAGCGGGCCGAGCAGCAGCCGTCCGGGGTCGGCCGGGTCGGGGGCGTGGGCCGCGTCGCCGTGGGCGGGCGGAATCGGAAGAGGCGCCGGGTGGCGGCTCGTTGCGGGGTGGTGCTCGGGTGACGGGCCGGCCATGGTCTCTTCCTCGACGAGTCCGGCGGCGGCCTCGGGGTGGGCGGCGACCGCTCCCGTCGGGGTACGGGCGGCCAGGGCGCTGGTGCGCTGCCAGGCACCGTAGGTGACGAGCACGCCGACCAGGGCGAGGCCGGTGGAGAGCACCGAGGTGGTGAGGGTCGGGGCCAGGCTGCCGCCGTCGAACCAGTCGGGCAGCAGGCGGAACGCCAACCCGCCGAAGGCGAGCGACGGGACGGCCAGCACCCACAGGACGACGGTCATGGTGAGCGGCTGCTTGCCGTGGTCCGGGGCCTCGGCTCCCCGGCCACGGAAGGCGAGCAGCCACAGGCGGGTCGCGTACGCGGCGGTGAGGAGGGCGGTCAGCAGGCCGGCGACGAGGACGATCCAGCCCGCCGGGCCGGGGGCGTGCCCGGTGTGCCCGGTGGCGACGTGCTCGGCGGCGCCGAGGACGGATTCCTTGGAGAAGAAGCCGCTGAAGGGCGGGATCGCGGCGAGCGCGAGGAGCGCCACGGTCATCGTCCAGTAGGCGTCGGGGACGCGGTCGCGCAGCCGGCTCATGCGGGACATGGCGGCCAGTGAGTTGGTGCCGGCGGCGTGGATGAGCACGCCGGCGGCGAGGAACAGCAGTGCCTTGAAGGCGCCGTGGGACAGGAGGTGGAAGACAGCGGCAGCGCGGTCGCCGACGGCGAGGGCGCCGGTCATGTAGCCGAGCTGGCCGATCGTGGAGTAGGCGAGGACGCGTTTGATGTCGTCCTGGGCGAGCGCGGCGAGCGCCGAGCCGGCCATGGTGACGGCGGCCATGACGGCGAGGACGACCATCGCGGCCGAGGATGCCTGGAAGACGGGGAGGAGACGGGCGACGAAGTAGACACCGGCGGCGACCATCGTCGCGGCGTGGATCAGCGCGGAGACGGGTGTGGGGCCCGCCATCGCGTCGGGGAGCCAGGTGTGCAGCGGGAACTGCGCCGACTTGCCCGCCACGCCCGCGAGGAGCAGGAGGGCGATCAGGGTCGGGTGGTCGAGTCCGCCGCTCGTGACGGTGCCGAGGACGCGGGTGATGCGGAAGGACCCGGCGTCGGTGGCGAGCGCGAACAGGCCGATGAGGAAGGGCACGTCACCGAGCTTGGTGACGAGGAATGCCTTGAGGGAGGCGGCGCGGGCCTCGGGGGTCTCCCAGTAGTGGCCGACCAGGAAGTAGGAGCAGATGCCCATGACTTCCCAGCCGACCAGCAGCACGATCAGGTCGCCGGAGTAGACGACCAGGAACATCGCGGAGGTGAAGAGGGAGACGAGAGCGGCGTACGAGGGGTAGCGCGGGTCGTCGCGCAGGTAGCCGGTCGAGTAGATCTGCACGCAGGTGGCGACCACGCCGACCAGGAGGGCGACGAGGGCGGCGAAGCCGTCGATGTGCAGGGCGAGTTCGACCGGGACCGAACCGGTGGGCGTCAGCTCGGTGGCGGAGTCGAGCGCGTGGCCGCCGCCCTGGCGCACGGCGACCAGCACGGCCAGTACGAGGGAGGCGAGGGTCGGCAGGACGGCGAGCGGGCGGACGAAGCCGGGGGCCGTGCGGCCGAACAGCAGGCCGGCCACGGCACCCAGGAAGGGCAGGAGGGGGACGAGAACGGCGAGGGTGGTCGTGGTCACGCGGTGGCCTCAGCCTTCTCGGCGGCGGAGGCGCCGCTGTCGGGGCCGTCGCCCTCGGGGCCCTCTGCGGTGTCGCGGAGCCGGTCGATGTCGGAGGTGCCGCGGTTGCGGTAGACGGCGAGGACGATCGCCAGGCCGATGCCGATCTCGGCGGCGGCGATGGCGATGGTGAACAGGGTCAGGGCCTGGCCGGAGTGCAGGGTCTCCTTGGCGGCCTTGCTGAGCCAGACGTCGAAGGCCACCAGGTTGAGGTTGACGGCGTTGAGCATCAGCTCGACCGACATCAGGACCAGGACCGCGTTGCGGCGGGCGAGGACGCCGTACAGGCCGGTGCAGAACAGGAGGGCGGAGAGCACGGCGGGATAGACGAGGTGCATCAGCGGGCTCCTTCGGCTTCCCCGGCGGCGGGCCGGCCGTCGCGCTCGCCCGCAGCGGGCCGACCATTGCGCTCCCCTGCGGCGGGCCGGCCGTCGCGGGTGCCGGAGGCGGACCGACCGTCGCGGGTCCCGGGGGCCTCGCGGCCGAAGGGACTGTTCGGGCTGGTGGGACGGCTCGCGCCAGTGGGACCGTTCGGTGCGGTGGGACCGTTCGGTGCGGTGGGACGGCCGGTGGGAGCGATGGGGCCGGTCGTGTCCGCGTCCGCGTTCGCCTTCGCCTTGCGGGACAGGACGATCGCGCCTACCAGAGCGGCGAGGAGGAGGACGGACAGGGCCTCGAAGGGGAGGACCCAGTGCCGGAAGAGGCTCTGGCCGGTGACCTTCGCCGATCCGGCGGCGGCGCCGTCCAGGTCGATCCAGGTGCTGCGGAAGGCGTCGACGACCACCCACACCAGGGCGGCCGCGGCGGCGACGGCCACGGCGAGGGCGGCCCAGCGGTTGCCGGAGTCGGCGTCCGGGGAGCGGCCGATGGGGGCCTTGGTGAGCATCAGACCGAAGAGGAGGAGGACGACGACGGAACCGACGTAGATGAGTACCTGTACCCAGGCGATGAACTCGGCGGTCAGCAGGAGGTATTCGACGGCGAGGCCGCCGAGGGTGACCACGAGCCACAGGGCGGCGTGCACCAGTTGCCGGGTGGTGACGGCGACGAGCCCGGCGCCGAAGGTGACCAGGCCGACGAGGACGAAGGCGATCTCGACTCCGGTCGGGGAGAGGAAGCCGTGCGGCGCGGCGGGGCTCACGTGTCTCCCTCCCCGGGTTCGGTCTCCGTGGGCTCGCTCCGGGCGGCGGCCAGCTTCTCGGCGGTCTTGCGGGCGGCGGCGATCTCCTTGGGTTCCTCCGCGGCGGCGTCCAGGGCGGGCGGCGGCGGGACGGTCCACATCCACTCGCGGAGCTTGTCGCGTTCGTGGGTGAGTTCGCGGATGTCGGTCTCGGCGTACTCGAACTCCGGGGACCAGAACAGCGCGTCGAAGGGACAGACCTCGATGCAGATACCGCAGTACATGCAGAGGGAGAAGTCGATGGCGAAACGGTCGAGGACGTTGCGGCTGCGCTCGCGGCCGCCGGGGGTGGCGGCGGGGACCGTCTCCTTGTGGGAGTCGATGTAGATGCACCAGTCGGGGCACTCGCGGGCGCACAGCATGCAGACCGTGCAGTTCTCCTCGAACAGTCCGATGACGCCCCGGGTGCGGGGCGGCAGGTCGGGCTGGACGTCCGGGTACTGCTCGGTGACGGTCTTCTTCGTCATCGTGCGCAGGGTGACGGCCAGGCCCTTGGCGAGGCCGCTGCCAGGGAAGGGGGCCATGGCTACTGGATCACCACCTTGACGATGCCGGTGAGGGCGATCTGGGCGAGGGAAAGGGGGACGAGGAGGGTCCAGGAGAGCTTCTGGAGCTGGTCCTCGCGCAGCCGCGGGTAGGTGACGCGGAGCCAGATGACCACGAAGGCGAGGATCGCCGTCTTCAGCAGGGTCCAGACCCAGCCGAGGCCGTCGGCGCCCCAGGGGCCGTGCCAGCCACCGAGGAAGAGGACGGTGGTCAGACCGCAGAGGACGATGATCCCGGCGTACTCGGCGAGCAGGAACAGGGCGAAGCGCAGGCCGGTGTACTCCGTGTACGCGCCGAAGATGATCTCCGAGTCGGCCACGGGCATGTCGAAGGGCGGTCGCTGGAGTTCCGCGAGGCCGGCGACGAAGAAGACGATCGCGCCGACGAGCTGCCAGGGCAGCCACCACCACTCGAAGGCGTGGAGGATGCCAGGAAGGGAGAGGGTGCCGGCCGCCATCGCCACGGAGGCGGCGGCGAGCAGCATCGGGAGTTCGTAGGCGAGGAGCTGGGCGGCAGTGCGCAGGCCGCCGAGGAGGGAGAACTTGTTGGCGCTGGCCCAGCCCGCCATGAGCGAGCCGAGGACGCCGACGCCCATCACCGCGAGGACGAAGAAGACGCCCGCGTCGAGGACCTGGCCGACCGCGCCTTCGCCGGGGCCGATCGGGATGGCGAGCAGGACGAGCAGATACGGGAGGAGGGCGACGGCCGGGGCGAGTTGGAAGATGCGGCGGTCGGCGCCGTTCGGGACGACGTCCTCCTTCTGCGCGAACTTCACTCCGTCCGCGATGAGTTGGGCCCAGCCGTGGAAGCCACCAGCGTACATCGGGCCGAGGCGGCCCTGCATGTGCGCCATCACCTTGTGCTCGGTCTGCCCGACGATCAGCGGGAAGGCGAGGAAGACGACGAACACGGCGAGGAGTCGCAGGGCGACGTCCAACGCGCCGTTCACTGCGGGCCTCCTGTGGGGGTGTCGGGGGCGTTGTCCGGGGCGGGAGCCCCGGAGTCCGGGTTTTTGGAAGGGGGTTCCTCAGGAGGGAGTTCCTCGGAAGGGGATTCCTTGGGAGTGGGTTCCTCGGGAGGCGGGGGCTGCGTTGAGCCCGGCTCGGCCGCCGAGGGCGACTCGGCCGCGGAGGGCGCCCCAGCCGTCGAAGGCGCCTGTGCGGGAGCGGGGGTCCCGCCCGTCGCGGGTTCCGGCCCGGTCCCGGCGTCGGTGGGCTCAGCTTGTTGCGGCTGCTGTCGTTCCGGTTCGTCGAAGGCCGGGCGGGCGTGGTGCCAGGGCGCGTCCGGGCGACGGGGTGCCGTGGGCCGGGGGGACGGATGGTCGTCGGCCGTGCCGGGTGTCGTGGCTCCCGGCACCGGTTCCGATTGCGATCGCGGCTCCGACCCCGGTCCCGATTCCGGTCCTGGCCTCGGTTGCGATTCCGGCTCCGACCCCGGTTGCGATTCCGGCTCCGGCTCGGGGCGGGCGGCAGCGCGCTGCGAGGCGGATCCTTCGGATGCGCTGCGCGACCGACGCGGGGTGGCCGTGCCGGAACCCTCGGATCGTCGACCGGTCGTCGTCCCCGAGGCGCCGCCCGTCCCACGGGGCGCGGGCGTCTCGGCTTGCCCCGCCTCGGACGCACCGCCGACGGCCCCGGCGGAACCGACGGCCCCCGTCTGACTCGCGGACCCCTCCGCCGCCGTGCGTGCGCGGCGGGGCGGCCGTGACGCTGCGCCGCCGGGCCCGGCCGGGGCGGCGGAGGGTTCCGCCGCCGTGCGGGAGCGGCGGGCCGGACGGGCGGGGGCCGGTGGGAGCTGGCCCTTCAGGGGGCCCCAGTCGTTGGGGTCGGGGACACCCGGGGGGAGCATCTGGCGGCGCTTGGGGCCGCCGTGCTCGGATTCGCCCGGTTCCTTGGCGCCCGGCCATGCCTTGGCGACGCGGGCGGCCAGGACGAAGTCCTTGCGGAGCGGGTGGCCCTCGAAGGTCTCCGGGAGCAGCAGGTGGTCCAGGGCGGGGTGGCCTTCGAAGCGGACGCCGAACATTTCGTACGTCTCGCGCTCGTGCCAGGCCGCACCGGCGTAGACCCCGACGGCGGAGGGCAGCTCGGGCGCCTCGTGGGGGACGGTCGTGCGCAGCAGCAGGCGTCGCACCGGGGACAGGGCGACCACGTGCGCGGACACCCGGAAGCCCCTGCCCGGTTCGTCGACCGCGCTCAGCCAGTCGAAGTAAGTGCAGGTCAGGGTCGTACGCGCGGTGTGCAGAGCGGGGATCCAGGACTGCGGGGGCACGTCGACGGTGAGCACCTCGTACGACAGCTCCGCCGTGGCCTCGGGGCCGAAGAGTTCCTCGACGGGGGCGGGTAGCCAGCCGACGGTGGTCATCACGCGTCCCCCTCCTCGGTCGACGGACACTCCGGCTCCGCGGTCGGCGGACGCACGGACTCCGCGGCCGGCGGACGCACCGGCTCGACCGTCGGCGGACGTACCCGTTCCGCCGTCGGCAGGCTCGCCGGCGCCGCGGTCGGCGGGCGCACCAGCCCGCTCTGCAGGGTGGCGGCGGACGGCCGGGAGGCGCCGTACCGCTCCCCCAGCGACTCCCGGGCGATCTTCTCCTGGAGCTTGAGGATCCCCTGGAGCAGCGCTTCGGGGCGTGGTGGGCAGCCGGGGACGTAGACGTCCACCGGGATGATCTGGTCGACGCCCTTGGTGACGGAGTACGAGTCCCAGTAGGGGCCGCCGCAGTTGGAGCAGGCGCCGAAGGAGATGACGTACTTCGGCTCGGGCATCTGCTCGTACAGGCGCTTCACGGCGGGCGCCATCTTGTCCGTGACCGTGCCGGAGACGACCATCAGGTCGGCCTGGCGGGGGCCGGGCGCGAAGGGGATGACGCCGAGCCGGATGAAGTCGTGGCGGGCCATCGACGCGGCGATGAACTCGATCGCGCAGCAGGCGAGGCCGAAGTTGAAGACCCAGAGCGAGTAGCGGCGGCCCCAGTTCAGGACGATCTTCATCGGCTCGGGGGCCAGACGCGCCAGTGCACCGAGCCTCCCCCTGTCTTCGGCGGCGGGGAATCCGGGCTCGGGGAGCGGCACGGGCTCCGGAAGCGGCACGGGCTCGGGGGTGGTGGGGGTCACGTCCATGTCAGGACGCCCTTCTTGTATGCATAGAGCAGGCCCACGGCGAGGAAGCCGAGGAAGATGAACATCTCCACGAGCGTGGTCCCGCCGTAGCCGTCGGCGGCGAAGACGGTCGCCCAGGGAAACAGGAAGATCGAGTCGACGGCGAAGATCACGTACAGGAAGGCGTACACGTAGTAGCGGACCTGGGTGTGGGCCCAGCCCTCGCCCACGGGGTCGACGCCGCATTCGTACGTGAGCAGTTTCTCAGGGGTGGGGACGACCGGGCGCAGCAGCCGGCCGGCGCCGAAGGCGGCCCCGACGAAGAGCACACCCACCAGCGCGAGCAGTCCCACGACGGAATAGGACCGGAAGTAGTCCGCCGCGACGACCACCGTCGGGCCCCCCAACATCTCCCGCAACGTCCGTCCCTCGCTCCCTGACCTGTGAACTGAGTGCCTTGGTGATGCCTGCGATGCCTGTGATGGCCTGTGATGCGACACGATTCGACGGTCTGTACGCACCGGAGTCTAGGCCCTGTTAAAGAAGCGGTAAGCAGACTGTCTCGGACTCCGTCCGTCCCGCCCCACCGGCATGAGATCCATCCCGCCCCACCGGCAAGAGGTTCGTCTCGCCCACCGGCATGAGATGCGTCCCGTCCCGCCGGTACGAGGAGGAGGTGGGGTTTTCCCCCCGGCCCCGCGGCGGCGGACCTCATGGCGTCGGAGCGCGGCGCACGGCACGCTTGCCCGTATGACCGCTCGCCTCTCCTCCGCCGAGACGGCCCCGGCCGACGGTGACGACCGTCCGCCGCCGGCCCGCTTCGCCTACACCGCGCAGACCTGGAAGGAGATCGCGCATCTCCTGGTGAACCTGCCGGTGGCGCTGCTCGGCTTCACCTACGCGACCGTGGCACTCGTCACCAGTGGTGGGCTGACCATCACCGTGATCGGTTTCCCGCTGCTCGCCGCCACCCTGCTCGGTGCGCGGGTGCTGGGGAAGCTGGAGCGGGGCCGTGCCCGGGCGCTGCTCGGGGTGCAGGTCGACGAGCCGAGCCGGTTGCCGCGCGGCGTCGGCGACGGGCTGCTGCAACGGATGTGGTCGGCGCTGAAGGACCCGGTGGGCTGGCGCACCCTGCTCTACGACGTGATCCGGCTGCCCTGGGGCATCCTGACCTTCGCCATCACGCTGCCGTCGCTGTTCGTGCTCTGGCCGGTGCTGCCGTTCATCGCGCGGGGCCTGACGAACGTGGACCGGGTGATGGTGCGCGGCCTGCTGTCGCCCTCCGACGAATTGGAGCGCCGTATCGCGGAACTGGAGTCCGACCGCGGGATCGTGGTGGACACCGCGGCGGCGGACCTGCGGCGGATCGAGCGTGACCTGCACGACGGGGCACAGGCCCGGCTGGTCAATCTGGCGATGGGGCTCGGCCTGGCGAAGGAGAAACTGCTGGAGGACCCCGATTCGGCGGCGGCGATGGTCGAGGAGGCGCACGGCGAGGTGAAACTCGCGTTGCAGGAGTTGCGCGACCTGGCCCGGGGCATCCATCCCGCGGTCCTGACCGACCGCGGTCTGGACGCCGCGCTGTCGTCGGTGGCCTCCCGCTGCACGGTGCCGGTGAAGGTGACCGCCGATCTGGAGTCACGGCCGGCCGCCGCGATCGAGGGCATCGCCTACTTCACGGTCTCGGAACTGTTGCAGAACATCAGCAAGCACAGTGGTGCGCGGACCGCGTCCGTCGAGGTCTGGCGGTCCGCGGACCGGCTGCTCATCCAGGTGTGGGACGACGGCCGGGGCGGGGCACGGCTGGACGCCGGCAGCGGGATGCGCGGGCTGGCGGAGCGGCTCGGCGCGGTGGACGGGCTGTTCGTCGTCGATTCCCCGGTCGGCGGCCCGACCACGATCACCGCCGAACTCCCCTGGCGGGACCGGGCGGAGACCCCTTGACCCTGGCACCACGACCCCTTGCCCGGCACCACTGCCCCTGGCCCCGCACCACGACGGCTGACCCGGCACCACAACCCCTGGCCCCGCACCACATCGGCCGATCCCACACCACAACCCCTGACCGCCACCACAACGGCCGGCCCCGCACCACAACCCCTGACCGCCACCACAACGGCCGGCCCCGCACCACAACCGCTGGCCCCGCCCCACGACGGTTGGCTCCGCCCCACGCCCCTGACCCGCCACCGCAATCCGCCCCACCGAGGGCGGCCGGCCGTCGGACTCAGTGACCGCGCCGGGATTCCCCGGCCGGGCTCGAAATCCCCCACCGGGGTGGGGAAAACCCCCCGTCCAAGACGCCGACGACCTCCATGGTCCGCGGACCTGCGGCGGAGGACGGTGGTGATACGGCAGAAGGCCGCTGACGAGGAGAACAGGACGACGCCGATGGCCACGCAGTACGGACAGGGGTACGGGCCGGGGTACGGGCACCGGTACGACTACGACGGCGAGCGCCGGCACCGGCTGCCGGCCGCCCTGCGCGCGCCGTTCGAGGCACGCAGCTGGCGCGAGTTCGGCTACGTGCTGCTGAGCCTGCCGATCAGCATCCTGATGTTCGTGTTCACGGTGACCATGCTGTCGCTCGGGGCGGGTCTGCTGGTGACGTTCCTCGGCGTGCCGGTCCTGGCGGCGGCGCTGGCGGGGTGCCGCGGTCTGGGCATGCTGGAGCGGGCGCGGGCCCGTGGCCTGCTCGGTCTTGAGGTGGCCGAGCCGGAACCGCTGCGGATGCGCAAGCCGGGCGTCATGGCCTGGGTCGGCGCGGTGCTGAAGAGCGGCGCGTCGTGGCGGCACGTGCTGTACGCGCTGCTGCACTTCCCGTGGGCGGTGTTCTCCTTCGTCGTCGGGGTGACCTTCTGGTCCATCGGCTGGTCGCTGCTGACGTATCCACTGTGGTTCTGGGTCTTCCCGATGTACGCCGGCCAGAGCGGTATCCAGCTGTACGGCGACGCCCACCACGGGATCTACCTCGACAACCCCTTCGAGATCACCGTCACGGCGCTGGTCGGGCTGCTGTTCACGCTGGCCACGCCGTGGATCGTGCGGGCACTGACGATGGTGGACCGGCTGCTGGTGTACGGGCTGCTCGGGCCGTCGCGGCTGTCGGCGCGGGTGGTGGAGCTGGAGTCGGACCGGGGCGTGGTGGTCGACACGGCGGCGGCGGACCTGCGACGGATCGAGCGGGACCTGCACGACGGGGCGCAGGCCCGGCTGGTGTCGCTGGCCATGGATCTGGGGCTGGCCAAGGAAAAGCTGGCCGAGGACCCGCACTCGGCGGCGCGGATGGTGGCGGAGGCGCACGGCGAGGTGAAGACGGCGCTCCAGGAGCTGCGCGACCTGGCCCGCGGCATCCATCCCGCCGTCCTGACCGACCGCGGCCTGGACGCCGCGCTCTCCGCGGTGGCCTCCCGCTGCACCGTGCCGGTGCGGGTCGAGGTCGACCTGACGCACCGCCCCGCCCCCGCGATCGAGGGCATCGCCTACTTCACGGTCTCGGAGCTGTTGCAGAACATCAGCAAGCACTCGCGGGCGACCTCGGCGTCGGTGGACGTGTGGCGGACGGACGACCGGCTGATGCTCCAGGTGGTGGACGACGGGGTGGGCGGCGCCGGGGTGACCGGGGGTTCGGGTCTGGCCGGGCTGGCGGAGCGCCTGGACGCGGTGGACGGAATCCTGGTGGTGGACTCGCCGCCCGGCGGACCGACCCGGGTGACGGCGGAACTGCCCTGGCGAGGCTGACCCCGGCCGGCCGCCGGACCCGCCCCTCGGCCGCCGGACCCGCCCCTCGGCCGCCGGACCCGTCCCTCGGCCGCGGGCGGCCCCTGTCCACCTACGGGGGCCGGGCGGATCGGCCCACCCGGCCGGAACCCGCCCGCTCACCGCAAGACCGCCAGACCGCCCCCTGTCGACTCCCGGAGCACCCCCTGCCGGCCTCCGGGACCGCCCCCAGCCGCCCCCTACATCCGCAGCCCGCGCCGACCCGGCGGCCGATCCGCGTGTTGAATGAGGAACCGCGGGCAACCCGGTCCGCCAGGCCGCGGTCTCCCCTCCCGGGGCCTGCCTTCGAAGACTCGTCCCGGGGTCCGGGCGCGATGCGCCGGGAATGCTGGGATGCTGGATTTCCGTACGGACAAAGACCGTCGGAAGTTCAGGCTGTGGGGGGCCGGAAGATCGTGGAGGACAGAGTGCGGGTCGTCATAGCCGAGGATTCAGTGCTGCTCAGGGAGGGCCTGACCCGGTTGCTGACCGACCGCGGGCACGACGTGGTGGGCGGTGTCGGGGACGCGGAGGCACTGCTCAAGACCATCGCCGACCTGAACGCGCAGGGCGCGCTGCCGGACGTGGTCGTCGCCGACGTACGGATGCCGCCGACCCACACGGACGAGGGGGTGCGGGCCGCCGTACGGCTGCGCAAGGCGCATCCGGACCTCGGGGTGCTGGTGCTGTCGCAGTACGTGGAGGAGCGCTACGCCACCGAACTGCTGGCCGGATCCAGCCGCGGCGTCGGCTACCTGCTCAAGGACCGGGTCGCCGAGGTGCGGGAGTTCGTCGACGCGGTGGTGCGGGTGGCTCAGGGCGGTACGGCCCTGGACCCGGAGGTCGTCGCCCAGTTGCTCGGACGCAGCCGCAAGCAGGACGTGCTCGCGGGGCTGACCCCGCGGGAGCGTGAGGTCCTGGGGCTGATGGCGGAGGGGCGGACCAACTCGGCGATCGCCAAGCAGCTGGTGGTCAGCGACGGGGCCGTGGAGAAGCACGTCAGCAACATCTTCCTGAAGCTGGGCCTGTCGCAGAGCGAGGGGGACCACCGGCGCGTGCTGGCCGTTCTGACCTATCTGAACTCCTGACGGTCCGGTCGTGGGACCGCGACGGCGGGCGTGGCAATGGTCACGCCCGCCCGGCACGCGGGATGGCGGTGCCCGAGAACGGGAAATGAGAACCGAGGAACGAGCGGGGAGCCACGCAGCGGAGCCCGGGGGGCGAAATGGTGAGAAGTCAGGGTGACGGGCCGTTCCGGAATGCCGGCCATCATGCGAATGGCCGCGGGAAGGCGACCCTAAGCGACGTAGGGTTGATCCTGGGAAGGTCCGGGGGACGACCATGCCCGGACAGCCGCCTCGAAGGAGGTCCACTTCAGTGACCAGCCAGGTCAGCAGCCCAGCGGAGCAGTCCGACGGAACCGTCGTAGGAGAGCAGCGCAAACCGGGCGGTACCAAGGACGTCCGGCGTCTCGACCGGGTGGTCATCCGGTTCGCGGGGGACTCGGGTGACGGTATGCAGCTCACAGGAGACCGTTTCACGTCGGAGACGGCGTCGTTCGGCAACGACCTGTCGACGCTGCCGAACTTCCCGGCGGAGATCCGCGCCCCCGCAGGAACCCTGCCCGGTGTCTCGTCCTTCCAGCTCCACTTCGCCGACCACGACATCCTCACACCGGGCGACGCGCCGAACGTCCTGGTGGCGATGAACCCGGCGGCGCTGAAGGCCAACATCGCCGACCTGCCGCGCGGCGCGGAGATCATCGTCAACACGGACGAGTTCACCAAACGGGCGATGCAGAAGGTCGGCTACGCGACCAGCCCGCTGGAGGACGGCTCGCTGGACGGCTACGGGCTGCATCCGGTGCCGCTGACCACGCTGACGGTGGAGGCGCTCAAGGACTTCGACCTCAGCCGCAAGGAGGCCGAGCGCAGCAAGAACATGTTCGCGCTGGGCCTGCTGTCGTGGATGTACCACCGGCCGACCGAGGGCACGGAGAGATTCCTGCGGACCAAGTTCGCGAAGAAGCCGGAGATCGCCGAGGCGAACCTGACCGCTTTCCGCGCGGGCTGGAACTTCGGCGAGACCACCGAGGACTTCGCGGTCTCCTACGAGGTAGCCCCGGCGGCGAAAGCCTTCCCGGTCGGCACCTACCGCAACATCTCCGGGAACCTGGCCCTGGCCTACGGCCTGATCAGCGCCTCCCGCCAGGCGGAGCTGCCGCTGTTCCTCGGCTCGTACCCGATCACGCCGGCCTCGGACATCCTGCACGAGCTGTCCAAGCACAAGAACTTCGGCGTACGGACCTTCCAGGCCGAGGACGAGATCGCCGGCATCGGCGCCGCGCTGGGCGCGGCCTTCGGCGGTTCGCTTGCGGTGACCACGACGTCCGGTCCGGGTGTGGCGCTGAAGTCGGAGACGATCGGTCTCGCGGTGTCGCTGGAGCTGCCGCTGCTGGTGATCGACATCCAGCGCGGCGGGCCCTCGACGGGGCTGCCGACCAAGACCGAGCAGGCCGACCTGCTACAGGCGATGTTCGGCCGCAACGGCGAGGCCCCGGTGCCGATCGTCGCGCCGTACACGCCGGCGGACTGCTTCGACGCGGCGCTGGAGGCGGCCCGGATCGCGCTGACGTACCGGACGCCGGTGCTGCTGCTGTCCGACGGCTATCTGGCCAACGGCTCCGAACCGTGGCGGATCCCCGGCATCGACGAGCTGCCGGATCTGCGGGTGCGGTTCGCGCAGGGCCCCAACCACACCCTGGACGACGGCACCGAGGTGTTCTGGCCCTACAAGCGCGACCCCGAGACCCTGGCCCGTCCGTGGGCCGTCCCGGGCACGCCGGGCCTTGAGCACCGCATCGGCGGCATCGAGAAGCAGGACGGGACGGGGAACATCTCCTACGACCCGGCCAACCACGACTTCATGGTCCGCACCCGGCAGGCGAAGATCGACGGCATCGAGGTGCCCGACATCGAGGTCGACGATCCGGACGGAGCCCGCCTCCTCGTCCTCGGCTGGGGTTCCACCTACGGTCCCATCACCGCGGCGGTACGCCGGCTGCGGCTGAAGGGGCTGCCGGTCGCACAGGCCCACCTGCGCCATCTCAACCCGTT
This sequence comes from Streptomyces sp. NPDC001270, assembly GCF_042896695.1. Taxonomy (NCBI): domain Bacteria; kingdom Bacillati; phylum Actinomycetota; class Actinomycetes; order Kitasatosporales; family Streptomycetaceae; genus Streptomyces; species Streptomyces sp. NPDC001270. Next base: position 166,301 of record NZ_JBIAXM010000001.1, on the reverse strand, counting down.
CCCGGGGAATCTCGGGGAGGTGCTGCGGCGTTACGACAAGGTGGTGGTCCCGGAGATGAACCTGGGGCAGCTGGCCCTGTTGATCCGGGCGAAGTACCTGGTCGACGCCCGCTCCTACAACCAGGTCAGCGGAATGCCGTTCAAGGCGGAACAGCTCGCCGCGGCGCTGAAGGAGGCCATCGATGGCTGAGACGTCCACCAGCGGCACCGGCACGATCGAGGCGCTCTCGCTCGTACCGAAGGCCGGGGCCCGGCAGTCGATGAAGGACTTCAAGTCGGACCAGGAAGTGCGCTGGTGCCCGGGGTGCGGTGACTACGCGATCCTGGCGGCCGTGCAGGGCTTCATGCCGGAGCTGGGCCTGGCCCGGGAGAACGTCGTGTTCGTGTCGGGCATCGGGTGCTCCTCCCGTTTCCCGTACTACATGAACACCTACGGCATGCACTCCATCCACGGCCGGGCCCCCGCCATCGCGACCGGTCTGGCCGCCTCCCGCCGTGACCTGTCGGTCTGGGTCGTGACGGGTGACGGCGACGCGCTGTCCATCGGCGGCAACCACCTCATCCACGCCCTGCGCCGCAACGTCAACTTGAAGATCCTCCTCTTCAACAACCGGATCTACGGTCTGACCAAGGGCCAGTACTCGCCGACGTCCGAGGTCGGCAAGATCACCAAGTCGACGCCGATGGGCTCGCTGGACGCGCCGTTCAACCCGGTGTCGCTGGCGCTCGGCGCGGAGGCGTCGTTCGTGGCGCGCACCATCGACTCCGACCGCAAGCACCTCACCGGGGTCCTGCGGGAGGCGGCCGCCCATCCGGGCACGGCGCTGGTGGAGATCTACCAGAACTGCAACATCTTCAACGACGGCGCCTTCGACGACCTCAAGGACCAGCGCAGCGCCGAGGAGGCGGTGATCCGCCTCGAACACGGGCAGCCGGTCCGGTTCGGCCCGGACGGCGGCCGGGGCGTGGTGCGCGATCCGCTCACCGGCGACCTGGAGATCGTCACGGTGACGCCCGACAACGAGGACCGCGTCCTGGTCCACGACGCCCACGCGGCCTCACCGGCCACGGCCTTCGCCCTCTCCCGGCTGGCCGACCCGGACACCCTGCACCACACCCCCATCGGGGTGCTGCGCAACGTGGAGCGCCCGGTGTACGACACGCAGATGGCCGGGCAGCTCGACGCCGCCGTGGGGCAGAAGGGCAAGGGTGACCTCGCCGCCCTGCTCACCGGCAACGACACCTGGACCGTCATCGGCTGACGTACGCCGACGCCTGCACCGGCCGACGCCGCGCACGGACGAGGGCCCGGACGCACACGTGTCCGGGCCCTCGTCCGTTCCTGTGCCCGTACCGGGGCCGGGCGAGTCGGCCGACCGGGCCGCGCGTGTCACGCGTGTCGCGCGCACGGACCGCGTGTGACGGGCGAACGGACCGCCCGCGTCACGCGCGCCGGCCCGCCCGGCTCAGGCGCCCGGACCGCGCGTGTCGCACACCCGCGGCCGGGCTCGGCTCACACCGCCGAATCCTCCCCGACCACGTCCAGAGCCCGCTTGGCCGCGTCGTACGCCCCCCGGGCCGTCCGCACCTTCTCCATCCGTTCCTCGGTCCACAGCGCCAGGGCCCGGACCTGTTCCGCCGCCTCACGGCCCAGCGGGGTGAGGGAGTAGTCGACCCGGGGCGGGATCACCGGCTTGGCGTCGCGGTGGACGATTCCGTCGCGTTCCAGGGTCTGCAGGGTCTGCGCGAGCATCTTCTCGCTGACGGTGCGGCCGTACCGGCCGACCGCGCGGCGCAGCTCGCTGAAGCGGTGGGGGTGGTCCAGCAGCTCGATGAGGATCAGGACGCCCCAGCGGCTGGTGACGTGTTCGAGGACGAGGCGGTAGGGGCACAACGCCTCGTCGCCGGCACGGGCTGCGGTCTCCGTCGCACTCACTGTTTGTCCTGGCCGGGTAGTCCTTACTGGCACATCTGTACCTTACTTCAAAGTGGGTACTTTCCTGAAGTTAGCGCTCCTCCTAGGGTTTGTGGCACACCCACCCCACCAGGAGTTCTGAATCATGAGCATCGTCGTCACCGGAGCCACCGGACACCTCGGCCGCCTTGTCGTGCACCAGTTGCTGGAGAAGGTCCCGGCCGAGCAGGTCACCGCTGTCGTGCGCGACGAGGCGAAGGCCGCCGACTTCGCGGCGCGGGGCGTCAAGCTCGCCGTGGCCGACTACAACAGGCCGGAGACCTTCGACGGCCTCTTCGCCGCGGGCGACAAGGTGCTGCTGATATCCGGCAACGAGTTCGACAAGGGCCGGGTCGGACAGCACACCGTCGTCATCGACGCCGCCAAGGCGGCCGGTGTCGCGCTGCTCGCCTACACCAGCGCCCCCGGCAGCCTGACCGCCGCGCTCGCCGACGACCACCGGGCCACCGAGCAGGTGCTGCTCGCCTCCGGTCTGCCCTACACGCTGCTGCGCAACGGCTGGTACCACGAGGTCTACACCGAGAACCTCGCGCCGGTGCTGGCGCACGACGCCGTCGTCGCGGCGGCCGGTGCGGGCCGGCTGTCCTCGGCCTCGCGCGCCGACTACGCGGCCGCCGCCGTCGCCGTGCTCACCGGCGAGGGCCACGAGAACCAGACGTACGAGCTGGGCGGCGACGAGGCGTGGAGCTTCGCGGAGTACGCGGCCGAGCTGAGCAGGCAGACCGGCCGGGAGATCGCCTACAACTCGGTGCCGGGCGAGACCAAGCTGGGCATCCTGAAGGACGCCGGCATCCCCGAGCCGTTGGCCTCGATCCTGGTCGGCGTGGACGCCTCGATCGCCGAGGGCGAGCTGGTCATCTCCACCGGCGACCTGTCCCGCCTGGCCGGCCGGCCGACCACCCCGCTGGCGGAGGCCGTAGCCGCCGGCCTCAAGGGCTGACCCCCTCCACCGGGAAGATCCGGGTCTCCCCCGGTCACCCCCACGACCCGTCACCGCCCTCACCCGCCGTCCACCCGCACCCCCCTCACCGTCACACGCCCCCGCCTGTCATGACCGTATAGCGATACGGCCATGACAGGCGGGGGCCCTCGGCGCTACCTTCGTGCAGCGAACACGCGCGCGAGGAAAGCCGCGGCGGACGAGAAGGAGGGCCGGTGGCCGACAAGAAGGGCGAGCAGCGGACAGGTCTGCTGAACGGCTTCGCCGCGTACGGGATGTGGGGGCTCGTCCCGCTGTTCTGGCCGCTGCTGAAGCCCGCCGGGGCGATGGAGATCCTCGCCCACCGGATGCTGTGGTCCCTGGTCGTCGTCGCCGTGGCCCTGCTCGTCGTACGGCGCTGGGCCTGGGCGGGGCAGCTGCTGCGCCAGCCGCGGCGGCTCGCGCTGATCACCGTCGCGGCCGCGGTGATCACGGTCAACTGGGGCGTGTACATCTGGGCCGTGAACGCCGGGCACGTGGTCGAGGCGTCCCTCGGGTACTTCATCAATCCCCTGGTCACCATCGCGATGGGCGTGCTGATCCTGAAGGAACGGCTGCGGCCCGCGCAGTGGACGGCGGTCGGGGTCGGCTTCGCCGCGGTGGTCGTGCTGGCCGTCGGCTACGGCCGCCCGCCGTGGATCTCCCTGAGCCTCGCCTTCTCCTTCGCCACCTACGGGCTGGTGAAGAAGAAGGTCAACCTCGGCGGCGTCGAATCGCTCGCCGCCGAGACCGCCGTCCAGTTCCTGCCCGCGCTCGGCTATGTGCTGTGGCTGACCGCGCACGGCGAGGCCACCTTCACCACCGACGGCGCCGGGCACGCGGCCCTGCTCGCGGCCACCGGCGTGGTCACCGCACTCCCCTTGGTCTGCTTCGGCGCGGCGGCCATACGCGTGCCGCTGTCCACCCTCGGGCTGTTGCAGTACCTGGCGCCCGTCTTCCAGTTCGTGCTGGGCATCCTCTACTTCCACGAGGAAATGCCACCCGAGCGCTGGGCCGGGTTCGCGCTGGTCTGGCTGGCGCTGTCGCTGCTGACCTGGGACGCCCTGCGCACCGCCCGCCGCGCCGCCCGTACGCTCGCCAGCGAGAGCAGTGCGCCCAGCAGGACCATGGCGAAGGGCACGGTCAGGGCGGTGCGGAACGCCGAGAGCGTCGCCTCCGGATCCGCCTCGGGACCGGAACCCGACCCGGAACCCGATGCGGAGCCTGCCGCCAGACCGTAGACCGCGGTCACCGCCGAGATCCCGATCGCCGAGCCGAACTGGGTCGAGGTGGTCAGCAGACCGCCCGCGAGGCCCTGCTCCGCCTCGGCCACCCCGTCCGTCGCCGCGATCGTCAGCGGCCCGTAGGCGAGCGCGAAGGCCGTGCCGGCGATGATCAGCGTGGGGAACATCGCCGGATACGGCCAGTCCAGGCCGACCGGCAGGAACAGCCCGTAGGCCAGTACGGCCAGCACGAAGCCGCCGACGATCACGCGGGCGTTGCCGAAGCGGGCGACCAGTTTCGGGGTGAGGGTCGGGGCGAGGACCGCGTCGCAGCCCATGACGACGAGCGCGAGCGCCGTCTGCAAGGACGACCAGCCGCGCAGTTCCTGGAGGTAGAGGGTCACCACGAACTGGAATCCGAAGAAGGCGCCGACGAACAGCAGCGCCCCGAGGTCGGCGCGCACGAGCGAGCCGGTGCGCAGGATGCCGAGCCGCACCAGCGGGTGCGGCGAGCGGCGTTCGATCGCCACGAAGGCGGCGGCCACCAGCACCGCCGCGAGGGCCGTCAGCGCGGTCAGCGACCAGCCCGAGGCGCCGTGTTCCAGGCGTACGACGGTATAGGCGGCGAGCAGCATCGCGGCGGCGGCGGTGACCGCGCCGGGCAGGTCGAAGCCGCGCAGCCGGAGCGGCGGGGCGGCCTGCGCCGGGATCAGCCGCACGGCCGCCAGGAACAGCGCGCCGGCCAGCAGCACCGGAGCGAAGAACACCCAGCGCCAGCCGAGCTGGGTGAGCAGACCGCCGGTGACCAGGCCGAGCGAGAAGCCACCCGCGGCCGTACCGGCGAACACCAGCAGGGCCTTGTCGCGCCGCGGGCCCTCCTCGTACGAGGTGGTGATGAGGGACAGCGCGGCCGGTGTCATGAACGCCGCCGCGACACCGGTGACGAAGCGCGCCAGGACCAGTGTCCAGCCTTCGGTCGCGAACCCGCCGAGACCGGAGAACACGAGGAACACGATCAGCCACACCAGGAACATCCGGCGGCGGCCCAGCAGGTCGGCCGCGCGACCGCCGAGGAGCGTGAAACCGGCGTACCCGAGGACATAGGCGCTCATCACCCAGGCCGCGGTGTCGGTGGCGAGGCCGAGATCGGCGCGGATGGCGGGGATCGCCACGGCCATCATGGCGATGTCGATGCCCTCCAGGAAGATCGTTCCGCACAGCACGAGCAGCAGGGCCCAGGCACGGGTGCCCATGAGAACTCCTAGGACAGAGGCGAGGAGAAGGAAGGGAAGAGGAGGACGGGAAAGGGAGAGAGAGGGGTGTCGGTTCAGAGGCCGGGGGCCGGTTCCCTCTTGTAACCGAGGTCCAGCCTGGGGCAGCATCAAGAGGTATGGAAGAAGGCACTTCGAAGTCACCGAGTCACTGCGAGAGCACCGTGGACTACGGCGACGCCGATCCCTTTCAGTGGGACACCCGGGAGGACTGCCAGGTACGGCAGATCCTCGACCGGGTCGCCGACAAGTGGTCGCTCCTCGTCATCGCGCTGCTGGACAACCGGCGGCTGCGCTTCACCGCGCTGCGGCGGGAGATCGACGGGATCAGCCAGCGCATGCTGACCGTGACGCTGCGCCAGCTGGAGCGCGACGGACTCGTGAAGCGCACCGTCCATCCCGTGGTGCCGCCGCGGGTCGAGTACGAGCTGACCCCGCTCGGCGGAACCTTGCACGCCACCATCCGGTCCCTGGTGACCTGGACCGAGGACCACCAGGAGGAGATCGCGGCGGCCCGCTCCGCCTACGACGCACGGGACCAGCAGCCCGCCTAGAGGCAGGGTCCTTCGCCGGACCGGCACGGGCTCGGGCCGACCGGGATTGTCAGTGGCGACGGCTATACATGGCCGACATGCCGCAGACACCCGCACCGGGCCGCACCGCGGCAAGGTCCCGTTCTCGGTTCCGGAGCGGTTGTGCGCGGCGCAGGCCGCCTCAATTCGCCCATGAAGGCGGTGCGCCGGCCAGTCCCAGCGGGCCATTCGGCTGGGGTTTTCAGGCCACTGAGGTCCGGCCGGGGTATCAGTCGGCCGCTCGCGCCGCCCGCTCGGTCAGGCGGACCATACGGGCTCGGGCGGACTCCAGTTCCTCGATCTCGTCGGCCGCCGGGCCCTCCTCGACGACGAGCTCCGTCCACAGCGCGATCAGGTCCCGGCCGAGGCGTAGGGCCTGCTCGGGGGCGCGTACGGCACGCCAGGCCGTCGCCGCGCTGTGCACGTTCCCGTACGCCGCCTCGGGGTCGTGGGCGCGGTGGTGGAGCCGGGCCAGGTCGAAGGACAGTCGGAAGGCGTGCAGCGGGTCACCGGACAAGTAGGCGATGTAGGCGGTCAGTTCGCGCAGCCGGAGCACTTCGGGGTGGTCGGGCCCGAGGTCGGCGGAGGCCGTCTCGACCGTGTGCTGCGCCAGTTCGGCCGCCTGGTCGATCCGCCCCGCCCTGACGGCCTCGTTGATCCGGGCGGTCGGCTCCCCGAGCAGTTCGCCGGCGTTCCCGTCCCCGTCGGCGAGAACCGCCTCGGCCACGGCGTCGAACCCGCGCGCCGGGGTGGGCCTGGGGTCGTAGTCGGCCCCGACGGGGAGGTGGGTGACGGGGGGCAGGGGATTCCTGGGCGGCCGGGGAACGGAGGGCGGGGCGCCGACGGCCTTCACCTCGGCGGGGGCACCCGGCACGGCGGTCCCGGCGGATTCACCGGCGAGACCCGGGCCCGGCTCGGCGAACCGGGGCGGGGCGGTGGGCCGGGGCGGCACGGTCAGCTTGCGCGGCTCGGCGGGCCGGAGCGGACCGGCGGACCGGGACGGCTTGACGGAGCCGGGGGGATTCACGGAAGCGGGGGGATTCACGGAAGCAGGCGGGTTTACGGAGGCGGGTGGGATTGCGGAGGCGGGTGGATTCAGGGAGCCGGGCCGGCTTACGGAGCCGGGAGGATTGGCGGACCCGGGGGCATCGGTGAACCCGCCGGGATCGGCGGAGCCGGGGTTCCTGGTCGAGCCGGGGGGACTGGCGAGCCCGGGCCGGCCGGCGGGCATGACGGGGGGCGGTCCGAAGACGCCGGTCGGTGGCTGGACGGTGCCGGGGACGACGTCCGGCACCGGACGCAGGGCGGACGCGGGCGCACGCTCTCCCGGCGGCGCCGACTCGGAGACGGGCCGCAGCGGGGACGTCGGAGGGACGTCCCCGCGGGCCAGCTTGGCCGGATCCCCCGTGAAGCTGCTGGCGCCGTCGGTGTCCACCTGGAGGGGGACGACGTAGCCGACCCGGGCGTCGTGAATGGCCGCCTGTACGGGGTGGCCGACCGCGAGGGCGAGCCGGTGCAGGTGGTCCAGGACGGCGTGCTGGATCTCCCGGCCGGGAGGCGCGACGAGGGGCACGCCGTCGACCGTCGCCTCGCCCGCGTCCGAGACACGGATGTCCACCGGTACCACCGGACCAGTGCCGCGCCGTGCTTCCCGCTTGTGCTCGCGGCTGGGTCGAGACATCGGTCCCCTCACTCCCCCGGCGTAACGATCCGGGTTGTACTCATGCGTAATATCGAGTGTCGCTGCTCGGCCCCGCCCCCGCGTCACTGCGACGTCACAGCCTCGCACCAGGAACTCCCGGCCGCCGGCCCCGCAGGGTGCACGCGCCGCACGGACCTGATGTCAGCACCTTCGGCGCGCTCGACGACGGGCAGCGGTCCTCTCGACGGCGCCACCGAACATCCCGCCCGCGCCCGCCCGGCCGTGCTCAAGGACACGGACGGGCTCACCCGCTTCCGTGCGAGCGGAACACCCTGCCGACCGTACGAGACGGACTCCGTGCCGAGCGTACGAGAGGGACACCCTGCCAGCCATGCGAGGCGGGCCCCATGGCGACCATACGAGACGGACGCCCCGTCGGCCGCCACCGCCCGGTCCGCGGCGGTGACTCGCTACGCGGTGATGTCCTTCGCCGTGAACCGGGCCCAGGCCGCCGAGCCGAACACCACGGCGTACAGCGCCTGCAACCCCAGGTTCTTGACCAGGTCGTCCCAGTAGACCGGCTCCCGCATCAGATCGGCGAAGGACAGCCAGTAGTGGGAGAAGAAGTACGGCTGGAGCGCGTGCAGTTGCGGTATCTGATCGAGGATCTGCACGGTGATCACCAGCCCCACCGTGGTCGCCATGGCCGCGATCCCGCTGTTGGTCAGGGTGGAGACGAACAGGCCGAGGGCGGCGACACCGACCAGTGACGCGGCCACCACGAGGGCGATCAGCAGCGCACGCGCCAGGCCCTCGGCGAAGCTGATCTGCGTGCCGGAGATGGTCGTCAGGTCGCCCAGCGGGAACAGCAGTGCCCCGACGACCAGCGCCGAGACGGCCACCACCAGCGTGGCCACCAGGCAGAACGCGATCGTCGTCGCGTACTTGGTGAGCAGCAGGCGGGTGCGGCCCGCGGGGGCGACCAGGAGGTAGCGCAGCGTGCCCGCGTTGGCCTCGCCCGCGATGGCGTCTCCCGCGACGACCCCGATCGCCATCGGCAGGAAGAACGGCAGCGTGGCCGCCAGCGCGGTGAACACCAGGAACAGGCCGTTGTTGGTGATCTGCGTGATGAACGCCGGCCCCTCGCCGCCGCCCTGGCCGACCGACGAGCCGCCCCGCGTCTCGATCCGGACCGCGATTCCGACCAGGATCGGCACCGCCGCCAGCACGGCCAGCAGCGCGAGCGTGCGCCAGCGCCGGAAGGTGGTGATCAGTTCGCTGCGGAGCAGGCCGAAGGTCCACAGCGGGTTCGGGGCGCGCCCGGCACCGGGCCCGCCCGCCGGCACCGCCGCCGTGGCCCCGCTCACCCCGGCGTCGGCCCGTGACGCGTCAGCCTGCGACATCGAAGCCCTCTCCGGTCAGTGCCACGAAGGCGTCCTCCAGCGACGCCCGCTCGACCCCGAAGCCGCGGACCCGGACACCGGCCGCCACCAGCGCGGAGTTCAGGTCGGCGAGTTCACCCTCCGGTGGCTCGGCGGTCAGCCGGTCCTCGGTGACGACGACGTCACCCACGCCCCGCTCCTTCAGCACCCGGGCGGCGTCACCGGTGTCCGGCGTGGTCACGACCAGCCTGCCGCGCGCCCCCGCCGCCAGGTCGGCCACCGCGCCCTGGGTGATGAGCCGGCCCTGCGCCATCACCGCCGCGTGTGTGCACACCTGCTCGATCTCGTCGAGGAGGTGGGAGGAGAGGAAGACGGTCGTGCCGTCGGAGGCCAACTCCCTGACCAGCGAGCGGATCTCGCGCATGCCCTGCGGGTCGAGTCCGTTGGTCGGCTCGTCCAGGACGAGCAGCCTGCGCGGCTGAAGCAGCGCCGCGGCGAGCCCGAGGCGCTGTTTCATGCCCAGCGAGTACGCTCTCGCCTTCTTGCCGGCGGCGGCTGCCAGGCCGACCCGGTCCAGGGCGGCGGCGACGCGGGCGCTCCGGGTGCGCGGGTCGGCGGTCGGGTCGGCGGCGTCGTACCGTACGAGGTTGTCCCGGCCGGTGAGGAAGCCGTACAGGGCGGGGCCCTCGATGAGCGCGCCCACGTGCGGCAGCACGGCGCGCGCCGAGCCGGGCATGGGCCGCCCGAGCACCCGCGCCGTGCCGGAGGTGGGCTCGATGAGGCCCATCAGCATGCGGATGGTGGTGGTCTTGCCCGAGCCGTTCGGACCGAGGAAGCCGAAGACGCTGCCCGCCGGGACGGTCAGGTCGAGACCGTCGACGGCGAGCTGTCCGCCGCGGTAGCGCTTGGTCAGGCCGCGGGTGTCGATGACGCTCGGGCCCGCGTCTCCCGGCTCCCGCGCCGTCCTGCGCCCGGTGGCGGACGCTTCGTCCATCGGCTCCCTCGATTCGTCGTGCCGCAGTGTGCTACTGGGCCGAGTCCGCCGCCTTCACCAGGGCGTCCTTGGTCACGGCGCCGACGTACACCGTGCCGTCGTTCGTGATCAGGGCGTTGACCAGGCGGGTGGAGTACACCGTGCCCTTGCCGAACTTGCCGCTGACCTGGTCGCCGAGCGAGCCGAGGAAGCCGCCCAGGTCGCCGCCGCCGGAACCGGACGGCACGCCGCCCTGCGCTCCGGTGTCGAAGACCGCGATGGAGTTCCAGCCCTTGCCGAGGACCTTGTGGTCCTCGGAGCCCTTGGCGAGGTCGTGATCGGACTTCGCGCCCGGGACCTCGGCGGACTTGATGCCGTCGGGGGAATTGACCCCCTGGGGGGACTTGTCGCCCTCGGTGACCTTGGCGCCCTTCGGCGGGGTGAAGTCGAAGGTCGAGGCGGCCGGCTTGGCGAAGCTGACCTGGGTGAAGCCCGCGTCGACGACCGCCGCGCCGCCGCTCGCCGGGGTCAGCGTGAACTTCAGCGGCATGCCGGTCTTCGCGTCCACCGCGATGCTGATCGCGCCGACCGTGGTGCCGGACTGCTTCGGCTTGACGAGCAGCTTGTAGGCGTCCCGGCCCGCGACCCGCATGGTCCCGTCGACGGTCACCGACGTGGTGTCGTCCACCGACTTCAGGGCCTCGTCGGCGAAGTCCTTGGGCGTGGCCGGCGCCTCGTCCTTGTGCTCCGCCCCGTCCTGGCCCACGGTGCCGTGGTAGACCTCGTTCGACTTGCTGTCGTAGCCCCAGACGTCCTTGCCGTTGTGGATCAGGCTGTATTCGGCCGCGCTCTGTATCAGGGACAGCTTCTGCCGGTCCGGGCCGTCGGCGGCGACCCGCAGGGTGTGCGTCCCCGAGGCCAGCTCGGTGAGCTTGGACGTCGGGTCGGCGGAGGAGCCCGAGCCGGAGGGCGCGGCGCCCGAGGCCAGGCTGTTCTCCAGACCGCCCAGGTTCGGCAGGCCCAGGTCGGTGCTGACCTTCACCGTGCCGGACAGCTGCTGGACGTCCGACTTCGCGATCTTCTCTATGAGCTGCTGTGCGGTGATCTTCGGCAGACTGGGGTCACCGGAGTCGGCGAGTGCCGGGACCAGTCCGATGGTCGCCGCCGTCACGCCCACGACCGCGGCCGGGACGCCGTAGCGAGCGGCCTTGCGCCGGCCGGAGCGCAGTGCCCCGGTCTCCGCTGCCCCCGAGTTGTCATCGGAATCGGATTCGTACCGTGCCATGTGTGGCTTACCTCCGTCGTCGGCGGCGGCCTTCTTCGCACTGTTGCACTGTTCCCACCCTGAGCCGCCATTCTCACCCGAAACGGTGAGGAGTGGTGATGTCCGTGGCTTCCATCTGACCAAATCCGCCGCGCGGATGCGTCAACCCGCAGAGGCAAGTCCCTGTACACCTCCGGTATGACGGGGAGGGCGGACGCCTCCCCCCGTCCCGTAGGGGTTCCGGCCTGCCGGAGCGGTCCCGACCTGGTGGGAGCCCGTCCCCCAGGGGGCCCGGCCCCCAGGGTTCCCGGCGCCGCCCGGTGCCACGGGCTATCCCGCCCGGTGCACCACGGCGTCGCACAGCTCCAGCAGGGCCGCCTTGGAGCCGCCCTCCGGCAGCGGGGCGAGCACCGCCCGGGCCTCCTCCGCATACCGCACGGTGTCCCGCCGGGCCTGCTCAAGCGCCGGGTGCGCACGGAGGGCGGCCAGCGCCTGCGCATGCCGGCCGTCGTCGGACAGATCGGAGTCCAGCAGCTCGCACAGCGCGATGTCCTCGGGCAGCCCCAGCCGCGCCGCCCGCTCCCGCAGCCGCAGCACGGGGAGCGTGGCGATGCCCTCCCGCAGGTCCGTGCCCGGGGTCTTGCCGGACTCGTGCGAGTCCGACGCGATGTCCAGTACGTCGTCGGCGAGCTGGAAGGCGACGCCCAGCCGCTCACCGTACTGGGTGAGCATGTCCACGACCGTCTCGTCGGCGCCCGACATCATCGCCCCGAACCGGCACGACACGGCGACCAGCGACCCCGTCTTGCCGCTGAGCACGTCCAGGTAGTGCTCGACCGGGTCCCGGCCGTCCGTGGGCCCGGCCGTCTCCAGGATCTGCCCGGTGACCAGCCTCTCGAACGCGACGGCCTGCACCCGCACCGCCTCCGGACCGAGGTCGGCGAGGATCTGCGAGGCACGGGCGAAGAGGAAGTCCCCGGTCAGGACCGCGACCGAGTTGCCCCAGCGGGTGTTCGCGCTGTCCACCCCGCGGCGTACGGCGGCCTCGTCCATCACGTCGTCGTGGTACAGCGTCGCCAGATGGGTCAGCTCCACCACCACCGCGGACGGTACGACCCCGGGTGCGTACGGATCGCCGAACTGTGCCGCGAGCATCACGAGCAGGGGGCGGAAACGTTTGCCGCCCGCCCGCACCAGGTGCTGTGCGGCCCCTGTGATGAACGGGACCTCGCTCTTGGTGGCTTCGAGCAAGCCTTCCTCGACAGCCGCCAATCCGGCCTGGACATCGGCTTCCAGAGCCTGGTCCCGCACGCTCAGCCCGAACGGCCCGACGACGGTCACGAGGGGTCTCCTGTCTGCTGGTGTCTGCTGGCGTTACACGGTGTGTCGATAGGTCGGCGCCATCACTCAAGTCAGCGTATCCGGTCAGGTTTCGATCACCGATAGCGCCCACGGCCCAGGCCGGGCGGTACCGGATCACGGCCGGTATGTTGCCGATCAGTTGATACAACCCGATATTTATGGAGTTGGCGGGATATGACATCTTTTGACCCGCTAATGCCTCGGAACCTGGCCCAGGCACATCCGCACGTCGTTCCCCCACGAAACCGCTCACACAGACCTCCGGATCCCCCTGGCCGACGGGACACTCCTGTACGCGCGCGTGGCGCCCACCCATACGCGCGTGCGGCACCCACCGACGGCCGCATCCATACCGGCCCACCTCGGCGAATGCGCCCTGGACCGGCTCACCGACGGACCGCGCCACGCGACTCCCAGCGGCACTCCTGGTACGCGGGACACGGCCATACGTCCGTCCGGGTCGACGCGCGCGGGTACGGCGACAGCGAGGGGGTGCCGGCGGGAGCTGGCCCGGCGGCGCAGACAGCTGAGACGGAGGAGACGAAGAAGCCGGGGGAGACGGGGGACGGGGACGGGGTGGAGGTCGTCGGATGGCCGGCCGCGCAAGCGTGGTGCGACGGCGACATGGGCATGTTCGGCATCTCCCGGGGCGGCACCGCCTCCCTCCGGACCGCGGCCCTCGCGCCAGAGCCGCTCAAGGCGGTCGTCGCGCTCTGCTGTGCCGACGACCACTACGACAACGAAGGGCACGGCCCCGGAGGTTCCGCCCTCGCCACCGTTCCGTACGCCCGGTCCGCCTCGGCGCTCGCCACCGCCGCCCTGCCCCCTGACCCGCGGTACGCCGGTGCGTCCTGGCAGGCCACGTGGTCGACATGCCAAGTCGTCGACGGGCCCCGGGGCAGCAGGCCCAGGACCCACGGCGCGCCCGGAGACGGCAGCGGCAGCGGCAGCGGCAGCGGCAGCGGCAGCGAAACGTACGGCCCTACCGACGGGGCCGCGGCACGCGGTGCCATCAAAGCAGCGGTGCCGGCGGTGGGCTGCTGACACGTCCCGTACCACGACACTCCCCTCCGTCTGGTCGAGCCCCTGCCCCACGACCGTGTCCGCGCGCGGGCTGATCGGCCCCTGGTCGCACCAGTACCCCGGCCACGGCCCGCCACCCGGACCGGCCGTCCACTTCCTCAAGGAGACCGCACTTCCTCCAAGGCCGCCGGGTCGGCGAGCCCGCCTGGTCGTCCCCGGGTGATGTACCTCGCGTACGGACTCCAGGTGCCCCGGCCCTGGCGCGCTCACCGCTGCACACCGGCGCGGACACCGCCCCCTCCCGTCCGGTCGGCGACGACGGCGGCCTGGTGGCACCGGGCACGGCCTCCCGCCCTGCCTCCCGGCAGGCCGCCGTATCCGCGTCGCCGTCTCCACCGCCTGCCGGCCGTAGGCCCGGCCGCGCCCGGAGTCGGCGGCGGGCTGCCGGTACGGGCCCGGCGGGCAGCCCGCTCGAACTGCCGGTAAAGACCCGGCCCTTGAACCGCACCGATCGGCTTCGCGGCGCCGGAACAGCCGGAAGAAAGGCGCAAGTAAGACCAAGTAAGACAGAGAAGAAGCGGAGGAAAGGCACAAGGAAGTCACTCCGTGCCACACCGTCACACACGCACACTCGAACGGTACGGATATTCCGGGCTATTCGGACCTTCGACGTAGACCGGGGCCGCGCCGGAGGCGCACACGATCACCGGGCGCGCCGCACGTCGACCCGTGCCCGCGCCCGCTCGGACCTGCCATTTCGCCCGTACCGACCGGATCCACGCGGACACCGCGGTCCAGGCCCACCCGGAGTTCACCTGTGACGCAAGCCACTTCTACCCCGTCGGCAAGGCGATCCGCACGACAGGCGCCGAGGCAGCCTTCCACTGGGCGCAGAAAAGGTAATTCCGGGGACCATGGGGTGAAGTGACCGTTTTGCCGTCATTGGCACCTCAATTCCTCTTGGTGCTTAATGCACTTCGAGCCCGAGACGGGTGATTTGGGTCACACGAGGCGGCGTGTCGACACCCGGACCACACTTTCAACCCGCCGTACGCAGTCGCCCAGTTGACCGTTGGCAGTCGCAAAGGATCTACCGGTCATACCCACCATCCCGCAGTCAATCGGCATGAGCTATGAATCCGGTACTTGTTTCCGGCATGTGCGGTCGCATAGCTTCCGGGCCAGTCGGGTGGACGCCGAATCCTGCCGCCACCCGTCATGACCCATCGACGAACACAAATTCGCACGGCAGGAGCGGGGGACCCAGGTAGGTCGCCGGACCGGACGGCACAGCCGACCGGAACGGCTAGGGGTGAAGCCGAGTCGCCATGTGGCGGCCGGCCGGGCGTCTCCCCCGCCCGAACCCGACAGCTCACCTCGCAGGCGCCGGAGAGGAACACCATGTCTGCTGCCGCTCAGTACCGCCGTCACCGCGTCAACCGCCTCGCTCGCACCCTCGCGGTGGCCGGCACGGGCGCCGCCGTACTCGCCCTGCCTCTCATCGGCGCCGCCGGCGCCCACGCGGCCACCACCGCGACCACGACGGCCGTCAGCGGGACCACGACGGCCCTGACGACGGCTGGATACAAGAACAACCTCGACGGCTGGATCCGCGAGTCGCTCGCCGTCATGGCGCGCAACAAGATCCCGGGCACCTACAACGGCATCTACCGCAACATCATCCGCGAGTCCTCGGGCAACCCCCGGGCCATCAACCTCTGGGACTCCAACGCGGCCAAGGGCATCCCGTCCAAGGGCCTGCTCCAGGTGATCGACCCGACGTTCCGGGCCTACCACGTCGCGGGCACGTCCAACGACATCTACGACCCCGTCGCCAACATAACGGCCGCCTGCAACTACGCCGCCCACCGCTACGGCTCGATCGACAACGTCAACAGCGCCTACTGACGGACCCGCCGCGCTGAAGAACCGTTCGCGGCGTTCACGGAAACAGTCGTTCGAGGACGACGGCCACGCCGTCGTCCTCGTTCGACGTCGTGATCTCGTCGGCCACCGCCTTGAGTTCGGGGTGTGCTCCCCCCATCGCCACCCCATAGGCGGCCCACCGGAACATCGGGATGTCGTTCGGCATGTCGCCGAAGGCGACGGCCCGGTCGGCGCCCAGCCGCAGGTGCTCGGCGGCCAGCGCCAGACCGGTGGCCTTGGTGATGCCGCACGGCTGCAACTCCACGGTCCCCGGCCCCGACATCGTGACGTTCGCCAGGGAACCCACGACCGAGCGCGCCGTCGCCGCCAACTCGTCGTCGGACAGCGCCGGATGCCGCAGCAGAACCTTGCTGATGGGCGCGCACCACAGATCATCGCGCCGCTCGACGCGTACGGCGGGCAGCGTCGGATGCGGCATCAGATACCCGGGTTCGATGAGCGTGAGCCCGTCCACCCCGTCCTGGTCGACGGCCGCGTACACCTGCCCCACCTCGGCCTCGATCTTGCCGAGCGCGGTCTCGGCCAACTCCCGGTCCAGGGTGACCGACCACAGCAGGCGGTCCGCGCCGGCGTCGTACACCTGCGCGCCCTGTCCGCACACCGCGAGCCCCTCGCCGCCGAGTCTGTCGAGCAGCGGCCGTACCCGTGGCGCGGGGCGCCCGGTGACCACCAAGTGCCGGGCACCGGCCCGCGCCACGCGCGCGAGCACGGCGAGGGACCGGTCGGAGAGGGTGTCGTCACCACGCAGGAGCGTCCCGTCGAGGTCGGTGGCGACGAGTGAGAATGCGGGAGGAGCGGCCATGATCAGAGAATACGGACAGCGCGCCGCTCCGACTCACGTCCGCTTCCCACCCCTCCTCGCCGCGCCGTAGCGTCCGTCTCTTCTTCCCACTCCCCTTCTTCTCTTCCCACTCCCCTTCTTCGCGCCCTCGCGCCCGTCTCCCGTACGTTCGGCGCCCCTTCCCCCGGTGCCGGCCGTGACGCGGAGGCCGCGCCGGTCTCAGCCGTGGGCCGCCACCAGGTGTCTGGTCAGGCGCGGGGAGGCGAACTCGGTGCCGCACACGAAGCGCATCACCGGTCCGTAGGAGGCCGCGGCGGGCAGGCCGGTGAAGTAGAGGCCGGGGACCGAGGAGACGTATCCCGGGCCGAGCTTCGGAGTGCCGCGGCTGACGATGAGCCGGGTGCGAAGCCCATGGGCCAGGAAGCCCATCGCGGCTATGTCGACGCGGTAGCCGGTCGCCGCGATGACGTGGTCGGCCATCAGCCGGCCGGTGGCACCGGCACGGGTACGGACCGTGAGGACCGGGGCCCCGTCGAGGGCTTCCGCACCCAGGACACGGTCGATCTCCTCGACCCGTACCTTGCCCTCGAAGCGGTCCCGCAGCCACCAGGCGCCGAGCGGGCCGAGCACCCGGCGGACCAGATAGTGCCGGGTGCGGGCAGGGAGGTAGCGGTAGGGCTGCGGGTAGTGGCTGAGGGCCCACAGCGACCAGGCACGGCCGAACGGTGACCCGGGGCGCAGCCGCGGCTGACGCCACGGCGGGGCGCCGAAGCCGACGCGGCGCCGCGCGACCACCCGTACCCGCGCGCCCGCCTCGGCCGCCAGCGCCGCCGTCTCCAGCGCGGACTGGCCGGCGCCCACGACGATCAGCTCCTGGCCGGCGAACCGGGTGAGGTCGCGGTGCTGGCAGCTGTGGGACACCGGGCCGGTCGGGGCGGGCCCGTCCGCCGCAGCGGCGGCCAGCTCCGGGGGCAGATGGGACAGGCCCGACAGCCCGGTGGCCACCACCACCGCGCGCGCCGTGAACGACTCGCCCGAGTCCAGCTCGACCTCGAAGCCGCCGTCCGGGCGGCGGTCCACCGAGACGACCCGGACCCGCTCCAGGCCGGGCACCAGCTCCCGCTGGAACCACTCGCCGTAGGAGACGAACGTCTCGACGGGGACGATGTCCTCGTCGCCGACCAGCCGCGCTATGCCCGCCACGGCGCAGTAGTCGGCCAGGGTGTGGCCGCGCCGCGGCGCGTCGATGGTGGAGGCCGCCGGGGTCGACTTGAGGAGCATCCCGGCGGGCATGTGGTCGCGCCAGCTCACCATGGGGTCGCCGAAGACGCGCACGGGGATGCCGCCCGCCTTGAGGTGGGCGGCGGTGGACAGGCCGAAGGGCCCGGCACCGATGACTGCTACCGGTCGGATCACGAAGTCCCTCCCCAGGACGTGGTGCCTACTTCGTGTATTTCGCTTACTTCATGTACTTCACACACTTCGCGCACTTCACACACTTCGCGTACTTCACATGCTTCGCGTACTTCATCTATGTCGCGTGCTTCGTCCGCTTCCTGTGCTTGGTGGAGGTGGCGGTGCCGCTGCGGTTGCTCCGCCACAGCTGATAGAGGTGCTTCGCGCCCGGCCGCACGAACCGCGCGAGCATGGTGAGGAACGGCAGCGGATCGTCACCCGCGAACCAGGCGAGTTCCGTCCCGCTCGGCCGGTTCGGGGCGTGCGGCGTCGTATAGCCGCTTCGGTGGTAGGCGATGAGGGCGGGCAGGTCGATGTTCTCCACGACATACCGGCGTCCGGCGCGCTGCTCCCCCTCCGGAACGGGACGGCCGGTCAGATCCAGGTGCATGGCCCGTACGACGTCCACCCCCGCCCCGTTCTCGAAGAGCCGGAACTGGGCGCCCATGCGGGGGTTGAAGTCGAGGAGCTTGTACCGTCCGTCGCGCCGGTCGTAGCGCAGGTCGAGGTCGACGATGCCGCTGAAGCTGATCTGTTTGATGAAACGCGCGGCCAGGTCCGCGAGTTCCGGATTGTCGACGACGTACGCGTTCGCCGTCATACCCGCGTGCGGCGGCCAGGAGCGCACCTTGACGCCCGTGAACAGAGCGAGCGGCGTCGAGTCGGCGGCGAAGCAGGCGTGCACGATCCAGTCCTCGGCCTCCTCCCGCGGCAGGTACTCCTGGAGGATGACACCGGGCCGCTCGCCCCAGTCACGCGCAAGGGTGAGCAGCCCGGTAGGGGTGGCGATCTTGGTGGTGCCGTGCACGGCGGGCCGCCGACGCCGTACGAACGCCTCGCGGTTCTTGGCCACCACCGGGAACCGGGCCCGCTCGGCGAACTCCACGACCTCGTCGTACGACCGAGGAAAGGACGCCACCGGACTGGGCACGCCGTGCTGTGCGCACAGTTCGTGCAGCCCCTGCTTGCTGGCCAGGCGGCGTGGCAGGCGGGGATCGACCCGCGGGAAGAGGAACCGGTCCGCCAGCACGTCCTGGTGCTCGGCGATCAGCACGGCCGCCTCCTCGTCGGTGGGGATGAGCACGGTGGGCCGGCCGATGCGCCGGCCGACCCGCAGCAGACCCTCCACCAGGTAACCCGGTTCCTCCGCACCGCTCGTCGGCCAGACGAACGCGCGCTCCAGATAACGGGAGGACGCCGCCGGCGTGTAGCGGTCCTCGGTGATCGCGTACATGGGCACACCCAGTCGGCCCAGGCTGCGGATCGCTCCGACGCCGCCGTGGTGCAAGGGGTAGTCACCGAACTTGACGATCAGGCCGGGCACCTCACGGTCCGCCCGGAAAGGCATGCTGACGGCATTGCCGGCCACGGGTCCCCCCACGTGTCCCCCCACGGACCGGACCCACCCCGTCCGCGTCCCCCAAAGGACGCTAAGCCGGAATTACCCCCTCCGACAACAAGCCCTATTTGGACATTGCGAACTCTTTAGACACTGCCCTGGAAGGCGCCACACCCGTAACGTGTGCCGCGAACCATGGCACGCATGGCCATGCACGGCACGGATGAGAGCGAGGCACCACCCATGCCCCCCTTCGACGTCCCCGAGGGCGACACCTTCGGCCCGCACAACCTCCCGTACGGCGTGTTCTCGCCCCTCGGCAGCCAGGAGCGGCGAGTCGGCGTCCGGCTCGGCGACCACGTGCTCGACGCGGGCGCCGCGGCCGCCGCACTCGGCTCGCCGTATGTCTCCCTGCTCGCACGGCCCACCCTCAACCCGCTGCTCGCCGCGGGCCGCACGGCGTGGTCGGACGTGCGGCGCGCACTGACCGCGTGGGTGACGGTCCCCTCCCACCGGGAGACGATCGAGCCGCTGTTCCACCCGCTGTCCTCGGTGACCCTGCACCTCCCCTTCGAGGTCGCCGACTACGTCGACTTCTACTCCTCCGAACACCACTCCCGGAACGCCGGCCGGATCTTCCGCCCCGACGCCCCGGAGCCGCTGCCCCCGAACTGGAAGCACCTGCCGATCGGCTACCACGGCCGCTCCGGCACGGTCGTGGTCTCCGGCACCGACGTGGTACGGCCGTCGGGCCAGCGCAAGGCCCCCGCCGACCCGGCCCCGGTCTTCGGGCCGACGGTGAAGCTGGACATCGAGGCCGAGGTCGGCTTCGTCGTCGGGGTGCCGTCGCGGCAGGGCGAGCCGGTGGGGCTGGGCGACTTCCGCGAGCACGTCTTCGGGCTGTGCCTCCTCAACGACTGGTCCGCACGGGACATCCAGGCGTGGGAGGCCGCGCCCCTCGGCCCGTTCCTCGGCAAGTCCTTCGCCACCTCCGTGTCGGCCTGGATCACCCCGCTGGAGGCCCTGGAGGAGGCCCGGGTGGCACCGCCGCGGCGCACCCACCCCCTGCTGCCGTACCTGGACGACTCCGACTCCGGCGACGAGCCCGGCGGGTACGACCTGCGGATCACCGTCGCGGTCAACGGCCACGTGGTCTCCGAACCGCCGTTCTCCACCATGTACTGGACGGCGGCCCAGCAGTTGGCGCACATGACGGTGAACGGCGCCTCCCTGCGCACCGGCGACCTGTACGGGTCGGGCACGGTGAGCGGGCCGGAACCGGCCCAGCGCGGTTCCTTCCTCGAACTGACCTGGAACGGGCAGGACCCGCTGGAACTCCCCGACGGCAAGCGGGCGTTCCTGGAGGACGGGGACGTGGTGACGCTCTCGGCCTGGGCACCGGGCCCCGGCGGTGCCCGGGTGGGACTGGGCGACGTCACCGGCCGGGTCGCGCCACGCGCCTGACCCGCAAAACGGCCGCCGCCGCGTCACCACCGCGGCCCCGGAACGCCGAGCCGCCACCCAGCCGAGGCCGTCCGCCGAGCCGCCGGCTCACCTCGTCGAGTGATCCGGGTGATCCCGCGCGGCCGGGCTCCTCCGAACCCGGGCCGACGGGTACCTGGCCCTGACCACGACTCCGGCCCTGACCTCAACGTCAGCCCGACCCGAACTCGTCCTCCACCCCCGACCGCGACCGCATCCGCCCTCGGCTCCGGCACTGAGCACCGTTCGGCGCAGAACAGGCCCTCGGGCTCCGGGCTCCGGGCTCCGGGCTCCGGGCTCCGGGCTCCGGGCTCCGGGCTCCGGGCTCCGGGGGAATCGTCGCCGCCGGTGCTTCCTGGCGCCGACCGGAGGTGGCCGACCGAGTGAGCCAGGCGGGCGGTGCGCGGCACCGAAGGCCGGACCACCGGAACCGAGCGGGGCCGGACCACCCGGGCCGGGCCACCGGAACCGAGCGGAGGGTTCACTGCCGACAGCCCGCACGGACCGCAGGAGCCAGACGCGGCAGTCCGCCCGTGCGAGGCCGAGCGGGCCGAGCGGGCCGGGCGGTTCGCCGTTGCCAGGCCGGGCGGTACGCCGAAACCGGACACGGCAGTCGCGGCAGTCCGCCCGAACAAGGCCAGGCGGGGCGAAGGCGGAGCCCCGAGCCACCACATCCCCGGTTCGTCTCGACTCGCCCCCTTTCGACCTGACCAGACCCCACCCCATCCCCTGCCCCGCACCCCCGATCGAGTCGACGGGCAACGCGAGCCACAGGAAAGGCAGCCCGGAGCCCGACGCACGCGGCGCCGGTTCGGTCTCGACGCCTGACTCCAGACGCCCAACCCCGTCATACTGGCGAGCGGGACATCGCACCACCCGATGCGCCGGCTCCCACGCACCACCAGACACCCGTTCCGCTTCGACCAGGAACCGGAGCCCCCGGCATGACCGTCTGCCTGCTCCTGCTGAGCGTCGTCACCCTGACGTTCGCCGTGCCGGCGCCCCGTGCGCTGACCCGGGCCGCCTGGCCCGAACGGGAGCCCGTGGTCGGACTGTGGGCATGGCAGTGCCTGGTCGCCACGGTGCTGCTCAGCTGCCTGGCCGGACTGACGCTGGGTGCCGCGGCCGTCTTCCACACCGTTCGTGATCACGTCTTCGCCCCCGCTCCCCCTTCTGTCACCGCCGCGTACGACCTCTCCGCCACCCCGGTCTGGGCCGGCGCCCTCACCGTGCTGCTGGCCTGCGGCGCCGCCTGGACTACGGCGATGCTCGCCCGCGAGCTGGTCGAGGCGCGCCGGAGCCGCGACCAGACCCGCGCGCACCTGCGCGAACGCGCCCCCGACCTGCCCGCCGGGCTCCCCACGGCGCGCGGACCCATGCTGGTGCTGGAGGACGAGTACCCCGATGCCTGGTGGATGCCGGGTCATCCGCCGCAGCTGGTGGTCACCACCGGTGCGCTGCAACGTCTCACCGATCACCAGCTGGACGCCGTCCTCACCCACGAACGCGGCCACGCCCGCGCCCACCACGACTGGCTGCTGCATCTGTCCACCGCACTGGCCACCGGCTTCCCCCGGGTCCCGCTGTTCGCCCACTTCTGCGACCAGACCCACCGCCTGGTCGAACTGGCCGCCGACGACACGGCGTCGCGCCGCTGCGGACACCTCACCACGGCCCTCGCCCTGATCGAGCTGAACCAGCACCGCGGTGTTCTGACCTGCGCCTCCAGCCGACGCCTGCTGGGAGAGCGGGTGGACCGCCTGCTGGAGCCCCCGCCCCGGCTGCTGCGCCGACACCGGGCCCTGACCACGACGGTGGCCGCGCTGGTGCCGCTGCTGCCCCTGCTGATCACCTTCGCCCCGGGGCTGACGGCGCTGTCCTGACGCTCACCGCACAGCCCCGATACGGCCCTCGTCCATGAAGGTCCGGAGAACCGGAGAAGGGGTCCAGCAGAAGGCCCCAGGAAAGGGGTCCGGGACAAGGCCCCAGGAGAGGCCCAGGAGTCCCGGAAGAGGCCCTGGAGCGGCCCTGGAGCGGCCCTGGAGAGGTCCCGGAAACTTCCTAGAACCAGTCCTCCGGCTCGGGCTCCGGTTCGGCGTCCGGGTCGGGCCAGGCGTCGTCCGCCGCCGCCCCGCTCCCCCCGGCGGGACCGGCAGTAGCAGTGGCAGCAGGTTCCCCGGCCGCGGACGGGGCATCGAGCCCGGACAGCACCTCGATCACCCCGTCCCCGTACGTCGTCAGCTTCTTCTCACCGACGCCGCCCACCGTGGCCAGCTCCCGCACCGACCCGGGCCATCTGGTGACGATCTCCCGCAGGGTAGCGTCATGGAAGATGACATAGGCGGGAACGCCCTGCTCACGGGCCTGGTCGGCGCGCCAGGCGCGCAGCGCCTCGAAGGCGGGGAGCAGTTCCTCCGGCAGCTCGGCCACGGCCGCCTTGGGCTTGCGGTCGCCCCGGCCGGACGCCGAGGACGACGTGCGCGCGGCAGCCGGCTTCTTCGGCTCCTTGCGCAGCGGCACCTCCCGCTCCTGCCGCAGCACCGTGCCGCTCGCCTCGGACAGCACCAACGTGCCGTACTCTCCCTCGACCGCCAGCAGCCCCTGGGCCAGCAGCTGCCGGATCACCCCCCGCCACTCGCCCTCGGCCAGGTCGTCCCCGATGCCGAAGACGGACAACTGGTCGTGGTCGAACTGGATGACCTTGGCGGTGCGCTTGCCGAGCAGGATGTCCACGATCTGCAGGGCGCCGAACTTCTGCCCGCGCTCCCGTTGCAGCCGCACGACGGTCGACAGCACCTTCTGCGCGGCGATCGTGCCGTCCCAGGTCTCGGGCGGGGTGAGGCAGGTGTCGCAGTTGCCGCAGCCTGCCGGGGCGGAATCCTGGCCGAAATAGGCGAGCAGTCCGCCGCGCCGGCAGCCGGCCGCCTCGCACAGCGCGAGCATCGCGTCCAGATGGGCCGCGGCCCGGCGGCGGAACGCCTCGTCGCCCTCGCCGGACTGGATCAGCTTGCGCTGCTGCACGACGTCGTTGAGCCCGTAGGCCATCCAGGCCGTGGAGGGGAGTCCGTCGCGGCCCGCGCGGCCCGTCTCCTGGTAGTAGCCCTCGATGGACTTGGGCAGGTCGAGGTGGGCGACGAACCGCACGTCCGGCTTGTCGATGCCCATGCCGAAGGCGATGGTCGCCACCACGACCAGGCCGTCCTCCCGCAGGAACCGTGACTGGTGCGCCGCGCGCGTGCCCGCGTCCAGGCCCGCGTGGTAGGGCACCGCCTCGATGCCGTTGCGGCTCAGGAACTCCGCGGTCTTCTCGACCGAGTTGCGCGACAGGCAGTACACGATGCCCGCGTCGCCCGCGTGCTCCTCGCGCAGGAAGGCGAGCAACTGCTTCCTGGGGTCGGCCTTGGGCACGATCCGGTACTGGATGTTGGGCCGGTCGAAGCTCGCCACGAAGTGCCGGGCCGACGGCATGTTCAGCCGCTGCGTGATCTCCTCGTGGGTGGCGTGGGTCGCCGTCGCCGTCAGCGCGATCCGCGGGACGTCCGGCCAGCGCTCGCCGAGCAGGGACAGGGCGAGGTAGTCGGGGCGGAAGTCGTGGCCCCACTGGGACACGCAGTGCGCCTCGTCGATCGCGAAGACGGAGATCTTGCCGCGGGAGAGCAGGTCGAGGGTGGAGTCCAGACGCAGCCGCTCCGGGGCGAGGTAGAGCAGGTCCAGCTCCCCCGCCAGGAACTCCGCCTCCACCACGCGCCGCTCGTCGAAGTCCTGGGTGGAGTTGACGAACCCGGCACGCACGCCGAGCGCCCGCAGCGCGTCCACCTGGTCCTGCATCAGCGCGATGAGCGGCGAGACCACGATGCCCGTACCGGGTCTGACCATGGCCGGGATCTGGTAGCACAGCGACTTGCCGCCACCGGTCGGCATGAGGACGACCGCGTCCCCGCCCGCCACCACGTGCTCGATGACCGCTTCCTGCTCGCCCCGGAATGCCTCGTACCCGAAGACCCGGTGCAGCGTGGCCAGCGCCTCGCTCTCTGTCACCCCTGGCATTTCGCCGATCCCGCCCGTCACGCCCATCGCCGTGCCCCCGTACGTCGTCCTTCGACCACTGCCTCCACGATAGGGGTCCGGACCGACAGCCCCGGAGTTATCCACAGGCTCTGGTGTCGCTCCACGTCAAGGACACGGCACTCGTTCGCAGGCGTCGGTGTCCGGACCGGCGGCCGGGACCGGTGTCGTGCCGAAGGCGAACGACGGCGGCGCGGCACCCCCGAGCGGTGCCGCGCCGCCGCCATGGACGCAGGTGACGCGTCAGCGCACGAAGACGCCTGCCTGGTTCGCCAGATCCAGGAAGTACTGCGGTGCCACGCCGAGCACCACCGTGACGGCGACGCCGATCCCGATCGCCGCCATCGTCAGCGGCGACGGCACCGCGACGGTCGGGCCCTCCGGCTGGGGCGTGCTGAAGAACATCAGCACGATCACCCGGATGTAGAAGAACGCCGCGATCGCCGAGGAGATCACACCGATCACCACCAGCGGAGCCGCACCGCCCTCGGCCGCCGCCTTGAACACGGCGAACTTACCGGCGAACCCGGAGGTCAGCGGAATGCCCGCGAAGGCCAGCAGGAACACCGCGAACACGGCCGCGACCAGCGGCGAACGGCGGCCGAGCCCGGCCCACTTGGACAGGTGCGTCGCCTCGCCGCCCGCGTCGCGCACCAGGGTGACCACGGCGAACGCGCCGATCGTCACGAAGGAGTACGCGAGCAGGTAGAAGAGGACGGAGGAGACGCCGTCCTTCGAGGTCGCGATGACACCCGCGAGGATGAAGCCCGCGTGCGCGATCGACGAGTACGCCAGCAGCCGCTTGATGTCGGTCTGGGTGATCGCGACGATCGCGCCGCCCAGCATGGTGACGATCGCGACCGCCCACATCACCGGGCGCCAGTCCCAGCGCAGGCCGGGCAGGACGACGTACAGCAGCCGCAGCAGCGCGCCGAACGCCGCCACCTTGGTGGCCGCCGCCATGAAGCCGGTCACGGGGGTCGGCGCGCCCTGGTAGACGTCCGGGGTCCACATGTGGAACGGGACCGCGCCCACCTTGAACAGCAGGCCCATCACGATCATCGCGCCGCCGATCAGCAGCAGCGCGTCATTGCCCATGGTGTTGGCCAGGGCCGGGTCGACCGTGGTGACCGTGCCGTCGACGACCTGCGCGATCGTCGCGTACGACACCGAGCCCGCGTAGCCGTACAGCAGGGCGATGCCGAACAGGGTGAACGCGGAGGCGAACGCGCCCAGCAGGAAGTACTTGACCGCGGCCTCCTGCGACATCAGCCGCTTGCGGCGGGCCAGCGCGCACAGCAGGTAGAGCGGGAGGGAGAAGACCTCCAGGGCGATGAACAGGGTCAGCAGGTCGTTCGCCGAGGGGAAGACCAGCATGCCGGCGATCGCGAACAGCAGCAGCGGGAAGACCTCGGTGGTGGTGAACCCGGCCTTCACGGCCGCCTTCTCGCTGTCACTGCCGGGCACGGAAGCCGCCTGCGCGGCGAACGAGTCGACCCGGTTGCCGTGCGCCTCGGGGTCCAGGCGCCGCTCGGCGAAGGTGAACAGGCCGACCAGACCGGCCAGCAGGATCGTGCCCTGGAGGAACAGGGCCGGTCCGTCCACGGCGATCGCGCCCATCGCCGCGATGTGCGCCTTGGTCGTACCGAATCCGTCGGCCGCGAGCGCGACCACCGCGGCGAAGGCGGCGCACAGTGCCACGACGGACACGAACATCTGGGCGTAGTAACGGGACCTGCGCGGCACGAACGCCTCGATCAGCACCCCGACGATCGCCGCGCCGATGATGATCAGGGTCGGCGACAGCTGTCCGTACTCGATTTTCGGCGCGTCGATCTTCGAGATCGGGTCGGCCGCGGTTGTCCACAGGCTGTGGACGGCTGCTGCGCTCACTTGGCCGCCTCCACCTCGGGCTTGGGGTCGGTCTTGTGTACGTCGGACATGGTCTGTTTGACCGCCGGGTTGACGATGTCCGCGACGGGCTTCGGGTAGACGCCCAGGAAGATCAGCAGCACCACCAGCGGGGCGACCACCAGGACTTCCCGCACCCGGAGGTCCGGCATCCTGGCGACCTCGGCCTTCACCGGGCCCGTCATCGTGCGCTGGTACAGCACGAGGGTGTACAGCGCGGCGAGGACGATGCCGAAGGTGGCGATGATGCCGATGACCGGATACCGCGTGAACGTACCGACCAGGACCAGGAATTCACTCACGAAGGGCGCGAGGCCCGGCAGGGACAGGGTCGCGAGTCCGCCGATCAGGAACGTGCCGGCGAGCACCGGGGCGACCTTCTGCACTCCCCCGTAGTCCGCGATGAGCCGCGAGCCGCGCCGGGAGATCAGGAAGCCCGCGACCAGCATCAGGGCGGCCGTCGAGATGCCGTGGTTGACCATGTACAGGGTGGCACCGGACTGGCCCTGGCTGGTCATCGCGAAGATGCCCATGATGATGAAGCCGAAGTGCGAGATCGACGCGTAGGCCACCAGGCGCTTGATGTCCCGCTGGCCCACGGCGAGCAGCGCCCCGTAGATGATGCTGATCACTGCCAGGACGAGGATGACCGGAGTCGCCCACTTGCTCGCCTCCGGGAACAGCTGGAGGCAGAAGCGGAGCATCGCGAAGGTGCCCACCTTGTCGACGACCGCGGTGATGAGGACGGCGACCGGGGCGGTGGCCTCCCCCATGGCGTTGGGCAGCCAGGTGTGCAGCGGCCACAGCGGCGCCTTCACCGCGAAGGCGAAGAAGAAGCCCAGGAACAGCCAGCGTTCGGTGCTGGTCGCCATGTGCAGCGAGCCGTCGGCCCGTGCCTGCGCGATCTCCTGGAGGCTGAAGTTCCCGGCGACCACGTAGAGGCCGATCACCGCGGCCAGCATGATCAGACCGCCGACCAGGTTGTAGAGCAGGAACTTCACCGCCGCGTACGACCGCTGCGTCGCCGCCGCCTTCTCGCCGTGCTCGTGGGCTCGGTCCCCGAAGCCGCCGATGAGGAAGTACATCGGGATCAGCATGGCTTCGAAGAAGATGTAGAAGAGGAAGACGTCGGTGGCCTCGAAGGAGATGATCACCATCGCCTCGACGGCCAGGATCAGGGCGAAGAAGCCCTGGGTCGGCCGCCAGCGGCGGCTGCCGGTCTCCAGCGGGTCGGCGTCGTGCCAGCCCGCCAGGACGATGAACGGGATCAGCAGGGCGGTCAGGGCGATGAGGGCGACCGCGATGCCGTCCACGCCCAGCTCGTACCTGACCCCGAAGTCCCTGATCCAGGAGTGGGATTCGGTGAGCTGGTAGCGGTCGCCGCCCGGGTCGAAACGGACCAGGATGACGATCGCCAGGGCGAGCGTGGCCAGCGAGACCAGCAGCGCCAGCCACTTGGCGGCGGTGCGCCGCGCCGCCGGTACGGCCGCCGTGGCGACCGCCCCGACGGCCGGGAGCGCCGCCGTCACTGTCAGCAGGGGAAAGGACATCGGTATCAGACCGCCCTCATCAGCAGGGTCGCGGCGACCAGGAGTGCCGCACCGCCGAACATCGAGACCGCGTAACTGCGCGCGAAGCCGTTCTGCAGTCGGCGAAGCCGTCCGGACAGGCCGCCGACGCCGGCCGCCGTGCCGTTGACCACTCCGTCGACCAGGGTGTGGTCGACGTACACCAGGGAGCGCGTCAGGTGTTCGCCGCCGCGGACCAGGACGACGTGGTTGAAGTCGTCCTGGTACAGGTCGCGCCGGGCGGCCCGGGTGAGCAGCGAGCCGCGCGGGGCGACCGCCGGGACGGACTTGCGGCCGTACTGGAGGTACGCGACCGCGACGCCGAGGACCAGCACCACCAGGGTGGCGCCGGTGACCACACCGGCGCTGACCGGGGGATGCCCCTCCGCATGGCCGGTGACCGGCTCCAGCCAGTGCAGGAAGCGGTCACCGATGCTGAAGGCCGCGCCGCCGAAGACCGAGCCGACGGCCAGCACGATCATCGGGATCGTCATGACCCTGGGCGACTCGTGCGGGTGCGGCTCATTGCCGTTCTCGTCGGGCTGCCAGCGCTTCTCACCGAAGAACGTCATCAGCATCACGCGGGTCATGTAGAACGCGGTGATGGCCGCGCCGAGCAGGGCCGCGCCGCCGAGGATCCAGCCCTCGGTGCCGCCCTTGGCGAACGCCGCCTCGATGATCTTGTCCTTGGAGAAGAAGCCGGACAGGCCCGGGAAGCCGATGATGGCGAGGTAGCCGAGGCCGAAGGTGATGAAGGTGACCGGCATGTACGTCCTGAGGCCGCCGAACTTCCGCATGTCGACCTCGTCGTTCATGCCGTGCATGACCGAACCGGCGCCGAGGAACAGCCCGGCCTTGAAGAAGCCGTGCGTCACCAGGTGCATGATCGCGAAGACGTAGCCGATCGGGCCGAGGCCCGCCGCCAGCACCATGTAGCCGATCTGCGACATCGTCGAACCGGCCAGGGCCTTCTTGATGTCGTCCTTCGCGCAACCGACGATCGCACCGAACAGCAGCGTGACCGCGCCCACGACCGTGACGACGAGCTGTGCGTCGGGCGCCGAGTTGAAGATGGCGCCGGAACGGACGATCAGGTAGACGCCCGCGGTCACCATCGTGGCGGCGTGGATCAGGGCCGAGACCGGGGTCGGGCCCTCCATCGCGTCCCCGAGCCAGGACTGCAGCGGCACCTGGGCGGACTTGCCGCAGGCGGCGAGCAGCAGCAGCAGGCCGATCGCGGTGAGCTTGCCCTCGCCGGCGTCAGCGGCGTGGCTGAGGACCGGCTCGAAGGCGAACGTCCCGAACGTCGTGAACATCAGCATGATGGCGATCGACAGGCCCATGTCGCCGACCCGGTTGACCAGGAACGCCTTCTTCGCCGCGGTCGCCGCGCTGGGCTTGTGCTGCCAGAAGCCGATCAGCAGGTAGGAGGCAAGACCGACGCCCTCCCAGCCGACGTACAGCAGAAGGTAGTTGTCGGCGAGGACGAGCAGGAGCATCGCCGCGAGGAACAGGTTCAGATAGCCGAAGAAGCGGCGGCGCCGCTCGTCGTGCTCCATGTACCCGACCGAGTACAGGTGGATCAGCGACCCGACACCGGTGATCAGCAGGACGAAGGTCATCGACAGCTGGTCGAGGCGGAAGGTGACATCCGCCTGGAAACCGGCGACCGGGATCCAGCTGAACAGGTGCTGGATCAGGGTGCGGTCCTCGGCGCCCTTGCCGAGCAGGTCGGCGAAGAGGATCACACCGATCACGAAGGAAGCCGTCGACAGCAGTGTGCCGATCCAGTGGCCGACGGCGTCCAGGCGCCGGCCACCGACCAGCAGGACGGCCGCTCCGAGCAGAGGCGCCGCGATCAGCAGCGCAATCAGGTTCTCTGCGTTCATACGGTTCAGTGCCCCTTACAGCTTCATCAGGCTGGCGTCGTCGACCGAGGCCGAGTGGCGGGTACGGAACAGCGACACGATGATCGCGAGCCCGACCACGACCTCCGCGGCGGCGACGACCATCGTGAAGAACGCGATGATCTGGCCGTCGAGATTGCCGTGCATCCGGGAGAAGGTGACGAACGCCAGGTTGCAGGCGTTGAGCATCAGCTCGATGCACATGAACACGACGATCGCGTTGCGCCTGATGAGCACGCCCGTGGCGCCGATCGTGAACAACAGGGCGGCGAGATAGAGGTAGTTGACGGGGTTCACTTCGACGCCTCCTCGGTCCGCTTGGAGTTCGCCGGTTCGCTCTCGGTCCGCTCCAGCCGGTCCTCCGCGCGCCGTTCGAGCGCCCGGAGGTCGTCGAGCGCCTCCGTCGACACGTCACGGATCTGGCCCCGTTCCCGCAGGGTCTTGTTGACCGTCAGCTCGGCCGGGGTGCCGTCGGGCAGCAGGCCCGCGACGTCCACGGCGTTGTGCCGGGCGTAGACGCCGGGGGCCGGCAGCGGCGGTACGTGCGTACCCTCGCGCACCCGCTGTTCGGCCAGCTCGCGCTGGGTCTTGGCGCGCTCGGTGCGCTCCCGGTGGGTGAGCACCATGGCGCCGACCGCGGCGGTGATGAGCAGGGCGCCGGTGATCTCGAAGGCGAAGACGTACTTGGTGAAGATGAGGGAGGCGAGGCCCTCCACGTTGCCGTTCGCGTTCGCCCGGCCGGTGCCGTTGAACTGCTTCAGGGAGGCGTTCGCGATGCCCGCGAACAGCAGGACGCCGAAGCCGACCCCGCACAGAAGGGCCAGCCAGCGCTGGCCCTTGATGGTCTCCTTCAGGGAGTCCGCCGCGGTGACACCGACGAGCATCACCACGAACAGGAACAGCATCATGATCGCGCCGGTGTAGACGACGATCTGCACGATGCCCAGGAAGTAGGCACCGTTGGCGAGGTAGAACACCGCCAGGACGATCATGGTGCCGGCCAAGGAGAGCGCGCTGTGCACGGCCTTCTTCATGAAGACGGTGCACAGGGCGCCGATCACGGCGACGGTGCCGAGGACCCAGAACTGGAATGCCTCACCGGTGGAGGTGGTGTAGGCGGCGAGCTGCGCGGTCATGACTCCACCCCCTGCCCCTCGGGCTTCTCGCCCTTGGAGACGGCGGGCTGGCGCACGGTGCCCGGCGCCGCCTCGGTGACGAGTCCCCGGTAGTAGTCCTGCTCGTCGGTGCCCGGGTAGATCGCGTGCGGGGTGTCGACCATGCCCTCTTCGAGACCGGCGAGCAGCTGCTCCTTGGTGTAGATGAGGTTGGCCCGGCTGGAGTCGGCCAGTTCGAACTCGTTGGTCATCGTGAGCGCGCGCGTGGGGCACGCCTCGATGCACAGGCCGCACAGGATGCAGCGGGCGTAGTTGATCTGGTAGACGCTGCCGTACCGCTCGCCCGGCGAGTAGCGTTCCTCGTCGGTGTTGTCGGCGCCTTCCACATAGATGGCGTCGGCGGGGCAGGCCCAGGCGCACAGCTCGCAGCCGACGCACTTCTCCAGGCCGTCCGGATGGCGGTTCAGCTGGTGCCGTCCGTGGAACCGCGGGGCCGTGGTCTTCTTCTGCTCCGGGTACTGCTCGGTCAGCCGCTTCTTGAACATGGCCTTGAAGGTCACGCCGAAGCCGGCCACGGGGTTCTGGAAACCGGGTGACGTGTTCCCGGTCTCCTTGGGCTCCTCAGCCATCGGACGCCTCCTTTCCATCCGAAGATCCGTCACTGACAGTGTCCGCCCCACCACTGACAATCAGCTCCCGGTCACGGCGCGGGCGGCGCCGCGGAACCGGCGGCAGTTCCTGTCCGGGCAGGGGCGGCACCGGGAATCCGCCCGCCATCGGGTCGAAGCCGGGCGGTGGTCCGGCCGGCCGCCGGTCCGCCTTCGCCTTCTCCATGAACATGTCGACGATGAAGGACAGAAGCAGCAGGGCGAGGATGGCGCCGCCCACGTACAGGGCGATGTCGGCGAAGTCGTAGTTCTCGTTCCGCAGGGCCCGTACGGAGGCGACGAGCATCAGCCACACCACGGAGACCGGGATGAGGACCTTCCAGCCGAGCTTCATCAGCTGGTCGTAGCGGACGCGCGGGAGGGTGCCGCGCAGCCAGATGAAGAAGAACAGCAGCAACTGGACCTTGACGACGAACCAGAGCATCGGCCACCAGCCGTGGTTCGCGCCCTCCCAGAAGGTGCTGATCGGCCACGGGGCCCGCCAGCCGCCCAGGAAGAGGGTGGTCGCCACGGCCGAGACCGTCACCATGTTCACGTACTCGGCGAGCATGAACATCGCGAACTTGATCGACGAGTACTCGGTGTTGAAGCCGCCCACCAGGTCGCCCTCGGACTCCGGCATGTCGAAGGGGGCGCGGTTGGTCTCGCCGACCATCGTGACGATGTAGAGGATGAAGGAGACCGGCAGCAGCAGGATGTACCACTGGTCGTGCTGTTGTTCGACGATCCTCGATGTCGACATCGACCCCGAGTAGAGGAAGACCGAGGCGAACGCGGCGCCCATGGCGATCTCGTAGGAGATCATCTGGGCGCAGGAGCGCAGGCCGCCGAGGAGCGGGTAGGTCGACCCGGAACTCCAGCCCGCGAGGACGATGCCGTAGATGCCGACCGAGGCGACCGCGAGGATGTAGAGCATCGCGATCGGCAGGTCGGTGAGCTGCATCGTGGTGCGGTGGCCGAAGATCGAGACCTGGTTGTCGGCCGGGCCGAAGGGGATCACCGCGATCGCCATGAACGCCGGGATGGCGGCGACGATCGGCGCGAGCACGTAGACCACCTTGTCCGCGCGCCGGACGACGAGGTCCTCCTTGAGCATCAGCTTGATGCCGTCGGCGAGCGACTGGAGCATGCCCCAGGGGCCGTGCCGGTTGGGGCCGATGCGCAACTGCATCCAGGCGACGACCTTGCGCTCCCAGACGATGGAGAACAGCACGGTCACCATCAGGAAGGCGAAGCAGAACACCGCCTTGACGACGATCAGCCACCAGGGGTCACGGCCGAACATCGAGAGGTCTTCAGCGGCGATGTACGGGCTCATGCCTCCACCTCCTTGGGGGCCTGGTCGGCGGGGGTCGCCGGGCCGATGCGAACGAGGGAGCCGGGCCGGGCCCCGGTGTCGGAGGCCACGCCGCCGCCCACGGAGTTCAGCGGGAGCCACACCACCCGGTCGGGCATCTCGGTGATCTCGACCGGGAGTCCGACCGTCCCGGCGGGGCCGGTGACGGTGAGGACGTCGCCGTCCGTGACGCCCGCCTCGGCGGCCGTCGCGGCCGACACGCGCGCGTGGGCCGCGTGCCGGGTTCCGGCCAGCGCCTCGTCGCCCTGCTGGAGGACGCCCTGGTCGAGCAGGAGCCGGTGCCCGGCGAGCACGGCCTCGCCGACGGCCGGACGGGGCAGCGCGGTCACCGTCTCCAGCGGTTCGGAGGCCCGCGGACCGTCCCAGGGGCCGAGCCGGTCCAGTTCCGCGCGCGTGGTGCGCAGATCCGGCAGACCCAGGTGGACGTCCATGGCGTCCGCGAGCATCTGCAGCACGCGCGCGTCGGTCGGCGGCAGCCGCCGGGTCATCTGGTCGGGCTTGAGCGCGGCCTCGAAGAACCGGGCCCGGCCTTCCCAGTTGAGGAAGGTGCCCGCCTTCTCGGCGACCGCGGCGACCGGGAACACGACGTCGGCCTGCTCGCTGACCTCGCTGGGCCGCTGCTCCAGCGAGACCACGAAACCGGCCTCGGCGAGCGCCGCACGCGCGCGTGCGGGGTCGGGCAGGTCGGCGACCTCCACGCCCGCGACCAGCAGCGCCTGCAGTTCACCGCTCGCGACGGCCGACACGATCTGGCCGGTGTCACGGCCGTAGCCCAGCGGGAGTTCGGCGAGCCCCCAGGCAGCCGCGACCTCCTCACGCGCGCGCGGGTCGGTCGCCGGGCGTCCGCCCGGCAGCAGCGACGGCAGCGCGCCCGCCTCGATCGCCCCGCGCTCGCCTGCCCGGCGCGGGATCCACACCAGCTGCGCCCCGGTCGCGGAGGCGGCCCGTACCGCGGCGGTGAAGCCGCCGGTCACCCCGGCCAGCCGCTCACCGACGACGATCACCGTGCCCTCGGCCCGCAGCGCCTCGCCCGCCCTGATCCCCGGCCCGTCCAGGCCGACGCCGCACGCGAGCGCGTCCAGCCACTCGGTCTCGGTGCCCGGGGCCGCGGCCAGCAGCGTGCCGCCTGCCTTCTCCAGCCCGCGGGTGGCGTGCGTGGCCAGCGCGAACACCCGCTGCCCGTGCCCCCGCCATGCCTTGCGCAGCCGCAGGAAGACGCCGGGCGCCTCCTCCTCGGACTCGAACCCGACCAGGAGAACGGCGGGCGCCTTCTCCAGCGAGGTGTACGTGACACCCGTTCCGTCGAGGTCACGGCCGCTGCCGGCGATCCGGCAGGCCAGGAAGTCGGCTTCCTCGCTGCTGTGCACACGCGCGCGGAAGTCGATGTCGTTGGTGTCGAGCGCCACGCGCGCGAACTTGCTGTAGGCGTAGGCGTCCTCGACGGTCAGCCGACCGCCGGTGAGGACACCGGTCCTGCCGCGCGACGCCAGCAGCCCCTGGGCGGCGATCTGCAGGGCGTCCGGCCAGGACGCCGGTTCCAGCTCGCCCTCGGCGTTGCGCACCAGGGGTGTGTCGAGCCGGTCCTTCAGCTGGGCGTACCGGAACGCGAACCGCCCCTTGTCGCAGATCCACTCCTCGTTGACCTCGGGGTCGGTCGCGGCGAGCCGTCGCATGACCTTGCCGCGCCGGTGGTCCGTGCGCGTCGCACAGCCACCGGAGCAGTGCTCGCAGACCGACGGCGAGGACACCAGGTCGAAGGGGCGGGAGCGGAAGCGGTAGGCCGCCGACGTGAGCGCGCCGACCGGGCAGATCTGGATGGTGTTCCCGGAGAAGTACGACTCGAAGGGGTCGCCCTCGCCGGTGCCGACCTGTTGGAGCGCGCCCCGCTCCAGCAGCTCGATCATCGGGTCGCCCGCGATCTGGTTGGAGAACCGGGTGCAGCGGGCGCACAGCACGCACCGCTCGCGGTCGAGCAGCACCTGGGTGGAGATGGGGACGGGCTTCTCGTAGGTCCGCTTGCGTCCCTCGAAGCGGGACTCGGCGTTGCCGTGCGACATCGCCTGGTTCTGCAGCGGGCACTCGCCGCCCTTGTCGCAGACCGGGCAGTCCAGCGGGTGGTTGATGAGCAGCAGCTCCATCACACCGTGCTGGGCCTTCTCGGCGACCGGCGAGGTGAGGTGGGTTTTCACCACCATCCCGTCCGTGCACGTGATCGTGCAGGACGCCATGGGCTTGCGCTGGCCCTCGACCTCGACGATGCACTGCCGGCAGGCGCCGGCCGGATCGAGGAGAGGATGGTCGCAGAAACGGGGGATCTCGATGCCGAGCTGCTCGGCGGCCCGGATGACCAGGGTGCCCTTGGGCACGCTGATCTCGATGCCGTCGATCGTCAGCGTGACGAGGTCTTCCGGCGGGACCGCCGCTTCTCCCCCGCCTGAGGGAGCGCTGGTGGTCACGGTCATGCGTTCACCTCCGGGCGGTCGGCCCAGGCCGTGGACTTGGCCGGGTCGAAGGGGCAGCCCCGGCCCGTGATGTGCTGCTCGTACTCCTCGCGGAAGTACTTGAGCGAGGAGAAGATCGGCGAGGCGGCGCCGTCGCCGAGGGCGCAGAAGGACTTGCCGTTGATGTTGTCGGCGATGTCGGCGAGCTTGTCGAGGTCGGTCATGGCACCCTTGCCGGCCTCGATGTCCCGCAGCAGTTGCACGAGCCAGTACGTTCCTTCGCGGCACGGGGTGCACTTGCCGC
Organism: Streptomyces sp. NPDC001270; assembly: GCF_042896695.1. Taxonomy (NCBI): domain Bacteria; kingdom Bacillati; phylum Actinomycetota; class Actinomycetes; order Kitasatosporales; family Streptomycetaceae; genus Streptomyces; species Streptomyces sp. NPDC001270. The sequence continues at coordinate 130,316 of NZ_JBIAXM010000001.1, read as the reverse complement.
AGGACTCGTGGGCGTAGAACTCGGTCCAGCGGGTCACCGCCCGCACCACGCAGGTCGTCTCGTCGAAGCACTGCAGGGCTTTGGTGCCGAGCATGGAACCGGCGGCGCCCACTCCTTCGTAGTCGAGGGGGACGTCCAGGTGCTCGTCGGTGAACATCGGCGTCGAGGAGCCGCCCGGCGTCCAGAACTTGAGGCGGTGGCCGGGTCGCATCCCGCCGCTCATCTCCAGGAGTTGGCGGAGTGTGATGCCGAGCGGCGCCTCGTACTGGCCGGGGCTCGCGACGTGCCCGCTGAGCGAGTAGAGCGTGAAGCCGGGAGACTTCTCGCTGCCCATCGCCCTGAACCATTCCTTGCCGTTTTTCAGGATGGCGGGAACCGACGCGATGGACTCGACGTTATTCACAACAGTCGGGCAGGCATAGAGCCCTTCGACAGCAGGGAAAGGGGGACGCAGCCGCGGTTGACCGCGGCGGCCTTCGAGCGAGTCCAGCAGCGCGGTCTCCTCACCGCAGATGTACGCGCCGGCGCCGGCGTGCACGGTGAGTTCGAGGTCGAGTCCGCTGCCCAGGATGTTCTCGCCGAGGTAGCCGGCCGCACGGGCCTCGCGCACGGCCTCGTGCAACCGCCGCAGAACGGGGACGACTTCACCACGCAGATAGATGAAGGCATGAGACGACCTGATGGCATAGCACGCGATCACAATGCCCTCGATGAGGCTGTGCGGGTTCGCGAAGAGGAGCGGGATGTCCTTGCAGGTTCCGGGCTCCGATTCGTCGGCGTTGACAACTAGATAGTGCGGTTTTCCATCCCCCTGGGGAATGAACTGCCATTTCATTCCCGTCGGGAAGCCGGCCCCGCCGCGCCCGCGCAGACCGGAGTCCTTGACGTACGCGATCAGGTCGTCCGGCGACATGGCGAGCGCCCTGCGCAGCCCCTCGTACCCTTCGTGCCTCCGGTAGACGTCCAGCGTCCAGGACTTGTCCTCGTCCCAGAAGGCCGACAGCACGGGTGCGAGCAGCTTCTCGGGGCTGTGGTCCTTGAGCTCGGCTGCCACGCTCATCACTCCCCCTCCTCGGTGGCCTGGCCGGTGGGCGGCGTGTCCTGGGGTTCCTGGGCACGCGGATGGACCACGCGCGCGGGTGCGGTCTCCCCCTTGGCCAGGCGGAGGCCCACCAGCGAGGCGGGTCCCGCGCTGCCGCTCTCCTCGACGGCCCCTGGCCGCTCGTCGGGGAAGCCGGCCAGGATGCGTGCGGTCTCCTTGAAGGTGCACAGGCGGGCCCCGCGCGTGGGCTCGACAGGGCGTCCCGCGCGGAGGTCGTCGACGAGGCGGGCGGCGCTCGCCGGGGTCTGGTTGTCGAAGAACTCCCAGTTGACCATCACGACCGGTGCGAAGTCGCAGGCCGCGTTGCACTCGATGTGCTCCAGGGTGACCTTGCCGTCGTCGGTGGTCTCACCGTTGCCGACGCCCAGGTGCTCCTGGAGCGATTCGAAGATCGCGTCGCCGCCCATCACCGCGCACAGTGTGTTGGTGCAGACGCCCACCTGGTAGTCACCGGACGGCTTGCGCCGGTACATGGTGTAGAAGGTGGCGACCGCGGTGACCTCGGCCGTGGTCAGGTCCAGCACATCCGCGCAGAACCGCATCCCGGTGCGCGTGACGTGGCCCTCCTCCGCCTGCACGAGGTGCAGCAGCGGCAGCAGGGCCGACCGGGAGTCGGGGTAGCGCGCGATGACCTCACGCGCGTCCGCCTCCAGCCGGGCCCGTACGTCGTCCGGATACGCGGGCGCGGGCAGTTCCGGCATGCCCAGGCTGACGCCCCGCTCCGAAGAAGAGGTGGTCACCGGTCGACGCCTCCCATCACTGGGTCGATGGACGCCACGGCCACGATCACGTCGGCCACCTGGCCGCCTTCGCACATCGCCGCCATGGCCTGCAGGTTGGTGAAGGACGGGTCCCGGAAGTGGACCCGGAAGGGGCGGGTGCCGCCGTCGGACACGACGTGCACCCCGAGTTCACCCTTGGGCGACTCGACCGCCGCGTACGTCTGTCCCGGCGGAACGCGGAAGCCCTCGGTGACGAGCTTGAAGTGGTGGATCAGGGCCTCCATGGAGGTGCCCATGATCTTCTTGATGTGGTCGAGGGAGTTGCCGAGCCCGTCCGGTCCCAGGGCGAGCTGGGCGGGCCAGGCGATCTTCTTGTCGGCGACCATGACCGGTCCCGGCTGGAGCCGGTCCAGGCACTGCTCGACGATCCTGAGCGACTGGCGCATCTCCTCCAGGCGGATCAGGAAGCGGCCGTAGGCGTCACAGCTGTCGGCGGTCGGGACGTCGAAGTCGTACGTCTCGTAGTCGCAGTACGGCTGGGTCTTGCGCAGGTCGTGCGGCAGGCCGGTGGAGCGCAGGATCGGGCCGGTGGCGCCCAGGGCCATGCAGCCGGCCAGGTCGAGGTAGCCGATGTCCTGCATGCGGGCCTTGAAGATGGGGTTCCCGGTGGCGAGCTTGTCGTACTCCGGGAGGTTCTTCTTCATCTTCTTCACGAACTCGCGGATCTGGTCCACCGCGCCGGGCGGCAGGTCCTGGGCGAGTCCGCCGGGCCGGATGTACGCGTGGTTCATCCTGAGGCCCGTGATGAGCTCGTAGATGTCGAGAATCAGTTCACGATCACGGAATCCGTAGATCATGATCGTGGTGGCGCCCAGTTCCATGCCGCCGGTGGCGATGCACACCAGGTGCGAGGACATCCGGTTCAGCTCCATCAGGAGCACCCGGATGATCTTGGCTCGCTCGGTGATGTCGTCCTCGATGCCGAGGAGCTTCTCGACGCCGAGGCAGTAGGCGGTCTCGTTGAAGAAGGACGTCAGGTAGTCCATGCGCGTCACGAACGTGGTGCCCTGCGTCCACGTCCGGTATTCGAGGTTCTTCTCGATACCGGTGTGCAGGTAGCCGATGCCGCAGCGGGCCTCGGTGACCGTCTCGCCCTCGATCTCCAGGATCAGGCGGAGCACCCCGTGGGTGGAGGGGTGCTGGGGCCCCATGTTGACGACGATGCGTTCGTCGTCGGCACGGGCCGCCGACTGGACGACCTCGTCCCAGTCGCCACCGGTGACCGTGTAGACGGTGCCCTCGGTGGTCTCGCGCGCCGAAGCCGCCGACGCCGCGGATGCTGACTGCGTGCTCACGAGTAAGACCTCCGCTGGTCCGGGGCCGGGATCTGGGCGCCCTTGTACTCGACGGGGATGCCGCCGAGGGGGTAGTCCTTGCGCTGCGGATGGCCCTGCCAGTCGTCCGGCATCATGATCCGCGTCAGGGCCGGGTGACCGTCGAAGACGATTCCGAAGAAGTCGTAGGTCTCGCGCTCGTGCCAGTCGTTGGTCGGATAGACGGAGACCAGGGACGGGATGTGCGGATCGCTGTCCGGGGCGCTGACTTCCAGGCGGATCAGCCGGTTGTGGGTGATCGAGCGCAGGTGGTAGACGGCGTGCAGCTCACGACCCTTGTCCTGCGGGTAGTGGACGCCGCTGACGCCGGTGCACAGTTCGAAGCGCAGGGCCGGGTCGTCGCGCAGGGTGCGGGCGACCCGGAGCAGGTGCTCGCGCTCGATGTGGAAGGTCACCTCGCCCCGGTCGACGACCGTCTTCTCGATGGCGTTGCCGGGGACCAGGCCCTGCTCCTCCAGCGCGCCCTCCAGTTCGTCGGCGACCTCGTCGAACCAGCCGCCGTAAGGGCGGGTGGCCGGTCCCGGGAGCCGGACCGAGCGCACCAGACCGCCGTAGCCCGAGGTGTCACCGCCGTTGTTGGCACCGAACATGCCGCGCTGGACGCGGATCTCCTCACCCCCGTCGCCACGCTGGCCGGGGAGGTTGGAGGCGGCGAGGTCCTTCTCGGGGTTCACGCCGTTGGTGCCGCCGGTGCCGTTCGCGTCGCTCATCGCAGCAGCCCCTTCATCTCGATCGTGGGCAGGGCCTTGAGCGCCGCCTCCTCCGCCTCGCGGGCCGCTTCCTCGGCGTTCACGCCGAGCTTGGAGGACTGGATCTTCTGGTGGAGCTTGAGGATCGCGTCCATCAGCATCTCGGGGCGGGGCGGGCAGCCGGGGAGATAGATGTCCACCGGGACGATGTGATCGACGCCCTGGACGATCGCGTAGTTGTTGAACATGCCGCCCGAGGACGCGCAGACACCCATGGAGATCACCCACTTGGGGTTGGGCATCTGGTCGTAGACCTGGCGCAGCACCGGGGCCATCTTCTGGCTGACCCGGCCCGCGACGATCATGAGGTCCGCCTGGCGCGGCGAGCCGCGGAAGACCTCCATGCCGAAGCGCGCCAGGTCGTAGCGGCCGGCGCCGGTCGTCATCATCTCGATGGCGCAGCAGGCGAGGCCGAAGGTCGCGGGGAAGACGGACGACTTGCGCACCCAGCCCGCGGCCTGTTCGACGGTGGTCAGCAGGAAACCGCTCGGCAGTTTTTCTTCGAGTCCCATGTCCGTAGGCCCCTCAGTCCCATTCCAGGCCGCCGCGCCGCCATACGTACGCGTACGCGACGAAGACGGTGAGTACGAAAAGCAGCATCTCCACGAGCCCGAAGACACCTAGGGCGTCGAAGGTGACGGCCCAGGGGTAGAGGAAGACAATCTCGATGTCGAAGACGATGAAGAGCATCGCCGTCAGGTAGTACTTGATCGGGAAGCGTCCGCCGCCGGTCGGCGTGGGGGTCGGCTCGATGCCGCACTCGTAGGCTTCGAGCTTGGCGCGGTTGTACCGCTTCGGCCCGACCAACGTGGCCATGACCACGGAAAAGATCGCAAAGCCTGCCCCGAGGGCTCCCAGTACGAGGATGGGCGCATACGCGTTCACCGCTCCTCGCTCCTCTCAGTCGGCACTGACTGCATGGGCGTCCCCCCTGGTCGGGCGAAGCCGGGACCCGGGGGAGGTTGCATCGGACTCACATCCGCCCCACCCGTCCCACGGGCCCCGCTCGTCCCGAGCGAAGATCGAGAACATGTGAAGCAGGTCACAAGCCCAACTGACACGCATCTTATGCCCGCCGCTCTGTGATCTGCGACACGGGGTATTACACAAGCTTTGTGATCTCCACCACCTGACGAAGGATCATGAAGTCGGATGAGCAGTGATCTTCACACGCGAAGCGTTCGAGCAGTCACCAGAGGTGACATTTTCGCTCGTCAGCGCAGGCTGGAGGGCGCGTCTCAATATCAAGAGACTTCTCTTGCATGCAAATTGGCATGGGACCGGACGTGGTGATAGAGGAGCGCATTCACACATCAGAGGAGGACGAGGGGCGCGATGTGGACGCGCACACGCACCCGTGGCCGCGTGCACGCGTTCACGAAGTCGACGGGGCGCAAACCGGACACGAGACGCGAGCGCGGTGGTGACCGTTCCGTGACCTCTGCCACATCGATGAGAGGCGCATAAGAGCAGGCTTGGCCCCGACTTCAAGCGGTGATAGGCGCAGGGCAATTCGGGCGTATTAGCGAAAGCCCATGATCACGGGCATGATCGCCTGCGTCCACAATGTCCGTTACGGCGTCAATAAAAAGCGACACGCCCGGGATTCGCTGTCGCGACCGAGCAACTGTGGCGCACCACACGTTTCTTGAAGATATGAAGGAGCCCCTGGTACCGCTTATTCCCATGTCCCACACCGCTCACATACGAAGCCACCGGAAACCCCGCCGCAGCTCGTCCAAGATGGCGATGCGGGCCGGAGTTGCCGGTGGTGTCCTCGGCACCCTGGCAGTCGCCGGAGCGTCGGGTTCGGCGAACGCGGCCGAACCCGTGACCCAGACGCTCGAACTGCCCACCCTCACGGCCGACATGGCCGTGCAGGTAGCCCAGTCCGCGGAGGTCACTCAGCTGGCCGCCGCCAATTACGAACTCGCGGCCGAACGCGATGCCGCCGCCGCAAACGCCGCGAAGCAGGCCAAGGCGGACTTGGCGGACGCCAAGAAGAAGGCAGCGGCCAGGAAGAAGAAGGCAGCGGAGGAGGCCGCCCGCAAGGCCGCCGCAGAGCGCGCCTCGCGCGACGCCGCACGGGCCGCCCTCACCGCTTCGGCGTCCACCTCCGGCTCGGGCGCCTCGGCGAGCGTCTCCAGCAGCAGCTCCACGGCCACCGGTTCGGTCGCCGCCGTCATCTCGTTCGTGAAGGCGCAGATCGGCAAGTCCTACGTGCTGGGCGCCTCCGGCCCCAGTGCCTACGACTGCTCCGGCCTGGTTCAGGCGGCCTTCAAGCAGATCGGGGTCAGCCTGCCGCGCGTCTCCCAGGACCAGTCGACCGCGGGCACCCAGGTCTCGCTGAGCAACCTTCAGCCGGGCGACATCCTCTACTGGGGCGGTTCGGGCAGCGCCTACCACGTGGCCGTCTACGTCGGCGACGGGATGTTCGTCGGCGCGCAGAACCCGTCCACGGGCATCGTCGAGAAGCCGCTGTCGTACGACCCGCCGAGCGGCGCGGTGCGCGTGCTGTGAGCACACCTCCGACAGGAAAGGGCCGCCGCCGCTCGGGGGCGGCGGCCCTCCGCCTCATCCCAGGTCGAAGGTGTTGGGCAGGCCGAGCCGGTAGCGCAGCTCGTCGACCCGCTTGAGGGGTTCCAGCTCCGGCGGGCGGAACAGCTCCCACAGCCGGCAGGGTTCGGCGTCCGAATTGTCCGCATCCAGGAGTGCGTTGACGGCCCGTCGCGCGGACTCGTTGGCGCCTTCCATCGTCGCGAGGTCCACATCCGTGCGGATGTAGTCGCCCGCGAGGAAGAAGTTCGGTACGGCCGTCTTCGCCGAGGGCCGGTTGTAGAGCGTGCCCGTGGGGTGGATGAGCAGCTGCTCGCGGTTCTGCGGGTCCGGGCCGCCCAGTCCCGTCACCGCCGGGTCCATGAACCAGCCCAGCCTGTCCTCGTCCCTGAGGGTGGTCTTGCCCGGGTCGTTCAGACCGTCCTTCAGCTGTGCCCACAGCTCGGCGACGATCTCCTCCCGGGTACACTCACGGGCCGTCTTCCCGTACAGAATGCCGGGCTTGTCCCACTCCGAGACGATGGCGGAGAGACAGTCGCGGGCCTGCCCGTCCCCGTAGTCGCGCGCGAAGTCCCGGCCGTCCCAGAACTGGGCCTGCCCGACGGCGGTCACCGCCCAGGGTGAGTCCATGCAGTTGATGTGCCCGTGCACGACCGGGGTCGGGCCTCGCATGTAGAACATCACGCCCGTCATCCAGTCCGTCTTCAGCGCGTCGCACCGGCCCAGTTGCGGGTCGGCCGCGCGCAGGGCCCGGCCCCAGGTCGCGCGGGCGTGCTCGACGGGCAGCGCGGAGACGTAGTGGTCGGCGGTGACGGTGTGCTCCGCGCCGCCGTCCCGCGCGGACACCCGCACTCCGGTCACCCGGCCGCCCTCGTACACCACCTCCCGCACCTGCGTACCGAGCACGAACTCGACGCCGAGTGAGCGCAGGTACGTCTCCCAGGGGTCGATCCATGCCTCGCTCGTGGGGGCGTTGAGGACGCGGTCGACGTCGGCGTCGCCGTCCATGCCCCGGCCCAGCAGACCCCACAGCAGCAGGGCCTCGATGATGACCCGGCCGACCGTGCGGGTGGAGGCGATCTCGGCGCGGGTGGCGACCAGGTTGCGGGTCTGGCCGATGCCGAGCAGCACCTGGTACTCGCGGCTCATCTCGCCGGCCCGGATGAAGTCCCACCACGCGACCTTCTCCCACTGGTCCTCGCGGCGGGCGTCGCAACTGGTGAGGTGGACCAGGAGGCGGTCGGCGAAGTAGGCGGCCTCGTGGGCGGGCAGCCGGGCGCCGAGGTCGAGGACGGACAGGACCTGGTCGCGGATCCAGGCCGGAGTGAGGTCACCGGGTGCGGGCGGGGTGGTGAGCCGGCGCAGCGGGAAGTGCAGATCGGGGCGGCCGGCGTCGCGCGCGAACAGCGCCTCGGTGCCGCTGCGGAGGTTGTCGTGGACCCCGCCCGGGTTGCCGGGGACGGGGATGCGGCGCATGGTGTCCGGCAGGTTCCGGTAGAAGCCGGGGAAGAAGCGGAACCCGTGCTCGCCGGGCAGCGGCCTGCGTCCGCCGACGCCGGTGCCGGGGACGTCCATCGAGCGGGCCTTGCCGCCGAGGGCGTCGTAGTACTCGTAGACGGTGACCTCGTAGCCGCGTTCTGCCAGTTCGTGGGCGGCGCTGAGACCCGAGACGCCGCCACCGAGGACGGCGACCCGTCTGCCCGCGGAGCCGGGGGCCGCGGCAGCGCTTCCCGCCGGCCCCAGGACGGTGGCGGCGACCGCTCCCCCGGCCGCCATCCCGCCGGCGGCGGCAAGGAAACGTCTGCGGGAGTGTCCGACGCGCCCCTGGGACTGCTGAGCGTGTTCTGGTGTCATGAAACCCGGAGAGTAGGGAGGGGTTCCGCAACCGGGAACCCAAAAGTCCCGTCACCCACAGCATTCTCACAACCACGAGGAGACATCAGATGCCGAGCGTCTTCGTCCAGGGCAGGCCCGTCGACTCCTATCCACGGCTCGCCCCCGAGGCCGGGCGCGGCTCGGTGCGGCGGATCACCGAGGCCGGCGAGGAGGTGCTGCACAAGCCGTGCCGGGACGTCACCGAGTTCGGACCCGACCTCGCCGCGCTCATCGACGACATGTTCCTGACGATGTACATCGCCGAGGGGGCCGGTCTCGCGGCGAACCAAGTCGGTGTCGACCTCCGGCTGTTCGTCTACGACTGCCCCGACGACGACGGTGTCCGACATGTCGGGCACATCGTCAATCCCGTGCTGGACCAGCTCGACCCGGCCGGCCGGAACCTGCTCGACGAGGGCGAGGGCTGCCTGTCCGTACCGGGTGCCGTGGTGGAGGTGCCGCGCCCGGACCGGGCCGTGGTGCGCGGCCTGGACCGGGACGGCGGTCCGCTCGTCGTCGAGGGCACCGGGTACTTCGCGCGCTGCCTCGCGCACGAGACCGACCACGTGAACGGACACCTCTACCTGGACCGGCTCTCCAAGCGGGAGCGCAAGGAGGCGCTGCGGCAGGCGGCGGACCGCCGGGAGGAGGTGTTCGCCCACCGGGCCGCCCGGACGGCGGCCCTGACGAGTTAGGCGGGGCGGCGGCCGCCGGTTGCTGGTTGCCGGTTGCCGACCGCCGCCGGCTGCTCGCCGCCGGGCGCTGGCCGCCAGCCGCTGGGCCGGTCCGCTGGGCGCTGGCCACCAGCCGCTGACCGCCGACCGCTGGGCGCCAGCCGCCGGCCGCTGGAAGGACCGTGCGCCGTCGTGCGTCCGCGGCTGTGTCGTGGCTGGGCGCGCAGTTCCCCGCGCCCCTTTCGGGGCGCGCCCTTTCGGACGCGCCCCGAGAGGGCGCTCTCTCCGGACGGATTGCACTCGGGCCGGATTCCGGTCGGGCCGGATTCCGGTCGGGCCGGATTCCGGTCGGGGCGGATCAGGCCCTGGGGGCCACCTTGGTCAGGCCGTTGATGATCCGGTCCATCGCGTCGCCGCCCGTCGGGTCGGTGAGGTTGGCCAGGAGCTTCAGGGCGAATTTCATCAGGATCGGGTGGGACAGGCCCCGCTGGGTGGCGATCTGCATGACCTTCGGGTTGCCGATGAGCTTCACGAAGGCGCGGCCCAGCGTGTAGTAGCCGCCGTAGGTGTCCTTGAGGACGCGCGGGTAGCGCTGGAGGACCAGTTCGCGCCCGCCCGGGGTCGCCCGCGCCTGCGCCTGGACGATGACGTCGGCGGCGATCTGGCCGGACTCCATGGCGTAGGCGATGCCCTCGCCGTTGAAGGGGTTCACCAGACCGCCGGCGTCGCCGACGAGCAGCAGGCCCTTGGTGTAGTGCGGCTGGCGGTTGAAGGCCATGGGGAGCGCGGCGCCGCGGATCGGGCCGGTCATGTTCTCCGGGGTGTAGCCCCAGTCCTCCGGCATGGACGCGCACCACGCCTTGAGGATCTCGCGCCAGTCCAGGTCCTTGAAGGAGGCGGAGGTGTTGAGCACGCCCAGGCCGACGTTCGACGTGCCGTCGCCCATGCCGAAGATCCAGCCGTAGCCGGGCAGCAGCCGGTCCTGCGAGCCGCGCCGGTCCCACAGCTCCAGCCAGGACTCCAGGTAGTCGTCGTCGTGGCGCGGGGAGGTGAAGTACGTACGGACCGCGACGCCCATCGGGCGGTCCTCGCGCCGGTGCAGACCCATCGCCAGGGACAGCCGGGTGGAGTTGCCGTCGGCGGCCACCACCAGGGGCGCGCGGAAGGTGACTTCCCGCTTCTCCTCGCCGAGTTTGGCCGTCACCCCGGTGATGCGGCCGGTGCGGTCGTCGACGATCGGCCCGGAGACGTTGCAGCGCTCGTACAGCCGGGCCCCCGCCTTCTGCGCCTGGCGGGCCAGCTGCTCGTCGAAGTCGTCGCGCTTGCGGACGAGTCCGTAGTCGGGGAAGGAGGCCAGATCGGGCCAGTCCAGCTGGAGGCGGACCCCGCCGCCGATGATCCTGAGGCCCTTGTTGCGCAGCCAGCCGGCCTCCTCGGAGATGTCGATGCCCATCGACACGAGCTGCTTGACGGCGCGCGGGGTGAGGCCGTCACCGCAGACCTTCTCCCGTGGGAACTCGGTCTTCTCCAACAGGAGTACGTCGAGTCCGGCCCTGGCGAGGTGGTACGCGGTCGTGGAGCCGGCTGGCCCCGCGCCGACGACGATCACATCGGCGGTGTTGTCGGAGAGGGGCTCGGTCACGGCGGGATCTCCCCCAGGTTCGAGTGGTAGGTGCCGAAGGGCACTGGACATGGGCAGTCTATTCAGCGGTACTGATCACCCGGCTGAAGGGCTGCCCCGTGAACCGAACCCTCCCCACAGTACGGCTGCGTGTGCCCACCCACGAGGACGCGTTCGCCTGGCACCGGGTGTTCGACGATCCGGAGGTCATGGAGTTCCACGGCGGCCGGCCCGCGGAGCTGTCCGTCTACGAGGAACTCACCGCGCGCCAGCGGCGGCACGACGCTGAACTGGGCTTCTGCCTGTGGACGATGCTCGACGCGTCGGGTGAGGTGATCGGCTTCACCGGCGCCCAGCCGTGGGAGCGGAGCTGGGGTCCGACGGGCGAGCTGGAGATCGGCTGGCGGCTCGGACGGGCGCACTGGGGCAAGGGGTATGCCACGGCGGCGGCGCTGGAGACCCTGGAGCGGCTGCGGGCGGCGGGGGTGCCGAGCGTGGTGGCGATGGTGGACGCCCGCAACGAACGGTCCATCGCGGTCACCCGGCGGCTGGGGATGCGGCTCGCGGAGAGGTTCATGACGCCGCCCGCGGAGCCGACGGAAGTACGGCCGGGGGCGACGGGACGGACGGGAACGGGGCGGACGGGAACGGAAGGGGCGCGGCCGGGGACGGTGGGACCGACGGCGACGCAGCCGATGGGGGCAGGGCGGATGGGGGCGGGGCCGATGGGGACGGCAGGGCCCACTGGGGTGGCGGTGGCGAGGGAGGCGACGAGGGCCGGACAGCGGCAGGGGCACTGCTACCGCCTTGATCTGTGACGGACAGTAGTCATCTGTCACAGAAAGACATCTTTCGCTTCCGGGTGGCGCGTGCTGGGGTTACCCTTCCAGTACCGCTGGGGGTGACATCTGTGCGCATAACACCCAAAACACCCGAAGTGCGTGTCCCGCGTCTGGTCGGTCTGATGGCCGTGGACGCGCGCGAGCGGGCCCTGGCACAGGGCCTGTTTCTCAACGCGCCGGACCGGCCGGACTTCCCTCTCACCGTCGTCGACTACGTCGTGCGCCAGTACCCGCAGCCCGGTGCCGAGGTGCCGCGGGAGTCCATGGTGTACGTGTGGTTCGACTTCGGCGAGGGAGAAGGCGGCGGCGGAGTCCGCGAGCCACGCATCCCGAGACCGCCCTCGGGCGGACTGCAACGGGAACTGGACGAGCCGGGCGGCACCTTCGAGATGACCAAAGGGTGAGCCACGAGCCGGGGACGGCCTGCCGGGACCGGCGCGTGAACCACGCCGGCCGGCCGGCGCAGCCGGTGCGGGAACCGCGCGGACGGACCGCCCCGCGTCCGGCGGGCGCCGGCGCTCAGCTCACCTTGAAGCCCCGGTGCAGGGCCACCACACCGCCGGTGAGATTGCGCCATGCCACCTTCGACCAGCCCGCCGCGCGCAGCCGCCCGGCCAGGCCGGGCTGGTCGGGCCAGGAGCGGATGGACTCGGCGAGGTAGACGTACGCGTCGGGATTGGAGGAGACCGCCCGCGCCACCGGCGGCAGCGCGCGCATCAGGTACTCGGTGTAGACGGTGCGGAACGGCGTCCAGGTGGGATGCGAGAACTCGCAGATCACCACCCGCCCGCCGGGCCGGGTCACCCGGTACATCTCCCGGAGCGCGGCGTCCGTGTCCTGGACGTTGCGCAGCCCGAAGGAGATCGTCACGGCGTCGAAGGTGTCGTCCTTGAACGGCAGCTTCGTCGCGTCCCCCGCGGTGAACGGCATCCAGGCGTGCCGCTGCTTGCCGACCCGGAGCATGCCGAGGGAGAAGTCGCACGGGACGACGTAGGCGCCGGTACGGGTGAACGGCAGCGACGAGGTCGCCGTACCCGCGGCGAGGTCGAGGACCTTCTGGGCGGGGCGGGCGTCGACCGCCTGCGCGACGGCCTTGCGCCACACCCGGTCCTGGCCGAGCGACAGCAGGTCGTTGGTGAGGTCGTACCGTTCCGCCACGTCGTCGAACATCGAGGCGACTTCGTGCGGCTGCTTGTCCAGGGATGCGCGGGTCACGGACCCATTGTGGCAGGAGGGTCCGGACCGCCCCGGCAGCAGCCTCGCCCTCCGCCCCACCTGAGACGTTTCCCGCTTCCCGCTTCCCGTACGGCCAGCGGTGACGCTGCGATCAACCCGACCCGATCCGCCCCGCGCCGCCCCGCCACAAACCTACGGCGGCCGTCACGAAGCGCCGGCCCGGACCCTCACCGTCTGCGGTGCACGAGGCGGCCCGCGCACACCGTGGCGATGCAGGCGCCGGTGTCGTCCAGGACGGCCAGGTCGGCGCGGCCGGACGGACGGAGCGCGGTCGGCCCTGCACTCGGCAGCACCGCCACGTCGTTCCGTTCGGCGGCCGCGCGGAGCGCGGGCGAGTCGACGTGCTCCGCCAGGACCGCCGCCGCGCCGAGCTTCAGCACGGCGTGGATCCGTTCGCGGGGGCTCGGGGCGTCCGGGAGCGGCCCTTCGTGGACACGGGCGGGACCCAGCCGGCCGGGCCAGCGGCGCACCCGCGCGCCCGGGAACCGCTCACGCAGTTCCGCGAACGTCCCCACGGCATCGATCCGGTCCCGCCCCACCACGACGGCACCGTCCACGACCGGCGCGGACTCCCAGGTGACGTAGACCTGGTCGGCCGCGTGGATGGTCTCCAACTCGCCCCCTCGCCCGCTCAGTTCGACGCGAGCAGCTTCAGCTCGGGGTGGGCCGTGCCGCCCTCGATGGCCGTGGACGAGATGTGCGACATCACCCGCTCGTCGACGGGGTCGTTCGCCGGGTCGTCGTGGACGACCAGGTGCTCGTACGTCGTCGCGCGCTGCGCCGGTACCCGGCCCGCCTTGCGGATCAGGTCGATGATCTCCAGCCGGTTGGAACGGTGCTTGGCGCCGGCCGAGGAGACCACGTTCTCCTCCAGCATGATGGAGCCGAGGTCGTCGGCGCCGTAGTGCAGGGACAACTGCCCGACCTCCTTGCCCGTGGTCAGCCACGAGCCCTGGATGTGCTGGACGTTGTCGAGGAAGACGCGGGCGATGGCGATCATCCGCAGGTACTCGAAGAGCGTGGCCTGGGTGCGGCCCTTCAGGTGGTTGTTCTCGGGCTGGTAGGTGTACGGGATGAAGGCCCGGAAGCCGCCCGTACGGTCCTGTACGTCGCGGATCATCCGCAGGTGCTCGATCCGCTCGGCGTTGGTCTCGCCCGTGCCCATGAGCATCGTCGACGTGGACTCGACGCCCAGCCGGTGCGCGGTCTCCATGATCTCCAGCCAGCGCTCGCCGCTCTCCTTCAGCGGGGCGATGGCCTTGCGCGGCCGCTCGGGCAGCAGTTCGGCGCCCGCGCCCGCGAAGGAGTCGAGGCCGGCCTCGTGGATCCGGGTGACGGCCTCCTCGACCGTCACCCCGGAGATCCGGGCCATGTGCTCGACCTCGGACGCGCCCAGCGAGTGGATCACCAGCTGGGGGAACGCCTCCTTGATGGCCCGGAAGTGCTTCTCGTAGTACTCGACGCCGTAGTCCGGGTGGTGCCCGCCCTGGAACATGATCTGGGTGCCGCCCAGCTCGACGGTCTCGGCGCAGCGCCGCAGGATGTCGTCGAGGTCGCGGGTCCAGCCCTTGGCGGTGTCCTTGGGCGCGGCGTAGAAGGCGCAGAACTTGCACGCGGTCACGCAGACGTTCGTGTAGTTGATGTTGCGCTCGATGATGTACGTCGCGATGTGCTCGATGCCCGCGTACTTGCGCCGGCGCACCGCGTCGGCGGCGGCGCCCAGCGCGTGCAGCGGAGCGTCGCGGTAGAGGTCGAGTGCCTCCTCGGGGGTGACCCGCCCTCCGGCGGCCGCACGGTCGAGGACGGACTGGAGGTCGGCCTTCTCGGTCACCGGGGCGTCCCTTTCGTCGACGAAATCAAAAGGTGCGCGCGAAACGCGCTGTGAACGGTGGTGTGGGCAGCGGCGGACAGACCGGACCAGCGTACGCCAGGCCGTTCACCTGCCCCGCCGCAGGCTCCGTACGGCCTGGTCCCGGGCCACGTACCCGCCCGGCCGCGGGTTCCGTACGAGCCCGGCCACCGGCCACGAGCCGACCGCCCGCATGCCCGCCGTCACGAGCACCCCGGTCTCAGCCCGCGAACTCGCGGCCACAGGCGCCCTGGTCCCGGCCCGCGACCCCACCCGTCTCAGGCCGCGTACCCGCCGATCAGCAGCCCCACGTACGCCCCGGCGATCAGGAACGGCCCGAAGGCGATGGCCGATTTCCGGCCGGCCCGGCGGGCCACCACGAGGCCGCCTGCGTACAGCGCGCCGGACAGGAAGCCGGCGAAGGTGCCGAGCAGCAGGGTCGGCCAGCCGTACCAGCCCAGTGCGGCGCCCGCGCCGAGGGCCAGCTTCACATCGCCGAAGCCCATGCCGCCGGGGTTGACGAGGAACAGCACGAAGTAGCCGCCGCCGAGCGCGAGGGCGCCGTACAGCGCCGTGAGCCAGTCACCGGCGTGCTCGGGCACGGCGGCGGCCACGGCGAGCAGGCCGAGCGCGGCGGCGGCCAGCGGCAGGGTCAGCGGGTCCGGCAGCCGCTGCACCCGGAAGTCCACGACCGCGAGCAGCACCCCCGGCGGGGCGAGCAGCAGCCAGACGCCCAGTTCGGGGCGGGTACCGGTGGTGGCGGCGAGGGCGGCGCAGACGAGCGCGGTGACGGCCGCGAGGCTCAGGACACGAGGGCCGTACCGGGCCGCGCCGCGGGCGCCGCGCGCGCTCCGGTCGTCCCGGGGCGGGCCGTCGGGGGGCAGGGCGTCCGGCTCGGCCGGCCGTGCGGCGCACTGCCCGCAGCGGCCCGGTCCGAGCCAGCCCCGTACCGGGTGTCCGGCCGGGCAGTGGTCGCGCCACGGCTCGCCCGCCGGGGCGGCGAACCGGTAGGCGGCCCGGGGCAGCAGCGCGCCCGCCGCCACGCCCCACAGCGCGGCGACGACGATCAGCGCGAGGTCGCTCATCCCGCCGCCGCGACGCCGTCGCGCCACGTCGGCAGCAGCTCGTCCAGGAGCGCTTCCGTGCGCGGCGGCAGTCCGCGGGTGCCGCTGCGGGTGAGCAGGTCGGCGGCGCGGGCCCGGAGCCGGGCCGGTTCGCCGGTGGCGTGGGTGGCGCGCAGCGACTCGTTCCACAGCCGCTCGTCGGACGGCGCGGTGCGCAGCGCCGCGTCCAGCGCCTCGATCGCCTTCTCCGCGCGGTCCTTCTCCAGGTGGAACGCGGACAGCGCGAGCCCGATGTCGGCGACCAGCAGCGGCAGCTGGGCGTCGATGATCTCGTGGGTGAGCCAGCGGTACCGGCTCTCGGGACGGTCCGCGAGCAGCGGCCCGCGGACCAGGACCAGCGCGTCGGTGAGCAGCCGCCCGCGGACGGCCCTGTTGTCCACGCCCTTGCCCTGCGTGGCCTCGTGGTAGAGGGAGCGCAGGACGTCCAGGTCGGAGACGACGGACTTGGCGAGGGTGAGCCGGCCGGTCGCGTCGGCGGCGAGGCGGGCGGTGCCGTCCGGGTCGCTGCCGAGCCAGCCGCGCAGCCGCTCGACGAGCGCGTCCCGTACGTCCTCGGTGACGCCGCGCGGCCACAGCGCGGAGGCCAGCACCCGGGGGTGCACGCCCTCCCGGTGCAGGAGCAGCAGGGCCAGCGCCTCGTGGAGCAGCGCGCTGCGCTCGCCGTCCGGGGTGTCCAGGCCGATGATCTCGTACGGTCCGACGAGGCGGGCGTAGACCGCGGGCCGGCCCTGCTCGCTGATGTCGACCAGGAACGGCGGGACGTTGACCGGGCCGTCCGGATCGTGCTCGGGGTCGGCTTCGACGAACAGTTCGACGACGGCGCGCTGCTGGGCCACCGGCAGCAGCTGGGCGTCCAGCTCCAGGCCGAGCAGCGGGGCGAGCAGCCTGCCCGCGGCGGTGATCTCCATCTCCCAGGCCGCGCCGGGCAGGTCGCCGGTCTCGGTGCCGACCAGGTAGCCGATGCCGAGGCGGCCGGCGTCGGCGGCGAGTTCGGCGAGCCGCACGGCGTCCTCGGCGGAGGGCTGCGCGGCGAGCAGCACCAGGTGCGGCGCCCAACGGGTGTGCTGGGCGGGCCCGGTACGGCCGGTGAGGACGGAGTCGTGCCCGGCGGCGCCCAGGGCGCCGCGCCGCTGCCGGGTCTCGGCCGCCATGGTCTCGATCAGCGCCTCGATGCCGTCGAGGTGGCGCAGCCGGTTGGGGGCGAGCGCGGTCAGGTCCTCGCCGAAGCCGACCAGGGTGATGGTCATGCGGTCCGACCAGCCGTTGGTGGCGAGTTCGGCGGCGACCGACGCGAACACGGCGGCCCGGTCGGCCTCCCGTCCGCTGAGCGAGACGATGCCGGGCACCGCCTCCAGGTTGAGCAGCAGCCGGGAGTCGTCCATGGTGCCCAGGCTGACGAGGCCGGGGTAGGGCGCGGCGGTGTCCGTGTCCTCGTACCGGTCGGCGTCGGCGCGGGCGAGCGTCCAGAACGTCTGGTCCTGCCCGAGCTGCCAGGGCGCGGGCGGTTTCCCGGCGGGCTGGGCGAGTTGGAGGTGCAGGTCGCCGTTGCTCAGCCAGGCGGCGTAGACGACGGGCAGCGGGCGGGACTCGGCGGCGAGGGTGGCGGACAGGCCGCGCAGCGAGCGGTCGAGCAGCCGTACGCCCTCCGGGTCGGCGCCGACCAGCAGCGCGTCCTGCGCGTCCTGGGCGTCGCCGGTCGGCGTGGGCGGCTCCATGCCGCGCCGGCCGCCGACGGCTCCGAGGGCCGACTGCCACAGCGCCTGCCGGCGCCGCCTGCCGAGCGCGCCGAGCAGGCCGGCGGCGAGCAGTGGCGCGCCGATGAGGGCTTCCGGGAGGCCGAAGGCGTGGCCGGCGGACTGGCTGCCGGACGCGGCGGGCGTCGCGTGCTGCTGCCCCCGCTCGGCTCCGGCACCGCCGTCCGCGCCACCGAGCGCACCGCCGTGTGCGCCGGCCTGCTGCGCGGGCAGCGAGACCTGGGCGGCACCCGAGCCGCCGCCCTGCTGGGCATGCCCCTGGGCCTGCTGGTTCGCTCCCCCGTCCTGCCCCCCGCTGCGCGCATAGTCCTGGATCTGCTGCTGGACGTCCGGGGCGGCGGCCTGGGCGGCGGGCATCTCGACCAGTTCGCCGCCGCGCGCGTCGGCCGGCATCTCCATGATCCAGCCGGGCCGGATGAGGCTGGCCTCGGACAGCCGCGAACCGTCTGGCTGGACGCGGTCCTTGTTGAGTTCGTAGATCTCCTTGTACCGGCGGCCGTCGCCGAGGTGCCGCTGCGCTATCTCCCAGAGGGAGTCGTGGTGGCGACCCTCGGGCGGCTGGATCCGGTAGTACTTCGTCCCGGCGTCCTTGGCGACCGTGCCGCCCGCGTCCGCGTGGACGCCGGTCTGCGCCGCCTGAGCTGCCTGCGCGGCCTGTTCGCCGAGGGCGGCGGCCGTGCCGGAGACCTGCTCCTGCTGCTGGGCGAAGAGTCCGGGGGTCTGCTGGGCGGCGGCCACCGTGCCCCGCTGGTTGCCCTCCATGCTGTGCCCGAGCTGCGACAGCCCCGGGGTGAGGCTGGCCGCGGTGGCGCCGACCAGCAGCAGTGCGGCGACGAGCTGCCGGGCGAGCAGTTGGCTGGGCCCGGAGCCGGGCACCCGCCCGGCCAGTCCCACGCCGGACAGCGCGGCCTTGGCCTCCACGAGCACGCAGGCGGTGAACTGGGCCCAGGCGAGCCACACGATCACCGTCAGCACGTGCAGGAAGGTCTGGACGGTGATCTCCTGCTGCAACCACTCCAGGCTCGGCGCCCCGTGCGGCAGCGGCCACCCGACGGTGACGGCGAGGGCACCGGGCACGCCGACGACGAGCACGAGCAGGGCGAGGAACGCGAAGAACGCCTTGACGAAGTCCCCGAACGTGCGCCGCCGCACGCGTACCGGCTGCGGTGTCCGATTCCTCGGGCCCGTCGGTCTTCCCGTCGAGCTTGATGTGCTGCGTCGCGCCATGGCGGGTGTCCTGGGTCGTGGGTGGGAGGAGCTGGTCGGGGCGGGTCGAACGAGTGGATCCTAGGGAGATCCTATTGACTGGGACCGACACCGTCGAAGGTCCGCGGCGGCCGAACCCGGCGCACCGGCGCTCCCGTTCACCGGATCACCGATCCACGAGCGTCGCCCCCCGGCGATCGTCATCGGTCCCCCGCGCAACGTCTCCACCCCTTCACCCCTTCACCCCGTACGAACGTCATGCCCATCCCCGGCTCAGCCGACCTCGTTCCGCGCCACCGCCTGGCCGTGCACGACCACGTTCCCGCCGTAGAACATGCCGGTGAACACCGGCTGGTACGTCAACTGCACCTCGATCTCGACCTGTTGGGCGTCGGCCAGCACGCAGTGGGTCGCGGCGATGTCGGCGCCCGTCATGTCCATCTCGCGGGCGAAGGTCTTCACCCGCGCGTCGCAGTTCTGGTAGTTGATCGGCGCGGGGCCGCCCGCGTTGTCGTAGAGGGCTTCCTTGTCTATGTCCTGGGCCGCGTAGCGGGCCGCCTGTTCCGCGATGTCGGCGGCGCGTTCCCGCTTGGAGATGGACATGCCGCCGTCGATCACGAAGGCGGACAACGAGAGGAAGACGAGGGCGAAGATGATCACCGCGCCGGCGCCGGAACCCCGGTCGTCCAGCCCGGTCCGGCGCGCGGACCACCAGGCGCGTACGGCTGTCCTCACGCCGACCTCCGGAACGGGTCGAGCGGGGAGCTGAAGCTCGACGACAGCCGGGTCGGGATGTCCAGGCCCAGCATGGCCAGGCCCCGTACCTGGCAGCTCACCTCGACGGTGAAGATGGTGTCGGGTGCGAAGCCCTGACTGGTCTGGACGACGGAGACCGGGCCGGAACAGACGTCGGCCAGGTCCGCCTCGGCGGCCCTGCGGGCCTCGGCCATGGCGGTGCCGTGATCCTTCTGGATCGAGCCCGCGCGGGCCGCGTCCCGCGCGGCGCCGTCCAGCGCGCCCCGGCCGTCGACCAGTTGGCCGAAGGCCACCAGGACGAGGATGAACAGGATCATCACCGGCGCGAGGATCACGACCTCGACCGTGGACAGACCCCGGTCGTCGCCCGCGGGGTTACGGCCGCGCATTCAGTTGCCCCCTTCCGGCACGAACCGCTCCACCGGTCCGGAGGACTGCGCGTGCACGGTCAGGTCGAGGCCCGGGAAGACCGTGGGGATCCGCGCCGAGATCTCCACGCCCACCGTGCCCGCGTCCGGCTGGAGCAGCTTCACGTCCGGCGCGACCACCAGCTGCGGGCCGAGCTGGCTGATGTAGGAGTCGACGACGTCACGGGCCTCGCCGCGCCAGGCGCCGGGCTGTTCGTCGGCGGTGGCGCGAGCCTTGCGGGCACCCGCCTGCGCCGCCGCCTGGGCCACGTGGTCGGCGAAGAAGTACAGCGCGAACTGCACTGTCGCGAAAATCATGAAGAACAGGACGGGGGTGAGCAGCACGAACTCGATCGCGGTCATGCCCGAGTCACCGCTCTCGCCATGCGCGGCCCGCGCACGGCGGCGCGCCCATCTGCCCACGCCCACAAACAACCCCGTCATCCCCGTCGTGTCGCGCCGTATCGTCGTGTCTTCGCCGAGCGTCGTGTCTTCTTGTCGCGTCGTTTCTTCGTGTCGCGTCTTCGCGCCGCGTCGTACAGTCGCGCCGCGTCCTGCGTGCCGCGCCACGCCACGTCCTGCGTGCCGCGCCACGTCCCGCGGCGACGCCCCGCCTCGTGCGCGCGGTCAGCAGGTCTTGCCCGCGTCCGCGCCCCTGATGCAGTCGCCGACCTTGTTCGCGCCGTCGCTCAGCGCGGCGTTGATGATCGCGGCCACCACGCCGACGATCGCCACCACCACCGCGGAGATGATGACCCACTCGACGGCGGAGGCACCACGGTCCAGTTCGCCGGAGCGGGCGCGCTGCACCCGGCCCTGGAGGAAGGTGATCAGGAAGTCCACCGCCGGGATTCCGGTGCGGACGGTGCGTTCAGTCATGGAAGTCGTCCTCTCGACCCAGCTCGACTCGGCTGACGGTCTGGGCAGTGGGAGCAATGGAGCGGAAGGAGTGAAGTGGAGGCGATGGAATCGGATCGTAGGTCTCGTCGTTGCCGGTCGGAGGGCTCACACCTGGAACACCCGCACGGCCGCGGGGAAGATCAGGAACACCAGGAATCCCGCGCACAGCAGCAGCTGCGCCACGAGCATCGACTGGGACTTCTCGCCCGCGCTGCCCTCGATCTCGGCGAGTTCGCGGTGCCGCATGGTCTCCGCGCGGGAGGCGAGCGACTCGCGCACCTTGGCGCCGTCGTCCGCGACCAGCGCCAGCGAGGCAGAGAGGTCCTTGAGTTCCTCGACGCCCAGCTCCTCCCCGAGCTGCCCGAGCGCCTGCCACTGGCTGATGCCGGTGATCCGGGCGTCGGACAGGGCGCTGCGGATGCGCTGGTTGGCCCAGCCGTCGGAGACCTCGGCCGCCGCCATCAGCGCCTCGGGCAGGCCACGCCCGCCGGCCAGGCTCATCGACACCAGGTCCAGATAGGCCCCGATGACCCGTCGCAGGTCCCGGCGCTTGTCGGCCGCGTCCCGCCGTACTTCGAGGTCGGGCAGGAAGAAGAAGAGCGCCGCGCACATCAGGGCCAGCCAGACCGGGATGACCGGACTGCGGCCGAAGCCCATCGTGTAGACGACCGCGAACAGGAACGGCCCGAAGAACAGCCCGGCCGTGGCCAGCAGCACCTTCGTCGCCAGGAACTTCTCCCAGCTGCGGTCCAGGACGGCGAGGTCGGCGCGCAGCGAGCGCTGTTCCCAGCCCTGGTGCAGGTAGAACTCGGAGACGCGGGCGCCGATCTCGGCGCGCAGCGTGCCGAAGCGTCCCGTGTCCTGCGTCTGCCGCGCGGACTCGTACGCCGCGCCCCGCGCCCGCATCGCGTCGATCCGCGCGACCTGGGCGACCGCGCTCCGCCTGGACGGCATCAGGGCACGGATGAGGGCGTAGACGCCCAGTCCGAAGACCACGCCGATCAGGATCGGCATCGTCAGGTTCACCGGCGTACACCTTCTTCCGACTGGAACGGCGGCTGCGACTGGTGGGGCTGGTGAGGATGGAGCGGCTGTTGGGCCTGCGGGGCGTGCGGCTGTGTGCTCGTGACCGGGCCGCGGGGCCGTACGAACTGCACCGACGACTCGTCGCGGACCAGGAAGCGTTCGGGTGTCTCGATCGTGGACAGCTTGCGCAGCCACCAGAAGCCGAGCGCGAACAGGGCGCAGACGAGGGCGAGTACGAGCTGGCCGACCGGGCTGCCGTACGGCGAGACGAAGTCGCGGTTGAAGATGGCGAGTCCGAGGACGAAGGCGATCGACACCGCGACCACGATCTGCACCGAGCGGCGCGTGGAGGCGCGCTGGGCCATCACGCGCTGGCGCATGTCGACCTCCTCGCGGGCCGACTTGGCGAGCGCGCCGAGGACCTGGCGCAGGCCGGGGCCACGCAGCCGGGCGTTGAGGATCAACGCGGCCACGATGATGTCCGCGGACGCGTCGTCGATCTCGTCGGCGAGCACCTGGAGCGCGTCCGGCAGCGGAGTGCGGGCGCGCAGCCGGTCGACGAGGGAGTCGAGGTGGGGGCGCAGGACGGGGGCCGCGGCCCGCGCGGACGCCGGGATGGCCTGCTCCAGGCCGACCGCGCCGGCGATGGTGTCGCGCAGGGACTCGGTCCAGGAGGCCAGGGCCTCCACCCGGCGCATGGCCGCCCGCTCCTCCCCGGCGCCGCCGAAGAGGCGGTCCCAGAAGAAGACGAGGACGCCGGCCGCGAGACCGGCCACCGCCCAGCGGGTCAGCAGCAGGACGGCGAGCCCGACGATCGCGGCGAGCGAGCCGCGCTGCCCGGCGAACCGGATCAGTTCGGCGGCCCGCTCGTTGGCCTTCTGCTTCTCGTGCGCCGGCTTGGCGGGCAGGCCGCGCACGGCGAGCATCAGCAGCGCGATGCCGCCGCCGACGGCGACACCGCTGCCGATCGAGTACAGGACGGTGGTGGAGAAGAGGCCGCCCATGGAGCCGAGCGGACCGAGGGCCGTACGCGTGACGGCGTCGGTGCCGGTGGCGATGGCGGCAGTCGTGGCAGCGGTGGCGATGAAGTACGTCATGGTCACCCCCACGCCCCGTGCGGCTGGTAGCCGTAGGCCATCAGGTCCTCCAGGCAGGCTATCGGCGCGTGCGGTACGACCCGGCCGTCGGGCGTCTCGGCGAACACCTCGCTGGACAGCACCCGGCCGTCGACACCGTTGACCTCGCGGATCGAGGTCACCACGCGCTGGAGCCGGCCGCCGCTCTGGAAGTTGTTGCGCCGCTGGACGAAGACGACGAAGTTCACGGCGCCCGCGATCAGCATCTGGCTGGCCTCGATGGGCAGCCGCTCGGACGCCTGCAACGCGTACGTGGAGATACGGTTGAAGACCTCGCTGGAGCTGTTGGCGTGGATCGTGGAGAGCGAGCCGTCGTTGCCCTGCGACATCGCGTTGAGCATGGTGACGATCTCGTCGCCCAGCACCTCACCGACGATCACCCGGGACGGGTTCATGCGCAGCGAGCGGCGGACCAGCTCGGCCATGCTGATGGCGCCCTGGCCCTCGGAGTTGGGCAGCCGTTCCTCGAACGCCACCACGTTGGGGTGCAGGTCGGTGAAGGTGTCGAGCCCGAGTTCCAGGGCGCGTTCGACGGTGATGAGCCGCTCGCCCGGCGGGATCTCGTTGGCGAGGGCACGCAGCAGGGTCGTCTTGCCCGCGTTGGTGGCCCCCGCGATCATGATGTTCTTGCGGGCGCGGACGGCGCAGGCGAGGAAGTGGCCCAGCTCGGGGCCGAGGGTGCCGTTGCCGACGAGGTCGGAGATGAACACCTTGCCCATGCGCGCCCGCCGGATGGACAGCGCGGGCCGCCGGGCGACGTCCATGACGGCCGAGAGCCGGGAGCCGTCGGGCAGCCGCAGGTCGAGCTGCGGGTTGGCGGAGTCGAAGGGCCGGGAGGACAGACCGGAGTAGGCGCCCAGCACCTGGATCAGCTCGATCAGTTCCTCGTCGGTCTCGGCGACGGGCTCGCCCTTGACCTCGTGCCCGTCCGAGTAGCCGACGAAGACCTGGTCGCAGCCGTTGATGTCGATGTTCTCGACCTCGGGGTCGTCCAGCAGGGGCTGGAGCCGGCCCACACCGAAGAGCGCGGCGTGCACGGCGGCCGCGTACTGCTCCTCGGTCTCGGCGTCCAGCGGGGTACGGCCCGCGTTGATCTCGGTGCGGGCGTACTCCTCCAGGATCTGCGCGATGACCGCGCGGGCGTACTGCCGCTCGTCCTCCGTGGACATCGGCGACACGCCGCGGACCTGGTCCTGGCGGCGCTGTTCGGCGATGCGGTCGCCGGCGTCCTGCCGGAACCGCTTGACCAACTGGTGGTCGACAGCGGTCATCGTCCGGCTCCCGCGTGACCCTGCTGGGGCCGCTCGCCCTGCTGCGGCGGCTGCGGCTGCTGCTGGCCCTGCTGCGGCGGCTGCGGCTGCTGCTGGCCCTGCTGCGGCTGGTACGCCTGCTGCTGGGGCTGCTGCCGGCCGTGGTGCGCCTGCTGCTGGGACTGATGCGCCTGCTGGGCCTGGGCGGACGCGGCCCACGCGGCGCCGTACTGCTGGTACAGGTCGGCGGTGACCTTGCGGGCCGAGCGGATCAGCAGCGACTTCTCCAGACGCCCCCGCTTGCGGCCGGCCAACTGCTCCGCGCCGGACGGGTCGTCGGCGAGCGTGCCGACGACCCGGGCCCCGGTCTGGGCGTGCACCAGCATGTCGTTGACCTGGCCGGCAAGCTTGGCGGAACTGCTCGGGTCGGCGACCAGGACGACGCCGATGAGCGGGGTGGCGAGGGTCGCGGCGCCGCGCGGGCCGCCGTGCAGCTTGACGGAGAGCGCGGCGGCGCGGTCCCGGACCCGGGCCAGCGACTCGGGCTCGGTACGCGAGACCAGCAGGACGAGCGCGGCATGCGGGAGCAGTTCCACGGCCGGGGTGTCGCCGCTGATGCGTCCGCAGTCGGCGATGACGTCGGCGGGCGCGTTCGGGGAGTCGGCCAGGGAGGCGAAGGCGTGCCCGAGGGTGGGCCACAGGCCGGCCAGCCCGGCCGCCTGCTCGGCGATACCGAGCCCGACGAGCACCTCGAGCCCGCCGCTCAGCGGCTGCACGTGGTCCCAGAGCTGGTCGGGCACGAGCCCGCGGCGGGCCGTGGCCGCTATGGACAGCATGCCGGTGTTCGGGTTGAGCGGCCCGCCGTGCGCGGCGGCACTCCGGTAGACGAGGTCACCGCCGGCCGGGTCGGCCTCGGCGAGCAGCGCGCGCCTCGGCCAGACGGCGGCGAGGGCGACGGCCGCGGTGGTGACGCCGGGGGAACCCTTGTCGGCGGCGATTGCGATGAGCGCCATGGGGTGGGTGCCGCCTTCTAGTTGCCGGTGCCGGGAACTCGCACGACGGCCACCGCGTTGGCGGACGCGGCACGTGCCACGGCGGCGGCGTCGGCCTCGTCGACGAGCAGGGTCAGCGAGAGGTTGCCCGTGCTGACGGTGGCGTCACTGCCGTCGGACTTCGAGCTGACCCGCGCGTCGCCGACGATGAGCCCGCCGGAGGAGGCCCCGGACGAGTCGGCCGAGCTGCCCGAGTTCGAACCGCCGGAGTCGACGCTGTAGACGGCGACGGTGTCACCGGGCTTGATGTCGGCCGGGTACTGGCCCTGCTTGAGGGAGACGCCGACGGACGCCTTCCCCTTGGGGAGGGAGTTGCCGGCGGCGAACATCTGCCCCACCACGACCGTGCCCTTGTAGATGGTGGACTTGGCCTTGAGGGTCTTGAGGGTGTCGAGCTGGTCCCAGCGGACGTAGGCGATGCTGTCGTCGGCAGCGACCATCACGGAGGTCACCCCGCCGTCCTTGACGGACTCGCCGGCCGGGATCTCCTTGGTCACCTTGATGACCTCGATCCGGTCCCCGGCACGCAGCACGAGCGTCGTGGCGCCGAGCGCGCCGAGCAGGATCAGCAGCACGGCGAGCGCGGCCAACGCCGGTTTGCGCTCACGAGGCGGAGTGGGCAGCCGGTCACCGACCGACGGCTGAGCCGGAGCGGCGGCACGACCCGCGCCCGCCCCCGTACGCTCCTGGATCTTCACGCAACCGCTCCCCGTACGCGCAAGAAATGCCTGCCAAGTTGCCAAAAAAAGCGGACACTTCACCCCCGACGCCCGCGCGTAAAACACGAGACGTGCTGGACGCACCGCCCGAGCCGGGCGGATACCCAGCGCCAGAGTGAGTGTCAAGCGAACGCACCGTATCAGCCGTGCATAAGCCCCTCAAGGCACGCTCCGTGTGCGTGGACCCACCCGGAACACGGTCGCGCTCCGCAACGGCCATCGAACGCACAGCAGTTGAACCAAGGGGTTACGGAGCCTACTGCCTGCGTACCTGCGAACACCCGACAATCCCACCGCCGGGCAAGCGCTCACCGGGCGGACACGATGCCTGCACGTTTCGCTCACGACAGGTGCGGGTGGTTCCCCACCCTCCGTACGGAGAACCGCTGTTGTCCCGCGCCGGTCCGGCGGCCGACGCCGCTCCAGCCTGGCGGAACCTCCAATCCCAGGGATACCGTCAGTGCCCTTGACAGCCTTCATGTCTCAACGGGGAGCCCACAGTGATGCGCCGCTCTGTGCCAATTGCCGCCGCGGTTGCCGCAACCGCAAGTCTCTTGCTGACGGGGTGCGGTGGGGGTGACTCGGGCACGGACGGGGAGAGGATCGCGGGGGCCGACAGCGGGGACTCCTCGGCCTCCGCGGCTCCGAGCCCGACGACGAGCGGCGCCACGCGGCCCGACCTGACACTGCCGGGCGACGTACAGGAAACCTTCGAGGGCTGGAAGACCGGGGACGCCACCAAGGACGCGGTCCTGGCGGACGCCGGAAGGGCTCAGACCGCGGTGACGTACTCCGTCACCAAGGGGGATCCCGAGACCTCCGCGCTGGCTTTCTACCAGGCCGAAACCGCCCTCGCCGGCAGCCAGGACTGGGTCAAGTCGATCGTGGACTCCGGCCTCACCTTCTCGGGTGCGGTGCGTTACTACGCGGCCAAGATCAGTGTCTTCGACAAGAAGACCGCTGGTGTGTCGTACTGCGCGGACGAGAGCAAGGCGTACAACAAGGACCGGAAAACCGAGAAGGTCGACAAGGAACCGGCGACCGCCAAATCCTATGTGCTCTACAGCACCCGCCTTCAGTTGAACGACAAGGGCGTGTGGCAGACCACGAAGCTCGAATCGGAGCGGGGGAACAAGGCGTGCACTCCTTGAGGATCAGGCATTACTGGCTCCCCGTCGGGGCAGCCGCGGTCACCTTGGCGCTCCTTCCCGGCACCGCCTTCGGGTGGGGAACCCCTGGAAAATCGAACGGCCAGAAGACCGACACCCGCGGTGGGCAGGACGGCGGACGGCTCTACTCGGTGATCACCTTCAGCGGTTCCGCCGCGGGCGGAGGCGGTGACGAGGGCCGTGTCACCCCCGTCGGCGACTGGACCCCACCCGCGTGCTGGTACGAGCCGAGAAGCGCCGCGGACTTCTCCAAGTACGTCGAGAACATGTACACCGAAACGATCAATACGCCGGGCCAGCACAGCTACGCCAAGGCCTCCGTCGGCATGTTCCGCAACGACTACAAGGACGGCACGTACAAGAACTACAACCTCGACATACAGGACGAGGGCAACTGGTGGGTCGCCGTCGTCGACCAGGACCGCTGGATGGAGCCGGCCGCCCAGGTCTGCGACAAGCAGCCCTTCTGGGTGGAGAACGGTGACGCGCCGCCCGTGGACCACGCGGTCACCCCGCAGATCCTCGCCGAACTCGCCTACAACCGCGTGCGGCTCCCCGCCACCGAGGTGAGCCTGGCACCGCAGGACACCACCAAGGTCAATCTGCCCACCTGGGCCTGGCTCGACAAAGCCAGGTTCAAACCGGTCTCGGTGACCGCCGCCCTCGATGTCGGCGGCATTCACATCCAGGCCACGACCACCGCCGAACCCGTCGCGCTCAAGCTCGAACCCGGCACCCCGGACGCCACGACCTCTCCCGGTTCGGGCGAATGCACGCTCAACGCCGACGACTCCGTCGGAGAGCCCTACGCCAAGGGCAAGGCCGACCGGACGCCGCCCTGCGGCGTCACCTACCTGCGCTCCTCCGGGAACGGCACGTTCAAGCTGCGGGCCACGGTGACCTGGCGGATCACCTGGACGGGCACGGGCAATCCCGATCCGAAGCGGCTCCCTGACGGCACGTTCGGCAACGACCAGGCCGTCACGGTCCAGGAGATCCAGTCCGTCAACCGCTGACGACCCACCCACCAGCCGTGCGACGTCCACTCGCGACGGGCCCGTGACCGGAGACCGGAAGACGACATGAGCGACCTGCGCCTCGAAGACACCGTCTTCGAACACCTGAAGAAGACCTTCTCCACCATCAGCGACCGCATGGAGGACGCCCGCCGCAGCCTGCGCGGCACCGACGCCTCGGCCGTCGGCGAGAGCAAGCTCGTCGACGACGTCCAGGACTTCGCCGACGACTGGGGCTACGGCATCAAGCAGCTCGGCAAGCACACCCAGGGCGCCGTGAAGATGATCAACACCATCGGCGACACCTTCGACAAGCTCGACCAGGAACTCGCCGAATCACTCAAGGTCAAGAAGAAGGGCAAGTGACGTGACCGGCAAGCGGCCCTCCTTCCCCCACATAGGCTGGGACCCCACCCCCGGGGACGTGATCGACACCCGGGAACTCGCCAAACGACTCGGCAACCTGGCCGGCGAACTCGGCACCGCGGTACGCGAACTCGAACGCATCGAATGCGGCGCCTGGAAGGGCAAGACCGCGATCGCCTTCACGGAGTACATCGGCGAGGACGTCACCCCTCTCATCCGCAAGAGCTACGAATCGTTCGACAAGGCATCCCGGGCCCTCCACCGATGGGCGGGAGAGCTCCAGGACTTCCAGGACGAAGCGGACCGGCTCGAAAAACTCGCCGGTGAGAAACTCGACGCCAAGGGCAAGGCCGAAGCCAAGGCGGGCAGCGACGGCAGCGATGAACTCGGCAAAGCCTCCGGCGCCGTCGACGAGGTCATCAACAAGGTCCACGACCTCGAAGACCGCTACAAGCAAGCCGCCCACAAAATAGGCAAGGAACTCGACAAGGCCGCGGACATAGCCCCCGACGAACCCGGCTTCTGGGACAAACTCGGCAAGGGCATAGCGGACGCCTGGGACGCCACCGGCGACTGGCTCAAGGAACACGCCGACCTGATCAAAACGGTCGGCGACATCCTCAGCAACGCGTCCGCGGTACTGGGCATGCTGGCCATCGCCACCCTCCCCTTCCCCCCACTCGCCGCCATCTTCGGCACAGCCGCCCTCATCGGCAGCGGACTGGCCCTGGCGGCCCATGGCGTCGCCATGGCGGCCGGGGCGGATGTGAGTTGGATGACACTGGGGACGGATGCGTTGGGGCTGATGCCTGGGCTTGGGATGTTCGGGAAGGGGGTCAAGGTCGCCGGCAAGACGGCAGAAGTGGCCAAGGGTGCGGCGACAGCCAAGGCTGCCTTGCTGGGCAAGGGATTCAAGGTCGCAAAAATCGGTGAATCACGTATTGCTTTCGCCATGGGCAAGGCATCGAAGGACCTGGACGGGGGACGCGGGCTGGCCGGTTTGGTGAAAATCGGAGGAAGTTCCAAGAACGTCTACGAGGTTTCACACGCCAGTGGCCTGGCATCGCGCATGGGCGGCCTCGTCAGCGCCGGCTACCACGAAGGGCAGTGGATCGGCACCAAGGGAATCAACACCTTGACAAAATGGAGCGTGGATCCAATAAGCAACATGGGCAGGTCCATCGACGGCAGCCTCAAGATCGCCCCCAAAGTCATCACCAACATCAAGGACGCCGTTTCCGGCGATTAGCCTTGCCCCTCGGAATCAGACCGTGACCACGCTCCAGAGTATGGACGGCAGAGGGCGTCACGGAAACGAACCACTGAGTCAGAACACAGGGAGTGCACACCGAGATGAATATCTGGCAGCCCGAACCAGGGGAAACGCTACTCGCCCGCGCTCCCGTCACCTACGCAACAGGCGCTGCGATGCGGGTCAGAGGCATGCGCTGGTTCCGTGACACCTACCGCAATGACATCCAGCACGAGCTTCCCGGCTGGCCCGAAGGCCCCTCCTACACGCCCCATTCGACAGGCGGCACGGTGGCCCTGAAGTCCCTCAAGGGTGCCGGCATGGTGGTGGGGACGGCCTTCATGGCTCTCCTCAGCGCTGCGGGCGGCAACATCGCGGGCCCCTCGGACGACTCCGGCTCCGACACACCAGACGAGCCGGCGGACGAGGTCGAGGACTTCCCGGTCATGTGGGCCGCACCGGGCAGCATCGCCCGCACCCTGCCCTGGCAACTTGACCCAGGACGCACCGACCAGAATCACCAACGGACCCACGCAATCGTCACCGACCGCAGACTCGTCATCGTCGAACTGCCCTACAAGAAGAACTCAAAAGAAGTCGACGACGCGGTCCTCTGGCAGTGTCCACGCACCGATATCGGACACATCGAACTCAAGGACTTCAAGGACGGAGACGACGTCAAAATCGTTTTCGTAGACGGCTCATGGTGCAGGTTGAGATGCGTCTGGCGCAGGCACCTGACACGGTATCTGGAGAACACGCCCGACCTGCTCACGCTGGAATCCCTCACCCCGCAACAGCAGACAGCCGTCCTGGACTTCGCGGCTGAGGTCGAGATGCCGGAGTCGGTGTCCCCCATCATCACGCGAAACGCGTGCGGCCATTACCACGTCGACATTCTCCTGCCGAGTCGGTTCACTCCCGCCTTCGGAGCTTCGGAGGAGACTCTCACCATGAACGAGGACGGCCAGAAGGCCGATCCCCTGAAGTACCACCCCGAAGACCTCTGAACCCAAAACCACATCACACTCGAAACGGCTCCCGCGTCCATGCCATCCTCTGCCGAATCCACGGCCCCTCTTCCACCGCCGCCGCCACCGATAGACCCCCCACCCGTCTGGTTCCTGACCCCCGAAGGCTTCTTCCCACTCCCCCTCGCCGACAGCCCCGACGAGCGTGCGGCCCGAGCGCACTCCTTCGTACGGGACCTCTACTCCCGCGGTGACGAAACCGTCTGGGAACCCGCCGCCCCGTACTACTCGGCCATAGCCGAACTCATGCAGAACACCGGTGTCTCCTACGCCGCGATGGGCCTGTTCTCCACCTCCGAGGAGGAACGCACTCCCGAGGGCGACATAGCCAGGCACGACCTCTCCGGCGGCGCCGCCCAGTGCGCCTTCACCCTGGCCGCGATACCGACGGACCAGGCCGACGCCGAAACCGATGTCGTAGCACAGGGAATCCTCGCGGCCCTGTCCGCGGACCGGTACAACGAGGTCGACTGGCTCGACCTCCCCTGCGGCCCGGCCGTGTCATGCGTCACCTGGCGCCAGCTGAACCTCAACCCCGCCGTGACGGCAAGCGGAGAGGCCACGGAACTCGTCACCGCCCAGATCCAGGTCCACGTACCGTTCCCGACCGGCCCGTTCACCGCGGTCTTCACGCTTTTCACGGCCTCAGTGGATCAGTGGAGCCAGTTCGTCGAGATGATGGGGGCGATTCTCCAGACGGTTTCCTTCGTCGATCCCACCGAGGATCTGACGCCCCTCACGTCGGCCGAGGAAGCCTGAGAGCCAGAACGACGCCGGCCAGGCAAAGTCCCGGAGCCCAAGCTCGGCACCCGGACCCTGCTACTCCTGTCCCTCACCATCTGACGACACGTCGGCCTCCGGATACGCGACGAAGGTGCCCTTCGCCGGGAGAGTGACGACGAGGCCGCGCTCACGAAGTTCGCGAACGGCTCGGCGGGCGGTCAGGTACGCGACCCCGTATTCCTCACCGAGATCCCGCTCACCTGGCAGTCGCGCTCCCGGCCTCAGCGCACCCGACGCGATCCGGGCAGCGATGTGGTCAGCCACCTGCATATAGACGTACGCGATCTTGTTGGGGTCGATCGGCGAATCCCCTGCGTCTGCTGCCATAGCAACCACCGTAAAACAGCCCTGAGCTGCATTGATGGGTGCGATGCTGCATACTGCTATGCACTGACATGCGCAGCAATGTAGGCTGATTGCGCAATAGACCCCGGCGACGGGTGGAAGCCGTCCCGGGGCACGGCCAACGCTGAATCGGAGCGTCGACATGCCGGACTTTATCGTCCGCCTCCTCACCTGGATGCTGAGCATCTGCACCCCAAGCCCCCAGGGCCGCCACCGCCGAGGCGCACCCCCACCCCTGCGTTTCATCCCCATCCCGCCACCCCGCATCATCAATCCCCTCGACGGCAACGCATCCCACCTCGCACGCCCCTACGTCCTGGCCCCCGCCGAACACCGCCGCCAACGCGAACGCCGCCGGGCCGCCTCCCTGGCCACCCTCGGAATCGACGTGGGCCCGAGACACATCCACGGCGTACGCGTACCGGCGGCCGGCCGATGACGCGCCCCGCCATGCGCATGTGCGCCCGCTGCGACCGCTCGACGGACGAACCGGTCCTGATCCACGAGGTCCACGCCCCAACGGGCCCCGGCTTCAACGTCTACGCATGCCCGGAATGCGCCGCGCACTACGACGCACCCAGGACGCACGTACTCGAACTGCCCGACCCCACATCCCGCCGCTCCCGCCTCACCCTCCGCATCTACAGAATCGACAGGGAGGGCAGGGTGACCGACGACCGGGGCAAGGTCGAGGTCGTGGCCGGCGGGCACGGCGAACCAGTGCCATTCACATCGGCGTATCCGCCGTGCTCCTGCCGGAGATGCACAGCTGCGCGATAGCAAAACAAACAAGCGCACAACGACGGCTCCGGACATGGCACTCGACCACGCCCGGAGCTGTCTGCCGTTCGAGCACAATCAAGCCACCAGGCACTCCGGGAGTTATCCCTTACGCCGGAATTGCCCATGAGCATGGGGAGTTCAACCTGGCGGAAGCGGGAACTCTACCGATACCGTTGACCTCTTGACTGGAATTTTGTCTCACGGGGAGCCCACAGTGAAGCGCCGCACTCCGCCCGTTGCGATCGCGTTCGCCGCAACCGCAACCCTCCTGTTGACGGCCTGCAGCGACGGGGGTGAAAGCTCCAAGTCCAAGGACAAGATCACAGGTGTCGATACGGGCAAGGCAACAGCCCCAGCATCACCGACCGCATCGGCGGACATCGCCGAGCGCCCCAAGGTGTCTCTGCCCGCGGACGTAAAGTACGTCTACGAGGGATGGCACTCCAGCGACTCCGCCGAGGCCGCTGCGCTCGCGGACGCGAAGCGGCGCATTGAGGCCACGGACGCCGCCATCACCAACAACGACCTCAACTCGAAGGCCATCCCGTTCTATTACGAGGGTGACGCCCTTCTCGGAGCGGCTGACTGGATCAAGGGCTTCACGGACGACGGCTACACGATCACTGGCACGACGCGTTTCTATAACCCACACTTCACGAAGTTCGAGAAGGACTCCGTAAATCTCAGTTACTGCACAGACGAAAGCAAGGCGTACGACAAGGAGCGCAAGACCGGCAAAGTCGACAAGACGCCCGTGACCGCCAAGTCGTACGTTTTCTACAGCACTCGTATGGACCGGAACGCGCGGGGAGTCTGGCAGACCAGCATGCTCGCGTCGGAAAGGGGCAACGCGAAGTGCACGCCGTGAGCACAGGCACTAAGCGGCTCCGAGGACTTGGCACTCGCCGACGCCCGGAACTGTCGACCGCTCAAGCATAATCAAGCCATGCACTGCTCCCAGATTGCACCCATACACCGAAATTTCCCATGAGTACAGGGAGGGTGCATCCCGCCGGAAGCGATACTTTATTGATATTGTTGGAATCTTGACCAGATTTCCGTCTCACGGGGAGCCAATGTGAAGCGCCACACTCTGCCAGTTTCTGTCGCGATTGGCGCTACGGCAGCCATTCTTCTGAGTGCTTGCAGCGGCAATGCCGACGGGACTAAGAGGAATGGCAAGATTGCAGGTGAAGACACCAGTGACACCAGAGCCTTAGCCACGCCGAGCGCGAGCGTCTCCGACAAGGTCAAGCGCCCGGATTCGACGTTACCCAAGGGCGTTAACGATGTCTTCGAAGGCTGGCATACGGGCGATCCAACAGAGGACGCAGTTCTCGCCGACGCCGCGCGGTCACAAACCGCGATGAACTATGCCATCCTCGAAGGCGACTCGAACACACCAGGCATGACGTTCTATTATAAAGAAAAAGCGCTAACGTCGTCTATGAAGTGGGTCCAGAAGTGGCTGGATACTGGCCTCACTTATACCGGCACAACACGCTACTTCAAACCGAAGATCAATGTGTTCGACAGCAGGTCCGCGGGCGTCTCGTTCTGCGCTGACGAGTCAAAGGCGTTCAACAAGGACCGAAAGACCGGAACAGTCGACCGCTCACCGGTGGGCAACGACGCGTACGTCTTGTACAACACCCGCTTGGAAAGGAACGAGCAGGGCATCTGGCAGACGACCGACGGCACTTCCGTCCGGGGGAGCAAAATGTGCCTTCAGTAATCGCCGCCCGCCCGACCATCGCAGTATGCGTACTCATTGCATCTGAGCATGCTGGCCAAGCCCGAACCCTCTAGGTCCGCCGCCGGCGAGCGCGTCGAGACCACACCATTCGCATCACCTCATTTCAGTGAGGGCTGCACAAAGCGTTCCCAGGTCAAGGCCGTTGCAAGGTGCCCCTCCGACGAGGAATGGCACTCCAGCGACTCCACCGAGGCCGCCGCGGGACACTACAAACGAACCAGCCCTGCTCCAGGCAGTCCACGCCACAACGGGCCCGGCTTCAACATCTACGCATACCTAGAGTCCGCCGCGCACTACGCACCCAGGACGGACGTACCCGAACCCCTTGAACCCACACCCCACCACTCCCGCTTCACCTCGCATCTACAGAATGGACAGGAGGGGCAGGGTGACCGACGACCGGGGCACAGCCGAGGTCGTGGCTGGCGGGCACGAAGACCCCGTGCCGTCCACATCGGCGTATCCGCCATGTGCATGCCCGAGATGCATAACCGTGCGATAGCAATACAAAAGGGCAAATAACGACAACCTCAGAACTGACGCTCAGCCACGCCACGCCCTGCCAGCCGTTCGAGCAAATTCAAGCCACGAGGCACCTCCGGAAGGATCCCATACGCCGGAATTGCCCATGGGTACTGGCAAGTTCGTGCTGGCGGAGGCAGGAACTCCACCGATACCGTTGGGCTCTTGACAAACCCAGTCTCACGGGGAGCCCACAGTGAAGCGCCGCACTCTGCCCGCTGCCACCGCGTTCGCCGCGACCGCAGCCCTACTACTGACGGCATGCGGTGGCGGGGACGATTCCAAGACCAACGGCAAGATCGCCGGGGCCGACACCGGCGACACTGCCGTGCCAACCTCGCCCAGTCCATCCACCACCAGCTCGGCCCAGCGCCCCAAAATCACACTGCCGTCCGACCTCGATGATGTATTCGAGGGATGGCAGACGGGAAATTCCACGAAGGATTTGCTACTGGCCGACGTCCAAGGAGCACAGACGGCAACCGACTACGCCATCTCCAAAAGTAGCGCAAATGAATCAGTCCTGGGTTTCTACTACCAAGGCGACGCACTGGTCACCACTGCACAGTGGGTCAAGTCCTTCGCAGACAAAGGGCTGACCATTACTGGGAAGATCAGATACTTTGATCCTCAAGTCACCCTTTCTGGAAGCACATCCGGGTCCGTGCGTTACTGCTCTGACGAGAGCAAGGCATTCAGCAAGGACCGTAAGACCGAAAAAGTAAACATGACCGCCGTAACCGACGACTCTTACGTGCTCTACAACGTCAGGGTCGAAAAGAACAAGCAAGGAGTATGGAAGACGACGAATGGCCTGTCGGACAGGGGGAACTCCGAATGCACTCCCTGACATATCGATTCAGAGCAGTACTCGGGACCACAATAGTCGCGGTCGTCTTTTCCATTCCACCTTCCGCGATGGCGACCATCACCGACAAATCCCAGTACGAGGAGGGGATTAAGGCCAGTTTCCGCGGCAAGGAAATCGCCTCCCAGGTGAAGTTCGACTTCTCAAAAAATGGGAGTGGCAAGTCCACCGGAATGGTCGCCTCCGTAGGCACCTGGACTCCGCCTGCATGTTGGTACGAGCCGAAGTACACCCCTGAAGAAATGGAAAAACAGTACGAAGATCTACTCAAAAGCCCCCTCTTCTCCGGCAAGAAGGAGGCCGTGGAAGGCATGGGGGGCCGATTCAAAGACGGCAATCCCTACACCGACTTCAACAAAGAGAAGGCCGGCAAGGGAATGTTCTGGACATCGGCCCGCGATGATAGCAATCCAACAAATCCCCACATCTGGGATTGCAAGAAGCCGGACTTCTGGGCTGACAACGGTCATGCGCCTGACGTTGAGCACGCCATAGACGCAGAGACCCTGGCTGGCCTCGCTTACAGCAGGATTCAGGTACCCGACACCGAGGTCACCCTCGCTCCGGAGCAGTCCACAAGGGTCAACCTCGCCACCTGGGCCTGGCTCGACCAAGCGGACTTTCACAGCGTGTCCGTTACTGCCTCCCTCAACGTGGCAGGTTGGAACATTTCCGCCACCACGACAGCGAAGCCTGTCTCTCTCAGGCTAGAACCGGGCACTGCGGACGCGACCATGTTTCCGGCCAGCGGTGTTTGCCGCATCAACGCCGACGGCTCTATCGGCGAGCCATATTCCAAAGGCAGGTCAAACGAGTCCCCGCCCTGCGGGGTCACCTACCTTCGTTCATCAGGCGACGGCACATACAAACTCAAAGCAGCCATTACCTGGCAGATCACCTGGAATGGATCTAACGGAGAAGCAGGCCGACTTCCTGACGGTAGTTTCGGGACCACTCAGGACGTCACCGTTCAGGAGATCCAGTCTGTCAACCGCTGAACACGGAGCGCCGTGTGGACTTTGAACGGGTGTGCTTGACAAATTCGATGTAGACGAACTTGCTCGGTTCATGAATATTCTCTTGCCACTAACGCCGTAAAGATCACCGTGGCATCTCACTACTAGCGGCCGATTATTACTCGTTCATTGGCAAGGGTTTTGAGCAAGGTCGGCAATATTCCCCACCAGTATCTTCAGGGCAGCCCAGGATGTCATTGTGCAGAACATCCAACAGCCCAATGAGCAACGGGTTGAAGGAGAGTTCTCATGGCAGGTTCCGCCAAGCCTAAACGTCGAAGAGCAGCAGCGTCGGGTCTCGACTACGATCCACGTCCCAACAGGCTGAGCTCGTGCCGCGAAAAGAACCGGCCGAAAGGTAATTTTACCTTTGGCCTTCTCATGTTCCTAGGCGTTACCGGTATCATCATCTTGTTCGTAACCCTTGATATTCTCTGGGGCGATGAAACCTGGATGTGGGCGGCTGAAAGCTTGCCGGGTGGCGCCTATGGATTCTCCGCGTGCGTCGGCATATGCGGGCCGTGTCTCGCAGCTCTTTCGATCTTCTCTTTGATTCGTTTGAGCCAGAAGAGCCAGAGGATACACAAAGGCCGAACGCTGGTCATGGCAGGGCTGTGCATCGCGTCCACCGCCCTGCTAGTGCCTTACATAGTACTCGTCTTCAACGCCCAGAACACGGGAAAGTGGGGTCGCGGCAATTCAACTTCACCGAGCTGGGTGTTCAGCAACTACCCGTGGCTCTGGGCCGTTGGGCTGCTCAGCACCATGGTGACGATCGCAGGGCTCATTTGGGTATTTGTCGCCTGCAATCGCCGCAAAACTGATTCTTGAGGTGCGGAGCGTCGTCCACGCCGCGCAGCGAAAGCTCGGCGACGACTCCCCGATCACGGTCATAAATAAGGCTTGCGGCCGTCCGCTCACCCACAAACCCGCCCCCTTCTCAAGCCAAGCCAGTCCCACGACTCAGAACCCCACCTTGACCGTCTTGACAATACTGTCCGCGGCCTCCTCCATCTCCTCGTCCAGTCCCAGTACCGTCCACGAGACAAGCAGCATGATGGCGATGTTGCTGCCGGTCGGCAGAATTCCGTATGTCAGTGTTCCCAGCAGAAGCCCCGGCCCGCGGCGTGGGGAACCATCCGCGGCGAAATTCTGCCGCAGTCGTACCGCGGGACCGATCGGCAGTTCGGTGTGTGAGATCTGCGGAGGACCGAAGTCGTCAGCGCTGAATGTATCGGCGAGCCAGTCGAGCGTGATGGTGGGAACCGTCTCATCGGGATGAATCAGGTCGACTTCCAGGAGCGCAATGGAAGCGTCGAAACCATCGGGGTAAAAGGCGAAGGCATAGAACGGATCACGGCTACGGCTGTCCTCGACTCGGGATCGTAGGTCCTTACGGAGGGTCCCTTTGTCGAGTTCGTAGCCCGCTGCCTTGCTGCGCTCACGCAACTCCACCGCGGTGCTCTTGGCCCAGTCCTTGACGTTGTCAGTCGGGTCGAGCGGGAGTGGCACCCATTCCGTCGGGCACTCGATGCCGCAGGTGCGGATATCACTCATGGGTCTGTTCACCATCCGTCCAGATCATTGATCCAGCCACCGCGTCGAAGAGTTCGATCATTACATCGGCGATCTCCACAAGCGGCGTGGAGAAGGTCAGAAGGAGGTACGCCCTGGTCGTCGGCACCGGCACTTGGTAGGTGAGCGTGACCGACGGGAGCGGTGGTTCAGTACTTCCCGGTACGCCGACGGGTGGACTCTGAGTTGGCTGTCCTGCCGGTGTGCGAGTCCGGACTGCCGTGCCTGCGGGTAGTTCGACGATCGACACGTCTGCCTCTCCGTCAGATGAAAGGCGAGCAGCGAAGTCCTGTGCTGTCAACGCTCTTTCACTGTGCGGTGTCGGCAACAAGGTGATCAGGAGGGAGGCTGGGATCGTGAGCGGGCCTGCTTGCTGCAGACTGATGTACAGCTCGATGCCGCCCCCCTGGTAGGCCGCAGCGGCCTGTGCCAGGAGTTTGTCACGTAATTGCCGTTTGATGTGCGGTGCGTTGTCCACGCCTTCGAACTGGCGATTGATCAGCACGTCCACCGAGCGCTCGCGACGGTCCGGGGAGACGGGCACCAGAAACCACCCCTCCGGCAGGAGCAGGCGGTAATCAGCGGGAGGCGTGCCGCTGCTGTCCACGGGAGTGGCCACAGGAGCTCCCGTCTCGTCGGCTTGACTCATACCCTGCCTCCCGGCTTGTCCAGAGGTTTGTCGTACGAGACGCGGCTGATGAATGCACTCACCGCTGCAGGCACCAGTGCGGCCACAATGGTCATCGCCGACAGCAGTCCCGCCAAAAAGGCCGGAATCTCGTCTCCGAAGACTCCAGCCAACAGAACAGCGCTGAAGAGAGGAAGGGAGAGGAGCTCATTCTTGCCGATGACTGCCCTGTGCCAGCTTGTCTCTTCGCGGGCTTCCTTCGCCTCCATGGGGGACATCCGGCGGGCGTCTCCAGCCAGCACGTGCCCCTGCCACCAGACCTTCGCGTTCTTGGCGTACTCGTACCGCTCGTCCGCAACAGGAACATTCAGCGCGGTTACCAGTTCCGTCCAGCGGTCGCGTCCCTGCGGTCCTGCGAACCAGTGCTTCCACGGCAGGAGAACCCGCGCTTCACCGCCCCGGTCCCGGAACTCCACACCCAGCAGTTCTCCTGTTGTCGGAGCCACCAGTCGTACCAACCACGCCACTCCATGAGTCTGTGACCGCCCAAGCCAGCGTTCGTGCCCAATCGAATTGGTCAGGACTACGTCGTGCGGGAGCACACGCACCGACGCCGTCCGCAGGAACCGCCTCGTCGCTCCCCCGGCTGCGGGGGACGGCTTGATCTCCACGCTGTGCGCAGGCCAGGTATGGCGTCTATTGCGCCACCAGGCCCTGACTCGCACCATCCCATCGGCTGCGGGGAGCAGGAACAGGGCGCCGGCAGCGACCGGCAT
Organism: Streptomyces sp. NPDC001270; assembly: GCF_042896695.1. NCBI lineage: Bacteria > Bacillati > Actinomycetota > Actinomycetes > Kitasatosporales > Streptomycetaceae > Streptomyces > Streptomyces sp. NPDC001270. Next base: position 90,480 of record NZ_JBIAXM010000001.1, on the reverse strand, counting down.
CGCCCAATCGAGGTCGGCTGCGAAAGCCGTCACGAGAGCGATGAACCATACGAACAGACCGAGTGCCCTGACCCAACTGTGCCAGTGAGGCAGTTGGGCGTGGATGGCCCGGTCCGGCCCGCTCTGGTTCTTCTTCGGTGTTCCAGGGCGCGGGAGGGGGACTTGGCTTTCTTCCAAGGGAATGCCGAGTGTGGTAACGATTTCCTTCAGCCCGGTCCGGCCGAGGCAATTCAGCGGCTGCAGATCCATCGCCCCTGCGGCTCCCGCCTCGGGCAGCCAGGCCGCCAGAGGTACCAACAGGATGTCCCGGCCGTCCTCGTCCATGAAGACCAGAGAACCCCAACGTTCAATGGGCCGTTTTTGCACGGTCTCCCACAAGTCGCCAGGTGGGTGGAAGACGGCGCGCCGAATGCCCCCGGCACCGACCGGGTATCGGCGCTCCAGTAGCCGAGGCCCGCGTACAACCAGGCTTCGCCCGTCAGCGTAGATCCGGGCTCGGCGTACGATCTGGGCATTGTGCGGCGGCATACCCGCCGGGCGCGCCATGGGGTCGGCCGACTGGCACAGCGACTCGCTCTTCCTCGGCTGCTCGCCCATCACTGAACCTGTCTCGACCGTCACTCGCTCCACTCACCCATCACTCGTTGTCGTGGCGTCCTTGACCCCGGTTGCCGACCAGAGCCCCTCAGCCAGCCCGCCTATCCCAACAAGATCGCCGATCTTGCCGGTGATCTCTCCCTTGTCGAGTAGGTCGGTGGTCGACGCGACTGCGGTCGAGCCGGCCCAGATCCGAGTCTGGGTCTGGAACACGTCGATTGCTCCCTTGACCCCGCTGTCGACCCGAAGCGATTGGGACATCTCGTCGAGACTGCTTTTCATCGCGGTAATGGCGGGGTCATTCAAACCGGGGCGAACTCCCGTCCACGTATCCGCCTGTCCGAGTTGCCTGAGATTGCTCGGGCTCAGGTCTTTGAGGGCCTTGATACTGTCCCGCGATTCCTGGTAGATCAACTTCGGGTTGAATGCGTCTGCCACTCGCTGAGCTCCGGGGAACCAACCCTTGGGCGCCTTGGCGATCATTTCTGCACCGGCCTTTCCTCGCAAGGCACCGCCACTGATTTCGTTGGCCTTCTTCCAAGCTTGGTTTATGGCCTTGTTGTACGCCGGAGTTCCCGGCTTCGCCTTGATGCCCTGCCTGAGTGCCCTGGCTGCCGACGACCGTCCCAAACCCTTGGCGGCGAGCGACGCGCCCTTGGCTCCTGCGAGGGCGCCTCGACCGATGCCGAGGGTGGCCAGGCCTACAACATCGAGGGCGACATCAAACCAACTGCCCTCGCCTGCCAGCGCCAGAAGGGTATGGCCGACAAGGGATACCAAAGTGGCGGCCAGCGCGATGGTGCCCAGGACTCCCGCCAGCACCTGCCCCACGACCGGGATCCATCCCACCACGAGCGCCAAGGTCCCACAGACGGTGGCGATCCAGCCCGTCCAGGTGAGGACTTCATTGATCCATCCGGAGTTGTCATGCACCCAGCCCTTGAACTTGTCCCAGGTGCCGTCCTTCAGCCCATCGTGATCGATGGCATGGCGGATGGACTCACGCGCTCTCTTGGCTGCGGCATCGCGGACGTCCTTGGCTGCTTCGAGGTCCCTTTTAGCCCGTTCGAGTGCTGAGGAGGCGGCTTCTTGACGCTTCTCCAGTTTCTTACGCTCCGGATCGTCAGCAACCGTTCCCTTGGGCAGCATGTCGATCGCGCCGCCGCTCGACTGGTGCTCATCGTGCGCGGTCCTCGCGTCGCGGAGCGCCTTGTCTGCCATGGTCTGAGCGCGATGGAGTTCCGAGGCGTACTCCGTGGCACAACCGCCGTCAACGACCCCTTCTCCCAAGGTGTCCGCGGCGGAGTCGTAGCGTTTGAAAGCCTTCCGTAGCTTCCCCTCGGCTTCCTCAGCATTCTTTCGGAACTCGTCAGCCGTCTTGCTTTTCCATGACTCGACGGAAGAGAGTGCTTTGATCTCGTCCGCCTGTTTTCTGATGACCTCGGCAGTTTTCCGTAACTCGCGGCCGAGCGCAGCCACTTCTTCCGGATTACCTGGAATCGGATCTGCCGACTCTCCGATCACCGACCACTCATCCGCCCTGGGCCGCGTCACTTCGCGCCTGCCCTGGCGCCGGGCTTCCTCTTGTCCGTGCCGCGCAATGCCTCGGCCAGCGCGTGATCGATGTCTTCGTACGCCTTGGCCGCTGTCGTCAAGAGCTTCGACAACTTTTCCAGTTCGTCCATGAGGCGTCCCCTGTGGATCTTCCAGTTGTCGCCGAAATCGTCGAAGACATCGACCAGCCCCTGGTCTCCGAGGGTGGACGCGCCCAAGCCCTCCGCAGGATTCGCATGGCCCTTGAACTCTCCGTGGATCTTGGAGAGTGATCTGGCGCTCTCCTTGATGCGCGCGAGATCGGCCGTCTGGTCCGACATGTGTTCCCCCTGAGATATGGCCTTGCGCAACACCGACAGGCCGCAAGGCGCGGCACGCGGCGCGGTCCCAGGGACACGCGCCGCGCCGTACGTCACCGCTGGCGGAGTTGGACCTACCGGCTCTTGGCCGACTTAGCCAGTTCCTCGTCGATCTGTTCGAACTTGTCCGCGGCCGTCGTCAGGTAGTCCCCCATGCCGTCCAGGCCGTCCAGCGTGTCCTTCGTCCCCCGTACGAACTCGTCGAAGTTCTCGTCGAACGCCTTCGACGAGCTCTTGGTGACATAGCCGGACTCGACCAGGTTCGCGATGTACTTGCGCAGGCCGTCCAGCTTCTCCTGGAGCTTTTCCTTCTCCTTGACGACATGCTTGGCCGCATCCCGCATGTCCTGGTATGTGACGTCAAGGTCCTTGGCCATGAAGCTGCTCCCTCTTCAAAACGCCGCAGGGCCAACCCCCGTGGCTCCCTGTGCGCGGACGAGACGGCTGGTACACATGGTTCCGCCGGTGCGATCGTCCGCTCTTGCGACTGCAGCTTACGGGGGTCAACTGACCGGCCACATCCCCGAATCGGGAACCGGATCCGGATCCGGGAACGGATGCGGAACGGACACGGACACGGACACGGACACGGATCCGTGATCGGAGCCGGGTGGGCTCGTGCGCGGTGCGTTGCCATCGGGAAGGGTCCGCTTCCCCATTGCCCCGCCCGTGCGCCGAGCGGATATCGTCGCTTCGACTGTGACCTGCGGGAGGGAAGCGGGCACGGGGGGCTTGGGGAGGACAAGCGTGCGCCTGACTCTGACCGTCGTCGATCCGTTCGGCGGGGATTCCGCCGACGTCGTACTCGATGCCGACCCCGAGTCCAGCGTCGGGGACATCGCCGTGGAACTGGCCAAGCACGTGGGGGTCAGTGGTGCGCAGGTCATTCCGATCGGGCATCAAGCGGTTCCGGCGGGCGGTGCGCCGCTCGTGTACGTGGACGGGTACGGCGTCGATCCCGGTGCCACCGTGGTCGGTTCGCCGCTGCGGGACGGGGCCGTCGTCAGCCTTCAGGATCCCGCCGGGTGCCTGCCCGGCGAGCCCACCGGGCTGGTGGAGCTGCGGGTGGTGGGCGGGCCGGTCGCCGGGTTCGTGCACCGGCTCGGGGTCGGGCGGTACGACATCGGCAGCGGGCCGGCCTCGTACATCCGTATCGACGATCCTGAACTCGACGCCCGCGCCCTCACCTTGTCAGTTGCAACCGATGGCACCTGCCAGGTGGCCGTGCACGCCGACCAGGAGGCCGTCACCCTCGACGGGAAGAAGATCTCCGAGGCCGGCGAGGACGGGGCCTGGCCGCTCGGTGGGCAGATCGCCGTCGGCAACTCGCTGCTCGAACTGGGGCGTTACACCCCGCCCAACGCCGCGCTGAAGTGGTCGGAGGACGGGGTGGGGCTCGACTACAACCGGCCGCCCCGGCTGCGTCCGCCGGACCGGCAGACCAAGTTCCGGCTGCCGAGCCCGCCCCGGGACTACGAGGCCCGGCCGCTGCCCTGGCTGATGGCGCTGACGCCGCTCGTCGGCTCCGTCGTCTCCGTGCTGATCTTCCACCGCTGGTACTACCTGATCATGGCGGGGCTCAGCCCCGTCCTGCTGTTCGCCAACTACTTCATGGACAAGAAGCACGGGCGCAAGTCCCATGCGAAGCAGCTCAAGGAGTACAAGGAGCAGAAGGAGCGGATCGAGAAGGACGCGCAGGACGCGCTGGCCGCGGAGCGGCAGGACCGGCGGAATGCGGTGCCCGACCCGGCCGCCGTGCTGTCGCTCGGCACCGGTCCGCGCACCCGGTTGTGGGAGCGGCGGCGCACCGACCGGGACCATCTGGTGGTACGGGTCGGGACGGGGCGGCTGCCGTCGGAGGTCGTCCTCGACGATCCCGAGCAGGACGATCACCGGCGGCAGGTCACCTGGGACATCGAGGACGCGCCCGTCTCGCTCTCGCTGCGCTCGCTCGGCGTCATCGGCATGGCGGGCCCCGGTGATTCCGCCCGTGCCATGGGGCGGTGGGCGGTGGCGCAGGCCGCCGCACTGCACAGCCCGATGGACGTCCAGGTGTACGTGCTGAGCGAGAGCAGTGCGCAGGGCAGCTGGGACTGGGTGCGGTGGCTGCCGCACGCCCGGCCGACCGGCGGGCAGGACGCCAACGTCCTCATCGGCACCGACGCCGAGACCGTGGGCGCCCGGATCGGCGAGCTGACCCAGATCCTCGACGCCCGGAAGAAGACCGCCGAGCAGAACCGCGGGCAGGGGACCTCCTTCAGCGATCCGGACATCGTCGTGGTCTGGGACGGGTCGCGGCGGCTGCGGTCGCTGCCCGGGGTGGTGCGGCTGCTGCGCGAGGGGCCCGCGGTGTCGATGTACGCGGTGTGTCTGGACGCGGAGGAGCGGTTCCTGCCGGGCGAGTGCCAGGCGTACGTCGTCGCCGAGCCCAAAGCGCGGGAGTACGACAGCCCGGCCCAGCAGGTGGTCCCGCAGCAGGCCGCCGGCGGGTTCCCGTCGTTCCAGGCGTGGCACACGACGAGCGGACCCGAACCCGAACAGGCTGCGGCGGCACAGGAGTTGCGGCTGCGGGTGGAGGAGGCGGGCGCGGAACGCATCAAGGACGTACGGCCGGACTTCGTGTCCGCCCCCTGGTGTCTGCGCCTCGCGCGCTCCCTGTCCCCGCTGCGGGACATCAGCGGGGAGACCGAGGACTCGGCGCTGCCGGCCGCGAGCCGACTGCTGGACGTGCTGCAACTGGAGCCGCCGACCGGTGACGCGATCACCGCACGCTGGCGGATGGGCGGGCAGTCGACGCTCGCGGTGATCGGTGAGTCGTACGACGGCCCGTTCGGCATCGACATGCGCAAGGACGGGCCGCACGGACTGATCGCCGGTACCACCGGTTCCGGCAAGTCGGAGCTGTTGCAGACCATCGTGGCCTCCCTGGCGGTGGCCAACACGCCGGAGAACATGACCTTCGTCCTCGTCGACTACAAGGGCGGCTCGGCGTTCAAGGACTGTGTGCAGCTGCCGCACACCGTCGGCATGGTCACCGACCTCGACGCCCACCTGGTGGAGCGTGCCCTGGAGTCGCTGGGCGCGGAGCTGAAGCGGCGCGAGCACATCCTGGCCGCCGCCGACGCCAAGGACATCGAGGACTACCAGGATCTGGTGCGGAGGGATCCCTCGCACGCCCCGGTGCCCCGGCTGCTCATCGTGATCGACGAGTTCGCCTCGATGGTGCGCGATCTGCCGGACTTCGTGACCGGTCTGGTCAACATCGCCCAGCGGGGCCGTTCGCTCGGCATCCACCTGCTGCTGGCCACCCAGCGGCCGAGCGGTGTGGTCTCCCCCGAGATCCGGGCCAACACCAACCTGCGGATCGCGCTGCGCGTGACGGACGGCGGCGAGTCCAGCGACGTCATCGACTCGCCGGAGGCCGGACACATCTCCAAGAACACACCGGGCCGGGCGTACGTCCGGCTCGGGCACGCCTCCCTCGTACCGTTCCAGTCGGGGCGGGTCGGAGGGCGTCGGCCCGGCGCCGCGGACCCCGCCGCGCTCGCCCCGTGGGTGAGCGAGCTGGCCTGGGCGGACCTGGGCCGGGCCGCGCTGGTGAAGCCGAAGGCCGAGGCGCGCGAGGACGAGGAGATCACCGACCTGAAGGTGCTGGTCGACGCGGTCCGCGACGCCAACGCCGCGCTGCGCATCCCGGCCCAGCACAGCCCGTGGCTGCCCGCGCTCGCCGAGACGCTGCTGCTGGCGGAGATCGACGAGAGCGCAGCGCCGTCGGTGGCGGCGCTCGCGCCGGGGCGGCTCGCGCCCGCGCCGTACGGTGTGGAGGACCTGCCCGCCGACCAGGCGCGCCGTCCGGTGGTCGTGGACTTCGCGTCCTTCGGCCATCTGATGATCGGCGGTGCCCCGCGCAGCGGCCGGTCGCAGGTGCTGCGCACCATCGCGGGCTCTCTCGCCCGTACGCACTCCGTCGCCGACGTCCATCTCTACGGCATCGACTGCGGCAACGGCGCCCTGAACGCGCTGACCCGGCTGCCGCACTGCGGCGCGGTCGTCGGCCGCAACCAGACCGAGCGGGTCGTCCGGCTCGTGGGCCGGCTCAAGGGCGAACTCTCCCGCCGCCAGGACCTGCTGGCGGACAAGGGCTTCGCCGACATCGGCGAGCAGCGGGCCGCGGAGCCCGCGGAGGAGCGGCTGCCGCACATCGTCGTACTGCTCGACCGCTGGGAGGGCTGGGTGCCCACGCTCGGCGAGATCGACCACGGTTCACTGACGGACGAGCTGACGACGTTGATGCGCGAGGGGGCGAGCGTCGGCATCCATCTGGTGCTGACCGGTGACCGTACGCTGCTCGTCGGCCGGATCGCGACGCTGACGGAGGACAAGTACGGGCTGCGGCTCGCCGACCGCAGTGACTTCTCCACGCTCGGCATCCCCGCCCGCAAGGTGCCCGAGGAGATCCCGCCGGGCCGGGCGTTCCGCAACGAGTCCGGTACGGAGACGCAGTTCGCGCTGCTCGCCGAGGACACGACCGGGCAGGGGCAGGCGGCGGCGATCGCGGCGATCGGCGAGACGGCCGCGGCCCGGGACGCGGACGTACCGCGCTCGCGCCGGCCGTTCCGGGTGGACAGCCTGCCGAGCCGGATCTCCTTCCCTCAGGCGTGGGAGATGCGCGATCCGGAGGCGTCCCGTTCGCGGCTGTGGGCGCTGGCGGGCATCGGCGGCGACGAGATCGTCGGCTTCGGCCCCGATCTCGCGGACGGCGTGCCGTCGTTCGTGGTCGCGGGCCCGGCGAAGTCCGGCCGCTCGACGGTCCTGCTGAACTTCGCCCAGTCCTATCTCGCCCAGGGCGTACGGCTGGTCGTCGCGGCGCCGCGCCAGTCGCCGCTGCGGCAGCTCGACGGCACGGACGGCGTGCTGAAGGTCTTCACCGGCGACGACATAGACGAGGACGAGTTCGAGGAGGTCATCGACTCGGCGTCGCCCGAGGAGCCGATCGCCGTGCTCGTCGACGACGGCGAGATCCTGGAGGACTGCGACGCCGCCTCCCAGATGAAGCGCATCGTCTCCCGCGGCGCCGAACAGGGCCTCGCCCTCGTCATCGCCGGTGACGAGGAGGACGTGTGCAGCGGCTTCTCGGGCTGGCAGGTGGACGCGAAGAAGGCCCGTCGCGGCATCCTGCTGTCCCCGCAGGAGTCCTCCAGCGGCGACCTCATCGGCGTACGCCTGTCCCGCAGCCTGGTGGGCGGCCAGATCGCCCCCGGCAGGGGCATGCTCCACCTGGGCGACGGCGAACTGCGCACGGTGGTCGTACCGGGCTGAGGCCGGGGCCCCGGGCCTCGGTCCCCGGGACACCGGTCACGGGGGCCGGGGTCATGGGAGCCGGGGTCGCGGCGGCGACGCGAGGTGGTCGGTCTTCGTCGGGCGGGAGATCGGGGCGCCCGCCCCTGCGTACCGGCCGGCCGCGCCCGTACCAGCGACTCCGCCTCTTCGCCCGCCCCTTCGCCGGTCCCGTCGTCCGTCCCTCGCGGCGGCTGCGCCCTCGCTACGCCAGCAGTTCCACCTTCACGTCCGCCGGGAAGCCCGTCGTGGGGCCGACCCGGCGGGCGAACTCGGTGACCGCCGCCAGCTGCGGGCCGCCGAAGCGGAAGTCGAGGGTCGTGAAGTACTGCTCCAGGATCCGCTCGTCGAACGCCTCCCAGCGGGCCGCCTGCTCGGCGACCTTGCCGACCTCCTCAAGGGAGAGGTTGCGCGAGGACAGGAACGCCTCGTGCACCTGACGGGTGATCACCGGCTCGCGCTCGGCGTACTCACGCCGGGCCGCCCAGACCGCGAAGACGAACGGCAGGCCCGTCCACTCCTTCCACAGGGTGCCCAGGTCGTGCACGGCGAGCCCGTAGCGCGGCCCGTCGAGGAGGTTGGCGCGCAGGGCGGCGTCGCCGATGAGCACGGCCGCGTCCGCCTCCTGCATCATCAGGCTGAGGTCGGGCGGGCAGGTGTAGTACTCGGGCCGCACGCCGAACCGCTCGGCGAGCAGCAGCTGGGCGAGGCGTACGGAGGTGCGGGAGGTCGAGCCGAGGGCGACCCGGGCGCCGTCGAGCTGGTCGAGGGGGACCTGGGAGACGATCACGCAGGACATCACCGGGCCGTCGCAGCCGACCGCGATGTCGGGGAAGGCGATCAGGTCGTCCGCGTTCTTGAGGAACTCGACGAGGGTGATGGGCCCGATGTCGAGGTCCCCCCGCACCAACTGCTCGCTGAGCTTGTCCGGGGTGTCCTTGGTCAGCTCGAAGTCGAGGAGGGTGCCGGTTCTCGCGAGCCCCCAGTAGAGGGGCAGGCAGTTCAGGAACTGGATGTGGCCGACGCGCGGCCGGGTGCGAGAAATGTCCACATCGCGAGACTAGACCCCCTGGGGTAGGGTTCCGAGACCGCCCCTACGTCAAGTGGCCCAGCAGGTGTTCAAACTTCCGGGTGACGTGATCTTGACCTCTATTGCTCGGGGCGGCCCGCATGCTAGGCTCGCCGCAAGTTGCAGTTTGGTTTCCCTTGCAGTACAGAGCCTGCGGAGCATGTAACCGCGGGCTCTCGTCGTTTTCAGACATATGCACTTGTGCGGCACGGTTTCACACTTGCAGGTTCTGGAGCAGGGCAACCCTTTGTGAGCCCAAGGAGGGCTTATGGCTACCGGAACCGTGAAGTGGTTCAACGCCGAAAAGGGCTTTGGATTCATCGCCCAGGAAGGCGGCGGCCCCGACGTCTTCGTCCACTACTCCGCGATCAACGCTCAGGGTTTCCGTTCCCTCGAAGAGAACCAGCAGGTGAGCTTCGACGTGACCCAGGGTCCGAAGGGCCCGCAGGCGGAGAACGTCACCCCCGTCTGAGCAGCGAGCCGATCGCAGCCTGAAAGAAGTACCCAAGGAGCCCCGCGCCTTCCGGCGACGGGGCTCCTGCCCTTTTCCCGCCGACGCCGACGCCGACCCCGGCCGCCGACAGCCACAGCAGCCGCAGCAGTCGCAGCAGTCGCAACAGTCGACAAGAGCAACAGGGGCAACAGGGGCCACTGCGGCGCGCGGCACTCGCGCCGGACGCGCGGTCTCCGGCGTCCTGTCGGCTACCCCTCGTACAGGGCCTCCACCGCCTCCGAGAAGTCGCGCATGATCTCGGCGCGGCGCAGCTTCATCGAGGGGGTCAGATGGCCCGCCCGCTCGGTGAAGTCCGTCGGGAGGACGGTGAACTTCCTGATGGATTCGGGGCGGGAGACCATGCGGTTCGCCTCGTCCACCGCGCGTTGCAGGAGGGCGTTCAGGTCCGGGTCGTCCACCAGCAGCTCGGCCGGGACCGGGTGTCTGCCGTTCATCCGGCGCCAGTGCGTGATGCCGTCGGGGTCGAGGGTGATGAGGGCGGTGACATAGGGGCGGGCGTCACCGACCAGCATGACCTGGGAGATCAGCGGGTGCGAGCGGAGCCAGTTCTCCAGCGGCGCCGGTGCCACCGACTTGCCGCCCGCGGTGATCAGCAGTTCCTTCTTGCGGCCGGTGATCGTCAGATAGCCCTCGTCGTCCAGTTGCCCGATGTCACCGGTGGGCAGCCAGCCGTCCCGGGTCACCGGGACCACCCCGCCCGCCGACGGGTCCCAGTAGCCGCGCAGTACGTGCTCGCCCGCGATCAGGATCTCGCCGTCCGCGGCTATCCGGACCTTCGTGCCGGGCATGGGCCAGCCCACCGTGCCGAGGCGGGGCTTGAGCGGCGGGGTCACGGTGGAGGCACCGGTCGTCTCGGTCAGGCCGTACCCCTCGAAGATCTCGATGCCCGCCCCGGCGTAGAAGGCGGCCAGGCGGCTGCCCAGCGGGGAGCCGCCGCAGATCGCGTAGCGCACCCGGCCGCCCATGGCGTTGCGGATGCGGCGGTAGACCAGCGGGTCGTAGAGGGCGCGGGCCGCGCGCAGGGTGCGGCCCGGACCGCTGCCGGTGCCGGTCTGACGGGCCTCCAGGGCCTCGCCGTAGCGCCTGGCCACGGCCGCCGCGCGGTCGAACGAGGAGGCCCGGCCGCCCGACTCCGCCTTGGCGCGCGCGGTGTTGAAGACCTTCTCCAGCATGTACGGGATGGTCAGCAGGCAGGTCGGCCGGAAGGCGGCGAGGTCCGGCAGCAGGTCCTCGGGCTTGAGGCTCGGCGCGTGGCCGAGGCGTACCCGGGCGCGGACGCAGGCGATCGCCACCATGCGGCCGAAGACGTGGGACATCGGCAGGAACAGCAGGACGGACGGTTCCTCGACGGTCCTCGCCTTGAAGACCGGGTAGAGCAGTTCGATGGCGTTGTCGACCTCGGCGAAGAAGTTGCCGTGGGAGAGCGCGCAGCCCTTGGGGCGGCCGGTGGTGCCGGAGGTGTAGATGAGGGTGGCGAGGGTGTCCGGGCCGAGCATGCCCCGGCGGACGGCGACCTCCGCGTCCGGGACCTGGGCGGCGCCGCGTTCGGCGAGCCGTTCCAGGTGCTCCTTCTCGATCACCCACAGGTGCCGCAGATCGGGTACCCGGTCCAGCTCCGGGCCGAGGGCGGCGGCCTGGGCCGCGGTCTCCGTCACCAGGGCGACCGCGCCGGAGTCCTGGAGGATCCAGCGCGTCTGGAAGACGGACGAGGTGGGGTAGACGGGGACCGTCACCAGGCCGGCCGCCCAGGCGGCGAAGTCGAGGAGGGTCCACTCGTAGCGGGTGCGGGCCATGACGGCGATCCGGTCGCCCGGTGCCATCCCCTCCGCCAGCAGCCCCTTGGCCAGGGCGAGCACCTGGTCGGCGAAGGCCGCCGTGGTCACCTCCGTCCAGTCGCCGTCCGCCGTCCGGCGGCTGAGGACGACCGCGTCGGGGTCCGCCGCCGCGTTGTCGAAGGGCAGGTCGGCGAGCGACCCGTGCCGTACCGGCGGGGTGAACGGCGGTACGGACACCTCGCGCACGGCGCCGTCCAGGCGCCGGATCTCGGGCTCCACGAGGATCGGCGCGCCGTCGTAGTCGGTGGCGGTGACCGTCTGGCCGAAGGAGACGGGGGCGTTCGGGTACCGGGTGGACACGGGGCGGCTCCTCGGGCGTGCAGCGGCGGACTGCTTGCTGCGTGGCGTACGTGCCTCGCGCACCGAGGCGTTCACCGACGGTGGGCCGACAGGCCGCGGAAGCGGCGTCACCGACAGCCGGACAGCGATCAGGCAGGTGATGGTACGGCCCGGCTGTGGCGGGGGTGTGCGGTTTCCGGACGGATCCGGCGCCGGGGATGTGCAACCTCGGGGATTACGTGAGGGTGTGTCACGTTCGTTCCAGGATCGCCGTGACGCCCTGGCCGCCCGCCGCGCACACCGAGATCAGCCCGCGGGCCGGTCCCTCCCGCTCGGCCAGCAGCTTGGCCAGCGTGGCCACGATACGGGCGCCGGTCGCCGCGAAGGGATGGCCGGTGGCCAGGGACGAGCCCGCCACGTTCAGCCGCGCGCGGTCCACCGGCGCGAGGCCCCGTTCCTCCCAGGCGGCCAGCGTCGCCAGCACCTGGGAGGCGAACGCCTCGTGGATCTCGACGAGTGCGAAGTCCGCCATGCCGAGGCCGGCCCGCTCCAGCATGCGCGGCACGGCGTGGGCGGGCGCCATCAGCAGGCCGTCCTCGCCGCCCGCCACATCGCCGCGGACGAAGTCCACGGCCGCCGTCTCGTACGCCGTGAGGCAGGCCAGCGGCTCCAGGTCCCGCTGCCGCGCCCATTCCTCGGAGGCCAGCAGCACCACTGCCGCGCCGTCCGTCAGCGGGGTCGAATTGCCCGCGGTCATGGTGGGGTCGGGATGCGCCGGCCCGAACACCGGTTTGAGCGCGGCCAGTTTCTCCGGCGTCGAGCCGGGGCGCAGGTTCTGGTCCCGCGCCAGGCCCCGGAACGGGACCATCAGGTCCTGGAAGAAGCCCCGTTCGTAGGCCGCCGCGAGGCGTTGGTGGCTGGTCGCGGCCAGTTCGTCCTGTGCGGCGCGGGACAGGGGGCCGCCCAGCCCGGACGGGGCCGAGCGCTCGGAGAAGACCCGGGCCGTCACCGCGGCGTGCTCGCCCATCGACAGGCCGGTGCGAGGTTCGGCGTTGCGCGGGATCTCGGGGACCAGGTGGCCCGGCCGCACCTTCGCGAGCGCCTTCAGCCGGGCCCCGGCCGACTTCGCCCGCCGGGCCTGGAGCAGGAGGCGGCGCAGGCCGTCGTTGACGCCCAGCGGGACGTCGCTCGCGGTGTCGGCGCCGCCCGCGACCGCCGCCTCGGTCTGGCCGAGGGCGATCTTGTTGGCGGCGGCGATGACGGCTTGGAGACCGGTGCCGCAGGCCTGCTGGATGTCGTAGGCCGGGGTGCGGGGGTCCAGCGTCGAGCCGAGGACCGTCTCGCGCGCGAGGTTGAAGTCCCGGCTGTGCTTGAGGACCGCGCCGGCCACGAACTCGCCGACCGCGCCGGGGCCGTGGAGACCGTACCGCTCGACGAGGCCGTCCAGGGCGGCGGTGAGCATGTCCTGGTTGGAGGCGGTGGCGTAGGGGCCGTCGGAGCGGGCGAACGGGATGCGGGTGCCGCCGATCACCGCGACCCGGCGGGCCCGCGGCGGCTCAAGGGGACTCATCTCGATCTGCTCCTCCACCCCGACGTAGGCTTACCTCCGGTAACCTTACTCCAGAGTAAGTGAGTTGAGTTCCGCTCCGGACGCCTGCTCCGGACGGCGCACCGGACCCCGTGGAAGTGGGAGACATGGCCGACCGCTATCTGAGCTTCGCCGGCACCGCACCCGGCCGGTTCCTGACCCGCCGGCTCGGACTGCCCCGCCCGGCGGTGCTGCGCCGCTGGTCACCGGGGTCCCCGGCGCTCGACGGCGGCCTGCTCCACCTGACGGCGGGCACCTCCGGCCTCGCGCTCGCCCCCGTACTGGCCCGCACGGGGCTCGCCGTCGGCGGGGAGCGGCCTGCCGGTAGCGGGGAGCAGCCTGCCACCAGTGGCGGCCGGCCGGGCGCCGGCGAGGAGTTGTCAGCCGCCGACGGGGAGCGGCCGGCCGACGCCGATCGAGGGCAGCCCGCGGCCGGTCGGGAGCAGGCCACCGCCGGTCGGGAGCGGAGCGCCGTCGGTCGGGAACAGCCTGCCGTCCGCCGGGAGCAGCCCGCCGCCGGTCGGGGGCACCCGGCCGCCGTCGTCCTCGACGCCACCGGGGTGCGGGACCTCGACGCGCTCGCCGAGGTGCACTCCGCCCTGCACCCCGTCGTCCGGTCGGTCGCCGACAGCGGCCGGGTGCTGGTGCTGGGCGCGCCGCTCGACCCCGCCGACCACCATCAATCGGCCGCCCAGCAGGCCCTGGAGGGTTTCGCCCGGTCGCTGGGCAAGGAGATCGGCCGCGGCCGGACCGTGAATCTGCTGCGGCTGCGCGACGCGTCCGCCGCCGAGTCCACCCTCCGCTTCCTGCTCTCCCCCAAGTCCGCCTACGTCAGCGGCCAGGTGATCCACGTCGGCGCGGGCCCCGTCGAGCCGCCCGGCGACTGGGATCGGCCCCTGGCCGGGCGCACCGCCCTGGTCACCGGTGCCGCGCGCGGTATCGGCGAGGCCGTCGCCGGGACCCTGGCCCGGGACGGGGCGCACGTCGTCGTCCTGGACGTGCCCGCCGCCGGGGCCGACGCCCGCCGGGTCGCCGAACGGCTCGGCGGCAGCGCGCTCACCCTGGACATCACCGCCGCCGACGCGGCCGAGCGGATCGCCGCCGCGCTCCCGGACGGTCTCGACGTGCTCGTCCACAACGCGGGCATCACCCGGGACCGGCGGCTGGTCAACATGCCCGCGGAACGCTGGAGTCCGGTGCTGGAGGTCAACCTGGGCAGCGTGCTGCGCACGACGGACGCGCTCCTCGCCCGCGGGACCCTGCGGCCCGGCGGGCGCGTCGTGGCCACCGCCTCGATCGCCGGGCTCGCGGGCAACGCGGGGCAGACGAACTACGGCGCGAGCAAGGCGGGGATCGTCGGTCTGGTCCGCTCCCTGGCACCGCGCGCGCTGGACGCGCACGGGGTCACCGTCAACGCGGTCGCGCCCGGGTTCATCGAGACCGGGATGACCGCCGCGGTCCCCTTCCTCATCCGTGCGGCGGGCCGCCGGATGAACTCGCTCGCCCAGGGCGGGCTGCCCGCCGACGTCGCCGAGACCGCTGCCTGGCTCGCCCACCCGGCCTCGGGCGCGGTGAACGGGCAGGTCGTACGGGTCTGCGGGCAGAGCCTGCTGGGGGCCTGATGTCCGTCGTCCTCACCCAGGCCCCCGCCCTCGCGCCGCTGCTCGCCCGCGGTGCCCTGCAGTCCCCCTTCAAACGGCCCCGCCCGGACGCGGACTTCCCCCGCGACCGGCTCGTGCTGCCCGCGCAGCGCATCGACCTGGCACGGCTGGCGCGCTACGAGCGGGTGTGCGGTTTCGCGACCGGCGACGACGCCCTGCCCCTGACCTATCCGCAGGTGCTGGGCTTCCCGCTGGCCATGCGGCTGATGAGCGACCGCGCCTTCCCGCTGCCGCTGCTGGGGCTCGTCCACACGTCGGTCGAGCTGACCCGGCACCGGGCGCTCACGGCCACCGGGGAGTACGAACTCGCCGTACGCGTGGCGGGGTTGGCGCCGCACCGGCGCGGTACGGAGGCGTCCGTGGCCACCGAGGTACGGGCCGGCGGCGCGGTGGTGTGGGAGTCGCGGAGCACCTATCTGGCACGCCACCGGACGGCCGGCGCCCCGGCGGCCGGGCGGCGGCCGGAGCACCGGCCGCTGCCCGCGCTCGCCGAGTGGCGGCTGGCCGCCGACATCGGCCGGCGCTACGGCACCGCGTCCGGCGACCGCAACCCCATCCACCTCCACCCGCTCACCGCCCGCCTGTTCGGCTTCCCCCGGACCGTCGCGCACGGCATGTGGACGGTGGCCCGCTGCCTCGCCGCGCACGGCAGCCCGGAGGCGGTACGGGTGCGGGCGGAGTTCCGGGCGCCGGTGCTGTTGCCGGGGACGGTGACGTACGCGGCGGACGGGGGGCGGTTCGAGCTGCGCGGCGAGGGCGGCCGGATCCATCTGACCGGCGCGGTCTACCCGACCTGAACGACCCGCTCACCGGACCTGTCGGAATCCGCGGGCTCGGCGGACCCGGCCGGCTGAGCGGGCTCGGCGGGTTCCTCGGGCGGTGTCCAGGGGCGGTTCGCCATGAGGTCGCCGAGGCCCGCCCACGCGAAGTTCATCAGGGTCGCCGCGGCCTGCCGAGCCGTGACGTCCGGGGTGGCGTTGGCCCAGGCGGCGAGGGACTCGGCGGCGCCGACCAGGGCCTCGGCGAGGCCCGCGACCTCGCCTTCGGGCAGGTCGGGGTTGCGGTGCGCCTCGCGGGCCGCGACGGCGATCAGCTCGGTCACGAACGCGACGATCTCCTCCCGCATCACCGTGACCTCGGCGGCGAAGGCCGGGCCGTGGGTGCGCGCCTGGAGATGCAGCACGGACCAGGCGTCCGGGTGCTCGCCGGTGTGCGTGAAGAACGCCCGGAGGCCGTCCCAGAGTTGCCGGTCGGCCGGCAGCCCGGGGCGGACGCCGGAGCGCACCGCGTCCGTCAGCGCCTTGGCCTCACGCCGGATGCACGCCGTGAACAGGTCTTCCTTGGAGTTGAGGTAGAGATACACCAGCGGCTTGGACACACCGGCCAGTTCGGCGATCTCGTCCATCGAGGCGGCCGCGTACCCGCGTCGGCCGAAGGTCCGTACGGCGGCGTCGAGCATCTGCTGCTCGCGGACCGCCCGCGGCATCCGCTTGGTCTTCCCGGCACCCATGGGGCCAGCGTAGGCGCTCCGCCGGTGAGGGGGGCCGTGTGTCGTTCGGCTGCGGCGGTGTCGTGGCCGGTCGCGCAGTTCCCCGCGCCCCTGAAGGGCGCGATCGCGTCGCCTCGGGGTGTGGTCAGGACGGCTGGCTCTGGGCGTGGCCCTGGGTGCGGGCGGCGTCGTCGGCCAGGTCCTCCTGGCTGCGGTTGGCCTCCAGGTTGGCCTTCGCCCGGTCGACCCTGCGCACGATCTGCACGGAGGCGCGGTCCCGCTCCCGGCGCAGCACGACGAAGCTGATCGGTGCCGAGAGCACCAGCGCGAGCAGCAGCACCCACAGGAGGTTGGAGTCGCCGAAGCCGCGCGGGAAGAGGCCGGAGGAGACGAGACCCCAGACGACGAGGAAGCAGCCCACGAAGATACCGAGGCGCATCAGCGTGTAGCGGAGCATCGCAATCCACTCTTCCGTTTCTGGCGGTCACCCCGCTCGATGGAGTCGAGGGAGGTCGGAACACCCCAAAGGGGCACCATCCAGTGAAGCACGCCGCCGGCTCGATCTTGTGAGGGGGGTGCGGGTGTCAGGCGAGCGGCAGCAGCATCGTGATGTCGTCGCGGTCGTCCCCGTCGGCGACGCGGATGGCGCCGGGCACCCGGCCGACCTCCTTGTACCCGCAGGAGGCGTAGAACCGCTCCAGGCCGATTCCGCCGCGGCAGGTGAGCCGGATCGCGTCGATGCCGTCGAAGCCGCGGGCCGCGTCCGCGGCGGCGGCCAGCAGGTCACGGCCGTATCCGCGGCCCTGGTGGCGCGGGTGCACCATCACCGTGTACAGCCACACCCAGTGCCGCATCAGCCGGTGCGGGTTGAAGGAGAGGAAGGCCGTCGCGGCGACCTCGCCCGCCGCGTCGTGCCCGACCAGCAGCCGGGTGCGCCCCTCGGCCATCGCCACGAGGTGCCTGACCAGTTCCGGCCGTATCAGCTCCCGCGACACCGGCGGTACGAAGCCCACGGCGCCGCCCGCGTCGGAGACGTCGGCCCACAGGTCCAGGACGCCGTCGCGGAGCGCGCGGTCGACGGCCGGATCGAGCGTGAAAGTAAGGGACATGAAGGCATCGTACCCATTACCTCAGTGCTGCCGGGTGGCCGTCCGGCGCGGCACGGCCACCCGGCGGCCCCGTCGGCCGCGGCCCGTTCAGAGCCGCATCGGCTGCGGCGACTCGCGGCGCAGCGGGTCCGGGCCGTCGTACTCGCGGACGATCTCGTAGCGCGTGTTGCGCTCCACCGGGCGGAAACCCGCGTCGCGGATGAGGTCCAGCAGGTCCTCACGGGTCAGCTTGTTCGGGGTGCCGAAGTTGTCCGCGTCGTGAGTGATCTTGTACTCGACGACCGAGCCGTCCATGTCGTCGGCGCCGTGCTGGAGGGCGAGCTGGGCGGTCCGCACGCCGTGCATCACCCAGAACACCTTGACGTGCGGGACGTTGTCGAAGAGCAGCCGGGAGACGGCGAAGGTCTTCAGCGCCTCGGCACCGGTCGCCATCTGCGTCCGGGCCTGGAGGCGGTTGCGGATCTTGCCGTCCTTCATGTCGACGAAGTCGTGCTGGTAGCGCAGCGGGATGAAGACCTGGAAACCGCCGGTCTCGTCCTGGAGTTCACGCAGCCGCAGCACGTGGTCGACCCGGTGGCGGGGCTCCTCGATGTGGCCGTACAGCATGGTGCACGGGGTCCTGAGCCCCTTCTCGTGCGCCAGGCGGTGGATGCGCGACCAGTCCTCCCAGTGCGTTTGGTGGTCGACGATGTGCTGCCGCACCTCCCAGTCGAAGATCTCGGCGCCGCCGCCGGTCAGCGACTCCAGGCCGGCGTCGATCAGTTCGTCGAGGATCTCGGACGCGCCGAGCCCGGAGATGGTCTCGAAGTGGTGGATCTCGGTCGCCGTGAACGCCTTCAGGGACACGTTCGGCAGGGCGGCCTTCAACTCCCGCAGCGAACGCGGGTAATAACGCCACGGCAGGTTCGGGTGCAGGCCGTTGACGATGTGCAGCTCGGTGATGTTCTCCGGCTCCATCGCCTTGGCCAGTCCGACGGCCTCCTCGATGCGCATCGTGTACGCGTCCTTCTCGCCCGGCTTGCGCTGGAAGGAGCAGTAGGCACAGGACGCCGTGCACACGTTCGTCATGTTGAGGTGCCGGTTGACGTTGAAGTGCACGACGTCGCCGTTCTTGCGGGTGCGCACCTCGTGGGCGAGACCGCCGAGCCATGCCAGGTCGTCCGACTCGTACAGCGCGATGCCGTCCTCGCGGGTCAGCCGCTCGCCGGAGCGCACCTTCTCCTCCAGCTCGCGCTTGAGCCCGACGTCCATGTCCGTGCCTCTCTCTCGGCGTCTCGACGATTCCGCCCCACCGTACGCCCCGGGAGCTACACCTCCTCGGGCAGCTCTCCCACCCGGTTCTCCCACTTGGTGGACAGCACGATGGTGGTACGGGTGCGCGAGACGCCCTTGGTGCCCGACAGCCGGCGGATGATCCGCTCCAGACCGTCCACGTCCGCCGCCCGCACCTTGAGCATGTACGAGTCCTCGCCCGCGATGAACCAGCAGTCCTCGATCTCGGGCAGGTCCTTCAGCCTGCGGGCCACCTCCTCGTGGTCGGTCGCGTCGGACAGCGAGATGCCGATCAGGGCGGTGACGCCGAGGCCGAGCGAGGCCGCGTCCACGGTGGCCCGGTAACCGGTGATGACACCGGCCGCCTCCAGCCGGTTGATGCGGTCGGTGACGCTGGGGCCCGACAGGCCGACGAGGCGCCCCAGCTCGGCGTAGGAGGCCCGGCCGTTCTCCCTCAATGCCTGGATGAGCTGTCTGTCCACCACGTCCATGCGATCGAAGCCTTCCGCTGATGAGATCCGAAGAGAGATCTGCAGAGTTCCTGAAGTTTTCCGAAGTACCGGAGCACGGCCGGCGCCGCCCGATGCTCACTCGGTCCGGGAACCACCGCCGAGGTCGCCCGCCCACCGGCGGTAGAGCCGGTGCGCGACGCCCGCCGCGTCGAGGACCCGTCCGGCGACGAAGTCCACCAGGTCCTGGATGTGGGTGGCCCCCGCGTAGAAGGCCGGGGAGGCCGGCACCACACGCGCGCCCGCGTCGTCCAGGGCGACCAGGTGGCGCAGCGTCTGGCCGTTCAGCGGGGTCTCCCGCACGGCCACGACCAGGGGGCGGCGCTCCTTGAGGGTGACGCTCGCCGCCCGTTGGAGCAGGTCCTTGGACAGCCCGAGCGCCACACCGGCCACACAGGCGGTGGAGGCGGGCACGATGAGCATCCCCCGCGCGGGGTACGACCCCGAGGAGGGCCCGGCGGCCAGGTCGCCCGCGCTCCAGTACCGCACCCGCTCGATGTCCGCGGCGGCCACGGGGAACGTACCGGGCTTGCCGTCGGCCCCACGCGCAAGCCATTCCCGCAGGTCCTGACGCCAGTGCGGGTCCCGGAAGGCGATCCCGGTCTCGTCGAGGAGGGTCAGCCGGGAGGCCCGGGACACGACCAGGTCGATCTGCTCCCCGGCGTCCAGCAGCGCCCGCAGCACGGCAGCCGCGTACGGTGTCCCGGAAGCTCCGGACACCCCCACGATCCAAGGCGCGCGCTGCGATTCTCCTGCGTTCACACCTTGAGCGTACCGGTGGGCCCGGGGGTGTTCAGGACGGGTGGGGGGCCTTGGGGTCGACGGGGAGGTCCGACGTGGGAATCACCAACCTGCCGAGCGGTGAATCGACCTTGATCTCCGGTCCGTACGGAATCGTGTCGCGGCCCCTATAGCCCTCGGGGCCGGGGTTCCACATCGTGACGACGTGGCCCTCCAGCGGATTGACGACCAGGTAATTCGGGATGCCTCGGGAGGCGTACCGGAGGGGTTTCAGGGTGTAGTCGCGGCGAACGCTTTCCGGGGACACGACCTCGGCGACGAACTCGATCAGGTCGGCAGGGTAGGAACCGCGGTTCTCGGTCTCGGCCGCGGCGGGGATGACGGCGAGGTCCGGGCAGAACTCGTTGGCTTCGTCGAAGAAGAACGCCACATCGGTCACCAGCGCCCACTCCGGTGTCAGTTGTTCCTCGACGATCCCCCACAATCGCTGGATCGTCCTCCCGTGGAACGGCCTGACCGGGTTCATCACGATGCTGCCCTCGACAATCTCCGTCACATAGCCGGGGAACATGTCCTCCAGCTTGCTGAGCTGCGAGTGCAGGCGGTCAAGGTCCGAGACAGTCACGGTGTCCTCCCTGGAGTCCTGCCCTCGATGCTAGTCCGGACCGTATTCAGACGGTCAGCCCCCGCACGAGGAGATCCAGCAGCGCACACACGAACAGGGCAATCCCGATGAACCCGTTGACGCTGAAGAACGCCCGGTTCAGGCGGGACAGGTCGTGCGGGCGGACGATGCTGTGCTCGTACACGAACGCGCCCGCGACGATCACCAGGCCCAGCCAGAAGAAGGCGCCCGCACCCGTGGCCACCCCGTACCAGACGAACAGGGCCGTCGTGATCGTGTGGCAGACCCGGGCGCCCCAGATCGCCGCGGGGATGCCGAACCGGGCCGGAACCGACAGGACACCGATCGCGCGGTCGGTCGCCACGTCCTGGCAGGCGTAGATCAGGTCGAAGCCGCCGATCCAGATGCCGACCGCGAGGCCCAGGATCACCGCATGCCAGGACCACTCGCCGCTGATCGCCAGCCAGCCGCCCACCGGGCCCATGGCCTGCGCCAGGCCCAGGATGGCCTGCGGGAAGTTCG
Organism: Streptomyces sp. NPDC001270; assembly: GCF_042896695.1. NCBI lineage: Bacteria > Bacillati > Actinomycetota > Actinomycetes > Kitasatosporales > Streptomycetaceae > Streptomyces > Streptomyces sp. NPDC001270. Next base: position 69,420 of record NZ_JBIAXM010000001.1, on the reverse strand, counting down.
TGAAGCGCTTGCCGTAGGGGTAGACCACCATCGGGATCACCGCGATGGGGGCGAGGGCCAGGCACAGCGGGTTCAGCAGGGCCGCCGCGCCGAGGAAGACCACCAGCGCGATCAGGGCGCCGGTCCAGGCGTGCCGGACCGACATCGCGCCGGTCACCAGCTCACGGTGGGCGGTACGCGGATTGCGCGCGTCGATCTCCCGGTCGATGATCCGGTTCACCGCCATCGCGAACGTGCGCAGGCCCACCATGCAGACGGTGACCAGCAGCAGCCGGCCCCAGTGGATGTTCCTGTCCCACTCGTACATCGCCGTCAGCGACGCGATGTAGGCGAAGGGCAGGGCGAAGACGGAGTGCTCGATCATCACCAGGCGCAGGAACGCCCGGGTGCGTCCCGGCTGCGGGATCGCGGCGGAAGCGCTGCTCACAGGCCGTGCTCCGGTTCGCCCCCGCGGCGGCGGGGAAGCCCCGCCGCCGCGCCGCCGTGTTCCGTCGTGGCGGTGTTCCTCACAGTCCGTACTCCTTCCAGCGACGGTCCACCAGGGCCGCCGTATCGGGGTCCGACAGGACCATCTCCGGCCACCCCCCGTCCCTCGTGTAACCCTCCTCGGGCCACTTCTTCGTCGCGTCGATACCCGCTTTTCCGCCCCAGAACTGCTGGTAGGAAGCGTGGTCGAGGTGGTCGACCGGGCCTTCCACGACCGTGAGGTCACGGGCGTAGTCGGTGTTGCCGAGGGCTCGCCAGGCGACCTCGTGCAGATCGTGCACGTCGCAGTCGGCGTCGACGACCACGATCAGCTTGGTGAGGGACATCATGTGCGCCCCCCAGATCGCGTGCATGACCTTCTGCGCGTGCTTCGGGTACTTCTTGTCGATCGAGACGATCGCGCAGTTGTGGAAGCCGCCGGCCTCGGGCAGGTGGTAGTCCACGATGTCCGGGACGATGATCTTCAGCAGGGGGAGGAAGAAACGCTCCGTCGCCCGGCCGAGGGGGCCGTCCTCCGTCGGCGGCCGGCCCACGACGATCGACTGGAGCAGGGGCCGCCTGCGCATCGTGACGCAGTCGATGGTCAGGGCCGGGAAGGGCTCCTGCGGCGTGTAGAAGCCGGTGTGGTCGCCGAAGGGACCCTCCGGCAGCATCTCGCCGGGCTCCAGCCAGCCCTCCAGGACGACCTCCGCGTTCGCCGGCACCTGGAGCGGCACGGTCTTGCAGTCGACCATCTCGATCCGCCGGCCCGCGAGGAACCCGGCGAAGAGGTACTCGTCGATGTCACCGGGCAGCGGGGCGGTGGACGCGTAGGTCACGGCGGGCGGGCAGCCGAAGGCGATGGCGACCGGCAGCCGCTCGCCCCGGCGGGCGGCGACCTGGTAGTGGTTCCGGCTGTCCTTGTGGATCTGCCAGTGCATGCCGATGGTGCGCCTGTCGTGGCGCTGGAGGCGGTACAGGCCGAGGTTGCGGATCCCGGTCTCCGGGTCCTTGGTGTGGGTGAGCCCCAGGTTGAAGAAGGAGCCGCCGTCCTTGGGCCAGGTGAACAGCGCGGGCAGGGCGTGCAGGTCGACGTCGTCGCCGTGCAGGACGACCTCCTGCACGGGCGCGTTGTCCGGCTTCACCTTCTTCGGCGGCACGTGCGCCATCGCGCCGAGCTTCCCGAACGCCTCGCGCACGCCGACGAAGCCGTGCGGCAGTTCGGGACGGAGCAGCCCGCCGATCCGGTCGGAGATCTCGCCGTACGACTTGAGGCCGAGGGCCTTCAGCAGCCGCCGGTCGGTGCCGAACACATTCATGGCGAGCGGCATGCGCGAGCCGCGCACGTTCTCGAACAGCAGCGCCGGACCGCCGGACTTCTGCACCCGGTCGACGATCTCCCCGACCTCCAGATGGGGATCGACCTCGGTCTTCACGCGCTTGAGGTCGCCCTCGCGCTCCAGAGCCCTGAGCAGGGAGCGAAGATCGTCGTAAGCCATGGGGTCCAGTATCCCCGAGCGGCTACTCTGGCCCGGTCACGGGGGGCCGGTGCGGAACCCCTCCATCGTCTCCAGGGGATTTCTCGACATGCTCAGGGTGCTGATGTACCTCGTGCCACTGGCACTGACGATCTTCGCGCTCATCGACTGCCTCAACACACCCGAGGACGAGGCACGGCACCTGCCCAAGATCGCCTGGGTCTTCATCATCCTTCTCTTCTGGATCGTCGGCCCCATCGTCTGGCTGGCCACGGGCAAGGTCCGGGTCCCGCCCGCCGACGGCCGCACGCCGTCCGAATGGCACCGCAACCACCGCTTCGAGCAGGTCGCCCCGGACGACGACCCCGAGTTCCTGAAGTCCCTCGCCGAGGAGAACAAGCGGGACGAGCGGCTGCTGAAGAACTGGGAGGCCGATCTGCGCCGCCGCGAGGAGGAGTTGCGCCGCAAGGAGAAGGGCGAGGAACCGCAGGAGGGCTGACCGGCCCGCATCCGTCCTGCCCCACCCCGCGCACCGATGACGAGCGACGAACACCGGGCCGAGCCCCGCGGCGAGCGACTGCGCACCGTCGACCTCGCCCGCGCCGCCGGCGTCTCCACTCAGCAGATCCGCAACTACGAGGAGGCGGGTGTACTGCCCCCGGCCGAGCGGTCGGCGTCCGGCTACCGGACCTTCCGGGAGGTGCACCGGCGGGCGCTGCTGACGTACCGGTCGCTGCCCGCGGGGTACGGGCCGACGCAGGCGGTACGGATCATGCGGGCGGTGCACGCCGCGGACGTGCCCGGCGCGCTCGCCCTCGTGGACGCGGCGCACGCGGCGCTGCACGAGGAACGCGGCGCGCTGCGGGCGGCGGACGAGGCACTGCGGACCCTCGCCGGGCGGCCCCTGGACCCCGGGCCCCGGACCGGGCTGCGCATCGGCGAGGTCGCGGCGCTGCTCGGCGTCCGTACCTCCGCGCTGCGCGTCTGGGAGGACGCCGGCCTGCTCGCGCCGGGCCGGGAACACGGCACGCACTACCGCCGCTACGGCCCCGCCGACGTACGCGACGCCCGGCTCATCCACACCCTGCGCCGGGCCCACCACCTCTTCGAGCAGATCCGCCCCGTCCTCGACGACCTGCGCCGGGAGGGCAGCGACGAGGCGCTGCGGGCCGCACTCGTGACCCGCGAACGCGCGCTCACGGCACGGTCGCGGGCGATGCTCGCGGGCTCGGGCCGACTGCACGACTACCTGGGGTACCTCGACCACCCGAACGACGGTGGGTGAGGCGGGTGGATGAGGCAGGTGGATGAGGCGGGTGGGTGAGGCTGATGGCTGGTGCGGGTGACGGGCGCGACCGGACCGGGTGATCCGCCTGATCCGCCTGATCCGGCTGATCCGGCTGATTCGGCTGATTCGGCTGATCCGACCCGTCCGGCCGGACGGGTCGGGCGGGTCGGACGGGTCGGCTCAGCGCAGCCGGGAGGACGACAGGATCGACAGCAGGTGGGCCGGGACCATCACCCACGTGATCACGGCCAGCGCGCCGAGCGCCCAGCGCGTGGGCTCCAGCCCGCCGGTCGCCGCGTCCGCGACGGCCGCCGCCAGCAGCACCAGCGACGCCTCGATCCCGTTCGTCACCCGGTGGATCTTGAACGCCGCCGCCAGCCGCCGCACCGCGGCCACGCCCTCGGAGCGCGGCCGGGTCGACTCGTCGCCGGCCACGCCGAGTCCGCGCCGGGCACGGGCCACGTCCACCAGGTCGGTGGACGCCTTCAGCAGGACGACGCCGAGCGCGGTGGCGATCCCGACCGACAGCCAGCCGCCGAAGCCGTTCTCGGCGGCCCGGAATCCGGCGCCCGCCAGCAGCGCGGCGTCCGCGAGATAGGCGCCGAGCCGGTCCACGTAGATGCCGGTGGCGCTGTTCTGTCCCTTCCAGCGGGCGACCTCGCCGTCCACGCAGTCGAACAGCAGGAACAGTTGCATCAGGACGACCGCCAGGACGGCTCCGGGCAGGCCCGGGACCAGCAGGGCGGCGCCCGCCGCGACCCCGCAGACCACCATGGTCCAGGTGAGCTGGTCCGGGGTGACCGGGGTGCGCACCAGCTGGCGGGTCAGCCGCAGCGAGATCCGCCGCATGTACAGCCGCCCGGCCCAGTGCTCGCCGTTGCGGCTCGCCAGCTTGGCCTGCGGCTGGCAGACCTCTCGCAGCTCCTGAAGAACCGGAGCAGCACCCATGACCGTTCCTCCCACCCGGGGCCCAACTGCCGCTCGCGCGGCGACGATCGGGCCAGCGTACAGAGTGCGTTTCCATGCGCTTTACCGAGGCCACCACGGGGCGTCAGGTCCCGGTAACTGCGTCCGACGGCGTCCGCCGCCCGCGTCCGGGCAGAATGTCAGCGGGCCGGTCGGTTCCCCCGGCTCCCGGCGGCTGCTCCGCGCGCGTCGCGCCGGTTCCGTTCCGAAAGCCGAAGGACCGAAAGCCGAAGGCAGAAGGACCGAAAGCCGAAGGGGCGGAGACCGCAGGCCGCAGGACCGGACCGGCCGAACGGCCCGCGGAGGGTTGACGCCCGAGGAGGGTTGACGCATGGGCATGGACCGCGCCGATCACCTGGACCCGGACCGGGCCCGCGACTGGCTCGCCACCGCCGTCGCCGAGGCCCGCGCCGGGCGCGCCGAGGGCGGCATCCCGATCGGCGCCGCCCTCTACGGCCCCGACGGCGCCCTCCTCGGCCGCGGCCGCAACCGCCGCGTGCAGGACGACGACCCCGCGACACACGCGGAGACGGCCGCCTTCCGCGCGGCGGGCCGACAGCGGACGTACCGGGGCACGACGATGGTCACCACGCTGTCGCCCTGCTGGTACTGCAGCGGTCTGGTGCGCCAGTTCGGCATCTCGCGGGTCGTGATCGGCGAGGCCGTCACCTTCCGCGGCGGGCACGACTGGCTGGCCGGGCACGGCGTGGAGATCGTGCTGCTGGACGACGCCGAGTGCGTACGGCTGATGCGCGACTTCGTCAGGGACCATCCGGCTCTGTGGAACGAGGACATCGGTGACTGACCCCCGCATCCCCACGATCGACCTGCTGCCCTGGCTCTCCGGCGGCCCCGGGGCGCGCGCGGACCTCGCCCGCACCGTCGACCGGGCCCTGCAACGGGCCGGCTTCCTGCTGGTCACCGGGCACGGTGTGGATCCGGGGCTGCGTACCCGGATCCGGGCCGCGGCCCGCGCGTTCTTCCTCCTCCCCGCCGAGGCGAAGGAGGTCTACGCGGCGCGGGTCGGCGGGCGCGGCTGGCTCGGGCCGGGCGCCGAGGCCAACGGGTACTCCGAGGGGACCCAGACGCCGCCGGACCTGAAGGAGTCGCTGACCTTCGCGACCCACGAGCCGTTCGCGGACCCGGCCGTCAACGCCGAGTGGTACGCGCCGAACGTGTGGCCCGCCGAGATCCCGCGGCTCCGGCCGCTGTGCGAGGAGTACCTGGCGCGGCTGGCCGTCCTGCACAAGCACCTGCTGGCGCTGCTCGGCCACTCCCTCGGCCTCGAACCGGACTTCTTCACCCGGCACCTGGACCATCCGACGTACGGCTTCAACATCAACTGGTATCCGGGGCGGGAGGTGACCGGTGAGCCGCTGCCCGGGCAGTTCCGCATCGGGCCGCACACCGACTTCGGGACGGTCACCGTCCTCGACCGGCAGGCGGGCCGGGGCGGGCTACAGGTCTTCACGGACGACGACGGCTGGGCGGACGCGCCCTACGACCCCGCCGCGTTCACCGTCAACATCGGTGACCTGATGGCCCGGTGGACCGGAGACCGGTGGCGGTCGGGGCGGCACCGGGTGCTGCCGCCGCCGGCGGACGCGCCCGCCGAGGAGCTGATGTCGCTGGTCTACTTCGGTGAGTGCACCCCGGGCACGCTGGTCGAGTCGGTGCCCGCGCCGATGGGGCGGGTGGCGTATCCGCCCGTCGACTCCCACGTCTACCTGCGGGAGAAGCTCGACTCGATCACCGTCGGCTGAGCGGGCCGGCCGGACACCGCCCCGGTGCCCGCCGCACCGCCTCCACCGGCAGACCCCCACCACCGGCACGCCTCCCCTGCCGACAGGCCACCACGACCGCCTAACCTGCTGCCAGGCCCCGTCGTCATGCCCCCTGCCGCCAGGTCCCCCGTCGTCATGCCCCCTGCCGCCCAGCCCCTACCGGCAGGCCGTCGCCGCCGCCGCTCCGCCCCTACCGGCCGCGGCCGTTCGTGAGGTCGCCGCTCCGCTGCGGGGCCGCCGCCAAGGTATCGATCAGGTGTTCGAAGCGAGCCCGCCAGCGCGGCTCCTCCGCCGCATCGCCCCGGTACTCGTGGGTGAAGCGGAGCACGCTCCGGTCGGGCCCGCCCCGCTCCAGGTGGAACCTGATCCGGCCACGGCCCTCCAGCGTGTACTCCGCGACCCGGTCCACGTCCCACGCGCTCACCCGGCCGGTGCCGAGGCCGCGCAGCGTGACCGCGCCGCCGAGCCGGGGTTCGAGGACGTCGGCGGCGGTCAGCCAGCGGGCGAGCCCCTCCGGCGTGGTCAGCGCGGGCCAGACCGTCTCCATGGGCCGCGGAAGCCGTACCAGGAAGTGGAGTATGTGCTTGTTCCCGCGGGTCTGGCTGCTGCCCTGTTCGATGGATCCGGCCATGACACCAGCCTGGACCGGCGGGAAGTGTTCCGCACGCGGGTCAGACGCCCGCGTACGAGTGCTTGCCGCTCACGAAGATGTTCACGCCGTAGTAGTTGAACAGCCAGCAGGCGAACGCGAGCATCGCGAGGTAGGCGGCCTTGCGGCCCTTCCAGCCGGCCGTGGCGCGGGCGTGCAGGTAGCCGGCATAGCCGATCCATGTGATGAAGGACCAGGTCTCCTTGGGGTCCCAGTTCCAGTAGCGGCCCCAGGCGTCGCCCGCCCAGATCGCGCCCGCGATGATCGTGAACGTCCACAGCGGGAAGACGGCCGCGTTGAGCCGGTAGGCGAACTTGTCGAGCGAGGCGGAGGCGGGCAGCCGCTCCAGCACCGAGGTGGCGAACCGGCCCGGCGTGCCGCCGGTCTGGAGCTTGTTCTCGTACGAGTCCTTGAACAGGTAGAGGATCGTGGCGACCGCGCCGACGTAGAACATCGCACCGCAGAAGATCGCGGTGGAGACGTGGATGTACAGCCAGTACGAGTGGAGGGCGGGAACCAACTGGTCGCTGGCGGTGTACAAGACAGTGACAGCGAGGCCGAGGTCGAGGAGGACCGTGGTGGTCAGGAACAGCCCGAGCCAGCGGACGTTCTTCCGCAGCGCCAGCAGGCCGAGGTACACGCCGACGGCGACCGTGGAGAAGGTGATGTTGAACTCGTACATGTTGCCCCACGGCGCCCGCTCCACGGAGGCGGCGCGGGTGATGACCCCGAGCAGCTCCACCAGGAAGGCGAGCACGGTGAGCGAGACGGCGATCCGTCCGTACAGATCGCCCTTCTCGTCACCGCCGTGGGCGCCCGGACCGTCCGGCACGTCCCGGGCACCGGCCGCCGCCCGGACGACGACCTTCGGCCGCTCCAGTACGGCGGTACCGCCGGCCCTCTTCACGGTGACGGCGGGCACGGCCGCTTTCTTCGGGACGTCGGCGGTCAGCGCGGCGGCCGTGCGGCCGACCTTGCTGCGGCTGCCGAACAGCCACTCCGCGATATAGGCGAAGAAGGCCAGCGTGTACACGGCCATCGACGAGTAGATCAGCGTGTTGCTGAGGCTCGCGAGATGTTCGTTGGTCGCGGCGGCGAGATCGATTGCGGCGGCGGAAGTCACTGCTTCTCAGCCCCTTCGGCAAGTACGACTGGGGAGTCGGGGGATGGGGAGGGATCGTCGGAGGGATCGGGGGCCCCTGGGGCTTGGTCGTAGAGGAGGCCGGCGAGGTCGCCCAGTTCCTCGGGCACCTTCGCGGACTCGCTGCGGCCGAGGCCGGCCATCTCGACGACGGTGACGCCGTCGGGGCCGGGCACGGCGCGCACCCAGACGCGGCGGCGCTGGATGAACAAGGACGCGGCCAGACCGAAGATCGCGGCAAGGGCACCGCCGAGCATCCAGCGGCCGCCGCTCTCCTGGACGATCTCGAAGCCGGCCCACTCCTTGATGTCCTTGTCGACGGTGATCGAGCCGGCACCGCCCGGGAGCGTCATGGTCTGCCCCGGGGTGAGCTGCTGCTTCAGCAGACCGCCCTTGGAGTCCTTGAACTCCTTCATATGGCTCTTGTCCAGCTGGTACACGCTCTGCGGAATGCCCGAGTCGACGCCCAGGTCACCGTGGTAGGCGTTCAGCGCGATCATCGGGTTGAGCAGCCCCGGGAACTGGGAGAGCATCGGGCTCCCCTTGCCGCCCCAGGTCGGCAGGAAGAACACCTGGAAGCCGAGCTGCTCGCTGACACCCTGGGGGTTCTTGTAGCCGTCCATGACCTTGACCACACCGGATCCGGTCGAGTTGCCGTCCAGCGGGAGGAGGGGAACCGCGTCGTGGAAGACGACCTTGCCGCTGCCGTCGCGGACGGTGAAGACCGGCGCGTAACCATGGCTGACGAGGTAGACCTTGGCGCCGTCGATGTCCAGCGGCTGGTTGACCTGGATGGTGGTCGTCTGCTCCTTGCCGTAGGCGCCCTTGTTGTAGGAGATCTTCGCCTCGTAGGTGCGCGGGGTGCCGCGGTTCGGACCGGTCAGCTCGTAGGTGCCCTTGAATTTCTTCAGGTCGAAGCTGAAGGGCACCAGATCGTCGTTGGTGAAGAGGTTGCCGGACTGGAAGTCGTCGTACTGGAGGATCGAGTTGGAGAACCCGTCGCCCTCGACGACCAGCTTGGTGCCGTCCGACTTGTACAACTGACCGGTGGCGAAGGCGACCAGCAGCACGATCAGCGCGATGTGGAAGACCAGGTTGCCCACTTCACGGGCGTAGCCCTTCTCGGCGGCGACCGCGTCCCCGACGGCATGGACGCGGAAGCGGCGCCTCTTCAGCAGCGCGAGCGCGTCCGTGCGGACCTGCTCGGGATCGGCCGTGGTGCGCCAGGTGGTGTAGGCGGGCAGCCGGGTCAGCCGCTTGGGCGCGGCCGGCGGCCGGCTGCGCAGCTGGCCCACGAACTGCCAGGTGCGGGGCACGATGCAGCCGATGAGGGAGATGAACAGCAGGATGTAGATGGCGGAGAACCACACCGAGCTGTAGACGTGGAAGAGGCCGAGCTTGTCGTAGATCGGCCCGAGCGTCTTGTGCGCCTGGCGGAAGTCGTCGACCTTGCTGGCGTCACTGCCGCTCTGCGGGATCAGCGAACCGGGGATCGCACCGAGGGACAGCAGCAGGAGCAACAGCAGCGCGACCCGCATGGAGGTGAGCTGCCGCCAGAACCAGCGGGCCCAGCCGATGACACCCAGCCCCGGCAGGTTCACCGGTTCGTCGCGCGGGGCGGTGGACAACTGGGCGCCGGCGTCCCCGAGTCCCTGGTCCTCCGGTCCGCCCGGGGAGTCGTCGGGCGCGGTCTTCGAAGTCGTGCTCATCGATCAGATCCCCACAGTGAAGCCGTTGGACCAGGTCTGCATCTCCTGCACCAGACGGTCCCAGGCGCCCGTCAGCAGGAGCACACCGGTGACGATCATCATCGAGCCGCCGATGCGCATCACCCAGACATAGTGGCGTTTGACCCAGCCGAAAGCGCCGAGCGCCTTGCGGAAAGCCATGGCGGCGAGCACGAAAGGCACGCCGAGACCGACACAGTAGGCGACCGTCAGCAGGGCGCCGCGGCCCGCGCTGGCCTGGTTCATGGCGAGTCCCTGCACCGAGGCGAGGGTCGGGCCGATGCAGGGCGTCCAGCCGATCCCGAACAGCGCGCCGAGCAGCGGCGCGCCGACCAGTCCAGTGCTCGGCCGCTGGTGGAAGCGGAACTCACGCTGGGTGAGCCACGGCATCAGTCCCATGAAGAACACGCCCATGGCGACCATGAGCCCGCCCAGCACCTTGGAGAGGACCGACTGATGCTCCTGCAAGGTCGAGCCGAAGAAGCCGAACAGTGCGCCGCCGGAGACGAACACGACGGTGAAGCCGAGGACGAACAGGGAGGCGCCGGTGACCATCCGGCCGCGCCGGGCCTCCGCCAGGTCGGTGCCGGCGACCCCGGTGACATAGGAGAGATAACCGGGCACGAGTGGCAGGACGCACGGGGAGAAGAACGAGACGAGACCGCCGATCACGGCGACCGGCACGGCGATGAGCAGGGCCCCGCTGAAGACCGTCTGGTTCCGGCCCGTCTCCTCGGCGAGCGTCAGGAGCGCACTCACGTCACTTCTCCGCGAGGACCGGCTTGATCATCCTGAGCAGGTTCTCCTCGTCGAGGGCCTGCAGGGCACGGGCGGCGATCTTGCCGTCCCGGTCGAGGACGAGGGTGGAGGGGATCAGCTGCGGGTTCAGCGTGCCCTTCTTGAACCGGAGCATCAGCCTGCCGTCCGGGTCGTACAGGCTGGGATAGGTGATCCCCTCGTCCTTCTCGAAGGCGATCGCCGGGGTGGTGCTGGTGTCCCGCGTGTTGATTCCGACGAACTGGACGCCCTTGCCCGCGTAGTCCTTGGAGACCTGGGCGAAGTACTTCCCCTCGGCACGGCACGGACCGCACCACGAGCCCCAGACGTTGATGACGACGACCTGGCCCTTGTAGTCGGCGACGTCGAGCGTCTGGCCGTCGATCGTCTTGCCGGACAGATCGGGTGCCGCCTCCCGCGAGCCCTTGGCGACCGTGTCGATGCCGTTGTTACCGGTGATGAAGTTGGTGTGGCCACCACCACCGGACGTGCCGCCGGAGCCGCACGCGGACAGGGTCAGGGCCGCCGCGGCGGCCACGGCGCTGAACAGGACGGCGCGGCTGCGGGTACTCATGTGAAAAGTTTCGCATGTCCGATCCGGGGATCTTGCGCACCCCCCTCACGGACGGAAACCTGCATTTCAGACGGTGTTCGAGGGGTTCGAGGACGGCTCGGAAAGGAAGGTTTTCCAGCCACCGGCCGGAGTCTGCCCGACGTCCAGCGTGCGCAGTTTGTCCAACACTTCGGGGCGCTGGACATCGAGCCAGTCGACGAACTGCCGGAAGGAGACGAGCCGGATGTCGGCACCCTTGTCCCGTTCCCGCGCGATGTGCTCGAACGACTCCTCCACGGCGTCCATGTAGATGCCGCCGTTCCACTGCTCGAAGTGGTTGCCCACGAAGAAAGGTGCGCGATTTGTCTCGTATGCCCGCTTGAATCCCGCTATGTAGGCTTCCGTTGACTGCTTGCGCCAGCCCGGATAGTTGTAGGCGGGGGCCTTGGTCGAGTTGACCGACTGGTTGGCGAGCATGTTGTAGTCCATCGACAGGACCTCGAAGGAACGGCCGGGGAACGGTATCTGCTGCAACGGCAGGTCCCACACGCCCTGCCGCTTGCGCGGCCACACCTGCCGGCCGCCGGGCGAGGAGGCGTCGTAGCGCCAGCCCAGTTCGCGGGCGGTCGGCAGCAGGTTGTCCTGGCCGAGCAGGCAGGGCGTACGGCCGCCGACGAGTTCCTTGTCGTAGTCGAAGGGCAGCGCGGGCAGCTCCGTCCAGCCGCTGTTGGTCCGCCACTCCTTCACGAACGACTTGGCCTGCTCGATCTCGCTCCGCCACTGCCGCGGGGTCCAGTCGGCGACGGTGCCGTGGCCGGAGCAGAAGTGCCCGTTGAAGTGGGTGCCGATCTCGTGGCCCTCCAGCCAGGCGCGGTGGACGCCCGCCAGTGTCGCCTTGATGTGCTCGTCGGTGAGGTAGCCGATGTCGGAGGCGCCGCGCGGGTTGTTCGGCGGGTCGTAGAGCCGCTTCTTCGACTCGGGCAGCAGATAGAGCCCGGAGAGGAAGAAGGTCATGGCCGCGCCGTGCTCCTTGGCCAGGTCGAGGAAGCGCGAGAAGAGGCCGGTGCCGACCTCGCCCGCCCCGTCCCAGGAGAAGATCACGAACTGCGGCGGCACCTGGCCGGGCTCCAGCGGCTCGGGCGCGGCGGGCTGGTGCGGCTGCTTGCCGGTGAAGGACGTGGAACCGTCGCCGATCGGCCGGGCGGGCGCTCCGGTGGTGCCCTGGCCCTTGCCGTGTCCCGTGCCGCTCCCGCTCCCGACCGCGTTCCCGGCGGAACCGGAACCGTGCCCACCACCGTGTGAGGCATTGAGCGTGCCGCAGCCCACGAGCCCGGCGGCGGCCGCGGCTCCCGCGCCGAGGCCGAGCATTCCCCTGCGGGAGAAGGTGCGCATGAGGTCCCCGATTCATCACGTCCTGCTGGTGGTCACCCAGTCAGAGGGCGTGATGAACAGAGAGGTTCCGCATATTCTCATACTTTTCTCAGCAAGGCTGCGAAAACATCGCAAGCGGCGCGCAGGCCGGGCCCCGCCCGGCGGACCGCCCCGGCGCCGCCGGCGAAAGTGCCGTACAGCACGGTACGGGTGCGGCGGGCCGGGCGGTTGCGGGCCGGGGGCCGGCGCTCAGGCCCCGAACGCCTTGCTCTTGCCCTTCACCGGCTTGGCGCCGGCCAGGAGATGAGGCGGGACCAGGTCACGGGCGGGCTCGGTGTAGCCGACCGAGACGATCCGGTCGCCCTGGTAGGTGAAGGTCGTCAGCGAGGCGAGCGTGCACTGCCGCTTGCGCGGGTCGTGCCACAGCCGCCGCCCCTCCACGAACGAGCGCACGATCCAGATCGGCAGCTGGTGGCTGACCACCACCGCCTCGTGCCCGCGCGCCCGGTCCCGGGCCGCGTCCAGCGCGCTCTTCATCCGGACCACCTGGTCGACGTACGGCTCACCCCAGGACGGCCTGAACGGGTTCACCAGGTACTTCCAGTTGCCGGGCTTGCGCAGCGCGCCGTCGCCCACCCCGAACGCCTTGCCCTCGAAGAGGTTCTCCGCCTCGATCAGCCGCTCGTCGGTGTCGAGGGCCAGCCCGTGCGTCTTGGCGATCGGGGTCGCGGTCTCCTGCGCCCGCTCCAGCGGGGAGGCCACGACGTACGTCACATCGCGCGGGGCGAGGTGCTCGGCGACCCGGTCGGCCATCTGCCGTCCGAGTTCGGACAGGTGGTAGCCGGGCAGCCGCCCGTAGAGGACCCCGTCCGGGTTGGCGACCTCGCCGTGCCGCATGAGGTGGACGACCGTGATGTCCTTGTCGGTGCTCATGCGGTGGCCTCCGCGGCGGCTCGGGCCGCCGCCGGAAGGGCGTCGGCGATCTTCTGGAGGGCCCGTTCGTCGTGGGCCGTGGACACGAACCAGCACTCGAAGGCCGACGGCGGCAGGTAGACGCCGTTCGCGAGCATCGAGTGGAAGAAGGCGGTGAAGCGGAAGGATTCCTGCCGTTTGGCGTCCTCGTAGTCGCGTACCCTCCGGTCGGTGAAGAACACGGAGAACATGTTGGAGGCGGCCTGCACCCGGTGCGCGACGCCCTCCTTGGTCAGGGCCTCGGTGACGAGGGAGCGGATCTGCGCGGAGACGCCGTCGACCGTCTCGTAGGCCGCGTCGTCCAGCAGCCGCAGCTGCGCGACGCCGGCGGCGGTGGCGACCGGGTTCCCGGAGAGCGTGCCCGCCTGGTAGACCGGCCCGGCCGGGGCGAGGTGGGCCATGACGTCCGCACGGCCGCCGAAGGCGGCAGCCGGGAACCCGCCGCCCATCACCTTGCCGAAGGTCATCAGGTCCGGCCTGACGCCGTCGATCCCGTACCAACCGCTCCTGCTGGTACGGAAACCGGTCATCACCTCGTCGGAGATGAACAGCGCGCCGTTCTTGGCGCACGCGTCCTTCAGTCCCTGGTTGAACCCGGGCGCGGGTGGCACGACCCCCATGTTGCCGGGCGATGCCTCCGTGATCACGCAGGCGATCTCACCCGGGTACCGGTGGAACGCCTCCTGCACGGCCTCCAGGTCGTTGTACGGCAGGACGATGGTGTCGCCGGCCTGGGCGCCGGTGACGCCCGGGGTGTCGGGCAGCGCGAAGGTGGCGACCCCGGACCCGGCGGCGGCCAGCAGCGAGTCGACGTGCCCGTGGTAGCAGCCGGCGAACTTGATCACCTTGGCCCGCCGGGTGAACCCGCGCGCCAGCCGGATGGCGGACATGGTCGCCTCGGTCCCGCTGGACACCAGCCGCACCTGCTCGACGGGCTCGACCCGGGCGACGATCTCCTCGGCGAGGGCCACCTCGCCCTCACCCGGCGTGCCGAAGGACGTACCACGTGCGACGGCCTCGTGGACGGCGGCGATCACCTCGGGGTGCGAGTGCCCGAGGATCATCGGGCCCCAGGAACACACGAGGTCGACGTACTCCCGCCCGTCGGCGTCGGTCAGATACGGGCCGGAGCCCGACACCATGAACCGGGGAGTCCCGCCCACGGCGCGGAAGGCACGCACCGGCGAGTTCACGCCGCCCGGCGTGACGGCGGACGCGCGGTCGAACAGTGCCTGGGAGACGGGCGCTTCCCGCGGGTAGGGCACACCTGAAGGGGACGATTCACTCATGACCTGCGACTTCTCCGACCTCTCGGACCTTCTCCGAATGTCTCAGCGTTTCTCGGAGTCACTCGGAGTCACTTGGAGTTACTTGGAGCCATGTGGAGCTATGGGGAGCCACTCGACGTAAATCGGAGCTTCTCGGGCTCCGGTCTGCGGGGTGACCTCCTCAGGGTAGGCCGACGCCGCCATCACTCCGGCAAACACGTTGTCGATCATCCGCGATCTGCGAGACTGGGGCCCGGACGGGCCTGACACACACAGAGAGACACACAGCTCGACGCAGCTCGGCACAGCTCGCACGGCACACGGTGACCGGGGGCCGTGAAGATCTTGCGGACTGGTGTTTCACCGCACGTTTCGGCGGGCGGCCGTGGGGGAGGTCACTGACACGATGATCGGGTTGCGCGGCGGGCGCCACGCGTCCCAGAAAAGCAGTCGGGTGGAGATATGCATCGCGGTGGCGGACTGGGCGAGGGGACCGATGACCTGGGTCCTCGACGCGCCCGGCGGGGAAGGCACCGGCGCGACGCGGAGGAGACGACCGAAGCACGTCCGCCACAGGGTGTACCGGGCGAGCCCGAGCGGAGCGACCGGCGGGCCGACCCCCGAGTGGACCGCCTTCGGGCGGCGAGCAGAAATGGTGGTCGGGTGGGGGTGACGTACAAATACTTCGGCGCGCCGGACGGCGCGACCGCGGCCCGTGTCCCGATCTCGATGCGCCCCGAGGAACTCGGCGGCGACGAACTGGGCATGAACGGCATGTTCACCAAGATCAAGCCGGAGACGATGGCCGCGATGGTGCTGACCGGCATCGAAGGCGTGCCCCTGCACAAGGTGCCACCGCTCGAACTCGTGGTCCTGCACCCCGACTACGCGGTCGTCAGGCTGCCGATGACGGTCGTCGACCCGCTCCGCGGCATCGGCGAGGAATCGGTGGGCGCGGCGGCGTTCATCTGGTCCACGGTCCCGGACCGCGGCGGCCCGCGGGACGCGTTCAACGTGTACCAACTCCTCCACGAATGGCAGGACTTCAGCCACCGGTTGCATGAGGCGGGGCATCAGCCGTATTGCCTGGTGTGGCCCTGAGCCGTGTTTCCCGCGGATCGGGCGGGGCTTTCGGGCTCCGCCCCGGCCAGTGCCTGACGATGGCCGGGGCGGCCAGGGCACGGCCAACGGGTGGCCAACGGAGGGCCGTCCAGGGCTGGTTGAGGGCTGGTTGAGGGCTGGATGGGGGCTGACTGAGGACCCGCAGCTCATGTCGGCCGAGGCGCCCGGCGATGCGGTGTGCAGACCGTCGCTTCGTAGCGGAGCGCGGCCGTCGGGCCCGGTGCGGTGCAGTGGGCGGCGAAGGACCGCGGCAAGTCCCTGGTACTGGACGCAGGTACTGGACGCAGGTACTGGACGCAGGTACTGGACGCAGCGGCGAACCCCGGATCCGCTAACCGCACGCATTTAGTTTCAGACGATACCGTATCGAACGAAGTAGTCTGGCGTCATGGCTACCGACACTCCTCACCACCCCACCACCCCGCATGCGACCGACCGCCCCGGGGATCCCTCGCCTTTCGCCCTCGGCCTGCTGCTGCGCCGGGCGCACTGGCGTGCGGCCGCGGTGATGGGGGAGGCGCTCCGGCCGCTCGGCATCGAGCTGCGGCATTTCGCGGTGCTGATCGAGCTGGTCAACCACGGGCCCACGGTGCAGCGGGATCTGACGGCGGCGACGGGAACGGACAAGGCCGGAATCATGCGCATCGTGGACGACCTGGAGCGCAAGGGTCTTGCCGTACGCAAGGCCGTTCCGGGCGACCGGCGGGTCCGGGCCGTGGAGATCACGCCACAGGGACTGGAGTTGTTCGACGCTGCCCACGTGGCGGCGGAACCGCTGGCCGAGAGCCTGATGGCCGAGCTGGGGCGCGGCGGGCACGAGCAGTTGACGGATCTCCTGACGCGGCTCGCCCATCCCGCAAGCGACGAGGCATAGGCGACGAGGCGCAGGCGCGCCCGCTTCGGCCGCGGCTGCCGCGCCGCACGCCCGGCCGGCGTGGTCATCGCCGCCGCGTCCCGCGTCCGGCATCAACGTCGTCCCGACGCGAGCCGCGCCGACGGGCCGCACACCCGCCCGCCATGCCGCCCCACTCCGCCCCGCCCCGGAACCACGGCGCCACCGGCACCGCCGGGCGTCCACCGTTTTCTCCGAGATGCAGCGTCCGAGGCGGGAACCAAGGACTGAGAGCCAGTAAGTATCACACGAGACCGTATCGTGTAATACTATTGAGGTGGCGAAGGCGAACCCGTTGAGTGGATGGAGGCGGGCGATCATGGACGCCTATCAGGCGGTCACGAGCCGGCGGGCGGTGCGCGCGTTCACCGGCCGCCCCGTCCCGAGGGAGGCACTGGAGCGCGTCCTGTCCGCCGCGGCCTGGGCGCCGTCCGGATCGAACATCCAGCCGTGGCACACCTACGTGGTGACCGGTGCACCACTGGCCGAGATCAAGAAGCGCACCGGCGAGCGCCTGGCCTCAGGTGACCCCTGGGACGAGCCGGAGTACGAGATGTACCCACCCGCACTGAAGTCTCCCTACCGCGAGCGCCGGTCCGCCTTCGGCGAGCAGCGCTACGGCGCACTAGGCATCCCGCGCGAGGACCTGGAGGCACGCCAGAGGGCCGCCGCCGCGAACTGGGACTGTTTCGGCGCGCCCGCCGCCCTGTTCTGCTACATCGACCGCGCCATGGGCCCGGCCCAATGGGCGGACGTCGGCATGTATCTGCAGACCGTCATGCTGTTGCTGCGCGCCGAAGGGCTGCACAGCTGTCCGCAGATGGCCTGGGCGAAGTTTCACAGGACCGTCGCAAAGGTCCTGTCACCTCCGGACCAGCTCATCCTCTTCTGCGGCATGTCGATCGGGTTCGAGGACGTCACCGCGGGCGACACCCGCGTAGGCCGGGCGCCGCTCGACGAGACGGTCACCTTCGCCGGCTGTCTGTGACGCCGCCCCTCCGCAGGCGATCAAGAGACCGTTTCTTGCCCCACCCACGTAACCGTTCGTATGCCATATTCCGTACATCACCACATGAAAGGTATGCCCGTGAAGATCGCAGTCATCGGCGGCACCGGACTGATCGGGTCGCAGGTAGTCAAGAACCTGACCACCGCCGGGCACGAGGCGGTACCGCACTCGAAGTCCACCGGCGTCGACGTCATCAGCAGCCAGGGACTGGACGAGGCGGTGGCGGGCGCCGACGTGGTCGTCAACCTGACGAACTCCCCGACCTTCGACGACGCCTCCCCGGCCTTCTTCCAGACCTCGATGGACAATCTTCTGGCCGCGGCCCGCAGGAACGGCGTCGGCCACGTCGTCATCCTCTCGATCGTCGGTACGGACCAGGTGCCGGAGCTGGACTACTACCGGGCCAAGACACTCCAGGAGAACCTCCTCGCGGCCGGGTCGATCCCCTACTCGATCGTCCGGGCGACGCAGTTCATGGAGTTCATGGACGCCGTCCTGTCCTGGACTGCCGACAGCGACACCGTCCGGCTGCCCGCCACGCCGATCCAGCCGATCGCCGCCAAGGACGTGTCCGCCGCGGTCGCGGAGGTCGCCGCGGGCGCCCCGCTGAACGGCATCCGCAACATCGCCGGCCCCGAGATCTTCACCCTGGACGAGCTGGGCCGGATCACCCTGGCCCACAAGGGCGACCACCGCACCGTCGTCACCGACCCCAGCGCCGGCATGTTCGCCATGGTCAAGGGCGACGTCCTCACCGACAAGAACGCCCGCCTGGCTACCACTCGCTACGCCGACTGGCTCTCCTGACCCCGCCGCCTGCTACGCGTCCGGTCCCAGCCCGGCGGTCTCTTCGTTGCGGAGTCCGAAACCCCCGCCGTGGCACCCGAGTTCGCGGCGATCTGGCCGCCGGTCCGCCGGCCGGACGCCGCAGGACGAGCCGCGACACCGACGCACTGTCAGCCGACGACCAGATGGCTGTCGAACCCGGCACGCACGAGCCGCTCGTAGGCGTCGTACACCTCCCCCGGCACGTCCTGCTCGATCGCGAAGCCGAGTTTCGGGTACTCGATCACCCGTTGGAGGTCGCCGACCAGCGTGTCGATGACGAGCGGGCCGTCACCGAAGGACTTGATGTAGTCGCCCAACTCCGGTGGCGCGGAGGCGCATACGACATCGACCGCGGGCCACAGTTTGCGACAGGTCGCGTACGCGCGGCGCTCCATGTACGGCTTGGAGACCAGCAGGAGCGAGTCGACCCGCACCCCCGCCCCGGCCAGCAACTCGCGGGAGAAGGCGATGTTCTGGCCGGTGTTGGCCGCCCGCGGCTCGATCAGGATCGCCTCGTCCGGCACGCCCAGGGCCAACGCGTGCTCGCGGTAGTGAACGGCCTCGCCGCGCGGGAAGCGGGCCCGGGTGGCGGGGCTGTTGCCGCCGCTGAACAGCAGGAGGGGGAAGTGGCCGGCGTGGTAGAGAGCGGCGGCCGTGTCGGCGACGCCGATGTCGTGGCTGCCGAGGGCGAGCGCCACCGAGCAGCGGCGCGGCTCGTGCCCCAGGTGGTGGTAGTCCCAGATCAGCATCGCGTCGTGGAACTGCTCGTCGGTGATCCGGCGTTGTCGGCGTTCCGTCACGGGAACTCCCTGGCTCGTCCCTGCTCACCCGTCCGCATTCCGTCACATGCTGCTCGGTCGAGGGGCGGCCCACACACCCGGGTCGGGTCGCCTGCGTCACCAGTGCCCTGCGTAGCCGCCGGTGGTACCGGTGCCGCCGGTGCACGTGCGGACGTCCGTGCCGCCGGCGCCAAGTAGTGGACGTCCATGCCGCTGGTGTCGCCTGCGCCACCTGTCCCGCCTGTTCGAGGGGGGACGGCGCCTCCCGCACAATTTTCGGCCAACCTGCGGATCACACAGAGCGATCAGAACCATGACAAACCGAAGAAACTGACCGCGTCAGAGCGAGCGATCCAGGCCCCAGGCTGTCTGAAAGTGATCGCATACCAACCTTTTAAATGTTCCTGGATTAGTCGTCTGCCGGACCTGGGCAGTCTCACCGGGCCACCGGTGCGTGATCTTCACCGGCCCGTCCGGGACCGTCACGCGCCACTCGCCCACTCCGACAGGAGGTGCAGTGATGAAGCTTCTCTTCGCCATCCGCAACAAGGTCGCGGCAAGCAAGAGCCTGAAGGCGAACGCCTGGTACCTCTGGTACTGATGCCCGACCTCTCGGCCGTACAGCCGAGTTGACATCGTTGTCCGGCCGTACCGTACCCGCGGTTCGGCCGGACGACGGCGTGCCGTCCGCGACCCCTTCCGGAGCATCCATGACCACGTCAACGCCGCCGCGCGTACGCACCACCGTGTTCTCTCCGCGACTGGCCGCCCTCATCGACGACCACGTGGGCCAGGACGTCTTCCGTCTGGAACCCGACACCATCGGAATCGCGGGGCACGAGGTCGCCGACCGGATTCTCGCCGCGCGCCGTGCCACGGAGACCGAACGGCCCACGTTCAAGCCACTGCACGGGCGCTCGATCTCACGCACCGAGGCGTCGACGGTGACCCGGACCATCGGCAACGACGTACGCGACGCGCTCAAGGGACCGCTGCCGGAAGACGTCGACCTGTCCGGGCCCTGGCCGCTGACCGGGCACCTGTTCCTGCGCGACCTCATCCTCGGCCGGGACCCGTACCGGTTGCGCATGCTGATGAGCCGCACCCTCGAACTGACCCCCAAACTGACCTGGTCGGTCATCGCGCTCGGCGCCGCGCTTCCCGGCTGGCCCCGGCCGGACGACGGCCTCACCGGACTCGCGAACCGGGCGGCGCGGGCGACGGGTTACCAGGAACGCCGGTACGCCATGGGCGTCTACCGCAGGGCAGCCGCACCGGTCTGCTTCACCGTCTCCACCCTCGTGGCCAACGCGCTCTGGCTCGGTGCGCCCTTCGACGACGACACGCCGAACCGGAACCTGATCCACGAGTCCCTGCGGCTGCTGCCGCCCTCCTGGAACATCCTGCGCAACGCCTCCCCCGAGTACCCGGCCGTCGACGGCCGGATCGGCGAGAAGGACGACGTCCTCCTGCTACCGCTGCTCTCCCACCGTGATCCGGCCCTGTGGGACGACCCGGACGGCTTCCGTCCGGAGCGCTGGAACGAACTCGATCCCGACACCGCGCCGGGCTACCTGCCGTTCGGCCACTCCTCCGAGCGGTGCTGGGGACGGCACATGGTCATGCCGCTGGCCGAACTCCTCCTGGACCTGGTCCGCGGCTCCGGACTGGTGGTCGACCCGGACCAGCGCGTCGGCAAGGTGCCGCTCCTCGGTCTGCTGGGTGTCGAGGAGGTACGCCTGACGAAGGCGGCCCGCGTGCGGTGAACGTCCCCCGCGGTCCGACTCCGCCGGCCCCGCGGGCGTACGGCTGAGTCCCGTGGTGCGCCGGCCGCGG
Source organism: Streptomyces sp. NPDC001270 (assembly GCF_042896695.1). Lineage (NCBI taxonomy): Bacteria > Bacillati > Actinomycetota > Actinomycetes > Kitasatosporales > Streptomycetaceae > Streptomyces > Streptomyces sp. NPDC001270. The sequence continues at coordinate 48,515 of NZ_JBIAXM010000001.1, read as the reverse complement.
GACTCAGCAGTACGGCGGCTGCTGAGTCAGGGACGCCGCCACCCGCATCCAGATCCCGAACTGGCGGTACAGCGCGGGCAGTCGGCCCTCGGCCCGGACCGTACGGCTGTCGGTGGCGGTGACTCCGGGGAGGCCCGTCAGGGTGGCGGCCACCGAGGACGACTGCCAGCGGACCGTGAGGGTGACGTCGGACGGAGCGGCGGACGGCCGCTTCGGGGCGGGCGACAGGGCCGCGGCGACCGTGTCCTCGATGGCCTGCCGGGCCTCCGCCTCGGGGCGCAGTTCCGCCGCGAAGCGGTCACGGGCGTACTTCACGGGCACCGTGGCGATCCGGTCGTCCCACGCCGTGGCCTCCGCGCAGGCCGCGTCGTCGCCGGTGAGCACGGCCACCGGGACGCCGAGGGCCGCCGCCGTGGCCTGGGCCAGGCCGATCTCGCCCACCGGACGGCCGTCCAGCCAGATGTCCTCGATCTCGTGGCCCATGAAGCTGTGGCTCAGCACGCCGAGCGCCCCGGCCCGCGAGTGGTAGCCGACGCAGACGACCGCGTCGTGGTCGGCGGTGAGCCCCTCCAGCATGACCATCTGCTTCGGCCTGCCCCGGATCAGGCGGGCCGCCGGGTGCAGGGCCTCGGGGTACAGGTTGCGCATGGGGCCGTGGGCGTCGTTGACGAGGATGTCGGTGGCACCGGCCGCGAGGGCGCCCCGTACGGCCGCGTTGACGTCCTGGGCCATCATCGACCGGCCCCGCTCGTAGTCCCGGCCGCCGGGCTGGACGTCGTCGGCGTCGACGAGCCCGGTGATGCCTTCCATGTCCACGCTCAAATAAATACGCACGGAGCCCGAGCTTATAGATCCACCGGATCCGCACGGAGCCCGAGCTTAGGCCCGTCCGACCCTACGTGATGTAGGTTCCCAGCTGTCCAGGGCCGTACGACTCCTTCCACGGGGGCATCATGCAGGGCACGAACGCGGGTACCGACGCACAGCAGGCGCGGCGCCCGCAGTCGGGCGCGCGAGCGGGGGTCGACGGCCTCGCGCCCACCATCGCCGTACTCGTCGTAAGCCTCGCCATCGCCGCCGTGGGGGTGTACGAGCTGTGCGGATTCGGGCTGCACAGCCTCGACCGACGGCCGCATCTGTTCAGCGACGGGCTGGCCACCGGCGGTGTGATCGTCGCCGTGGTGGCGGCCGGGGCGGCGGTGGGCAATCTGGCCTGGCACCTGGCGTCGGCCCGGGGCGGCACGGAGACCGCCGGGCCGGAGCGGAGAGCGGCAGGCCGGGCCACGGAGCGGTGAGCCGGGCCGGAGGGCCGGGTCCGGAGAACAGCAGGTCGCTTCGCCGAAAGCAGCAGGCCGGGTCACAGCGGGCGGCGAGCCGGTGCACAGCGAAGCAGGCCGGTCCGCGGGCAGCGGGCCGGGGCGCCGGTGGTGTTTCTCCTTGCCCATCTCCGTCCGTCTTCTTACCTGGCCAATACCCTACAAGTTGTAGGGTTGTTGAACTTCGTTTCCTCCCCCTTCCGGTTCCCCGTCCCCCCTTCCGGTCCCAAGGTGCCGGTCACCATGCCCGTACAGCAGTCGACGCCGACTTCCGCGCAGGTCTCCGTGCGGCACGACCGCCGTCGCCCCGCCGTGCCCGCCCGGCTGCGGGCGCGGGCCGCCGCCGCGACCGTCTGGTACCTGCGGCTGCTCGCGGTGCTCAACATCGCCGCGGTCGTGTCGCTGCCGTTCCGGGAGGAGGTGCACGAGCACAACGCGGGCGAGTTCTTCACGCCGTACCTGGCCACCGCGGGCCTGGGCTCGGCGGCGCTCGCGCTGTTCCTCGCGGTGGTGATGCGCCGCCGCAAACGCGCCGCCTGGGTCTTCAACCTGCTCCTCGCCGGCCCCCTGTGCTGCCTCTACGTGCTCGCGCTCACCACCGGCACCTACGGCGCGCACCTCTTCAACTGGCTCTCCACCGCCCTCACCGGCCTGTTCGTGGCCGCGCTGCTGATCGGCCGCCGTGAGTTCGACGCCATCGGCGACCGCTCCAACCCACGGCTCGCGCTGGCCGCCGGCGCGGGCGGCCTCCTGGTCAGCGGCGCCCTCGGCACGCTCCTGGTGAGCGCGACGAACCGGCAGTCGGGAGCGAGCCTCCAGGACCGGATCGCGTACACCCTGCTGCGCGGCGTCAGCGTGGGCCCGCTCGCCGACCGGGTGGACGCGGTGAGCGCGCCCCACTGGGTCGACATCGTCGTCAACGTCCTGATGGCCGCCACCGTCCTCCTCGTGCTGTACGCCTGTTTCCGCGCCCCGCGCGGCCGGGCGCTGCTCGCCGCCGAGGACGAGGAGCGGCTGCGGACCCTGCTGGAGCTGCACGGCGAGCGCGACTCGCTCGGCTACTTCGCGCTGCGCCGGGACAAGGCGGCCCGCTTCTCCCCGAGCGGCAAGGCCGCCGTCACCTACCGCGTGGTCAGCGGCGTCAGCCTGGCCTCCGGCGACCCGATCGGCGACCCGGAGGCCTGGCCCGGCGCCATCGACGCCTGGCTCGCCGAGGCGCGCCGGCACGCGTGGACGCCCGCGGTGATGGGCGCGAGCGAGGAGGCCGGCACCGTCTACGCGCGGCACGGCCTCGACGCCCTGGAGCTGGGCGACGAGGCGATCGTGGAGCTGGCCGACTTCACGCTGGAGGGGCGGGCGATGCGCGTGGTCCGCCAGGCGCACAACCGGGTCCGGCGAGCCGGGTACACGGTGCGCGTCCGCCGCCACGCGGACATCCCCGAGGCCGAGATGGCCCTGCTGGTCGACCGCGCCGACCACTGGCGGGACGGCGCCACCGAACGTGGCTTCTCCATGGCCCTCGGCCGCCTCGACGACCCGGCGGACGGGCGCTGCGTGATGCTGGAGTGCCGGGACGCGGCGGGGGAACCGCGCGCGCTGCTCAGCTTCGTCCCCTGGGGCGGGCACGGCCTGTCCCTGGACCTGATGCGCCGGGACCGGGCGTGCGAGAACGGGCTGATGGAGTACATGGTCGTGGAACTGCTGCTGCGTGCCGGGGAGTTGGGCGTGCGGCGGGTGTCGCTGAACTTCGCGATGTTCCGGTCCGTCTTCGAGCGCGGCTCCCGGCTGGGGGCGGGCCCGGTGCTGCGCCTGTGGCGGTCGGTGCTGACGTTTTTCTCCCGCTGGTGGCAGATCGAGTCCCTGTACCGGGCGAACGCCAAGTACCGGCCGGTGTGGGAACCGCGGTTCCTGCTGTTCGCCAAGAGCAGCGACATCCCGCGCATCGGGCTGGCGAGCGCCCGCGCGGAGGGCTTCCTCACTCCGCCCGGCTTCCTCACCCGGCCCGGCCTGCCGTCCCTGACCCGGCTCGGGCGCGCGCCACGCCCTTAGGGTCCCGGTCGCTGCCCGCTCACCTCCCGACCCGCGGACCCGCCCGTCGCCCACTTCGTCGCCCACTTCGTCGCTCGCTTCTCGCCACCTGCGGCCGCTGCCCGCTCGCCGGTCGCTGCCCGCTCACGCCGCCGCAGCCCGCTGCCCGCTCGCTCCACCGCAGCCGCGCCGCGACCCCCGGGTCACCTCGTCCCCGCCACCCGCAGCACCGTGACCACCAGGGTCCGCGCCACCTCCACCACCTCCCGCACGGACACGTGCTCGTGCGCGCTGTGCGCCACCCGTACGTCACCCGGCCCGTACTGGAGCGTCGGCACACCCGCCGCGGCATACAGCCTGAGGTCGCTGCCGTAGGGAGCGCCGCGCTCCCGCGGGCGGGCCGCCCAGCCGTTGGCATCGGTGCAGGCGTCACGCACCTCGTCGCGCAGCGGGTGCCCGGCGGGCAGCCGCCCGCTCGCGAACTGCCCGCCGGGCCAGCTCACGGTCGCCGGATGCGCCGCGAGCCACGGGTCGGCGGCGCACGCCTCGGCCACCCGCTGCTCCAACTCGGCGCGCGCGTCGGCCGGTTCCTCGTCGAGCCGGACGCCCAGCCGGCCCTCGGCGACCAGCAGGTCCGGCACGGTGCTCGCCCAGTCGCCGGCCCGGAGGGTGCCGACGGACAACGCGTACGGGACCGGGTACTCGGCCATCAGCGGGGACGGATCGCGGTTGCGGTCGGCCTCCAGACCGGCCAGCGCCCGGTGCAGCGGCAGATAGGCGTCGACCGCGCTGACCCCGGCCTCCCGCGAACCGGCGTGCGCCGCCCGGCCGGGGACGGCCAGCCGGAAGGTGAGGGCGCCCGCGTTGGCGGTGATCAGGGTGCCGGAGGTCGGCTCGGTGATGACGCAGGCGTCGCCGGTGTGCCCGCGCCGCAGCGTGCCGAAGGCACCGATCCCGCCGTCCTCCTCGCCGACCGTGCAGTGCACCGCGACCCGGCCGCGCGGACGCACCCCGGCCGCCCGGACCGCGGCCAGCGCGGCGAGGTGCGCCACCAGCCCGGCCTTCATGTCGCAGGCGCCGCGCCCATGGACCACGTCCCCGCGCACCCTCGGTACGAACGGGTCGCCGTCCCAGGCCGCCGGGTCCCCGGGCGGTACGACGTCCACATGGCCCTGGAGGACCAGCGTGGGCCCGTCGCCTTCCCCTGCGGTGTACCCGACCAGGCCCCATGCCTCTTCGCGGGGCGCCTCAAGTCCGGGGAAGGCGGGGTCGGCGAGCAGGGCCGGCACATCCATGGACCACAGGTCCACCTCCAGTCCGAGCCGCTCCAGGCGCCCGGCGAGGTGGTGCTGGAGTTCGGACTCGGCGGCGCTCCCGGTCACGCTGGGGATCGCGATCAGCTCAAGCAGGGTCCGGCCGATGTCCGCCTCGTCGAGGTGGGCGAGGGCGGCGGCCTCCGCGTCGGTCAGCATGCGGACCTCCTTCGGCCGATCCCGGCTGTCGGGCCTGCGTCACGATCCTCGTCACGATCTTCGGCACGCTCCCTCGTGATCTCCCTCGTGATCTCCCTCAGGTCCCGTCGCCCGGATCCCCGGTGACGCCCCCGCCCACCGTGAAACCGATCACCGCGCCGCCGCCGTCCCGGCGCAGCGCGAACGGTGCTCCGCCGTGTGCCATGGCCACCTCCCGCACGATGGACAGGCCCAGCCCGGAGCCGGGCAGGGAGCGGGCGTCGGCGGCGCGGTAGAAGCGGTCGAAGATACGGATCAGATCGCCGTCGGCGATGCCCGGTCCGCGGTCCAGGACCTCGACGCGTACCGGTCCGGCCGGACGGGCGTGCATACGGGCGGAGGCCGCCCCGCCCTCGTACGGGCGGAGGAACTGCCGGGCCCTGGCGAGCGCCGGGCCGGTGATCCGGACCTCGATGGGCGAGCCGCGGTCGCTGTCGAACTTGGCGGCGTTCTCCACCAGGTTGGACAGCGCGCGCTGGAGCATGCCGGGCCGTCCGTCGGTGACGGTGTCCCCGCCGGTCCGCAGCACGATCTCCCGGCCGGTGCGGCGGCGCGCCAGGCCCACCACGTCCTCGGCGATGTCCGCGATGTCGACCCGCTGTGTCGGCTCGGTGTCGGACTGCCCGGCGGCGAGGTCGACCAGTTCGTTGACCAGGTCGGTCAGCTCGCGGGCCTCCTGGGTGAGGTCGGCGACGAGGTCGTCGCGGGTGCCGGGCGGCAGCTCGTCGATGCGGCGCAGCAGGGAGATGTTCGTCCGCAGGGAGGTCAGCGGGGTGCGCAGTTCGTGGCCCGCGTCCTGGACGAGCCGCCGCTGGTCCTCCTCCGACTGGGCCAGCCGCCCCAGCATCCGGTCGAACGCCCGGCCCAGGCGGCCCACTTCGTCGAGGCCGGCCACGGGCACCTGGATGCCCAGCCGGCGGGTGCGGGCGACGTCCTCGGCGGCGGTGGTGAGGATGACCAGGCGCCGGGTGATACGGCGGGCCAGCCACCAGCCGACCAGTCCCGCGGCGATCACGACCGCGGCCATCAGGACCAGCGTGCGCTGCTGGAGCGCCCGCAGCAGGTCCTCGGTGTCGCTGAACTCCTGCGCGACCTGCACGGCGCCCCGCCCGTCGCCGAGCGCGACGGTGGCGACGCGGAACAGGTCGTCGGCGACCCGCACGTCGGTGTACTGGACCGTCCGCCCGGCCTCCTTGGCGGTGGCGATGCCCCGGTCCTTGACAGTGACCGGCAGCACCGGGCTGCCGTGGTCGACGATCTCGCCCCGGGCGCCGAGCACCTGGACGTCGGTGCGGCTGGGCCGGACCACGTCGTGTCCCGGCCGGGTGGAGCTGAAGTCCTGCGGCACCATCTCCTTCTGCCGCACCTCGCTCTGCACGTCCTGCACGACCTGGGTGAACACGGACTGCTGGTCGACGCGGACCAGCCGGGCGGCGGCGCTGTAGGACAGGATGCCGACGAGGATCGTGACGGTGGCGGTGATGGCCGCGAAGGACACGGCGAAGGTGGTGCGCAGCGAGACGAGCTTGGGCCGGCGCAGCACCATCAGCCGGCACAACGCCGACAGTCTGCGCAGCGCGGGCAGCCTGCGCAGGGCCGACGACCGGCGCAGGCGGCCCACTCAGTCCTCCCGCAGCACGTAACCCACGCCCCGTACGGTGTGGATCAGCTGCGGTGCGCCGGGTTCGTCGAGCTTGCGGCGCAGGTAGCCGACGTAGACGGCGAGGTTCTTGGAGCCGGGTCCGAAGTCGTAGCCCCAGATGCGGTCGTAGATGGTGGAGTGGTCGAGCACGATGCCGGCGTTGCGGGCCAGCAGCTCCAGCAGTTCGAACTCGGTGCGGGTCAGCTCCAGCTCCCGCTTGCCGCGCCAGGCCCGACGCGCCTGGAGGTCCATGCGCAGCCCGGCCGCCTCCACCTGGCGGTCGTCGGCGTGCGCCTCGCGGACCGGGGCGGTACCGGCGCCCCCGCCGCTGCCGCCGCCTCCGCTGCCGCCCGCGGCCACCGGGGTGGTACGGCGCAGCAGGGCACGCAGCCGGGCGAAGACCTCCTCGACGTCGAACGGCTTGACCACGTAGTCGTCGGCGCCGGCGTCGAGGCCCGCGATCCGGTCGGCGGTCTCGACCAGCGCGGTGAGCATCAGGATCGGGGTGCGGTCGCCCTCGGCGCGCAGCACCCGGCACACCTGGAGGCCGTCGATCCCGGGCATCATCACGTCGAGGAGCAGGATGTCCGGTGGGGTGCGGTGGGCATGCGCCAGCGCTTCCACGCCGTCGGCGACAGCCGTCACCTCATAGCCCTCCAGCGTCAGGGCCCGCTCCAGGGCATGGCGGATGGCGCGGTCGTCTTCGGCTAGCAGCACAGTCTGGGGCACGCACCCAGTTTGCCAAGTCGCCCGGCGGTTCGAGCGGGCCGAGCGGGCCTACGATCACCCTTTTTACCCGGCTCTCACCGACCCGGACGCAACCTGAAGTCCGGGCCTACCGTCTTCTCACCGTCGGCCGGAGCGCGCCCCGTCACCGGTGCTCAGGCGGCACACCGCGGGTTCTCAGGCGGCGCGGAGCCTCGCCAGCTGCTCCTCGAAGGGCACCACGTCGAGGATGTCCTCGTCCTCCGACCCGCCCGCCACGCGCCCCGCGCTCACCGCCTGCCCCGTGCTCCCCGCACTCCTCTCCCTCTCCGCGTGCCCCGGATTCCCCGGCTCCCCCTCATTCCTCTCATTCCTCTCATTCCTCTTAGGCCCCGAATCCCTCATACTCCCCGCCTTCCCCCCGTTCCCCCTGCTCACCGTCAGTCCGGTCATCAGCGCGGCCAGCTCCGCCGCCGCCCGGTCGATCCGTTCCGCGAGACCCCGCCCGCCCCAGTCCTCGGAGGCGGCGTACACGGCGGTGGGTACGACCACGGCCTTGAGGTAGGCGAACAGCGGACGCAGGGCGTGCTCCAGGACCAGGGAGTGCCGGGCCGTGCCGCCGGTCGCGGCGATCAGCACCGGCTTGCCGGCCAGCGCGTCGGGTTCGAGCACGTCGAAGAAGGACTTGAACAGGCCGCTGTACGAGGCGGTGAACACCGGGGTGACGACGATCAGGCCGTCCGCCCGGGTGACCGCGTCGAGCGCGGCGGACAGGGCGCGGCCCGGGAAGCCGTTGGTGAGGTGGTGCGCGATCTCCACGGCGAGTTCGCGCAGCTCGACGACCTGGACGTCGGCCGCGGCGGCCGGCACGGTGGCGGCGGCCAGCCGGTCGGCGAGCAGCCGGGTGGAGGACGGAACGCTCAGTCCCGCCGAGACGACGACGAGCTTCATGCGGCGGACACCTCCTTGGCGCTGAGCAGCGAAGCGTGGGTGGGGGCTTCGGGCACGCCGGCCGGGCGGCCGACGGCGAACTCCTTGCGGAGCACCGGTACGACCTCCTCGCCGAGCAGGTCGAGCTGTTCCAGGACCGTCTTCAGCGGCAGCCCCGCGTGGTCCATCAGGAACAGCTGGCGCTGGTAGTCACCGGCGTACTCGCGGAAGGACAGCGTCCGCTCGATGACCTGCTGCGGGGAACCCACGGTCAGCGGGGTCTGGTCGGTGAACTCCTCCAGCGACGGCCCGTGCCCGTACACCGGCGCGTTGTCGAAGTACGGACGGAACTCACGCACCGCGTCCTGCGAGTTCCGGCGCATGAACACCTGACCGCCCAGCCCGACGATCGCCTGCTCCGGCGTCCCGTGACCGTAATGCGCGTACCGGGTCCGGTACAGCTCGACCATCCGCCTGGTGTGCTCGGCCGGCCAGAAGATGTTGTTGTGGAAGAAACCGTCACCGTAATAGGCGGCCTGCTCGGCGATCTCCGGCGAACGGATGGAACCGTGCCACACGAACGGCGGCACACCGTCCAGCGGACGCGGCGTGGACGTGAAGCCCTGCAACGGAGTGCGGAAACGCCCCTCCCAGTCCACCACGTCCTCACGCCACAGCCGGTGCAGCAGCGCGTAGTTCTCCACGGCCAGGTTGATGCCCTGCCGGATGTCCTGCCCGAACCAGGGATAGACCGGCCCGGTGTTCCCGCGGCCCATCATCACGTCCACCCGGCCCTCCGCCAGGTGCTGCAACATCGCGAAGTCCTCCGCGATCTTCACCGGGTCGTTCGTCGTGATCAGGGTCGTCGACGTGGACAGCACCAGCCGCTGAGTCCGCGCCGCGATGTACCCCAGCATCGTGGTCGGCGACGACGGCACGAACGGCGGATTGTGATGCTCACCCGTCGCGAACACGTCCAGACCGACCTCCTCGGCCTTCGACGCGATGGCGACCATGGCCTTGATCCGCTCGTGCTCGGTCGGCGTACGGCCCGTCGTGGGGTCCGGCGTGACGTCGCCGACGCTGAAGATCCCGAACTGCATGGTCGCTCACCCTCCGATTGGTTGACGATTCAACTATACCCGCTCAACGGTCGTCCGCGGCTCCGTATTCCGCGGGTCCGGCGGGTCCGGCGGGTTCCGGGTGTTCAGAGAGTTCCGGGTGTTCCCGGTGTCCTGGGTGGTCCGCCGGCCGATGCTCCCCGCCCCGCCGTCCTCCCGGCCGCCGTGAGATCGCCCGTCCCGTGCGCGGCCCGCCGTCGGCGCCCCGGGCCCTTGTCAGTGCCCCCGCCTACGATCCCGGCATGGCAGCCCCACGCCGTGACACCCGAGGCATCGTCGACCCCGCGGAACTCTTCGCGCGCGTGGACTTCCGGCGCCGGGAGCCGTTCGCCGGGCCCGCGGCCCCGCATGGACCCGGCGGCCCATCCGGCAACCCCGGGATACCTGGCAGCTCCGGGAAGCCGGACCCGGCCCTACGCCCCTACCTGGAGCACTACTGGCTGATCGACTGGGACCTCAACCGGCCGTACGTCTCCCATGTCGTGCCGCACCCGTCGGTGAACGTGGTCTTCCAGCGGTTCGCGGGCGAGGAGCCGTTCGCCGAGGTCGCGGGGGTCGGGCTCGGTCTGTTCGCGCAGAAGCTGGCGGGCCGGGGCCGGGTCTGCGGGATCCAGTTCCGGCCCGGCGGCTTCCGGCCCTTCGCCCCGGACCGCCCGGTGGCCGACTGGACCGGCCGCCGCGTCCGTTTCACCGAGGTCTGGCCGGACGCCGACCCGCGGGCCGTGCTCGACCCGGACGACGAGGACGCCCGCGTCGCCGCCCTGGACGCGTTCCTGCTCGGCCGCCGGCCCCGACCCGACCCGCAGGCCGACCTCGCGACGGCCCTCGTGCACCGCATCCGCACCGACCGCACGATCCGCCGCGTCAGCGACTTCGCCCGCGCCGAGGGCCTGTCCGTACGACTGCTGCAACGCCTCTTCGCCGGGTACGTCGGGGTCGGGCCGAAGTGGGTGATCCTGCGCTATCGCATCCATGAGGCCCTGGAGCGCGCCGAGACCGAGCGCACGGTGGACTGGGCGGCCCTGGCCGCCGACCTCGGTTACGCGGACCAGGCCCACCTGGTCCGCGGCTTCACCGCGACCGTGGGGATGTCCCCGACGTCCTACGCGGCAGCGGTGCGCCCCGAAGCGGCGCGGGAGACCCCGTGACGGACCCCGGCACAGCCACCGGCGACCGGCCCGACCGCGACGACCGCCGCCCCCACCACACCACCTGCCGGCCCAGCGGCAACACCTACCGGCCCGGCCGCACCGCGCAGCACCGGCCGGGCCGCGACCGCGACCTCCCCGGGATCCGGCACCGGGCCAGGGGGGATCACCGCTCCCGGTGCACCTTCGTGTTCGACGCCTGGGCCCGCGGGCGCAGGACCAGCAGATCCACGTTGACGTGGCTCGGGCGGGTCACCGCCCAGGTGATCGTGTCCGCCACGTCCGCGGCGGTGAGCGGCTCGGCCACCCCCTCGTACACCTTCGCCGCCTTCGCCGCGTCCCCGCCGAAGCGGGTCAGCGCGAACTCGTCGGTCTTGACCATGCCGGGGGCGATCTCGATGACGCGGACCGGCCGGCCCACGATCTCCAGGCGCAGGGTCTCGGCGAGGACGTGTTCGCCGTGCTTGGCGGCGACATAGCCGGCGCCGCCCTCGTAGGTGCCGAGGCCCGCGGTGGAGGAGACCACCACGACCGTGCCGTCGCCGCTCGCCTCCAGCTTGGGGAGCAGTGCCTGGGTGATGTTGAGGGTGCCGATGACGTTCGTCTCGTACATCGTGCGCCAGTCCGCCGGGTCGCCGGTGGCGACCGGGTCGGCGCCGAGCGCTCCGCCCGCGTTGTTGACCAGCACGCCGACCGTCCTGAAGGCGGTCGCGAACTCGTCGACGGCGGCCCGGTCGGTGACGTCCAGCTGGTACGCCGTCACCTCGTGCCCGGCCCCGGTCAGCTCCTCGGCCAGCGCCTCGATGCGGTCCTTGCGGCGGGCCGTGAGGACCACCCGGTACCCGGCCGCGGCCAGCCCACGGGCGGTGGCGGCGCCGATTCCGCTGCTCGCACCGGTGACGACGGCGATGCGGGAGGCGGCGGGCGGTACGGCGGGGGCCATGGGCTTGCTCCTCGGACAGGCGTACGGGCTACGCCACCCAGGGTAGGCGACCGGCACCGCCACGCGGCGCCCGTACGTTCAGCCGGAGCCGCGCGGCGCCCACATGATCACCGCCATCCCGACCAGACAGATCAGCGCGCCGGTGAGGTCCCAGCGGTCGGGCCGGTAACCGTCGGCGACCACGCCCCACAGGATTGAACCGGCGACGAAGATCCCGCCGTACGCGGCGAGGATGCGGCCGAAGTGGGCGTCGGGCTGGAAGGTCGCGACGAAGCCGTAGGCGCCGAGGGCCAGCACGCCCCCGGCCATCCACAGCCAGCCGCGGTGCTCGCGGACGCCCTGCCAGACGAGCCAGGCGCCGCCGATCTCGAAGAGGGCGGCGACGACGAACAGGGCGGCGGAGCGGAGGATCAGCATGGCGGCAGCTTGGCACGCCCGCTGTCACCTGTTGGAGGGCGCCTGACGTCCGCTCCGCGTGGGATACATCCCTCCGTACGCCCTGGCCTCCGGCGGATCGTCATGGCCGTCCTTGGGTCCTGTGGGTCGTCATGGGCGTACGGGATCGACAACGACAACGGACTCGACACCGGACCGCACGACGGAGTGGGTGACATGTGTAGGACACAGAGTGGGTGGCATGCGTAGGACGAGGGTGCTCGCCGTGTGGGGGGCTGCCGTACTGGCGGCGGTCGCCGCGGCCGGGCCCGCCGGGGCGACCGGAACGGGAGGTGCGGCCGGTGGGGCCGGGGCGGCTCGTGCGCCGGAGGCGGATCTGGCCTACCACGGGTCGGCGGTGCTGAGCGGCGGACGGGTCGACGTCCGGTTCACCCCGCGCAACCACGGCCCGTCCGCCGTACCGGGCGCCAGCGTGCAACTGCGCTGGTCGGTGCCGCTCGCGGACCGGCTGGAGCTGCCGGCCGGGTGTGCGCGCACGGGCGAGCGGGTGCTGGTCTGCGGGACGGGACCGCTGGCCGCGGACGGCTTCGGGGAGCAGATCCGGCTCGGCGTGACGCTGCGGGACCGGCCCACGGAGGTCACGCTGGAACTCGACACGGTGTGGAGCGGCGGCGCGGTGGACGGCAACCGGGCCAACGACCGGGAACAGGTGCTGATCCTCGCCACCGGGGACCCGTACTCCTTCTGACAGACGCGGGAGCGGAGCTGGACATGACCGGGGACGGAAGCGCGCGGGCGCGGCTGCTGTCGGAGCTGGCCACCGTCTCCCGCCGCTGCATGGCGTCGTACGCCCTGTTCAACCAGGCCGTCGCCGACCACCTGGGCCTGCACCCCACCGATCTGCAGTGCCTGAACCTGCTCACGCTGGAGCGGACGCCGGTGACGACCGGCCGGATCGCGGAACTGACCGGGCTGACGACCGGTTCGGCGACCCGGCTGGTGGACCGGCTGGAACGGGCGGGCTACGTCGTCCGGGAACGGGACGCGGCCGACCGGCGACGGGTACTGGTGGCCACCGTGCCGGGGAGGATCGCGGAGTTCGAGCGGGCGTGGGAGCGGCTGGGCGGTGACTGGTCCGCCCTCTTCGAGGACCTGGACGACACCGAACTGGCCACGGTCACCCGCCACCTGAAGCAGACGGTGGCCTTCAGCTCCGACCGGATCGGCCACCTGCGCGAGAACCGGCCGTAGGACGCGGGAGGGGGCGGCGGCCGGCGAGCCGGAGCCCGCCGGTCAGCCCTTCACGCAGACGACCTGCTTCAGTTTCGCGACGACCTCCACCAGATCCCGCTGCTGGTCGATGACCTGGTCGATCGGCTTGTAGGCGCCCGGGATCTCGTCGACCACCCCGGAGTCCTTGCGGCACTCCACGCCGCGCGTCTGCTCCTCCAGGTCCTTCGTGGAGAAACGGCGCTTCGCGGCACTGCGGCTCATCCGGCGACCGGCGCCGTGCGACGCGGAGTTGAAGGACTTCTCGTTGCCGAGGCCCCGCACGATGTACGAACCCGTGCCCATCGAACCCGGGATGATCCCGTACTCACCGGAGCCGGCGCGGATCGCGCCCTTGCGGGTGACGAGCAGGTCCATGCCCTCGTAGCGCTCGCGGCTCACGTAGTTGTGATGGCAGCTCACCTCGGGTTCGAAGGCCACCTTCGCCTTCTTGAACTCCTTGCGGAGGACGTCCTTGAGGAGCGCCATCATGATCGACCGGTTGTACTTCGCGTACTCCTGCGCCCAGTACAGGTCGTGCTCGTACGCCGCCATCTGCGGGGTGTCCGCCACGAAGACGGCGAGGTCGCGGTCGACCAGGCCCTGGTTGTGCGGGAGCGAGTGGGCGATCCCGATGTGGTGCTCGGCGAGTTCCTTGCCGATGTTGCGGGAACCGGAGTGCAGCATCAGCCACACCGAGCCGGAGGTGTCGACGCACACCTCGCAGAAGTGGTTGCCGGAGCCCAGCGTGCCCATCTGCGCGGCCGCCCGTTCGCGCCGGAACCTGACCGCCTCGGCGACCCCGGCGAACCGGTCCCAGAAGCCCTCCCACCCCGAAGTCGCGAGCCCGTGGAAGCGGCCCGGGGTGACGGGGTCCCGGTGCATCCCGCGGCCCACCGGAATCGCCTGCTCGATCTTGGAGCGGAGGCGGGAGAGATCCCCGGGCAGGTCGTTCGCCGTCAGCGACGTCCGCACGGCGGACATGCCGCAGCCGATGTCCACGCCCACCGCGGCCGGGCAGACGGCGCCCCGCATCGCGATGACCGAACCGACCGTCGCGCCCTTGCCGTAGTGGACGTCGGGCATCACGGCCAGCCCCTTGATCCAGGGCAGCGTGGCGACGTTGCGCAGCTGCTGGAGGGCGCCCTCCTCGACCGTGGCCGGATCGGTCCACATACGGATGGGGACCTTGGCACCCGGTATTTCTGTGTACGACATGTCTTCCCCATTCCCCCATGAATCACAAAAAGCCCTAGAACCGAAATAAGGCAGAAGCAGCACCAAGGTCGACGAAAAGCGACAACGGACCGGCAAAAGCGGCGGCGCTTGCGATACACATTGTCTCCAGGTGGCGCCCCGCGGCGGCAAGCGAAATACCTGCGGGGACACTGGAGGACCCAACGCGCCGACAGCGTCGAGAGGAGCCTGACCGTGCAGCGGAAGGCGTATGTGACCGGCACCGCAGCCCTCCTCGTGGCACTGCTGACCGGCTGCACCGGCGGCTCCGCGGACACGGGGGCGGCGGACAACGCGAACCCCGGCGACGCGGGCACCGCCACCGAGGCGGCCCAGCCCGGCAAGTACCGGACGCTCCCCGAGCCCTGTGGCGCGGTCGGCCGCGGCACGCTCGACTCCCTGCTGCCCGGAATCAAGGAGATTCCCGACCCGGACCAGCGGAACAAGGCGTACGACGGCACCGCGACGCTGACGTACGACACCGACCGCAAGGTCGGCTGCCGTTGGAAGGTCGAGTCCGCCGACGCCGCCGACCACCTCCACGTCGACTTCGAACGGGTCGTGTCGTACGACAACTCCGACAGCGACGACAACCAGGCGCAGAAGCTGTTCGCGAGCAGAGAGACGGCGGCCGACCTGCCCGAGCCCAGCGCGCCCGTGTCCGGGTCCTCCCTGGCGCCGATGGCGGGCGCCGGGCCGGTCGTCGACGCCTCGCCCTCCGGCACTCCCTCGCCCTCGGTCTCGTCCTCGGTCCCCTCGGCCGGCGAGTCCGGCGGCACCGCCTCCGCCGATCTGCAGCCGCGTGTGCTCGACGGCCTGGGCGACGAGGCGTTCCTCGACGACCAGCTCGGCACCTCGGGTTCGACGGCCGAACAGCGGACGGTGACTGTGGTGTTTCGCACGTCCAACGTGATCGTGACCATCGAGTACGCGGAGCAGCCGATGACCGTCGGCGCGACCCCCGACAGCAAGGAAATGCAGGACAGGGCACGGAATCTGGCCGTGCAACTGGCCGGCTCGCTGTCCGGCTGACGGCCTCCTCGGCTCCTGACGGGAAGCTCCGCCGGGCCGCCGAACCGGAACCGCACCGCTCACTCACCGCGTACCGTGGGCCCCTCGGACGATCCGACCGCAGGAACACGAGCGTCATGAGTGAAGGAACCATGCAGCGAGCAGCCCAGCGAGACGACCAGCCTGATCAGCGTGAAGGGCGAGCGGGACGGTTGCGCCGTGCCCTTGTCTGCGCGGCCGCCGTGTCGGCCGCGCTCGCCGCCGCGGGCTGCTCCTCGGACTCCGGCTCCCCGAGCGGCGACGCCAAGCAGTCGGCGAGCGACAGCAGCACCGGCTCCGGCTCCGCGAGCCCCACGCCGACCGTGCAGGCCGCCGCGTACCGCACGCTGCCCGAGTCGTGCGCCGCCCTGTCGAAGAAGACACTGGGTCAACTCGTACCCAAAGCCTCCAAGTCCGGCAAAAAGGGTAGTTCCAATGACGTGTCGTCCCGGGCCAGCTGCTCCTGGAGCAGCCTGGACGACAACGGGGTGAAGGGCTCCCAGTTCCGCTGGCTCAACGTCTCCCTCCTGCGTTTCGAGTCCGGTACCGGCCGCGGCTCCGCCGACGAGCAGGCGCAGGCGTACTACACCAAGCAGATCCAGGACGTCCGGGCGGTGACCGGGGCGAAGAACCTCAAGTCGCAGGCCGTCGGCGGAACGGGTGACGAGGCGACGGCCTTGCGCTACGACCTGAAGAAGAAGGAGGGGGACTTCAAGCAGCAGACGGTCGTGGCACGCGTCGAGAACGTCGTCGTCACCCTCGACTACAACGGCGCCGGCCTGGCCGGTGAGAAGACCCCGAACGCCGACGACCTGGTGAAGTCCGCGCAGCAGGCCGTCAAGGAGGCCGTGGCAGCGGTGGCGTCGGCGAACAAGGGCAGCACCGCGTCGTCGTCCGCCTCGCCGTCCAAGTCGCCCTCCAAGGAGGCGTCCCCGTCCGAATCGTCGGCCAAGAAGGGCTGACGGGCGGCCTGCTGACGTACCGGCGACGCGCGCGCCGCACACATGTGCCACCCTGTTGCGCGCAAGAACACGCAAGGGGAGGGAGTACGGGTGGCCGCGCCGATTCAGCTGACTCGGATGCACCGCGTTCTCATCGGCGTGGTCGTGACCGGCGCCGTGATCATCGCCGGCATCGGCTTCGCCGGCTCCTACGCCGCGGTCCGTGAACTGGCCCTCAAGAAGGGCTTCGGGAATTTCGCCTACGTCTTCCCGATCGGCATCGACGCCGGCATCTGCGTCCTGCTCGCCCTGGACCTGCTGCTGACCTGGATCCGCATCCCGTTCCCGCTGCTGCGCCAGACGGCCTGGCTGCTGACGGCGGCGACGATCGCCTTCAACGGCGCCGCCGCCTGGCCCGACCCGCTGGGCGTGGGCATGCACGCGGTGATCCCGGTGCTGTTCGTGGTCGCGGTCGAGGCCGCCCGGCACGCCATCGGCCGTATCGCCGACATCACGGCCGACAAGCACATGGAGGGCGTCCGCCTCACCCGCTGGATGCTCTCCCCGCTTCCGACGTTCCTGCTGTGGCGCCGCATGAAGCTGTGGGAGCTGCGCTCCTACGAGCAGGTCATCAAGCTGGAGCAGGAACGGCTCGTCTACCAGGCCCGGTTGCGCTCCCGCTTCGGCCGCTCCTGGCGCCGCAAGGCCCCGGTGGAATCCCTGATGCCGCTACGGCTGGCGAAGTACGGGGTACCGCTGGCGGACACGGCCCCCTCGGGCCTGGCGGCCGCGGGCATCGAACCGGCCCTGATACCCGCGCCGCCGCAGCAGCCGGAGCTGCCCGCGACGCCCGCCCCCGAGCGGGCCGCCGATCCGGCACCGCTCCAGCAGGCACCGGCGCACCCCGGAATCCCCGGGCAGCGCGCCGGAGAGCCGGACCCCGCCGAGAAACAGAACCCGAACCAGAACCCGTGGTTCCAGACTCCCCCGCAACACGTCGACTACCAGGGCGGCTACGACCCCGGATTCGACCTCCGCGGGTACGGCCCCGGCAGCGACGAACAGTACGAACAGCAGTGGTTCGAGGCCCAGCAGGTCACGGACCCGCAGGCGGACGGACGGTTCCCGGGCCGACAGTTCCCGGACCAGCGGTTCGCGGGCCCGCAGTTCGCAGAGCAGCAGTTCGCGGACCAGCAGTACGCCGCCGAGCAGCAGTACACCGAGCCCGAACCGCCCGCGCCCTCCCCGGAGGACACCGGCAGCTTCCCGATCCCGGTGGGCCCGAACCGCACCCGTGAACTCGGCGAGGGCGGCGGCACCCCGGCCCCCGAGCCGGACGAGGACTCGTACTACCAGGTGTTCAAGAAGTCGATCAACGGCAGCTACCCGACCCCGCGCGAGTTCGGCGACAACGTCGAGGCCGAGTTCGGCCGAACGCTCCCCGCGGACGAGGCCAAACGCATGGTCAGCCGCTTCACCAACCGCCACACCGCGGAACTGGAAGAAGACCACATCGCATAGCCCCCCGCCCCTCAGGGACACGGCGAACTAAATCAAGGGCGCGGGGAACCACATCAGGGGCGCGGGGAACTGCGCAAAACCCGCAACCAACCCGCACCCAACCAACAACGCGCCACCCCCATCAGGGGCGCGGGGAACTGCGCGACCAGCCACAACGAGCCCGCAGCCGAACAACAACCCGCACCCCACCCGGCAAAGAGCCCCCTACTCCCCGAGAAGGACCCGCACACGCTCCTGCCCGACCGCCAGCAGCAGCGTGGGCAGCCGCGGCCCGGTGTCGCGTCCGACGAGCAGGTGGTACAGCAGCGCGAAGAACGACCGCTGGGCGGTCTTGATCTCCGGCGGCAGCTCCTTCGGCGTGGCGTCGGCGGGGAACCCGGCCTGCACCTTGGGCACGCCGTACACGAGGTGGGTCAGCCCGTCCAGCGACCACTGCCCGGCCAGGCCGTCGAGCAGCAGCCGCAGCGACCGCTGGTCCTGCTCGTCGAGCGACTTCAGCAGTTCGGCGTCCGGCTCGTCACGCACGATGGTGCGCTGGTCGGCCGGGACATAGGTGTTGATCCACGCCTCGGCCTTGTCGTACCGCGGGCGGACCTCGTCGAGCGAGGCCGGCGCGTCGGCCGGGTCGAGTTCGGACAGGATGCGCAGGGCCTGGTCCTGGTGGCCCGCGGTGACGTCGGCGACGGACGCCAGCGTGCGGTACGGCAGCGGACGCGGCGTCCTCGGCAGCTCACCGGCGGCCGTACCGACGGCACGCGTGTAGGCGGCCACGTCCCCGGGGAGCGCGGAGTCTCCCGCGGCGACCTTGCCGGCGAGCTTGTCCCACTCGTCGTAGAGCCGCTGGATCTCCTGGTCGAAGGCGATCTTGAAGGACTGGTTGGGCCGCCTGCGGGCGTACAGCCAGCGCAGGATCTGCGGCTCCATGATCTTCAGCGCGTCGCCCGGGGTGGGCACGCCGCCGCGGGACGAGGACATCTTCGCCATGCCGCTGATCCCGACGAAGGCGTACATCGGGCCGATCGGCTGCTTGCCGCCGAAGATCCCGACGATCTGGCCGCCGACCTGGAAGCTCGACCCCGGCGAGGAGTGGTCGACGCCGGAGGGCTCGAAGACGACGCCCTCGTACGCCCACCGCATCGGCCAGTCGACCTTCCACACCAGCTTGCCGCGGTTGAACTCGCTCAGCCGCACGGTCTCCGAGAAGCCGCAGGCGTCGCAGGTGTAGGTCAGCTCGGTGGTGTCGTCGTCGTACCCGGTGACGGTGGTGAGGTCCTTCTCGCAGCTGCCGCAGTACGGCTTGTACGGGAAGTACCCGGCGGAGCCGGAGCTGCCGTCGTCCTCACCGGCCGCGCCCGAGCCCTCCTCGGCCTCCAGCTCGGCCTCGTCGACCGCCTTCTGCTGCTGCTTCTTCGCGGGCTTCGGCTTGGTCCGGTACTGGGCCAGGATCGCGTCGATGTCCGCGCGGTGCTTCATGGCGTGCAGGACCTGCTCGCGGTAGACACCCGAGGTGTACTGCGCGGTCTGGCTGATCCCGTCGAACTCCACACCCAGCTCGGCCAGCGACTCGATCATGGCGGCCTTGAAGTGCTCGGCCCAGTTCGGGTGCGCGGAACCCTTCGGGGCGGGCACCGAGGTCAGCGGCTTGCCGATGTGCTCGGCCCAGGACTCGTCGACGCCCGCGACACCGGCCGGCACCTTGCGGTAACGGTCGTAGTCGTCCCAGGAGATGAGGTGCCGCACCCGGTGGCCGCGCCGCCGGATCTCGTCGGCGACCAGGTGCGGGGTCATGACCTCGCGGAGGTTGCCCAGGTGGATGGGCCCGGAAGGGGAGAGCCCCGACGCCACGACGATCACCGGAGCGGTGGCGGCAGGCGTCGCCTTGCCCGGGGCCCGACGCTCCGACTCCTCGATGACCTCATCCGCGAAACGGGAGACCCAGTCGGTGTTCTCGGTGCTCTGAGCCACGGTCGGCACGTCCTTCTTTCTCCGGAGGGCAGCCCGTACGGTCACACGGCTGACCGGTCCATTCTCCCAGACCGCCGCGCACCCGGGAAAACCGCTTTACCCCCGTGGGATACTGAGTGGGTCTATCCATTCCCACGAGGAGAACGGCACCCCTTCCTATGGCCTCGGTCACGTCCCTCAGCGACTCCGTCCAGCAGCACCTCGCGTCCGCCCTCTCGGTCACCCTGCCCGAGGCCGCCGGCGCGGACCCGCTGCTGCGACGAAGCGACCGGGCCGACTTCCAGGCCAACGGCATCCTGGCGCTCGCCAAGAAGGCCAAGGCGAACCCCCGGGAACTGGCGACGCAGGTCGTCTCCCGGGTCGCCACCGGTGACGTGATCGAGGACGTCGAGGTCTCCGGACCCGGCTTCCTGAACATCACGGTCGCCGACGGGGCGATCACCCGGAACCTGGCCGCGCGGTACGCGGACACCGAGCGCCTCGGTGTGCCCTACGCCGAGCACCCGGGCACCACGGTGATCGACTACGCCCAGCCGAACGTGGCGAAGGAAATGCACGTCGGCCACCTGCGCTCCGCCGTGATCGGCGACGCGGTGGTCCAGATCCTGGAGTTCACCGGCGAGAACGTGGTCCGCCGGCACCACATCGGCGACTGGGGCACCCAGTTCGGCATGCTCATCCAGTACCTGGACGAGCACCCGCACGAGCTGGACCACAGGGCCGGCCAGGTGACCGGTGAGGAGGCGATGTCGAACCTCGACCGCCTCTACAAGACGGCGCGCAAGCTGTTCGACTCCGACGCGGAGTTCAAGACGCGGGCCCGGCGCCGGGTGGTCGACCTCCAGGCGGGCGAGCCGAAGACGCTGGCCACGTGGCAGAAGTTCGTGGACGAATCGAAGATCTACTTCTTCTCCGTCTTCGAGAAGCTGGACATGGAGGTCCACGACCCGGACATCGTCGGCGAGTCCGGCTACAACGACATGCTGGCCGAGACCTGCCGCCTCCTGGAGGAGTCCGGCGTGGCGGTCCGCTCCGAGGGCGCGCTCTGCGTCTTCTTCGAGGACATCAAGGGCCCGGACGGCAACCCGGTCCCGCTGATCGTGCAGAAGTCCGACGGCGGCTACGGCTACGCGGCGACGGACCTGTCGGCGATCAGGGACCGCGTCTTCAACCTGAAGGCGGACACGCTGCTGTACGTGGTCGACGCCCGCCAGTCGCTGCACTTCCGGATGGTCTTCGAGACGGCCCGCCGGGCGGGCTGGCTGAACGAGGACGTGAAGGCGCAGCAGCTGGCCTTCGGCACGGTCCTCGGCAAGGACGGCAAGCCGTTCAAGACGCGTGAGGGCGAGACGGTCAGGCTGGAGGACCTGCTCGACGAGGCGACGGAGCGTGCGACGGCCGTCGTCCGGGAGAAGGCCGAGAAGGTGGGCCTGTCCGAGCAGGAGATCGTCGAGAACGGCCGGTACGTCGGCATCGGCGCCGTCAAGTACGCGGACCTGTCGACATCGGCGGTGCGGGACTACAAGTTCGACCTGGACCAGATGGTGTCGCTGAACGGCGACACGTCCGTCTACCTCCAGTACGCGTACGCCCGTATCCAGTCGATCCTCCGCAAGGCGGGCGGGGCCTCGCCGGCCGCCCGTCCGGAGCTGCCGCTGGCGCCGGCCGAGCGGGCACTGGGCCTGCACCTGGACCAGTTCGCCGAGACGATCCGCGAGGTGGCCACCGGGTACGAGCCGCACAAGCTGGCCTCGTACCTGTACCACCTGGCCACGCTGCTGACGACGTTCTACGACCAGTGCCCGGTCCTGAAGGCCGACACTCCGGAGCAGACGGAGAACCGGCTGTTCCTCGTCGACCTCACGGCCCGCACGCTGCACCGCGGCATGGGCCTGCTGGGCATCCGCACGCCCGAGCGGCTCTGACCCCTGCGGTCGACCCGACCCCCGCGGTCCCGCACCCGGCTCGCTCGCCGGGTGCGGGACCGCGTCGCCACCTTGAGGCGGCATCACCACCGTCAGGCATCGCCACCGTCAGCTGTGGCCGCCGTCAGAGCGGTCGCCGTCAGAGCGGTCGCCGTCAGCCGTGCAGGCTGTTGTCAGGCGTAGTAGTGGATCGTGCCGTGCAGCGCCGCGTCGACGCCCTCGCAGTGCTGGACGAAGGTAGCCGCCAGCGCCTTGACGCTGCCGTCGGTGTCGAGCGCGAGCTTGGTGACGGTGAACTCGCCCGACACCTGGTTGCAGCCGCGCCCGCTGCCGTACACGTCGAGCCCGGCGACACCGGCCCCGTTGAACCGCTCGGCCTGGTAGGTCCGGCCGGCTTCCAGCTGCTCACCGGAGGGCGCGCTCAGCTGCGCCGTCCAGTACTCACGGTTGCCCGAGACGTTGTACGAGACCCCGCCCGCGTTACCGCTGAGCGAGAAGGTGCTGGTGGAGCCGGTGAAGTTCTTGGCGGCCCCCTGGCCTATGTAGTCGCCGGAGTCGCTGGTGTAGCCGTAGGACAACGGGTACGCCTGGTACTTGACGACACCCTTGAGCGCCGGGGCCGTGGCGCCTTCGCAGTGCTGGGTGTAGCCGGCGTCGAGCACGGTGATCGCGCCGGAGTCGTCGGTCTCGATCTGGTTGATCGAGAACTGCCCGTAGACCTCGTTGCAGCCGCGTCCGTCGCCGGAGACGTCCAGGCCCGGCGCGCGGCCCGTGCGGAAGGCCGCCCGTTCGGCGTTGCGGTAGACGCCCGGGTGCAGCTCCTCCCCCTTCGGAGCGGCCAGTTCGACGTCCCACCAGGTGGTGTCGGTCTGCACCCGGAAGCGCACGTATGCGGCGGTGCCCCCCGCGTTGATCGTCGCCGTGCCCGGTGTGTACGACGCGGTCCGGCCCTGGCCGATGTAGTCCCCGGCCTCACTGGTGTAGCTGTACTTGGTGACGGCCGCCGGAGTCCCGGTGGCCGCGGCCGCGGGCTCGGTCAGAGCCGCGGTGAGGCCGAAGGTCGCGGTCAGGCCCGTCAGTACGCCGACCAGGGTGTGTCGCCATCCTGTGCGTGTACGCACAGATGTACCCCCTCCATGAGTGGGGTGCCCCTGTTGGACACCCGCACCACCGTTGTAACAGCCGCCACTGACAACGCCGTTCGGATTCTCTGCCGCCGCCCGAGCGGGCCGCGTCGGCCGAGGCTCCTGCCGTTCTGTCAGAGGCTGCCTCTACAGTCACCCGCATGGCGACTCTTCCCAACCCACTGCCCAAGCTGGCGGCCGACCCGAGCGGGCGTTCCCTCGGGCTGCAGCTCCCGCCCGGGAGGCTGATCGACGAGACGGACGACGGGCCGTGGCCGGAGCCCCTGCTGTGGCACGCCGAGAAGTCGGCCACGCCCGGCAGCTGGGCGGCGCTGGGCGCACCGGCCGGCCGTGTGGGCCTGCTGCCCGTGCTCATCGATCTGGGCGATCCCCAAGGCGGTCCGGAGCACTGGGAGTTGTCCCCGGCGCACACCTCGTACCCGGGCGACCACGACGCCGAGGACGTGCTCGTGGAGCACTGGGACGCGGGGCAGTGGGAGGCCGAGGGCGAGGGCGGCGCGGCGGACGGGGACGGCTCCGGGCCGGACCGGCGCCACGCGTCCGCCGAGGCGGACTGGCCCGGGTTCGCCCCCGCCGGGTCGCTCACCGTCGAACCCGGCGCCTGTGCCGCCCAGGTCGCCGATCTCCTGAGCGGTGCCGACGCGGGCGGTCGGGCCCCCGCCGGGTTCAAGGATCCGCATCTGGCCCTCGTCCCGGCCCGCCGATCCGCCGACATCCCCGCGGCCATCGGCTGGTCCGGCCCGGTCAACCACGAGGACGACGTGGCCCGGCTCTGCGCGGTCCTGCGCTCGTGGGAGGACCGCTTCGGCATACGCGTGGTCGCCCTCGGCTTCGACTCCCTGGTCGTCTCGGTGGCCGCACCGCCCGCCGACCGGACCGACGCCGAGGCACTGGCGGCCGAGCACTTCGCGTTCTGCCCGGACACCATCACCCAGGACGGGCCGGCCGGCCTGAGCGACTACGCGGAGGAGCTGATCGGAGCACGCGTCTGGTCCTTCTGGTGGGACTGACGGGCCTCGCCGGGACGGCGGGCCCCCGCCGGGGGTGAGCCCACGGCGGAGCTGAGCGGCCGTGCGGTGTCGAGCGGACGTGCAAGGATGCGCGGCCGTGCGGGGATGCACGGAGGGTGCGCGGCCGTGCGGGGACGCACCGGGGGGTGCGCGGCCGTGCGGGGATGCACGGAGGGTGCGCGACCGTGCGGCGACGCACCGGGAGGTGCGCGGCCGTGCGGGGATGCACGGAGGGTGCGCGGCCGTGCGGGGACGCACCGGGAGGTGCGCGGCCGTGCGGGGATGGGCAGCCGCGCGCGGCCGTCGGAGCCGCGACGGGCCGGTCCGCGGCCCGTCAGTCCTTGCCCGCGGAGCGGGACAGCTTCCGCACCCGCCGCCGCAGCGCCGGGCCGACCTTGACCAGCACCCGCTTCTCGACGCCGCCGATCCGGCGCTCCACCGCGGCGAGCTGCTTGCGGGCCGCGGCCAGTTCCCCGCGTACGGCGTCCAGTTCACGGGCGGTCGCGGCCTCGCGCTTCTCGGCCGCGGTCAGCCGGGTGCGCAGTTGCCTGGTCTCCTCGACGCGCTGGTCGATCCGTGCGTCGGCGGCGGTGATGCGCTCCCGCAGCCGGCTCACTCGGTAGCCCAGCTGTCCGTCGTCCGAGCCGTCCCAGACCGGCATCGACGCGGGCAGCTCCAGCGCGGCGAGCCGGGCCTCGAAGGAGGCGCCGCCGTCGCCGTGGGTGTAGGCGTTGTCCAGGCCGTTGCGGTCGAGGAAGGCGACGATCCGCTCGAAGCGTTCACCGTGGCCCTTGATCATCGCCGAGTGGTCGGCGTCCTCGTACAGGTCGCGCGGGTCGGTGTCGCCCGGCAGCGCGGAGAGCGGGCGGTGCGGTATCTCGAAGTACCGGCACAGCTCCAGGGTCCGCGAGTCGTGGGTGAGGACGACCGCGGGCGTGCCGGCCAGCAGGGCGGCGACGTTGCCGTGGATGCGGGTGCCGTAGGCGAAGTCGTAGCCGCGCAGTTCGTCGATCCAGGTCGCCGGGTCCAGCGGCATCCGGACCTTGTCCTCCTGGAGCAGGACGTGGCTGGACCGGCGGGGAAAGGGGTCCGTCAGGCCCGACTCGGGGCTGGTGTCTCCCCACAGCAGCAGTTCCGCGTCGGAGGTGTTCTGCGCGTAGTAGGTGAGGCGGGGGTAGTGCCGCCACGCGTGGTCGGCGATGCCGGTGAGGTCGCCGACGGGCAGCGCGTCGGGCGAGAGGTTCAGGGCGATGCGCGAGCCGGCGGTGATCTCGGCGGCGCGGATCTCGGGGAAGGTGCCGCCGTGGAGGAACATGGACGGGCAGCCGATGATGTCGATCCGGTCGGCTCCGAAACCGAGGCCCGTCAGATAGCGGGCGGTCAGCTCACCGCGGACCCCGATGGACGCCGACCGGTCGAGGACGGCGGAGACGAAGCGTCTGACCGACGCCTCCATCGGCTTCAGGCCCGCGGTCTCGTAGTCGTCCCCCGCCTGGGCGCCCACGCCGAACACGACGACCGGGATGGTGAGTTGCTCGATCAGCGTGGACAGCCGGTCGAGCGAGGCGTGGAACGACGGCCGGAAGGCGTTGGCCAGCGGGACGACGAAGACGTCGTACTGCTCGTTGATCTCGGCGGCGCGCTCGGGCGACGGGTCGGTGCGGATGCCGTTGGAGGTGACCTCGGTGTCCGGGGTCATCAGCATCTTGTGGGCGGAGTCACTGAAGAGCAGATTGCCGGTGTTCGTCCCGATCAGGTCCTGCTGGATGAACTCCGGGGGCGTGGCCACACGGAACGGACTCTTCCCGGAACGGATCAGGATGCGCTTCACGACACTCCCCGGCGACGACGGACGACATCGGCACGATCGGGGCGCATCCGTACGGTTCGCCTGTGCGTGCGCATGCACCTTACGGGAAAGTAAGGGAGAGGTGAAGGCCGGGTTAGACGAAGCCGGGGGAATGGTGTGGGCCTCGTGCAGCCCGGGGCCCGCGCGGACCCGGCCGGCGGGAAAGCGGAAGGCCGCCCGGTCGGTGGACCGGACGGCCTTCGGGACCCGCGCACCGCTCAGGAGGAGTTGACCGGCGCCTTCTCCCACTTCTCGCCGCCGAGCGGGAAGTCGTAGGCCGGACGCCCGTTGTTGCCGCTCGTCCGGAACGGCTTCCCGTGGTCGTCGATGACCAGGGTGCCCTTCCGGTTGCCACTGGACCAGGACAGCTCCAGGTACCAGGTCACGTCGTACGCCGACGCCTGCGCGGTGATCCGGAAGACCTCCGGGTCCGACTCGCTGACCTTGAACGGGAAGTTCCGCTGCCCCGACCCGGCCACCACGACCGGCCGCGCGGCATCGAGGGCGACGGTGAAGGGACGGGTCGGCACATTGCCGCCGCAGCCGACTCCCACGGCGTAGTCGTTCCAGGCCAGCGGCGCGTCCCTGCCGACCACCCGGACCTGGAGCCCGTCGAGGACCACCGTGTCCGCGCCGGTGCCCTGCACCGTCACCGTCAGCAACTGCTCCCCGGCCGACACCGCCTTGTACGCCGCCACCCAGGCCGGCGCGTCCTGCTCCACTGGCGGCGGGCCGATCTCCGTCGGGGCCCGGTCGATCAAATAGTGCTGGGAGCAGGGGTCTTCCCAGGTGAACGGCTTGGTGTTCACGGTGAGCAGCGGCCCGCTGTTCGTCCCGTCGCCGCCCGCGGGCGCGTCGCCGGTCCGGCTGGGGGTCGCGGAGCCCGTGGCGGACGGCGACGTCTTCGCCCCGGGCCCGGCCTGCTTCGAGGCGGAGGCCGAGGACGAGGGCGAGACCTTGGTCGGCGGCGCGGAGACGTCGTTGGGCGCGGCGGCCCCGACGGGGCTGCGGCCGTCGTCGCCCTGTTTCCCGCCGGACGCCAGATTCAGGGTCAGCGCCACCGCCCCGAGCACCGCGGCCACGGCGACACCGGCGAGCACGGCGGTACGGCGGGAGTGGCGGGGCCGGTCGGGCGCAGTGGGCCGACGGGAGGCGGTGAGGTCCCCGGGAGCAGCCAGGACGTCGTTCGCCACCGTGTCGGTGCCGAACGGGACGGCTTCCGTACCGGGTGCCGCGGTGTCCGGGCGCGAAGCCGGGTACGCCGCGCCCGCCGGGACGGCCCGCGTATCCGCCGGGCCGGCCGCCGCGCCCGCCGCGCGGGGCCGCGCCTCTCCCTCAGGAGTCCCCGCCTCTCCCGAACGAGCCTCCACGTCCCCCGCAGGAGCCTCCACGTCCCCCGCAGGGGTCTCCGCGTCCGCCGCAGGGGTCGCCGTCGTGCCCGAGGGGGTCCGCGCCTCCCGCACCGGGACCGGGGTGGTCTCCCCCGGGGCCGGCGCGGTCTCCGCCGACGCCGCCGTCCTCTTCCCCCGTGTCGCGTCCGCCAGCACCCACCGCCGGTGCAGTTCGACCAGTTCCTCGGGCGTGGCCTTGCACAGCCGGGCCAGCCGCTCGATCGGACCGTAGTCCGTCGGTACGGCATCCCCGTTGCAGTACCGGTGCAGCGTCGACGTGCTCATGTGGAGCCGCTTCGCCAGCACCCCGTAGCTGAGCCGCGAGCGTTCCTTCAGCGTGCGCAGGAGTTCCGCGAAATCGGATCCGTACGTGCCGTCCGACACGAGTGTCCTCCATCCCCCGGTATCCCATCCCACCGTTCCAGGAATGGGTCGTTTCCTCAGGTCAGAGCCGGTGCAGCCGTTCCAGTGTCCCTGATCGGCCGTCGTGTGTGGTGGTCGGGACGGATCATCGCACAGGCTGTGGCCGTGTCCACAGCCGCTCCCGGCAACCGGTCGAGCGGCGCCCGGTCTCCGTCTCCCGCAAAGGATGCAGACATGCGCGCCTTCCGTGTCGCCCGCTCCGCCCGCTCCCGCACCCGGCTGCTCGCCGCGACCGGCGTCGCGGTCGCCGCCCTCGCGCTCACGGCGTGCAACGACGGCACCGGTACGCGGGACGAGGGCGCGTCGTTCTCCGCCGCCACCCCGGCCGGCTCCACGGACCACTCGACGCCGCCGGAGCAGAAGACCGGCGATTCCACCAAGTCGGCCACCGCCGGCACCGACACCCCCCAGCAGAGCGGCAACTCCGGTTCGGCCGCGTCGTCCGGCTCCGGCTCGTCCTCCGGCTCGGCTGCGTCGTCCGGTTCGGGCTCGTCGTCCGGTTCGGGCTCGTCGTCCGGTTCGGGCAGCGCCTCGGACCCGTGGGACCCGGAGAACCGCGTCCTGTGCAACGGCTCCAACACCCGGGTCACCGCCGAGCCGGTGTCCCGCCCGCTCAACCACATGCTCATCACGGTCAAGAACACCGGCTCGAAGTACTGCGACCTGACGTACTACCCGGTGCTCCGCTTCGACGAGATGCAGTGGGCGCCACAGGGAGAGAAGAAGACCCAGCCGCAGGCCGTGGTGACCCTCGCACCGGGTGAGTCCGGATACGCGGGCGTCATGCTGGAGTCCCCCGAGGGCGACGGCGGCACGACCGGCCACAAACTCACCGTCGCCTTCCAGGGCAAGGCACCCAACAGCAGCGGCGGCCCGTCCGCGCTCCCGACGCTGCCGGCCAAGGGCGTGTACTACGACAGTTCGCTGAAGGTCAGCTTCTGGCAGCAGGAGGCGAGCGACGCCCTCCAGTGGTGAACGCCGGCCGCCGGAAAGGCCGTACGGCCCCGGACGACAGGCCGGCGGCCGTACGGCGTACGACGCGGGACGCCGTGCGATACGGGACGCCGTGCGCCGGTGCGGCCCGGGGCGCGTCCGGTCTCCGGCCGCCCGTGCGCGGACCGTCAGCGCAGACGCTGCGCGACCTCGGTGGCCCAGTAGGTGAGGATGGTGCGGGCCCCGGCCCGCTTGATGCCGGTCAGCGTCTCGGTGATGGCCCGGTCCCGGTCGACCCAGCCCTTCTCCGCGGCGGCCTCGATCATCGAGTACTCGCCGGAGATCTGGTAGGCGACGACGGGGACGTCCACGGCGTCGGCGACCCGGGCCAGGATGTCGAGGTAGGGCCCGGCGGGCTTCACCATCACCAGATCCGCCCCCTCTTCGAGGTCGAGCGCCAGCTCCCGCAGCGACTCACGCCAGTTGGCCGGGTCCTGCTGGTACGTCTTGCGGTCACCGGCCAGCGAGGAGGCGACGGCCTCCCGGAACGGCCCGTAGAAGGCCGAGGAGTACTTGGCGGTGTAGGCGAGCACGGCCACGTCCTCCCGCCCGATCTGGTCCAGCGCGTCCCTGACGACACCGATCTGGCCGTCCATCATCCCGCTGGGCCCCACCACATGGGCGCCGGCGTCGGCCTGCACCTGAGCCATCTCGGCGTACCGCTCCAGGGTGGCGTCGTTGTCGACACGGCCCTGGGCGTCAAGCACCCCGCAGTGCCCGTGGTCGGTGGTCTCGTCCAGGCACAGGTCCGACATGACGAGCAGCTCGTCGCCGACCTCGGCCCGCACGTCCCGGATCGCGACCTGGAGGATCCCGTCCGGGTCGGTCCCCGCGCTCCCGAGGGCGTCCTTCTTGGCCTCCTCGGGCACCCCGAACAGCATGATCCCGGAGATCCCCGCCTCGACCGCCTGCGCGGCGGCCTTCTTCAGGCTGTCCCGGGTGTGCTGCACGACACCGGGCATGGCCGCGATCGGCACCGGCTCACTGACACCCTCCCGCACGAACGCGGGCAGGATGAAGTCCGCCGGGTGCAGCCGGGTCTCGGCGACCATGCGGCGCATGGCGGGGGTGGTGCGCAGGCGCCGGGGACGGGTACCGGGGAAGGATCCGTACTTCGTCATGACAGCTACGCTACGCCCGCCCCGCTACCCCTTTTGCCGACGCGCAGTCGGCCGCCGCGCCCCCGGGCGGCGGGTCCGCGCGGGAGGCGTGCCGGTGCCGCTTCCGTCAGCCGAGCGCGGCGGCGAGCAGCGCGGCGGTCTCGGCGACCAGCGGTTCGTCGGCGGCCGCGTCGGCCTCCGGCTGCGTGGACAGCACGGCCAGCACCACCGGTTGCCTCTTCGGCGTCCAGGCGATGCCCACGTCGTTGGTGGTGCCGTACTCGCCCGTGCCGGTCTTGTCGGCCAGTGTCCAGTCGGCGGGCAGGCCCTTGCGGAAACGCTGGCCGCTGGTCGTGTTGGCCAGCATCCAGTCGGTCAGCCGCTCGCGGTCCGCGCGGTCGAGCGCGTCGCCGAGCACGAGCCGGGCGTTGGTCTCTCCGATGGCGTGCGGGCTGCTGGTGTCGGTCACCCGCCACGGCTCGGCCGAGTTCAGCTCGGGCTCGAACCGGTCGAGCCGGGTCGTCCGGTCCCCGATGGAGCGGCAGAAACGGGTGACCGCGGTCGGGCCGCCCAGCTCGCGCAGCAGGAGGTTCATCGCGGCGTTGTCGCTGTAGTCGATGGCCGCGGCGCACAGTGCGGAGACGGTCATGCCGTTCGCGAGGTTCTCCGGCAGGCCCGTGATGGGGGCGTAGCCCGAGTCCGTGGTGTCCTGCTCGGTGTAGCGGATGCGTTGGGCGAGGAACTCGCCGTCGCGGTCGAGGTCCCGCAGGACCGCCGCGACGGCCGGGGTCTTGGCCGTCGAGCAGATCGGGAAGAGTTCGTCCGCCCGGTAGAGCACCGTCCGCCCGGTGACGGTGTTCCGGGCGAACACCCCGAGCCGGGCGGAATGGTTCCGTTCGAGGTCCGCCAGCTGCCGCAGGACTTCCTCCTGGCCCGGTTTCCGGCCCGGTGACGTACCGCTTTCCGCCGCACTCGCGGTCGCGGGCACGACCGCGGCCAGTCCCGCGCCGGCTCCGAGCGCCAGCGCCGCGCGACGGGACAGGCGTGATTTCGCGTCACTCAAGACTGACTGCCTTCCATCTGGTGTCACAACGTTCCCAGATGAGGACGCTTGTACGGATCATGCAGTTCCGCCGCGGTCCGCACTCCGAACCCCGACCCGCAAGCCCCAAGCCCCAAGCCCCAAGCCCCAAGCCCCAAAGAAACGGTTCGCCGTATCACGTCGGCCGTCTGCCGACGTCATACGGCGAACCGTGCCCGCGCAGCGCGGCCGTCAGCCGGAGTTGCGGCGCCTGCGTGCCCCCGGGCGGCGCTCGCTGGGCCGCGTCACCGGATCCCCGGACTCCAACGCCGCCGCCCGCCGCTTCGTCCCGAAGTCCGCCAGCGCCTCCGCCAGCCGGTGCACGGACGGCTCCGGGGCCATCACGTCCACCCGCAGCCCGTGCTCCTCGGCGGTCTTCGCCGTGGCCGGACCGATGCACGCGATCACGGTCACGTTGTGCGGCTTGCCCGCGATACCCACCAGATTGCGCACCGTGGAGGACGACGTGAAGAGAACGGCGTCGAAGCCACCCCCCTTGATCGCCTCCCGGGTCTCCGCCGGCGGCGGCGAGGCCCGCACGGTCCGGTAGGCGGTGACGTCGTCGACCTCCCAGCCCAGCTCGACGAGCCCGGCGACCAGGGTCTCCGTCGCGATGTCGGCCCGGGGCAGGAAGACCCGGTCGATCGGGTCGAAGACGGGGTCGTACGGCGGCCAGTCCTCCAGGAGACCCGCGGCCGACTGCTCGCCGCTCGGCATCAGGTCCGGCTTCACACCGAAGGCGACCAGCGCCTTCGCCGTCTGCTCGCCGACCGCGGCGACCTTGATCCCCGCGAAGGCCCGCGCGTCGAGCCCGTACTCCTCGAACTTCTCCCGCACCGCCTTGACGGCGTTGACGGAGGTGAAGGCGATCCACTCGTACCGCCCGGTCACCAGGCCCTTCACGGCCCGCTCCATCTGCTGGGGCGTCCGCGGCGGCTCGACGGCGATCGTCGGCACCTCGTGCGGTACGGCCCCGTACGAGCGCAGTTGGTCGGAGAGCGACGCCGCCTGCTCCTTCGTCCGCGGCACGAGGACCTTCCAGCCGAACAGCGGCTTGGACTCGAACCAGGACAACTGGTCGCGCTGGGCGGCGGCGGAACGCTCGCCGACCACGGCTATCACCGGCCGGCCGCCGTCCGGTGACGGCAGCGCCTTCGACTGCTTCAGGGTCTGCGCGACGGTGCCGAGGGTGGCGGTCCAGGTGCGCTGCCGGGTCGTCGTACCGGCGACGGTCACCGTCATCGGGGTGTCCGGCTTGCGGCCCGCGGCCACCAGTTCACCGGCCGCCGCGGCGACCGAGTCCAGCGAGGCGGAGACGACGACCGTGCCGTCCGAGGCGCCCACCTCGGTCCAGCACCGGTCCGAGGCGGTCCGGGCGTCCACGAACCGGACGTCCGCGCCCTGCGCGTCCCGCAGCGGAACCCCCGCGTACGCGGGCACGCCGACCGCCGCCGCGACACCGGGGACCACCTCGAAGGGCACCCCGGCGGCGGCGCAGGCCAGCATCTCCTCGGCGGCGTACGTGTCGAGCCCGGGGTCCCCGGACACCGCACGGACGACCCGCCTGCCGCCCCGCGCGGCCTCCATGACAAGATGAGCGGCATCCCGCGTCGGCGGGACCGCAGCGGCTGTCGACACACCGTCGACGGCCGCCCGTTGGGACGTGCCCGGACCGGGCCGCGTGTCGGCGGAGGGGTCCGCGTCGACGCGCAGGACGGCGACGCCCTGTCTGGCGTGGGTACGGACCACGTCCAGCACATCGTGCTCGACGACGAGTACGTCCGCGTTCGCCAGCGCCTCCACGGCGCGCAGAGTCAGCAGTCCCGGATCCCCGGGTCCGGCACCCAGGAAGGTGACGTGACCGTGTTCAGGGCCGGCGGCGGGAAGGGTGGTGGGGCTCAATGTGCTCGCTCCCCCATCAGACCGGCCGCGCCCTGGGCAAGCATCTCGGTGGCGAGTTCGCGACCGAGCGCCATTGCCTGGTCGTTGGTCTCGGGCACGGGACCGGTGGTGGACAGCTGCACCATGCGGGATCCGTCGGTCGTGCCGACGACGCCCCGCAGGCGCATTTCCTTGACAATCTGCCCGTCGGCCAGCAGGTCGGCCAAAGCGCCCACCGGGGCGCTGCAGCCGGCCTCCAGGGCGGCGAGCAGTGAACGTTCGGCGGTGACGGCGGCCCGCGTGCACGGGTCGTCGAGTCCGCCGAGCACGGCGATCAGGTCCGCGTCGTCCGCGGCACACTCGATCGCCAGGGCCCCCTGGCCGGGGGCGGGCAGAACCGTGTCGACCGACAGGAAGTCGGTCACCTCGTCGATGCGGCCGAGGCGGCTCAGGCCGGCCGCGGCCAGCACGACCGCGTCCAGCTCGCCGCCCCGCACGTATCCGATGCGGGTGTCGACGTTGCCCCGTATCGGGACCGTCTCGATGTCCAGCCCGTGGGTGCGCGCGTACCCGTTCAACTGGGCCATGCGGCGCGGCGAGCCGGTGCCGATGCGCGCCCCGCGGGGCAGGTCGGTGAACTTCAGCGCGTCCCGGGCGACGATCACGTCGCGCGGGTCCTCGCGCGCGGGTACGGCGGCCAGCACCAGGTCGGCGGGCTGCGCCGTCGGCAGGTCCTTCAGCGAGTGCACGGCGAAGTCCACCTCGCCCCGGTGCACCGCCTCGCGCAACGCGGTCACGAACACCCCCGTGCCGCCGATCTGCGCCAGGTGCTCGCGCGAGGTGTCGCCGTACGTGGTGATCTCGACCAGGTCAACGGGGCGCCCGGTGATCCGGCGCACGGTCTGCGCCACCTGACCCGACTGGGCCATGGCGAGTCTGCTCCGCCTGGTCCCGAGCCGCAGCGCCGCTGTCTTGCTCATGCCGACCCTCGGTTCTTCTCGTCGGCGCCGCCGCCGGCCCGGGAGACGGCGGCCACCGTCTCGGGGTCGAGGTCGAACAGGGTCCGCAGCGCGTCCGCGTACCCGGCACCACCGGGTTCGGCCGCGAGCTGCTTGATCCGTACGGTCGGCGCGTGCAACAGCTTGTCGACCACCCGGTGCACGGCCTGCCTGATCTCGCCGCGCTGGCGTTCGTCCAGGCCGGGCAGGCGCCCGTCGAGCCGGGCGATCTCACCCGCGACGACGTCGGCGGCCATCGTGCGCAGGGCGACCACGGTGGGCGTGATGTGCGCGGCCCGCTGCGCCGCCCCGAAGGCGGCGACCTCGTCGGAGACGATCCGCCGGACCTCTTCGACGTCGGCCGCCATCGGAGCGTCCGCGGACGCCTCGGCCAGCGACTCGATGTCCACCAGCCGCGCTCCGGCCAGCCGGTGCACGGCGGCGTCGACGTCGCGGGGCATGGCGAGGTCGAGGACGTACAGGGCCGGTGCCGGACGCGGGATCGCGGGCACCGGTTCGGGCTTGCGGCGCTCGGGGACGCGTCCGGTCACCGCGACGGTGGCGGCCAGCGCGGCGATGGCGTCGGTGTCGTCGGCCGCGTCGTCCTCGCCGCCCGGCCGTCGCGGCGCGCGCCCGGCGGTGTCGCCCTTGTCGACCCAGACCGCGTGCTGCTCCAGCTCAGCCGCCGCCATGCCGGCCACGGCCGCCTCGCCCAGTACGGAGAAGGCGGCGGTGCCCGGCATGGCGGCCAGGTCGAGCGGGCAGTTCTCGTCGTCGCGGTCGGTGCCGTCCTGCGGTCCGGCCGGTCCAACCGGGGCGGTCGCGCCGGTGGCAGCCGTGGCCACCGTACGGACGTCGGCGGCGGACTCGGTGAGAGGCGCGTCCGGGCCGCCCGCGACGCGGCCCTCGACGGCGGCGGCGACCGCCTCCGCCGTCAGCACGAGTCCGGTCGCGCCGGTACAGGAGACGGCGATGTCGGCCCGTGCCAGCTCGGCCGGCACCGCGTCCATCGGTACCGCGCGGGCCACCGCGTCCGTGTCACCCGCCGCGGCGAGGATCTGCGCGAGGCGCTCGGCGCGCGCGACGGTGCGGTTGGCGACGACGACCTCGGCGACACCGGCCCGCGCGAGCGTGGCCGCGGCCAGCGAGGACATCGAGCCCGCGCCGATGACCAGCGCCTTCTTCCCGCGGGCCCAGGTCGGCACGTCCGTGCCCACGGCCAGTTGCTCCAGGCCGAAGCTGACCAGGGACTGCCCGGCGCGGTCGATGCCGGTCTCGGAGTGGGCGCGCTTGCCGACCCTGAGCGCCTGCTGGAACAGGTCGTTCAGCAGCCGGCCCGCGGTGTGCAGTTCCTGCGCCCTGGCCAGCGAGTCCTTGATCTGGCCGAGGATCTGGCCCTCGCCCACGACCATCGAGTCCAGCCCGCAGGCCACCGAGAAGAGGTGGTGGACGGCCCGGTCCTCGTAGTGCACGTAGAGGTAGGGGGTCAGCTCGTCCAGGCCCACCCCGCTGTGCCGGGTGAGCAGCGTGGACAGCTCGGCAACACCGGCGTGGAACTTGTCCACGTCCGCGTACAGCTCGATCCGGTTGCAGGTGGCGAGGACCGCGGCCTCGGCGGCCGGCTCCGCGGCGACCGCGTCCTGGACCAGCTTGACCTGGGCGTCCGCGGTGAGCGCGGCCCGTTCCAGGACGCTGACCGGGGAGCTGCGGTGGCTCAGTCCGACGACCAGGAGGCTCATGCCGGCATCACGGCGGGTACGTCCCCGTCAGGCCCCTGGTCGGTGGTCTCCTTGCGGGCGGCGGCGGCCGGGGCGGCACCGTCGGGAGAGGGCTCCTCACCGGCCTTGCGCTGCTCGTGGAAGGCGAGGATCTGCAACTCGATGGAGAGGTCGACCTTGCGCACGTCGACGCCGTCCGGGACGGACAGCACGGTCGGTGCGAAGTTCAGGATGGAGGTGACACCGGCGGCGACCAGGCGCTCGCAGACCTGCTGCGCGGCACCCGCGGGGGTGGCGATCACACCGATCGACACGCCGTTGTCCTCGATGATCTTCTCAAGCTCGTCGGAGTGCTGGACGGGCATGCCCGCGACGGGCTTGCCCGCCATCGCCGGATCGGCGTCGATGAGCGCGGCGACCCGGAACCCGCGCGAGGCGAACCCGCCGTAATTGGCCAGCGCCGCGCCGAGATTACCGATACCGACGATCACGACCGGCCAGTCCTGGGTCAGACCGAGTTCGCGGGAGATCTGGTAGACGAGGTATTCGACGTCGTACCCGACGCCCCGGGTCCCGTAGGAGCCGAGGTAGGAGAAGTCCTTGCGCAGCTTGGCGGAGTTGACCCCCGCGGCGGCGGCCAGTTCCTCCGAGGAGACCGTGGGTACCGAACGCTCGGACAGCGCCGTCAGGGCGCGGAGGTACAGCGGAAGCCTGGCGACGGTGGCCTCGGGAATCCCTCGGCTTCGGGTCGCCGGTCGGTGAGTTCGGCCAGTTGCCACGGTGCTCCTGCGGGTAGCGCGGGGCTGCGGGCGGCCATACGTTCCCGGACCGCCCCGTCGATAGCAGGCTATGTCTTTGTGAACGCGTGCACAAAGATTGTGTCCAATTTGTCCACCCAACGTGACCGGGGTCACGCGCCCCCGGTGCCGTCGTATGGAACCGGCGGACCTGCATCGACGTTCTTCCCGCGGTGGGGGCAAAATCGCACACACTCCTTGAAGAATCCCGCCCCCGAGACCGAACCTGGTCGATCCTAGGCGACTTTCGGAGCCACTTGGACTGGCCGTGGACTAGCCGGTCAGTTCCGCCCGCAGCCGCCCCTCGTTCACCCGCCAGAAGGTGTGCTGTTCCCCGTCGACGAGTACGACCGGGATCTGCTCCCAGTACTGGTCGTGCAGGCGCGCGTCCTCGGTGATGTCCCGCAGCTCCCACGGCACGCCGAGGTCGGCGCACACCTGCTCGATCACGGCCTGCGCGTCGTCGCACAGATGGCACCCGGGCTTGCGGATCAGGGTGACGCGCCGGTCCCGCGCCGCGGATCCGTCCCGTCCGGACGGGACGGGGAGCGCGCCCGGGGCTCCCCGTCGTCCGGGCGGCGCCGAGGTCTCGGGGGAGGGTGGCTTCCTGCGGAAGAGGGGACTCATACCGGCCATTCTCGCGCGCCCGCGCTCACCCCGGGACCGGCTCCCGCGTCGTTTCCTTAACGGCTCGGTCGCGGAGAGTTCACACCCTCCCGTCCTCTCGGCTCCGGAAGCACCGAACAAACTGGCTATGCTCACGCCATGGCCGCTCTCGGATGGCTCACTCCCCGTAGGCGCTCCGCCACCGCGCGGAGCGTGTTGGCAGGCGAGGCTTCGGCAGAGGCAGCGCGCAAGTCCTCACAGGACCCCCAGGACGTCCAAGACGCCCGGAACGCCCGGAACGCCCAGGACACCGCCGCGGAGGAACCCGAGTTCCCCGTGCTCGGCGACGACAAGGCAGCGGCCTTCTTCGACCTGGACAACACCGTCATGCAGGGCGCCGCGCTGTTCCACTTCGGCCGGGGGCTGTACAAGCGGAAGTTCTTCGAGACCCGCGACCTCGCCAAGTTCGCCTGGCAGCAGGCGTGGTTCCGGCTGGCCGGCGTCGAGGACCCGGAGCACATGCAGGACGCCCGCGACTCCGCGCTGTCGATCGTGAAGGGCCACCGCGTCGCCGAGCTCCAGTCGATCGGCGAGGAGATCTACGACGAATACATGGCCGAGCGCATCTGGCCGGGCACCCGGGCACTGGCCCAGGCCCACCTGGACGCGGGCCAGCGGGTGTGGCTGGTCACGGCGGCACCGGTGGAGATCGCCACGGTCATCGCCCGCAGGCTCGGTCTGACCGGCGCGCTCGGCACGGTCGCCGAGTCGGTCGACGGGATCTACACCGGCAAGCTGGTCGGCGAGCCGCTGCACGGCCCGGCCAAGGCGGAGGCGGTCCGGGCGCTGGCCGCGGCGGAGGCCCTGGACCTCGCCCGGTGCGCCGCCTACAGCGACTCGCACAACGACATCCCGATGCTGTCGCTGGTCGGCCACCCCTACGCGATCAACCCGGACAGCAAGCTGCGCAAGCACGCCCGCGAGAAGGACTGGCGCCTGCGGGACTACCGCACCGGCCGCAAGGCGGCGAAGGTCGGCATCCCGGCGGCGGCGGGCGTGGGCGCGGTCGCGGGCGGCACGGCGGCGGCCATCGCGCTGCACCGGCGCCGGCGGTAGCGGCGGGAGACCCCCGGGCAAGGACCCCGGCTACCGACCGCGGACGCCGACCGGTGACCGCCGGTGACAACGACACGCGACGAGAGCGCCGCCGCGGACGGAAGCGACACCACCGGCATCCGTCAGCATCCGCCGGCGTCCATCGGCATCCGCCGCCACTGGTTGACACCGGTTGGCACCGCCGACCCGGCCGCCCACCGCGACGACACGCACGGGCCGCGCCGGCGGACACGGACGGTATCGGCAACCCCTGCGACACGGCCGCCGGACCCCGGCGCCCGCATGATGCCGCACACTGTCCAACACGCCCCCCACTCCGCCGAAACGCGCACCTTTCTGATCAACAAGCGGTCACTCGTCGATACTTGATGGGTCGTCAATCGGTTACAGAAGCGACGTAATCGATGATTTGAGCAACTGGGCGTAGCAGTGCCTGCACGAAGCGTTATTCTCCTCAGACGCATACCGGTACCCCTCCGTCGCTACGACGGGTGAAAGGTCCCGCACTGCACGTGATGGAAGCTCTGCCTCTGGGAGTCCCGTGTACCCACACGTCGGGGTTGACGCCTCGGGCCTGGCTACGCTGCGCGCAACGGTCGCGACGGTCCAAGAACTGTTGCGCGGCTTCGTCCCCACCGCGTACGCCGTACCCGCCTTCGCCACCGCCGCCCCCGTAGGCCCGTGCTACGCACTCGCCGACGGCATCGAGCAGGGCCCGGCGCGCAGCGCCGTCGTCGAAGGGCGGCGCTCGGGTGACGGCCGGGCGGCCGGCAGACGGGGGCGCGCAGCCGGCGCAGCCACCGCCCGCCGGCCGGCCGCGGACAGCGACAGCGCCCGGATGATGGACCTCGTCGAGCGCGCCCAGGCCGGTGAGGCCGACGCCTTCGGCCGCCTGTACGACCAGTACAGCGACACCGTGTACCGCTACATCTACTACCGGGTCGGCGGCAAGGCGACCGCCGAGGACCTCACCAGCGAGACCTTCCTGCGCGCCCTGCGCCGCATCGGCACCTTCACCTGGCAGGGCCGCGACTTCGGCGCCTGGCTGGTCACCATCGCCCGCAACCTGGTCGCCGACCACTTCAAGTCCAGCCGTTTCCGGCTGGAGGTCACCACCGGCGAGATGCTCGACGCCAACGAGGTCGAGCGCTCCCCCGAGGACTCCGTCCTGGAGTCCCTCTCCAACGCGGCCCTGCTCGACGCCGTACGGCGGCTCAACCCCCAGCAGCAGGAGTGCGTGACCCTCCGCTTCCTCCAGGGTCTCTCCGTCGCCGAGACGGCCCGGGTGATGGGCAAGAACGAGGGCGCCATCAAGACCCTCCAGTACCGGGCCGTGCGCACCCTCGCCCGGTTGCTGCCGGACGACGCACGCTGACGCCCGGCCGGCCGCCGCCACGCTACGCGGCGGCCAACTCACGGTCCGTGAAAGTGCGTTGACTTTCCCAGCCGATCATCCGTCGTCCGTAACCCAAGTGCCGCGCCATTCGTTGTGCGGGATACAGGCTCCCTGTGGTCACGTCCTGGCCGACCCTGATCACCTGATCGTGTGGAAGCGGTCATGGACGTGCAACCCTCAGGACCCCCTGGGGAGTCGACCGTCATGACGAGAGGAGGTGCCGCCAGTGATCGCGAACGTATCGGCACACCGGCGGGCGAACGCCTTCGCCCAGGCCCTGGAGGAGCAGTCCACCCGGGACACGGCGGCCGAGCAGCCCGAGGCACCCGCCCCGGCAGCCGAACGGCCGGAGCAGGGCGAGTTGTTGACCCTCGCCGCGGGTCTCGGCGCACTGCCCAGGCCGCAGCTCGACCCGGAGGTCAAGGCCGTCCAGCGGGCCCAGCTCGTGGCCGCCATGGAGGCCATGCTGCAGGAGGGCACCGTGCCCGGGGCGGCTGATCCTTCGGTGCCCCAGCAACGGGGGCACCGGGCCAAGGGGGCGCACCGGGCGAGTCCACTGGGCAAGCTGCGACCGCGTTCCCGGCTGTCCAAGGGGCTGGCCGCGGGTGGACTCAGCGTCGGAGTGGCCGCCGGGGCCTTCGGCGGCGTCGCCGCCGCCAGCTCCGACGCACTGCCCGGCGATTCGCTGTACGGCCTGAAGCGGGGCATCGAGGAGTTCAGGCTGAACTACCTCAGCGACGGGAACGACGAGCGCGGCCAGACCTATCTCGACCAGGCCTCGACCCGGCTGAGCGAGGCCCGGCGGCTGCTCGAACGGGACCGGAGCGGCCGGCTCGACCACGAGTCCATCGGCGAGATCCGCCGCACCCTGTCGGGCATGCAGCACGACGTCACCGAGGGCCACCGCCTGCTGCACGAGGCGTACGAGCGCGATCCGGACTCGCTGGGCCCCATCCAGGCCCTGTCCACCTTCTCCCGCTCCCACCGCGAGATGTGGGGCGCGCTGCGCGACAGACTCCCGGTCCAGCTCGGGGACGTCAGCGACCAGGTCTCGTCGGTGTTCGACGCCATAGACGAAGAGGTCGGGCCGCTCCAGTCCCTGCTCCCGCAGTCCCCGACCCGGACCGGCGAAGGGGCGCGTCAGGGTTCCGGCTCCTCGTCCGAGCACTCCGCCGGCACCCACCGCTCGTCCACGCCCTCCGCCGGCAGCCGCCCTTCCGCCGGACGCGGCTCCAGCAGCAGCCCGAGCGACCAGACCACCGGCAGCACGCAGGACGGACTGCTCGGAGGCACCACGGGCGGCCTGTTCGACCCGCCGAAGAGCAGCGGCAGCGCCTCCCCGCCGACCAGCAAGAGCCCCACCAGCAAGCCGGACGTGACGCTCCCGCCGCTGCTGCCGGGCCTGCTGCCCGGCCTGGGCATCGACAGCGACGACTTGAACTAGGCGGTACGGACACGACGGTGGGGCCCTCCCGGGAGGGCCCCACCGTCGTGCTGCGCGGCCACGCGGCTAGAAGAACACCGACCGCCGCTGCACCAGCAGCTTGTACAGCGTGTGCTGGATCTGTTCGCGGACCTGGTCCGTCAGGTTGAACATCAGCATCGGATCGTCCGCGGCCTCCGGCGGATAGCCGTCCGTCGGGATCGGCTCGCCGAACTGGATCGTCCACTTCGTCGGCAGCGGAACCGCGCCCAGCGGACCCAGCCACGGGAAGGTGGGCGTCAGCGGGAAGTACGGAATGCCCAGCAGCCGCGCCAGGGTCCGGGCATTGCCGATCATCGGATAGATCTCCTCGGCCCCGACGACCGAACAGGGCACGATCGGCGTGCCCGTGCGCAGCGCCGTAGAGACGAAGCCGCCCCGCCCGAACCGCTGGAGCTTGTAGCGCTCGCCGAACGGCTTGCCGATGCCCTTGAAGCCCTCCGGCATCACCCCGACCAGCTCACCGGCCCCGAGCAGCCGCTCGGCGTCCTCCGCGCAGGCCAGGGTGTGGCCGAGTTTGCGGGCGAGTTCGTTGACCAGCGGCAGCACGAAGACCAGGTCGGCCGCGAGCAGCCGCAGGTGCCGCCCGGCCGGATGGTGGTCGTGCACGGCGACCTGCATCATCAGCCCGTCCAGCGGCAGCGTCCCGGAGTGGTTGGCGACGATCAGCGCACCGCCCTCGGCCGGGATGTTCTCGATGCCCTTCACCTCGACCCGGAAGTACTTCTCGTACACCGGGCGCAGCAGCGACATCAGGAGCTGGTCGGTCAGCTCCTCGTCGTAGCCGAAGTCGTCGACGTCGTAGTCCC
Source organism: Streptomyces sp. NPDC001270 (assembly GCF_042896695.1). Classification (NCBI taxonomy): domain Bacteria; kingdom Bacillati; phylum Actinomycetota; class Actinomycetes; order Kitasatosporales; family Streptomycetaceae; genus Streptomyces; species Streptomyces sp. NPDC001270. Next base: position 7,072 of record NZ_JBIAXM010000001.1, on the reverse strand, counting down.
CGGTCAGCCGGCGGCGCAGGAAGGCCAGGCCGCTCGCGACGCGCTGGTCCAGGCCGCGGTTCCGCGGCTGCTGTTGCGGCTGTTCCTCCTGGGTCACGGGAACATCATCCTGCGCCGTCGGCCGTCCCGGGAGGGCCTGGACCTCGCCCACCGCCGCGGGCTCCCCCGAGCGCCGGGCCGCGGTGCCCCGGCGCCGCGCGGGCCGCGACCCGGCGGAGCCGCGGGAGCGGTCGTCGTCGAACGGAATGACCTTGGCGTCCGCCATGATTGCTGCGCTCCTCGATCGGCGCTAATCGGCGCTCTGCGTCGGGTAGTGGCCGCTGCCCCGCAGGGTCAGCGCGGCGATCCGGTCGACGGCCCCGGCCAGGGCCTGGGGCGGCAGCAGACCGGGTCCGCGGCTGCCGGCGAAGTCCGCGAAGGTCTCCGCGGTCGTGTACTTCGGCCGGAAGCCGAGGGTCTCGCGCATCTGCACCGTCGACACGACCCGGCCGTGGGTGAGCAGCCGGATCTGCTCGGGGGAGAAGTCCGTCATACCCAGCGTACGCACCAGGGAGCCGGTCCAGGTGACCGCGGGCAGCAGCAGCGGCACGGTGGGCCGTCCCAGCCGCCGGGAACACTGCGAGAGCAGCAGCACGCCGTCGCCGGCGATGTTGAAGGTCCCGCTGTTGAGCGTGGACCGGGCCGGTTCGTGCGCCGCGATCCGCAGCACGTCGATCACGTCGTCCTCGTGCACGAACTGCAACCGCGGGTCGTAGCCGAACACGGTCGGCAGCACCGGCAGCGAGAAGTACGCGGCCAGCGGTGTGTCGGTGGTCGGCCCCAGGATGTTCGCGAACCGCAGCACGCACACGGCCACGTCGGGCCGCCGCCGCGCGAAGCCCCGTACGTACCCCTCGACCTCCACCGTGTCCTTGGCGAAGCCTCCGCCGGCCAGCGACTTGGGCGGGGTGGTCTCGGTGAACACGGCGGGGTCCCGGGAGGCCGACCCGTACACGTTCGTACTGGACTTGACGACCAGACGCCGCACGGCCGGTGACTTCTGGCAGGCACCGAGGAGCTGCATGGTGCCGATGACGTTGGTCTCCTTGACCGTGGCCCGGCTGCCGCTGCCCAGCGCCATGCCGGTCACGTCCAGATGCACGACCGTGTCGGCGGCCGTCTCGGCGAGGACGCGCGCGATGCCGGGCTGCCGGATGTCGGCCTGGATGAAGTCGGCCCCGCCGAGGTGGTGCTCGGGCGGCACCGCGTCGACGGCGACCACCCGGTCCACCTCGGGGTCACGCTGGATCCGCCGCACGAAACGACCGCCCAGCTGCCGGGCCACGCCGGTCACGAGCACGACCTTGCCCAAGATCAGCGCCTTCCTTCCGCATGTCCCCTTGTTCGAGCCAACTTAGCGGGTGGACATGGCGCTGCCATGGTCACCCGGTGCAGGAGGTGACCGAAATTTCCCGGTCATTCCCCGGTCGGAACATGCCTGTGGCCCCCCATCACTCCGGATGGGGGGCCACATGCACAGCTCTCGCGGCTCGCGCCGAACCCTACTTCTTGTTACGACGCTGAACACGCGTGCGCTTGAGCAGCTTGCGGTGCTTCTTCTTCGCCATCCGCTTACGCCGCTTCTTGATAACAGAGCCCACGACTACCCTCGCTCACTTCTCATCACTCGGTGCTGGGCGCCATGGGCCCATACGACCTACAAGGGGCTAGCCTACCCGCCCGAGGGCTGAGGTCGTAATCGAGGTGCTCCGGGCGGTCACCCGGGGCCGTCGTCAGGCCGTTTCGACCCCCACGTAGCTCTCGCGGAGGTACTCGTGTACCGCTTGCTCCGGGACGCGGAAGGACCGCCCCACCCGGATCGCGGGCAGATGACCACTGTGCACCAGCCGGTACACGGTCATCTTCGACACTCGCATCACCGCAGCGACTTCCGCCACGGTCAGGAATACGACCTCGTTCAGAGGCCTCTCGCCAGCAGCCATGACACACCTGAACCTTCCGCACTCGACGGCCACCGGCTTCCCCTTCCGGTGACTCTTCGTCGCTGCGTGCTCACTCCCCAGACTAGATGCGGGTGATGCGAGTGGGGAAGAGGTGCACCCATCGGCGGCCTACCGTGACAGACACGCTCGATTGAGTACGTAGCGGGTAAGCGGACGGTAGTAAGCAGACCGCACAGCGTCATCAAGTGGAACGACGACGGACACGCGCCCCTCCGCCTCACCCACGAACAGCGCGGGGTCGTCGGTGTCGGCCAGACCCATGGCCTCGAACCCCAGTTGACCTGCTCCGCAGACCCAGCCGTGGTCCCCGATCACCAGCTCCGGCAGCGGCCCGCCGGCCTCCGCGGCGGCGGCCAGCACGGTCCGAACCGGCAAGGGGGAGTGCGTGTGCGCGCCGGGCTCACAACCGGGGTGTTCGGCTCCGGGATCACGGACCAGCGCGACTCCCCGTACGTAATCAAGGGTGTACGTGCGTAGTCCGAACTGGGTCGTTATGTCGACACAGTGACCCTGCGCGGGGGTGAGGACGTCACATCCCGCCGCCGACAGCGCGTCCGCCAGGGCGGCGTAGAAGCCGAGCAGGCGGTGCGGGTGCCCGGTGCCGATCAGCACGGGGGCGCCATGCCGGGCCACGACCCCGATGCGCTCCGCGAAGGCGTCGAGCGCGGCCAGCGTCAGCTCCGGGTCAATCACATCATGACCGGATGTGTGCCGAGGATCCGCCGAAACCCCACATCTTTGCGCCATCAGTTCGATCAAATCCAGTTGTCCCCAGGAAAGTTCTGGATCGATCCCGATCAGCGCGCGGGGATCACGAGCGGCGAACAGCCGATAACTGCGCAGGCTCGCCTCCCGCGAGGTGGCCACCGGCCCGGCCAGACGGGCGGCCAGCAGATGCGCGCGGAGGACTCCGGTGCTCAACACCCATGTGATCCTGACGGACCACACCCCCCACCGGGACCCTTTCCCCCCAAGACCCCACGCATGGCCCAACGCCGAGCCGGCACCCCGGCCACGGAGGGGAGCGGGGAACGGCGCACCTCCAGGGGCGTGGGGCCGAGCCGAGATGCGGCTGCGCCACGCAGGCGCACCCGGCCACACCACACCCGCGGACAACACACGACCCGCCCCGCCCCGCCCCGCCCCGCCAGGCGCAGCGCTCGACGAACCCTCAGGCCAGCATCCCCCGCATCGGGAACACCACCCGTCGCGTCGCCAGTACGGCCTGGTCCAGACGGTCGGCCGGGTCGTACCCCTGATCCCAGTGGGCCCACGACACGGGCCAGCGCCCGTCCGTCATCCGCATCGGCCCCAACTGCCGCGTACGGGCGAAGACCTCCTGCCGCCACTCCTCGGGAATCAACGTCTCCGGCTCCACCGGCCGCTCCGCCGCGATCCCCACGAGATGCGTCCACGAACGCGGCACGACACCCACCACGTCGTACCCGCCCCCGCCGAGCGCGATCCACTTCCCACCCGTGTGCGCGTGCGCCAGCTCATGGCACGCCACCTGCACCGCCCGCTGCGCGTCCAACGAGACGGCCAGATGCGCCAGCGGATCCTCGAAGTGCGTATCGGCGCCGTGCTGCGTCACCAGGACCTCGGGCCGGAAGTCGGCGATCAGTTCCGGCACCACCGCGTGGAACGCCCGCAGCCAGCCCTCGTCCCCGGTCCCGGCCGGCAGCGGCAGATTCACGGCGGACCCCGCGGCCGTCTCCGCCCCGGTCTCCTCCGGCCACCCGGTCTGCGGGAACAACGTCCGGGGATGTTCGTGCAGCGAGATCGTCAGTACCCGCGGATCCTCCCAGAACGCCGCCTGCACCCCGTCCCCGTGGTGCACGTCGACATCCACGTAGGCGACGCGTTCCGCACCCATCTCCAGCAGCCGCGCGATCGCCAGCGCGGCGTCGTTGTAGATGCAGAACCCGGAGGCACCCCCGGGCATCGCGTGGTGCAGCCCGCCCGTGAAGTTCACCGCGTGCGGCGCGTCCCCGCGCCACACCGCCTCCGCGGCCGCCACCGACTGTCCGGCGATCAGCGCCGACGCCTCGTGCATCCCGGCGAACGCGGGATCGTCCAAGGTCCCCAGGCCGTACGCACCGTCCGCCGACGCGGGATCGGCCGAGGCCGCCTTCACCGCCTCGATGTAGTCCTCCCGGTGGACCAGCCGCAGCGTCGAGTCCCCCGCCGGTTCGGCCGCGACGACGTCCACCTCGCGATCGAGCCCGAAGGCGCCGACCAGCTTCCGCGTCAGCGCCAGCCGGACCGGGTCCATCGGGTGGCCCGGGCCGAAGTCATAGCCCGTTACTGCCTCGTCCCACATCAGCTGTGTGCGGCCGCTCATGCTCGTCACCGTATCGGTCCGATCCGGCCTCGAACGACCTGGCGTACACGAGCGTCGCCAAAACCAACACCATCGGCACGAGCATCGCCCCGCGGTAGCTCCAGGCGTCGCCGAGCGCCCCCACCAGCGGCGAACCGATCAGGAAACCCGCGTAGTTGAAGATGTTGAGCCGCGCGACGGCCGCGTCCGAAGCCCCCGGAAACAGCCGGCCGGCCGCCGCGAACGTCTGCGGCACCAACACGCACAGCCCGAGCCCCAGCAGCGTGAACCCGAGCATCCCGACCCACGCGCCAGGCGCCACCGACACCACCGCGAACCCGGCCGCCGCCAGCAGCGACCCCACCCGCACCACCGCCACGGCCCCGAACCGCCGCACCCCGAAGTCCCCGATGGCCCGCCCCGCCAACGTGGTCACCATGTACACGTTGTACGGAACGGTCGACAGCTGCTCCGAACTCCCCAGCACGTCCTTCAGGTACTTCGCGCTCCAGTTGGAGACGGTCGAGTCCCCGATGTACGCGAAGGTCATCACCAGGCACAGCGGAAGCAGCATCCGGAAGACGACACTCCCGCCGCCCGTTCCCCCCTGACCGTCCGCCGCAGGCGCCGGCTCACCGTCCACATACCACCGGCTCCCCACCAAAGCCGCTGGCAACAGCACCACCACGACCGGCAGGTACGACACCCACAGCGCCAACTCCCAGTGCGCCCCCGCCCAGGCCAGCGAGGCCCCGACTATCCCGCCCAGGCTGTACACGGCATGGAAGCTGAGCATGATGCTCCGCCCGTACGCCCGCTGCAGGCTCACCCCGAGCATGTTCATCGAGGCGTCCAGGGCGCCGACGGCCAGCCCGAACGCCGCCAGCGCCACCATCAGCACGACCAGCCGGTCACCGGCCCCCACGCCGAGCAGCGCGAGCAGCACCACGGGCTGTGACCAGCGCAGCAGCCGACTGGGCCGTATGCGCTTCACCAACTGCTCGGTGCCGACGCTGCCGACTCCGGCGAGGATCGGTACGGCCGCCAGGTAGACGGGCAATAACGCGTCGGAGACGCCGTAACGGTCCTGCATGGCCGGGATGCGCGTGACGAGCAGGGCGAACGCGACGCCCTGGGCGAAGAAGCCGAACGCCAACGAAGCCCTGCCGCGCCGCAGCACATCTGTCATGGCCGCGAGGGTAAGGCCCTGGGGTACCGGTGGGTAGATCCCGCCAAAGCTGAATTTCCCTCACCTTTGTCCGGCGAGGCCGACGGGAGCCGACTCCGGGTTCAGACCAGCAGATCCAGCAACTCCCCCATGTCGGAGAAGAGTCGATCGGCACCGGTGAGCCGCTCCGGAGGTGTCATGGCGGTGAACCCGTACACGTCCATCCCGGCCGCGACGGCCGCCTGCACGCCCAGCGGGCTGTCCTCCACGACGACGCACCGCCCGGGAGCGACCCCCATCCGCTCGGCCGCGTACAGGAACAGGTCCGGCGCCGGCTTGCCGCGTCCCACGTCCTGCGCGCTGAAGATCCGCGCTTCCTCGAACCACCGGTCGAGTCCCGTCGTCCGGTGCCCCACCCGGATCCGCTCATGGCTCCCGGAGGACGCCACACAGTACGGCACTCCGTCCGCGGCCAGCTTCTCCAGCACACCGACGGCACCGGCTATCGGCTTCAGCTCCTGCTCGAACGCGGCGAACACGCGCGCGTGGACGACGTCGTCGAAGTCGTCCGGCAGCCGCTGTCCGGTCCGTTCCGCCACCAGATCGTGTACGCGGTGCATGGCGGCGCCCATGTAGTCCCGCAGTGAGTCCTCGTAGGAGGTCGGATGCCCCAGTTCGGTGAGATAGTCCGCGAGCAGCCGGTTGGAAATGGGCTCGCTGTCCACGAGCACACCGTCGTTGTCAAAGATGACCAGGTCGTAGCGCATGCTTCGACCCTAAACGCAGAAATCCCCCGTGCCCAAGAGCACGGGGGATTCCCCACAATTAGTTCGGCGGCGTCCTACTCTCCCACAGGGTCCCCCCTGCAGTACCATCGGCGCTGTAAGGCTTAGCTTCCGGGTTCGGAATGTAACCGGGCGTTTCCCTCACGCTATAACCACCGAAACACTACGAAACAACAAACGCCACACCACCCACACACATGAGCGGGGCTGTTCGTGGTTTCAGAACCAACACAGTGGACGCGAGCAACTGAGGACAAGCCCTCGGCCTATTAGTACCGGTCAACTCCACCCGTCACCGAGCTTCCATATCCGGCCTATCAACCCAGTCGTCTACTGGGAGCCTTACCCCATCAAGTGGGTGGGAGCCCTCATCTCGAAGCAGGCTTCCCGCTTAGATGCTTTCAGCGGTTATCCCTCCCGAACGTAGCCAACCAGCCATGCCCTTGGCAGAACAACTGGCACACCAGAGGTTCGTCCGTCCCGGTCCTCTCGTACTAGGGACAGCCCTTCTCAAGACTCCTACGCGCACAGCGGATAGGGACCGAACTGTCTCACGACGTTCTAAACCCAGCTCGCGTACCGCTTTAATGGGCGAACAGCCCAACCCTTGGGACCGACTCCAGCCCCAGGATGCGACGAGCCGACATCGAGGTGCCAAACCATCCCGTCGATATGGACTCTTGGGGAAGATCAGCCTGTTATCCCCGGGGTACCTTTTATCCGTTGAGCGACGGCGCTTCCACAAGCCACCGCCGGATCACTAGTCCCGACTTTCGTCCCTGCTCGACCCGTC